>NZ_CP189852.1:634318-1268636 GCF_050235535.1 Aliinostoc sp. HNIBRCY26
GAGTGACTACAGCTTCTAAATCATCAGCACTCAGCATTGATATGACCTCAAAACAGTCAGCCACCTGCATAGCGGGTGCATTAGCATAGCGGTCAACTGCTATTACATAATTGCCCAGTCTTTGGGCTGCAATTACAAATTCTTTGCCGAGTTCTCCTGCACCCAATAACATGAGTTTGCAGGGGAGTTTGATGGAATTAATCATTGACTTTTCCCAGCCAGTTTTAACCTAGCAACCTGATAATTTTGAGATTCTAATTATCATCTGCCAAATAATTAAACCTAGCTCCCCGCAGTTGTAAATCTTTACGTTGCTGCTTATTTAAGCCATTACCTAAACCGAGTTGACACTCTTCTACTAAGGTATCTATCCAGATAGTTTCATTGAGTGCTGCACCTCTAAGATCAGCTTTTCGCAGATCAGCGTTGGTAAAATTCACGAAAATTAGGTCAGCATTTAATAAGCTGCTGCCTTGTAGATTTGCCCCTGTTAAATTCGCCCGAATTAAATTCACTTCATTTAAAATCAAACCCGATAAATCAGCCCCAGATAAGTTAGGGAATTTGACTTGACGAGGATTTTGCAAAAATTCCATCACACAATTGATGTTGGCATCATTGAGTCGAATTTTCGTCAAAAACTGGTAGCGTCCTAAACCTAATTCTTGAAGAATTTGTAGACGTTGTGGCGGAGTCTGCTCTAGAAAGTGAATAGCATTCGAGCGGAGGTCTTGAGTATGATGATTGATCATGATCATTAGTTGGCACTATATCTAACTATCGGATGCACGGCTAAAGTTATCTATAGCCAGATGAACAACACTAACATGAGAACCCAGTCAAATCCCCCACTCAGACAAAGGGTAACATCTGACTTTCATAACTACGGCAAACTTTTGGTAAACTAAGTTGCAGAATTTTTAAAGAATTAGTTTCTCTCTCCCAGGGAGGCAGGGGGGGGCAGGGGGCAGGGTGCAGAGGGAAAGCATACACTATCTAATTTGTGATAGCTGTAGCCCATGAGATGAAAACATCAGGGAACTGATAAAACCCTTACAAACAGAGGCTTTTCCATCTGTAACCCTTCTCCTGCTATTAGTGGGGAGTGAAGATGAGGAAACAATTCTCCTGTATAGCCAGACAACTTGCTGTTTCTGGGCTTCCCCCTGCTCCCTGCGCCCTGCTCCCTTTCCTCCTACTTCCTGTCTGCTTCACTTTCTCCTCATGTTGACGCTCCATGCTCAAATCACGGTTAACTTGACAAATTTGCTCAGTCTGTGTATCTGTTAATGCCAAGATTGGTAGTAAATTTTGCCTTAGAGCGTTCATTTGCTCTCACCCGTTCTCCAATGACTCGATCTCAGCTAATTCTAACCAGCGATTGGTGGCGATATCAATTGCTTGTTTGAGCGATTCTACTTGTTCGTAGAGTTGCTGGACTTTGGTGTAGTTACCGGGAGTGACTGTTGCTAGTGCTTGCTCAGTTTGGGCTTTTTCCTCCTCTAATTGAGCAATTTTAGTTTCTAGCTGCTCAAATTCCCGTTTTTCCCAATTAGATAACCTACGTTTCTTTTTATTGTCTACATTCCTAGTTTGCGATGTAACTTTTGATTCTTCAGAATTTTTTGTTTTTTCTTTAGTGTTGGCGGTGTTTTGTTGTGCTTCTTCAGCTTTCTTGTAGTCAAGATACACTGAGTAATTGCCTGGATATTGTCGCAGGCTACCGCTTTCTTCTAGTGCGAATATTGTATCAACGGTGCGGTCTAAAAAGTAGCGATCGTGAGAAACTACTATGACACAACCGTTAAAGTCTTCTAGGTAGTCTTCTAATACGGCGAGGGTTTGCACGTCTAGATCATTGGTTGGTTCATCTAAAATCAACACATTCGGCGCGCTAATCAGAATTCGCAACAGAAATAACCGCCGCTTCTCACCGCCAGAGAGTTTATAAATGGGGGCGTACTGTTGATTTCCCGGAAACAGAAATCTTTCTAGCATCTGGGAAGCCGTAATTTTTGTACCGTCGGCGATTTTGACAAATTCCCCTTCTTCTTTAATGTAATCAATCACGCGCTGATTTTCATCTAAGGCAGTGAGTAATGCTTCAGAATGCTGGTCGAAATAACCGATATGAATGGTAGAACCAATTTCTACATCCCCTGCATCTGGCTCTACTCTGCCGGTAATGATATTCATTAATGTGGATTTACCTGCACCGTTCCCACCGATGATCCCCACTCGGTCTTCAGGACTAAATTCGTAGGTAAAGTTCTGAATTAGGGTACGTTCGTTGTAGGATTTGCTAATGTTACTGAGTTCAATGACTTTTTTGCCAATGCGGCGGCTGACTGTGGAGATATCGACTTTACCCTGAGTTTGTTTAAACTCGGTTTCGCGCATGGCTTGGACGCGTTGAATTCTGGCTTTTTGTTTGGTGCTACGGGCTTTTGGCCCCCGTTTTAACCATTCTAGTTCCCTTCTTAATACGCCTTGGTGCTTACGTTGGCTACTTTGGGCTGATTCTTCCGCTAGGGCTTTCTTTTCAAGGTAGTATGAGTAGTTACCTGAGTAGGTGTAAATGTCACCCCGGTCAATTTCAATAATCCGATTGGTGACTTGATCTAAAAAATAGCGATCGTGGGTGATTAAGAACAATGCACCACGAAAACGATTCAGATAACTTTGTAACCATTCTACAGATAGAGCATCGAGATGGTTGGTTGGCTCATCCATCAGCAAAACATCGGGGTTAGCGAGTAAGGCTGTGGCTAAGGCGATGCGTTTACGGTAGCCTCCAGATAAAGTCCCTATGGGTGCATCAAAGTCAACAATTCCTAACTTACTGAGGATGATTTTGGCATTGGTTTCTAATTCCCACGCGCCAGTTGCGTCCATGCGCTGCATCACCACAGACAAGCGGGACATTAATTGACTATCTTCTGGGTAGTGAGCTAATTTATCCGAAATTTCTTCATATTCTTTGACCAAAGCCATTTGTTCGCCACTATCAGCAAAAATTTGCTCTAAAACTGTGCGATTTTCATCTAAATCTGGCTGTTGGGGTAGGTAGATGATGTTAGAACTGGAGCTGCAAGTAATTTGACCGCTATCGATTGGTTCTAATCCGGCGATCATTTTTAATAGGGTTGATTTACCAGAACCATTGGTGCCAATTAAACCCACTTTGTCAGTGACATCTATACTAAAGCTGGCATCTTTTAAAATCTCTTTGATTCCAAAGTCTTTTTTAACTGATTGTAGGGTGATGATGCTCATAGAATTTTAAAAGCCACTGATGAACTGATAGGTGGGGCATAAAGCTCACTTTTGGAGATGCACTAAAGAGAAATCTGAGAGATTGGGGAAGTTCCAAGATTTATCTATGAGGTACATTAATTTTAATCACAATGTACCTCAAAATTCTGCCTAGTTTTCGACAAATAAATCAAGTGGTAGATGCCCATACATTTCGTTGATGCCTCCTTCTTTATGAGATTGGCAGGAAACTAATACACCCCGATGATGTCCTACATAGGAATCGAGGTAACATAAGCCATTTTTGCCATTCAATTTGATATAGACTGGCCCTTCTACTACTGGTAAGTCGATGGGTACTTCATAACCCAAAGCATGGGAATAGGTTCTCATAGCTAGTAGGGCTTCGGCGGCTGTGTCCGCACAAATTCCTAGGATTTGATAGTCGGAAAGTTTAGTGAATAAAATTAATGCTTGACGCACTAATTCTTTCTCCGATGGTTTGAGAATAGGGGCAATGTCTAAACAGTTAAATTTGTTGAGAATTTTTTTGGCTTCTGTAGTTGTCAGGTTGGGGTGATTGGGCATTGGCATATATTGTTTCATGGTTGGGAAAATCTTGTTGTGTGTGATTAGGCAAATTATAGTCAGTTTTGGGTATTACCCAGGTTAAAAATAAAGGGAAAATTCCCTTGGGATTCACTACCCATGACTAAGACTTTAGGCATCTGTGCGCCGCCAGTTTTCCAGGCTTCAATTGCTTCTTTTTGTAGCACTAATTGTCCACCTTGGGCTTTGAGGGTTTCCGCCAAGAGTCTTTGAGCTTCGGCTTTACCTTTGGCGCGATTAATTTCTGCTTGCGCTTCTTGTTCTGCTTCTCTAGCAACATAGACAGCTCTTTGGGCGCGTTGCTCGGCAATTTGTTTTTCTTCTACGGCTTTAGCAAATTCAGGAGAGAAGGTGAGATCAATGACGCTAGTATCTAATACTATTATTCCATATTTATCCAGGCGATCGCCTAGTGCATTATCAAAGTCTTCTTTGAGTTCACTACGCTTAGTAATCGCTTCTTCTACTGTTCTTTTCGCTGCCGCAATTTTAAATGCTTCCTGTGTTTGGGGAGCAATAATTTTCGAGACAATATTCTCTAATGTTCCTTGCTTTCTTCTCACTTCTACTACCTGGATAGGATCTAAACGAAAGTTAATCGCAAACCTTGCAGTTAAATTCTGCAAATCTTTAGTAGAACTTTCGGCGGGAACCTCGAATTTCTGTACCGTTAAATCATACACATCAATTACTGAAATAAAAGGTGGTTTTACGTGAATACCTTCAATTAAAGCACCGTCTCTGGCTTTCCCTAATATGCTAATGACTCCTGCTTGTCCTGGGTTGATAATAATAAAAGAATTTAATCCAACAATCACAAGGATAGCTAACAATATCCCCAAAACAGTGGTTTGCCAATTACCTAATTGTTGATTTTTCAAGGTTCTCTCTCCTTATGAGTGCTGTTAGCGGGGATTTTAGCCTGTGTTGAGTAAATTTATTATAGGTGAGTGGGTTTTTGTGGTGTATTGATGAGGTGAGGCTGAAAAATACCGGTAGTCTCTCCATTCCATAACTCAATTTCTTGACGACAACTTACCTATATAGTTATCTACGCTATTAACTTTTAGTTATAGTAAATACTTCTCACTCCTAACTCACAATTCCTAACTCAGCACTTAGTCAGGGTAGGTGATTCACGGGTAACAGGGGATACTCAAAGAGTTAGATGGGCTAGCAGTCCCCATCCAACACCATCTGTTTAAGAGACGCGGTTTCAAACCCTCCAGTAGTTGAGGAAGTAAACAACCTCTATCTGTTCCCTGTTCCCCCGCAGTCGCTTCACCTAGGGAAACCCTTTCCCTACAGGATACATCGTGAACCCATTGGCGCAGCCTCTCGTAGAGAAGCGTCTCGCTGGCACAGTTTCTCGTGTACATCCTTATTTAACGCCTGTTGAATTGTGGACACTAATATCGTCAACCAATTTTGTTAGCGACAGTTTGTTTGGTTGGAAATCAAATTTGCGGCTTGACTTTGCTAGTGGAAATTAGTGTGGTACTTAAGCAGCAGGATTCTATCATTGCTTAGTTAGGGATTAAAGATATTTGGGGGCAATTTTCCATGATTTAGCTGCTCACGGTGACTACCTGGATAGAAGAGTCATTTTTTGAGGGTCACAATAATTTGCTCTGGTGTAACTTGGCACAGAATATCTAGCATAACTTACGGTTGGAGGCATATAAACACCTACAGAGTTTGGAGTTAGCTGATTTTGACAAAGGCTGTACAGGGGGTTTAATGTCTATCTTGAGTGATGATGTTAACCAACTTGAGCATGATATTATCCAAGTAACCACAACTATTGTAGTCATTTACGGGGCGTTTTTTGTGTGGGCTACCTTGGTAGTTGGGATGGCTACTTTACCGCCAAAGTAACATGAAAGCGATCGCCCTTGCTGCGGCTTTCCCTCCCCTAATATTGCGAAGTGCCAATTTTGATGTGAGCTTTCGCGACCTCGGCAGTGGATAATGAAACAGTAGTGATACAAATTTGCTCAGGCTCACGCAGAGACAACAGAGGCGCAGAGAGAATAACGAATTAATATGATGTTTGGCAATAATCAATCGGAATCTAGGGAAAATCTTTGGCGTGGTCAGTTGGATAGATTTGTGAAGGAAAATCAGCAGGAATTGGCGGCTTTGGCTTGGGGTTTGTGGTTAGCAAATGGTGATACTCAAGGTACGATTGGGATTGATTTACAACCGACACCACATTTTGTTTATTGTCCCCAAGATGCAGTGGAAAAATTAAATATGAATGTGGAAAATCGGCTGCAAGAAATTTTAGGAATTATTGAGCATCATCAGCCGGAAGTTGAAGTTTTAATGATTGGAATTGGGAAGGGCGAAATTAAGTTAATTCAGTTTACACCAGAACCAGCACCACCAGTTTGTTTTGAGCAAGTTGGTCAGGATGTTGATGGTTTATTAGATTTACTAGAACAGCGTCTGGATCAATCAATTTTAGATTTTGGATTTTAGATTGACTACACCCATAAAACCAATTCGCAATGGACTAACGTCCCGCTTCTCTACGAGACGCTACGCGTAGCTTGCTTCCACAGAGTGGTACGCTAACGCAATGCTTAAGTCTACCCGCAGGTGCGCCTCCGTTGGAAACTCACGTTACAATTAGGGGGAAACACTGAAAATATTTCAGAAGTTATTTTTGTTCTAGCTCGTGAATTTCCTGATTGGTTGTGCTGTTTGGTCGTATAAAGGTTGGGTAGGAGAACTTTTCCCTCCAAAAACCCGTGCTGCGGATTTTCTCCATCTTTACAGTCGTCGTTTTACCACAGTAGAAGGTAACACAACTTTCTACGCTATACCCAATGCGGAAACTGTTAGCAGATGGGCGACACAAACTCCCCCAGGTTTTGAGTTTTGTTTGAAGTTACCACGAGAAATTACCCATAAAGGGTTGCTAGAACCCTATATTCCGGCTGCTTTAGAGTTTTTAGCCGGAATGCGCCCTTTAGGTCAGCATCTTGGCCCTATTTTCGCCCAATTACCTCCCAGTTATCCCCCCACATTAATCAACGATTTAGCTAAGTTTTTAGCAGCTTGGCCACGCCAAGAATCACCACTAGCATTAGAGGTGAGACATTCCGACTGGTTTCAAGAACCTCACAGCAGTCAGCTAACTGCAATGTTAGAAACTTTGGGTGTAGGTAGGGTGATTTTAGATTCCCGCCCCATCTATACTGGAGACGACGACCCCCAACTAGACTCAGAACGACGCAAACCCAAACTCCCTGTACAATTTAGCGTCACTGCACCTTTTAGTCTGATTCGATTTATTTCCCATCCCACTTTGTCAGTCAATCAGCCATTTATGGAAGAATGGGTAAAACAGATTCAGCAATGGTTGCAATTGGGAGTGAAAATTTACTTCTTCGTTCATTGTCCCCTAGAAGAGCGATCGCCTAGCACCGCCCGTCACTTTCAAAAGCTATTAGAACAAAATTCTGTCCCTGTTCCTCCCCTACCTTGGAATCTACTAGACTCGCCACCCAATCAATTGAGTTTATGGTAATAATTGGTGTAGATAAGGGTGGATTGACAACACTGATATAAAGATAAGATTATGACCCAATCTTTGCCAAAATTACTGACATTTGATGAATTTACCGAATGGTATCCTAATGATGGTAAACGCTACGAACTACATAAGGGAGTAATATTTGAAATGCCTCCTCCAAACGGAGAACATGAAAAAGTTGTGGGATTTATAGCCCGTAAGTTAACTGTCGAGTTTGATCGCTTGGATCTTCTGTACACCATACCTAAAACTGCATTAGTTAAAACCCCTAGTGCTGAATCTGCTTATTCACCTGATGTATTGTTATTAAATTTAGATAACCTCAGCAACGAACCACTTTTTCAGAAGCAATCAACAGTCAGTCAAGCTCTATCTGTACCATTGGTGGTTGAGGTTGTATCGACTAACTGGCGAGATGATTACTACAACAAATTTGCTGATTATGAGGAAATGGGTATTCCTGAATATTGGATTGCGGATTATGCTGCTTTGGGGGCTAGGAAATTTATCGGTAATCCTAAACAACCAACTATTTTTGTTTGTAATTTAGTTGATGGTGAATATCAAATGACTCCGTTTAAAGGTAACACAGTAATTCAATCACCTACCTTTCCTCAATTAAATTTAACCGCGCAGCAGGTTTTTGATGCTGCTAACTAATTGGCACAAAACCGTATTTTTATCTGAATTTTTAATTACTACTGTTACTAAGAATTTAGAGAATTTCTACCTTGATTTCTGCACAAATACATATATTCTTATTAGCAGTATAAAAATAACTCTGGGGGGATGGAATTATAGCCCGTCCCGCACTTTTTATATATTAAGATTCATAAAATCATGATTTTATGACTTTGGGAATATATTTCATTAAGGACAAGCTCAAAAAGAGTAATAATGGTGATCACAATTGTTTTTTTATCAACACTTATTGACCGTCTTTTTTAATAGGGGGTAACACCCCTCTTGTCAAAATCACAAAAAAGTTCGCATAAAACACTGCGGTTGAACTCATATTCATGGGTTCAAAATTACCGTAGCTGATCACTTTTAAAGCTTCTACATCACAGGAGGTGCAGATGAGTCGTCTTATCTATGAAAATTCCGTTTCATATAAGGGATATCTCATCATTCCATTTGTTTTTGGCAAAGCGGATCAGTACGAAATTTATTCGTATAAACTTTTGTCAGAAATTGGGCGTAAAAGTCACTTACATAAATCAGAGAATCCTGCACAGATTTACGGTAATAGCACTAGTAATATCGTAGAAATCGCCAAGGAACATTTAGATAACAATGCAGATTTTGTCAGTGAACGTGACATTTTTCAATCTCGCTATGTCTATCGGCGCAATTTAATTATTCTCTTCCATGAAAATGGTAGATATTTCTACGACCATTACCCACCAGAATTGTTAAATAATATTGCTGCTCCCAAATTGTTCAAGTCAGAGTATGAATGCCTAAAGTGGGTTAAGCAAGGACTAGACGGACAATATTTAGGTCAAAGAGCAGTTTAGAATTAATCATCTGACTTTTCACGTTATGTGGAATTGCAAGCTATTTTAGTCACAGAAGTTGAGCCACCACCAGAGATTGACCCAATTACCTGGTTACTGCTGACTACCTTAGAGATTACCTGTCTCGAAGATGTTGAGATGTATGTGCGATGGTATAGTTATCACTGGTTGATTGAACGTTATCACTATGTTTTGAAAAGTGGCTGTGGTATTGAGAAGTTACAACTCGAAACTGCCCACAGAATTGAGATGGCTTCGGCTACCTACAGCATCGTTGCTTGGTGTTTGCTGTGGCTGACTTACTTAGCACGTTTTCAGCCTGATGCTAGTTGTGAACTAGTTCTAGCAACTCATGAGTGGCAAGTCCTATATCCCACTATTCATCATCAACTTTATCCCCATACTACACCACCCACTCTCGCTCAAGTGGTCAATTGGATGGCTCGAATCGGTGGGTTTTTAGATCGCAAAAGTGATGGCTCTCCAGGTGTAAAAGTTCTCTGGCGTGGATTAAGTCGATTACATGATCTGATTGAGGGTTGGCAGCTTTGCCAGTCTTTCAATAGTTAATTATTGCTTCATCCTGTAGTCCGTTTCTGCGGTGTTTTCCTGGTTCCACTGCCGATAATTAGAGGCTGTTGAATAACTTTAAAACTCTTTACTAGTAAGCAATTTGCGACTATTTTTCGGAAAAAAGTGCAAGAGAATGGGGATATGAGGCTGAAAAAGTTTGCATCTCCAATTTTTTGGAGGCAAAAAAATTAGAAAAAATTATAGTAAAACTTTCAAACATCCTCTAAGACCAATTTAGGTTTTTATTTGAAAATTCCTACTCAACTAAGCCTAAAAACTATAACGTTCTTGCGCCCAAGGTTCACCACGACGATGATAGCCGTTGCGTTCCCAAAAACCTAATTCTTCTTTGTCTAAAAACTCTAAACCATTAATCCATTTCGCACTTTTCCAAGCGTAGAGATGCGGTACAACTAACCGCAAAGGGCCTCCGTGTTCGTGTGGGAGAGGTTCACCAAATAATTTAACTGCGAAAAAGTTTTCTTCCCTAACAAAATCCGCCATTGCAATATTAGTGGTGTATCCGCCATAGCAATGTTCCATAATATGGGTGGCTTTGGGATCTACCTCAATTAAATTCATAAAATCTGTGACTTTAATCCCCGTCCACTTGACATCTAATTTAGACCAACGGGTGACACAATGGAAATCTGCGGTGAATTCCTGCTGTGGTAGATTCATAAAATCTGACAAACTCAACACCACAGGTTTAGCTAAACCCCAAACTCGAAATTCCCATTCTTCAATATTGATGTTTGGTGCTTGACCGTATGTTAACACAGGAAAGCCTGTAGCTAAGTGCTGTCCTGGGGGGACGCGATCGCTATTTTCTGGATTTGATTTTTGAAAAAATTTCCCTAGCATAATCCCGTTTTAAGTAGAGGGTATAGGGGTGTAGGGGTAAGATTGCTAAAACCTATATAACTTAATTTCTGGTAGTGAATACGACTAATTTTATTTCCCTGACACCCCGAAATATTAATTTTGTTGAAAATCAAAAAATCAGTGACTATATATACTTTACTGTTGATGTGATTATTTGATCATCAGTCATGGGTAAAAGGTAATGAGTAACTAGACTAGTCTAATTACTCATTACCCATTTTCTCTTATTCTTCTTCGTCTTCTTCTTCAGCAGTAGGATAGACAAATGTAGAACGTCCAGTCAAAATAGATTTACCCAAGGAAAGAGCTTTTTGTGCTTCAACAGCAGCTTTGTGTCTCCAGGTAGCCCGACGTTTATCTCTCTTAGATTTAGATGTTTTCTTCTTAGGAACAGCCATGATAGCCGATATTGCAATTCTTGACAACCTTTCTATTCTAAGCGATCGCTAGCCGAAGTCAAAGAAATTGCGAATAGGGCATGGGGCATAGGGAATTGGGCATGGGTTACTGACTGTAGAAATGGTTGTTACTGAATTTTGAGGAATTTATCTAAGGCTGCAACCATGCTGGGAGGCCAACGGCGGATATTTTTCACCCAGTTCATGTCTTTATAACGACTATCCAAGCCATAGGCGGCTACCCAATTACTTTCCGCTTCGCCTTTTTGACCACTTACCCAATAAGCTGCTGTCAAAGCTGCACGCACATCAGCAAAATTAGGATATTTGCGGGCAATATTGCGTAATTCGCGAATGGCTTGGTCTTTCTGCCCATTTTCATAAAGTGCTAGGGCATAATTAGCACGGGCGAAGGCAAAGTTGGGTGCAATTTCAAAGGATTTTTGATAATCTGCGATCGCTTCTGACCATTGCCCTAAACCTGCTTTAGCATTACCGCGATTGTTATACGCCATTGCATCTTTAGGGTCGAGTTCTAAGACATGATTATAATCTGCGATCGCCTCTGACCATTTACCCAACCCTTCTAAAGCTGTACCACGATTTAAATAAGGATCGGTGACATTCGGGGCTAATTCCACCGCTTTATTATAA
The DNA here is from genome assembly GCF_050235535.1 of Aliinostoc sp. HNIBRCY26. GTDB lineage: Bacteria > Cyanobacteriota > Cyanobacteriia > Cyanobacteriales > Nostocaceae > Trichormus. The sequence goes on from NZ_CP189852.1 coordinate 645,757, forward strand.
TCAGCAAGTGCCGCCTCTAATTTATTCTGACTAACTCGCGAATTCCCCCGATTACTCCACGCCCCTGCATTCGTGGGGAAATTCTCAATAATTTTCGTCCAATATTTTTCTGCCGTAGCAAAATCACCTTTATTAGTAGCAGCAAAAGCTTGATTTGCCCATTCATCACCCTGCGCTAATTGCTCCTGGGTAATTGTAGCTTGTTGGGTTTGCGCCATCACGGGTGTACCCCAACCCAACACAAGAAATAGACTGAGAACTATACTAATTAACTTAATCATCATCGAGGTTGAGATTTTGTTGTGGTGGAGGGACTGGGGACTTGTACTGAGCTTGTCGAAGTATTGGGGACTGGGGACTGGGAGACAAGGTAGATTTTAACCCCATGCCCAATGCCCAATGCCCAAAATTCTTTAATTTTGAATTTTGAATTTTGAATTTTGAATTGATTAGCCCCATTCCCTATAGTAATGACATCTGCTCATTCGGCGGCGTAAATCCCATGTGCTTGTATGCAGCTTTTGTGGCTGTTCTTCCACGGGGAGTCCGGCTTAAATAACCGATTTGCATCAAGTAGGGTTCGTAGACTTCTTCAATGGTTTGGGTATCTTCTCCGGTAGCTGCGGCGATGGTTTCTAAGCCTACTGGCCCACCATTAAATTGTTCAATAATCACACTCAACATCCGGCGGTCTGTCCAATCTAAACCACATGGGTCTACTTGAAATAGTTGTAGAGCCTCGGCCGCGATAGTTTGATTAATTTCACTATGGACTTTCACTTCCGCATAATCACGGACGCGTTTAAGTAGTCGATTAGCTATCCGTGGTGTTCCTCTAGAACGACGAGCAATTTCCGCCGCACCATCTTCCGTGACTTTGGTTTGCAGTAACTGAGAACTCCGCAAGACGATTTTGCTGAGTTCGTCAACTTCATAAAAGCGCAGTTTTTGAATTAAACCGAAGCGATCGCGCAGTGGGGAAGTCAAAGCCCCGACACGGGTTGTTGCTCCCACCAAGGTAAATTTAGATAAGGGTAAACTGCGAATTTTCGCGCTAGAACCTTTACCCACAGTAATATCTAGACGATAATCTTCCATCGCTGGATACAGAATTTCTTCTGTCATCCGTGAAAGTCGATGAATTTCATCAATAAATAAAATATCTCCTGGTTTGAGGTTAACTAGTAGCCCTACGATATCTCTAGGTCTTTCTAAAGCAGGCGCACTAGTAATTTTATAGTTGACTCCCATCTCCGATGCTAATATCATTGCCATTGTTGTTTTACCCAATCCTGGAGGGCCATACAGTAGCAAGTGATCCAAAACTTCACCCCGCGACTTGGCTGCTTTGATGGCAATCTCTAGAACATCCTTGAGGTCTTTTTGTCCAATGTAGTCGGCAAATTTTTGTGGTCTGATACTCTCTTCTTGTTTTCCTTGTTCATCAACAGCAGCTTCAGGTTGCAAAATTTTCTCTTTGGGGGCTGTTTTTGCTGACTCCCGACGCTGTTGTGGTTGTCCATTGGGTTCTGGAGGCTGTTTTTTCGAGGAGATGATCGCCATAATTCAGCTTGCAACCTTACGTTTAGTTCTGGAAGTGGCTTAATTTCCGCCTTAATCATGCGTATCCATAAGCTAGCGAAGATTTTCGGCGGGAATACCCACATCAATTTACAATTTAAATTCCGGACAATTACCCAGGAGTAAAAAAATATATGTTATCTAAAAGAATCTTACCCTGTTTAGATGTCAAGGCGGGGCGGGTTGTTAAAGGAGTTAACTTTGTCGATCTCAAAGATGCAGGTGATCCGGTAGAACTGGCGAAGGTTTACAACGATGCCGGCGCAGATGAGTTAGTATTTCTGGATATTACAGCCACTCATGAAGACCGCGATACGATTATTGACGTAGTTTACCGTACCGCCGAACAGGTCTTTATTCCCCTGACTGTGGGTGGTGGTATCCAATCCTTAGAAAATGTTAAAGCTTTGTTACGAGCTGGAGCAGACAAGGTTAGTATTAACTCTGCGGCAGTACGTGATCCTGACTTGATCAATCGGGCAAGCGATCGCTTCGGTAATCAGTGCATAGTAGTTGCTATTGACGCGAGGCGAAGAGTTGACCCGCAAAATCCTGGCTGGGACGTGTACGTGCGTGGAGGAAGAGAAAACACAGGCTTAGATGCCCTACTTTGGGCGAAAGAAGTCGAAAAGCGTGGTGCAGGAGAACTATTAGTGACCAGTATGGATGCTGATGGCACTCAAGCTGGTTATGACATTGCATTAACAAAAGCAATTGCTGAGTCTGTTGAAATCCCTGTGATTGCTTCCGGTGGTGCGGGAAACTGTGAACATATCTATACCGCACTCCATGAAGGTAAGGCGGAAGCTGCTTTATTGGCTTCGCTCCTGCATTATGGGCAGTTAAGTGTATCTGAAATTAAGAATTACTTGCGCGATCGTCATATACCAGTACGTTTGTACGCTTAATTCTAAAGCCATTATAGAGATTGAGTCACATTCCCTCTCCATTCAAGACAGTTCTGCAAAAGGATGTTAGGATTAATTTACAAATATTAACTAATATTAAGAAATATGTTGATTCCTATTTTGTTATTTGATGTGGCTCTGGTGGCCTGGTCACTACACCTGATGGAAAAAGCAGTAGAAAATAAAGAATTTTCCCTCATGCTAGCTGGTACACTAGTTGCCCTTGCCGCCGCCGCTATGTTAGTAGTCTATTTTCTCATGGGACATTGCATGAGTTACTTGTTGCAAGTCAACTATTAACTTTAATCGAATAACCTTAGCAAAATTTCATATTTCACCCAAATACTTGACATTATATTCAGTCACAAGCTATGCTAATTTACGCGAATTAAGGGGTTATAGCTCAGTTGGTAGAGCACTTCAATGGCATTGAAGGGGTCAGCGGTTCGACTCCGCTTAGCTCCATTTTTACCTTAAAAGCCTACAAGATTTATGATGTGACTTGAGGAAGAAATTGGACAAGTTGTCCAGTTTTACCTTCCAATGTGCTGGAAATGTCAGAAGACTTAAAGGCCATTACAACCTAATACTACGCTGAACTTCCGCTAAAGTTTCTCTAACTTTCCTATTCAGTAGCTAGTATTGCTTCTAAATATTGCTTAACCTTATCAAAATCAAAAAACTGAGTTCTATAGGAATCATATTTGGTTTCTGAAAAAAACTCAGTACACTCTTATGAATTCTGTTCCTGTTCCCTGTTCCTCCGAAGTTCTGAGCGGAGGTTTCCTCCACTCAGACTTCTCTCTATATCCCTGCATACGCAAATAATTTCAATAATCAAGTCGGATTCCTATATATCTTTTTCAATCTCAGATGCTCAAACTGATTTCAGCTAATTTCCGGTTATTTGGGGTATCTGCTAAACCTGTAGAGATGTAATAACGTTCACCTTTGTATCTAAACCTCAACTACAACCGACCATTAGAGATAATAATAGAGGCATAACCTTTAGATGCCAGCCCTGTAGGATTTTTAGAATAGATTTAAAAGGTGTAAACACTCTTCTATCCTATCGCTTGTACACCCAATAATTTACACCACTTTTTGGTCTAAAGGTGTCTAAAAATGTCCAATATTTAGCTCAAAAATAAAACATTAGTTCTATTTTTATTAGGGGTTAGAAATTTAAAAACCCTTGATAACATTGGTTTTCAAGGATTTTATAGATATGCCAGGAACCAGACTTGAACTGGTGACACGAGGATTTTCAGTCCTCTGCTCTACCGACTGAGCTATCCCGGCTTGGCGTTTTTCTTAGCCACGATTAATAAATGTAGCAAACAAAAAATGATTTGGCAAGGGGTTTAAGAAAGAAAAATCATTTTTATTTATGGCGTAGCTTCATCAAGCTGAACAAAGCCATGAATAAGATAAACTGAACCAGCACGATACTAGGGCCAGAACCCAGGTTAAAAGCTCCAGACACCAGAATCCCTGCTAGGCTGCTAGTTGCGCCAATGATTGTGGATAAAATTAAAAAACTACTAAAGTGGTGACTCACTAATTTAGCTGTAGAAGCCGGAATGACTAAAAAGGCGTTGACCAGTAAAATACCCACAGCTTTAATAGCCACAGCTACAGCTAGTGCTAAAAGCACCACAAATCCATAACGGTACAACGGAACTGCAATACCTTGCACTTTTGCTACATCTGAGTTCAGCGTTAGCAAGATTTGCTGTCGCAAGGTGGACAATAGGAAAATGCCGCTAGCCACGAGTATGATGATTGTTAGTATCAGGTCAGTAGTATCAATAGCTAAAATATCGCCGAATAAGACGTTCATTAAGTTACCTCGATAACCTTTAATGAGGCTGGTCAGCATCACACCGATCGCTAATGCTCCAGAAAGCACTATACTAAGGACGCTATCACTAGCTAAATCGGTCTGATCAATCAGATAAAGGACAATGACTCCAAAGGCTAAGGTAAAAGGTAATAATGTCCAAGTGGGATTGATCTGTAGCAGTACCCCCAAGACTATACCTACCAATGCAGCATGACCAACCGCATGGCTGAAAAATGATAACTGACGCAAAATCACAAAACTACCTAGCAAACCTCCCATTATCCCCATGAGAATAGCACCGGCGATCGCACGCTGCATAAATGGGAATTGCAACAAGCTGATTAAATCTCCACCCGTGGCTAACAATAACCAGTTGTGGTTGCCATCATATATGAGAGCCATAATATTAGTTTTTACGATTTTTTAAATTATAAATAAAGTATATAATTGTTATTGTTTACAGAATTAATTATCTAAGTTCTTATTATTGAAACTCCAATATCATATCCCATAGAAAATTCCACACCAAGCACCTACAATGCTCCCATCAAATGCTAACTTATCCCTAATTGACAACCAAATTGGTCAATCCATACCAACTGAGATTTTGACAATAGAAAAGTCTCAGCGCATGGCAGATTTTTTCAGTTTTTTAGGAGATGCTAATAGATTAAGAATTCTCTCTTTTTTGGCGGCAAAAGAGCTTTGCGTCAGCGAGTTGGCAGCATTATTAGAAATGAGTGAATCGGCGGTTTCTCATCAGTTACGGAATTTACGAGCTATGCGTTTAGTAAGTTATCGCAAACAAGGACGTAATGTATTTTATCGCCTACACGATAACCATATTTTTCATCTTTATCAGGCAGTGGCTGAACATTTAGATGAAAAAGATGATTAATGATGGTGTTGGTAGCGGCTAAATCCTGGCCCGTAGGTAGCTAACAGATTTTGGGGTGAAAGAGCGATTTCTGGTTGTCCGGTACAAACAACTGTTTGGTTAAGACAAAGGACGCGATCGCAGTGGTGACTGACCATATCAATATCATGAGAAACCTGCAAAACCGTCCAACCTTCTTCTTGTTTTAATTCATGTAGCAAAGCATAAAAATCCGCCGTCCCTTGCATATCTACACCAGCAAAGGCTTCATCTAAAATCAACAATTTCCGAGGAATCACTAAACAATAAGCCAGTAAAACACGTTTGAGTTGACCACCACTCAGCGTTCCAATAGCTTGATTTCGCAGTTGATAAACGTCTGTTCTTCTTAAAGCTTCAGCCACAGCTAAGGATTTTTCCTGGCTTTGCATCTTTAGTTGAGAAAACAAGGAATATCGGTTCTGCACTTTTGCTACCCACCCTAAACCCACCAACTCCTTAACGGAAATCGGAAAACTGCGATCAAAGATGAAATTTTGCGGCATATAGCCTATAAGATGGCGTAAACTTCCCAACTTATTGAGAGGAAAACCGAATATTTCAATACTTCCCGTTCTGTGAGGAATCAAATCTAGCACAGCTTTGACTAATGTACTTTTGCCGGCTCCATTGGGGCCAACTATAGCCGTATTAGTTCCTGCTATTAACTCAAAGGAAACGTCCCTCACAGCTAAATAATTCCCTTGATATACAGTTAGTCCCTCAACTTTTAAAATAGGCGATGTCATATTTAGTCAATAGTCAATAGTCAATAGTCATTAGAAAAAAGGGAACAGGGAACAGGAAACAGGGAACAGTTTTTCTCATCTCCTACCTTGTCTACCTTGTCTACCTTGTCTCCCCCTGCCCCCTGCACTCTGCCCTCTACCCTATTTACAAGCTGTCTCTAGGGTTTGCAAGTTAGTTCTCATAGCCTTAAAGTAATACTGTGGGTCTTGTTCTCCAGTTTCTATCGAATCTAATGTTTGCACGCCTAGTTTTAGGTCTTGAGCTAGACTAGTGAGCAATTTATTATCTACTCCAGGTTCGCTAAATAAGGCTTTAACACTATACTTTTTGACTGTTTTGACAGTATTCTGCACATCCGCAGGAGAAAGTTGATCTTCAGGAATCTGTACTACGGCTACTTGTTTAAGGTTATAACGTTGCGCTAAATATGGATAAGCGTCATGAAAAGTTATAAAGGTGCAGTTAGGCGTTTTCTGTAGTGTCTGTTGAAATTCACTATTTAATTTATCTAATTCTTGAATGTAAGCATTAGCATTAGTTTCATATTTATCTTTGTTAGCTGGATCAGCTGCGATTAAGCCATCCCGAATATTGGTGATTTGTTGCTTTACTAGTATAGGGTCTAACCATACATGAGGATTACCTTCTGCATGGTCATGATCATGGTCGTGGTCTGTTTCACCTTTTGTGGCTTTCTCCACAGGGGAAATTTCATTTAATGGCTTGATTCCTGCACTAGCATCTATTTGCTTTAACTTAGAATTTTGGGCATTTTTGATAGTGTCTGTTAAAAATTCCTCGATTCCTAAACCATTTTTAACTAATACATCTGCTGTAGCGATCGCTTTTACATTATCTGGTGTGGCTTGATAATCATGTACTTCTGTCCCTGGAGATACCATAATACTTACATCTGCTGCGTCCCCAGCCACAGCCTTAGTAAATAGGTAAACAGGTAGAAATGTTGTGACAACTTTAATTTTTTTTGGCTGCGCTACAGGTGTAGATACCGCCTCTTTAGCTTGAGGTGAAGATGATGCTGATGTGTCTTCTGTACTACTAGACTGGTTGCAACCTACTGTCAATGACAACATCAGCAAAGCTGCTAAGGATAAAATTCTATTTCTTATAATGTTTGCTTTCCCCATCTGAACTGTTCCCTCCGCAACTATGCTGATGTCGTTTCAGTTTATATATAAGTTTTGATGATGAGAATCAGTTAATTTTATCTATAATAATAATTCTCATTCTCATTCATTTTTAGGATAACATGACTCTGCAAAGGCAAAGGAAAAATATTGTTACAGTATGACTACTTAACCTTGACATAATCAAAAATTTATAAATTCTTGACTTCTACTGTTACAAAATCTGCGACCTACTGGTAATATTTTGAGAATCGTTTTTCAGAGACAACAGGCTCACAAAAGCTTGGCATTTGGTGTGGCCAAGAGAGTAAAAGCCTAATTAAGTGTGAGGAAAAGATGTCAAAAATGTGGAAGTATCTACTAGCTAGCCCAGTATTTTGCGGCACAGTCTTATTTTTTGGGACTGCCGCCTTCGCAGGTGAAACACCTGTACCATCAGACATGAGTGAGCCAGCAAATGCAGCTCCCATCGTCAAAGCTGATCCGTCTTCTCAAAACCAGGTAATGTCACAAGTTACCTCTGTATCACAATTATCAGACGTACAACCCACAGATTGGGCATTCCAAGCATTGCAATCATTGGTAGAACGATATGGTTGTATTGCAGGTTATCCTGGCGGCACATATCGCGGTAATCGCGCCATGACACGGTATGAATTCGCCGCCGGGTTAAATGCTTGTTTGGATAGAGTTAATGAATTAATTGCCACTGCTACGGCCGATTTAGTCACAAAAGAAGATTTGGCGACATTGCAAAAACTCCAAGAAGAGTTTTCCGCAGAATTAGCGACACTCAGAGGTAGAGTAGACGCATTAGAAGCACGTACATCTGAATTAGAAGCTAATCAATTTTCCACCACAACCAAATTACAAGGACAAGTTGTCACTGTAATTAGTGATGTATTGTCTGGCGATCGCGTCAATGGTGCAGATATCACAGATAGTAATACCACTTTAGGATACAGAGCGCGTCTAGAGTTGGTAACTAGCTTCACTGGTAAAGATACCTTATTTACCAGAATCCAAGCTAACAATATCGCTAGTCCCAACATTAACACCACAGAAGGCAGACTATTTTTTGCCAATGCCGAACCCAGCAACGATGCTGTCATTGACACCGTTTGGTATAAATTCCCTCTAGGTGAAAAGACACAAGTAATTGCCATTGGGACTGGTGGTGCAGCAGATGACTTGACTAGCACCGTCAACTTGTTTGATGGTGATGGTAATTTTGGTGCTTTATCTACCTTCGGTACACGCAACCCCATTTATGGTCAAGTAGGTGGTGCAGGTATAGGGATTACCCATAACTTTAGTGATAAGTTAGCACTAAGCTTAGGTTATTTAGCTCCTACAGCGAATAGCCCAGTACAGGGGTCTGGTTTATTTGATGGTGCGTATGGTGCATTAGCACAGCTTACCGTCAAACCAAGCGATCGCATCACTGTAGGATTGACATATATCAACTCCTACAAACAGCCACTACTCACAGGTAGCAACGCTGCCACCTTCCAAGATTTAGATGCAGCATTTTCCAGCAATTCCTACGGTGTGCAAGCATCCATCGGTATCACTGATAAAATTGTCTTAGGTGGTTGGGCTGGCTATACTACCAGTCGGGTTGTTACAGGTGGTGATGGTGGAGATATTGACATTTGGAACTACGCAGTCACTTTAGGCTTCCCCGACCTTGGTAAGAAAGGTAACTTAGGCGGTATTATCGTCGGTATGGAACCCAAAGTCACCGATTCTAGTGTTGCTGCGATCAGTGAAGATGATGATACATCTTTCCACGTTGAAGCATTCTACCAATACAAAGTTAGCGATAACATCACCATCACACCCGGAGTTCTCTGGCTAACTGCACCAGATCATAACGATAACAACGATTCCGTAGTCATTGGTGCATTGAGAACCACGTTTAGTTTCTAAATTTCTCGATTTCACCTCAAAAGACGCAAAGCTGTTATTTGCGTCTTTTTTTTTGCCACACTAGGCAAAATTAATCCCAATTTACGTCTAATTTAAATTAAAATCGGGCAATTCCGTTGTCAGAATTTTAGCGCATCCGTGCCGATTGATTTTCATAGATTGGCTGTTGACTGTGCGATTCACAGCCTACAAAGATTTTAAGCTTTAATAGAAGTCTTATATAGAGAAAATATCGTGGGGGGTTTTGAATTGATATTACTTATGAGGCTGTTCAACGGGAATTGTAATGATAAATTCTGCTCCCTGTTGAGGAGATGAAACACACTGTAACGATCCCCTGTGCTGTTCAGTGATAATTTGATAGCTAATTGACAAACCTAAACCAGTACCTTTACCCACATCTTTAGTAGTAAAAAAAGGATCAAATAACTTCTGTCTTACTTGTTCAGGAATAGCAGGGCCATTATTAACAATCCGAATCACTATTTGTTGAGCATTTAGTTGTTGAGTACAAATGTGAATTTGTGGTTGGTTATGTGTAAGTATTCCTTTAATTAATGAGTCTTCTAAAGCATCGAGTGCATTCGTCAAAATGTTCATAAATACTTGATTTAACTGTCCGGGATAGCACTCAACTAAAGGTAAATCACCATATTCTTTGATGACCTGAATCTGCGGATGATTAGCTCTGGCTTTGAAACGATGTTCTAAAATCATCAAAGTGCTATCAATACCTTGATGGATATCTGCTGATTTTAACTCGGCTTCATCTAGGCGTGAGAAAGTACGCAGAGAAGTCACAATTTGACGAATTCGTTCGGCACCAACTTTCATAGAATCAATCAGTTTGGGCAAGTCATCGATTAAAAAATCCAGGTCAATATCTTCAATTTCCTCTTGAATTTCCTCTTGAATTTCAACTAGGAAATTTGGGTAATGGCTGCGATAAAGTTGAAGTAAATTTAGTATTTCCTGGGTATAACTTTTGGCATGAGTCAGATTGCCATAGATAAAGTTAACTGGATTATTGATTTCATGGGCAACTCCAGCAACTAGCTGACCCAGGGAAGACATTTTTTCGCTCTGGATGAGTTGGAATTGGGTGGTTTGCAGTTCTTGGAGAGTTTGTGCTAATTCTATTGCTTGCTGTTGAAGTTGAGCTTCGGCTTGTTTGCGAGCAGTAATATCGTTACGAATAGCTACATATTGTTGAGGTTTACCTTGAGTATCTAGCAAGGGGACAATCGTTGTATCTACCCAATAATATGTACCATCTTTGGCTCTATTTTGAACTTCTCCGTTCCAAACTTTTCCTTGACTAATAGTTGACCACATCTCTTTAAAGAAGACTTGAGAGTGATAATCAGAATTAACAATTTTATGAGTTTTTCCAATTAATTCCTCTGGCTGGTATTGTGAGATTTGACAGAACTTATCATTAACATACTCAATAATTCCTAAATTATTAGTTACAGCAACAATAGATGATTGGTCTAAAGCAAATTTGATATCTGCCACTTCTTTAAGAGATTTTTGCAGAGCGATTTCTGCTTGTTTGCGTTCGGTAATATCGTTACGAATAGCTACATATTGTTGAGGCTTTCCTTGAGCATCTAGCAAGGGGACAATCGTTGTATCTACCCAATAATATGTACCATCTTTGGCTCTATTTTGAACTTCTCCTTTCCAAACTGTTCCTTGGCTAATAGTTGACCACATCTGTTTGAAGAAAGCTGTAGAGTGATAATTAGAATTAACAATTTTATGAGTTTTACCGATTAATTCTTCTGACTGATATTGAGAAATTTGACAGAACTTATCATTAACATACTCAATAATTCCTAAATTATTAGTCACTGCAACAATAGATGACTGGTCTAAAGCAAATTTGATATCTGCTAATTCTTTAAGAGATTTTTGCAGAGCGATTTCTGCTTTTTGGTGAGCATTAATATCTGTATGAATACCAACTAAACCGATAATATTACCAGTCGAATCTTTGATTGGATCTGCCCTTAACTCAACTTGTATTATATGATCTGTCGAACTTTGCATGGTGAGTTGACCACGCCATGATTGACCTCGCTTGATAGTAGTGAAGACATTGTGTGCTAGTTGAGGATTTTGGTAAACTGCGACTGGGCCACCAACGGCATTGAGTTGTTCAACAGTGTAACCGAACAAATTGATGAAGGCAGGATTATAATAAATTGCCTGACCTGTAATATCAGCGATCGCAATAGCATCACTAACACTTTCCATAGCCTTGCTAATGCTTAATAGAGTTTCTTCTGCTTTTTTTTGCTCGGTCATTTCATTATTAAGTGCTTTATTGATAACTTCTAACTCGCCTGGGTTAGATAGCATTAGCACTTGAGGTATGAGATAAATTAACGTCAACGCAGTATATATGGAAATAATCGCAGTGAAAGCTTTTAAAATACCTGCAATCCAGTAATCAGGATGCCAAAGCGTCCAAATATCCATCAAGTGTCCAGTACCGCAGGCAAGGATCAAAGCACCAAATAAGAGAAAAACTCTATTGAAAGGAATATCTTGACGTTGGGTAATAAAGTAAATTAGTAATAGCAGAATAGAATAATACGCCAGAGCAATAGTAGCATCAGAAATAATGTGCAGCCAAACTATTCCATGCCCATGAGCAATAAAAGTGTTTGAATTCAAGGAAGAGTTACAAAATGCCAACGCCATGCTAGATATTGATGATATTGTCCTAGATGATTTAACTTTAGTATTCCCAAATCATCACTAAAACTAAACTGGCATTTTCTAATCATTGATTTGGCAATTTAGCAGATATTACTCTTTGACATTTGAATATAATAAAATCCACTAAAAAACTTTAAGTATTATTATATAAATGACTATTAACCTAGATATAAATCAATACGGTTCAGTTAAGTGAATAGTAGCTTGGGTTGAGCGATAGCGAAACCCAACAAACCCTTGATCATGTTGGGTTTCATTCCTCAACCCAACCTCCACCCGTTTTGTTTTGAACCTTAACTGAACTGTATTGAGATATAAATCCCTAATTAGGGCTTGCTAAAAAAGTCTCTTAGTGGAGGTAGGGAACTCTTAACAGGGGACAGGAAACAGTTTTACCCTGATTTTTTGCCTCCAAAAAATTGGAGATGCAAGCTTTTTAAGCCTTCTATCCCAATTCTCTTGTACTTTTTTCCGAGAAATAGCCGCGAATTGGTATAACACCCTACCCCCTATCCCAAATGGATTATCTGCTGGTCATTCTCTGAATACGGACAAGCTTTCATCCTGGAGAAATGCTCATTCTTTATGGTTTGGGTTCCTGGTAAGGTACTGATTAGCCTTCAGGTAGGGTTGTGGGAGAAGCGATCGCTGTTCATATCGTACCTAAAAGTAAACAATATTCAAAAAAAAGACCAGCCTCCCACAGCTGGTCTAAAAATATTCATTCGCGTTGTCTTCTCAATTAGAGTGAAAGCCCTATTGCGCGTTCCCAAAGCGCAACGAGCAACTTTTCTTAACAATATTGTAACAGCCAACACAGTTTTTTTAGAAAAATTTACCAAAAAAAGATATGACTACTAAAATTCACCTCTATCTTTGAGAATATTTCAAAAAACTCTGGGGAGAGAGAAAAACATCACACGATGGATAATACCAAACCTTCAGAAGCTAATGAAGCTTGGGGAAAGGCAGATTTAACTTCCGTTTGCACCATATCTAGGAAATCATCATGATCATCTGGATGATGATGGGAAATTACTAGCTGTTTGACATCTGCCTTTTGCGCTATTTCCACCGCTACTTGCCACAGAGAATCAGCACATTCATGATCATGAGATGTGGGAGGAGTGTAGGTAGCATTAGCCACTAATAAATCTACACCCTGAACAAATTGCAGGATGTCATCGCGTTCTATTTGATCTGCGCGGTTACTTAAATCTGTAATATACGCAACACTGTAATTTTGCCAGTTGACTCGATAGCCTATGGAACGTTGAGTCTGATTAATGATTGCTGTTTTAACGGTAACATCGTCAAGTTTGACTTCACTGTTAGGAGTGATGTTTTGGAACTGTAATTCCGACTGCATGACCTGTAGAGGATAGGGAAAGTGGGGTTGCAGCATTTGGTCACACAGACATTGTTTGATAGAAGCACCATTAGAAGCGGCTGCACCGTAAATATAAAAGCAATTTTTGGGAATAAATGCAGGTGCAAAAAAAGGAAAACCCTGAATGCGATTTGATTGAGAATTAGTAAAAAATAAATGGGCTTCTAGTGGTTCTTGCAAATGCTGCCAAGTTTTACCCAGTATGCGTAAACCTGTACCACCGTCAAAAATTAAATTTTTACCAGCTACGTGTATTTCCACACAAGCCGTGTTACCACCGTAGCGATTCGTGTTACCGTCTGGGGTAGGAATCAAACCCCTGACACCCCAAAATTTTAAGACAAAATCACCCATAATGCTAGTTGGCGAATTGGCTGATTTTTCAGTTAGGTAGACCTGGGAACTTGACAGCTCAAGATTTGACATTTTTTTGTATTTAGACCTTATTGAGCAGGTCGTCGTAGTGGCGTACTTCCAAAATTTGGTTGTGTTCATCCACAAGGACTACAGTAGGAGTGTAACTTTTGATCTCCTCTGACGTAAACTGCCCGTATGTCATTATAATCACGCGATCGCCGATCATGCCTAGACGGGCGGCAGCCCCATTTAGTTCAATAATTCCTGAATAGGCTGGAGCTGGTATAGCATAAGTAATGAAACGCTCGCCATTAGCACTATTCACTACTTGCACTTGCTCGTAGGGTAAAATCCCAGCCTTTTCTAACAAAATTTTATCAACGCTGATACTACCCACATAATTAATGTTCGCGCCTGTGAGGGTGCAATTGTGAATTTTTGCTAAGAGAAAGTTACGCAGCATTTCTTTTCCAGTTATGTGGCAATTGGTATACTTGGCAACAAACACAAATTCATTAGTGCTGTTAGCATCACGGGGCGTAAACCTGTGATGCTAACAGCACTCATCAAGCAATCAGTTCTGGAGACTCTCTACTTTTTACTTTAGTCTGACCCAATAACGATTGCCCACTATCCCTTATAAGCTCTGATAGATTTGTCTACTAGAGCTGCAACCTTATCCACATCTTGCCAACCGAGGATTTCAGTGACTTTCTTTTCTAAATTTTTGTAACTGCGGAAGAATTCAGCAATTTCATCCAAGCGGTGTGGTGCTACATCCCGTAGGGATTTGACTTGGCTGTAACGTGGATCTTTGTCTGGTACACACAGAATTTTTTCATCGCGATCGCCACCATCCACCATTTCTAAAAAACCGATTGGTCTAGCAGGAATGATACAACCAGGAAAAGTGGGTTCATCCATAATCACCATACCATCTAGGGGATCGCCATCTTCCGCTAGTGTGTTAGGGATAAAGCCGTAGTCATAAGGATACTTGACTGAAGAATATAGCACCCTGTCTAGAGCAAAGGCTTGCAGGTCTTTGTCAAACTCGTATTTATTTTTACTACCGCCAGCAATCTCAATTAAAACATTGATGACACCGGGTTTTGGCTGGGCTGGAATACGGGATAAGTCCACAAGAAATTCCTCTTTTGTATTTCACTCAAAATTTATTGGGGACATACTCCCCGTGTAAAATTTTATGGCCAAGATGGACATTCTTCCCAAGTATTATTTTGAACTACATTAGTTTTTGATAGTAAAAAGCGTCGCTATCAAGATATGGCGACGCTTTTTACTAACTTTTTCTCCCTAATCAGGGATTTCCCCATTCGTAATGTCAAATTCTAAAGGTTTGAGCTAATAACGCAGATTTAGCTCAAAGTCGTATATACAGGAGTGCTGCTAAATCAAAATTTTTCTCCATATGCTTGAAACTGCTGGCTGGTGAAATTTCATAATTGATGATTTTGCTTATTGTTCACCTGCTGGTAGTTCATAAGTTATGGGTTGTTGACTTGTTGGAACATTGGTGGAATAGTAGGCAATGACAAACACAGGCAGTGTTAGGGTGACTACAGCTATTAATGTTCCCACGAAATCTGCCAAGCGATGGGAATACGTGTCGGGAGGTTTGGCAGACTGACTATCTGAATTCATACAGAATTGGAGTTACTCGCAATTTAATGATGGTTTTGCTCTCTAGTCGAGAGTCTCGATCCTATTTTAGCTACTTTCTATTGTCAAATGTGTAGCCGTGAAAAACATCAACCAACTAGGCAAGTGTCATAATTGAGTATTTCGTCATGGGTGCGCTTGATACATGATTGCAAACCAATGTTTTCCACTTGATTGAGTGCATGATATGTCACACTAGGTTAAATTTAGGTTAACAAAATCATCCAATGGGTTGAGATATAAATCTTTCAACCCATTATTTTTTTACCTGAATGTTGTCTATTAAAAAGTATTTTATCATTTCCAAAGGCTTTGTCTAAGCTATTTTTATCGATTTCGCCGGTTATTTACACTGGTGTATTAACCGAAATTATGCTGACATTAATATCGTTTTTGATTCATCAGAGCATATAAAGACGCAGTTTCTCATAATAGTATAAGAAACAGGCTAGCAGATTTCTATTCCTGAAAAATCCTACCGCAGAAATACATATAAATTACTTATTTTTGCCATTGCCCATTCAGTAATCACACGAAAAATGATATCTATATTCTCAATTAATAAATTTCAGTAATCTTACTTTAAATTTAGTCAACTGATATATATAGGAATTCGCTTTGATTCCTGAAATTATTTGCGTAGGGAGGGAACAGGGAACAGGGAACGGGGAACAGGGAATAGGAAAGAAGGAATCAAAGTGTACTGAGTTCTTTTCAAAAATCAAATAGGAATCCTATATAAGTATGTAAATCATTGACTAATGACTAATGACTAATGACTAATGACTAATGACTAATGACTAATTGGAAAAAACCGCCACTAAAGGGCGGTCTAGTTAAGCAATCGGAGGGTAATCTATAGACTAACCTCCTGATTGCGAGATTGTTGTAGCAGGTTTTGCACTCGCTTTTGCAGGAATGCTCACGATAAACTACTGTCTACCATAGGCACTCATTGGTTCTTTGATAAACCGAATATATAAATGTTTAAAAGTGGACTTAATGACTCTCGGCATAGCAAAATCAATGGGCATTAACTGATCTGGCAATCGCCAATCTGTGATTTGGAGTAAATCAGGGTGTAAGTTGGGAAAATCAATCTCCGCCAGTTCTGGACAAACGCCTAAGCGTTGAGAAGCAGCAACTGTAGGTACTTGATGGGGTGGAACATTGAGAATTTCAACCATCGCCCTATCTAGGGCAAAAACATTGGTAGCTGCGGCTAATATGCCTAAGTGCCGAGGTTCGCCACCACTAGGGCCATTACCTTCATGACCAATGATCCCGTCTAGGATAGTTAAATCAGGATTAATGGCTTTGGCAGTTTCCACTAACATTTCCCCAAAGCGGTTAGCATCTTTACCCGCTTCCATATGCCACCAAGCTTTCATTTTGCCTGGAACGCAACCAAAGAGGTTTTTAACTCCCAAAGTTAAAGTTAATTGACTATGGGATTTCACTTTGGGTAAGTTAATCACCACGTCTGCTTCTATGGCTTCCTTGCTGAGTAAGAGATGATTAAAGTTTTCACTCACGGTTTGATAACGCTGTCCGTGAAACTCTACAATAGGCAGATTTAATTCTTGAATGATGGGCTGATAGCCATTGGCTATAGCTACACCTTTAGCACTACCAAAAGCGGGACTATCACCTAAAAATGGTTTTCCGCCTGCGGCGATGACCATTTGGGCAACCGCATAAACCAATTCAGGGCGAGTGGTACACTCTTTTTGAGGTCGTGAACCGGTCAGTAAATTAGGTTTGAGTAAAACGCGTTGTCCTGGCTTGACAAAAGCCGCCATTCCGCCGAAAGGTTCTAATAAGGTGGTTAAAGATTCTTGTAAAGAATCCTTGGCATAAGAGTTAGCCCGGATAAGGCTGACAGGTGGTTTTAAATGTTGCATGGTAAATAAGTGCGAGTAATTAAGTGATGAGTGCTGAGTGGTGAGTGCTGAGTAATGAGTAATGAGTAATGAGTAATGAGTGCTGTTAGCGGTAGCGCGGCGTTTAGCAGGTGCTGAGTGAAGTTTTTCTTCCCCTGCTTCCCCTGCTCCCCCCCTGCGTTCCCAGTCCCCAGTCCCCAGTCCCCATTCCCTATTCTCCATTCCCTACAATCATGCTCATCTGTTCTAGATTTAACACAGCAGCTAAGTCGGCTTCACTCATCAAACCTTTTTCTAAGACTATCTGTCTTAAAGATTTGCCTGTTTCTAGGGATTCTTTGGCGACGGCGGCGGCGTTTAAGTAACCGATATGGGTGTTGAGGGCGGTAACTAAGGCTAAACTGCCTTCAGCGTAGGCTAAACAACGTTCTTTGTTGGCAGTAATTCCCTGGATGCAGCGTTCTGTGAGGGCGGCGATAGTATTACCGAGAATTTCTGTACTGTGAATCAGGTTATAGGCAATTAACGGCATCATCACGTTTAATTCTAATTGTCCTGCTTGGGCTGCAAGAGCGATCGCATTGTCGTAACCCATGACTTGAAAACATACCATTGATGTCATCTCTGCCATGACGGGGTTATATTTCCCTGGCATAATCGATGAACCTGGTTGCACTGGGGGTAGTTGAATTTCTTTTAAACCGGTTTTTGGCCCTGAATCCATGAGGCGCAAATCATGTGATATTTTAGCTAAATCTTGGGCTAAATTCCGCAATGCGCCGGAAACATTGACAAACGCGCCCATACTCTGCATTGCAGCCATGAGATGGGGCGCAGGTTGCAAAGGAAGATTGAGTAATTCTGAGAGGACTTCTACTACACGGAAACGATATTGGGGGTGGGTATTTAATCCCGTTCCCGCCGCACTTCCGCCCAAACCTAACACCATTAAGTCCCCAGAGGCGGCGTAAAGACGATTTTGGTGTTCGGAAAGGATTTGCGCCCAAGCCCGGAAGTTTTCGCCTAAACGGACAGGTACAGCGTCTTGTAGGTGGGTTCTGCCAGATTTAACGATATCTTGAAATTCTACAGCCTTGCTTTCTAAGGTAGCGATCGCTGTTTCTAAAGCTGGGTGCAATGTCCTTTGCAGTGCTAACAAGCCACCAATGCGAATCGCTGTGGGAATCACATCGTTGGTAGACTGTCCATAGTTGACATGATCGTTCGGACTCACCCGTTTGTAATTTCCCTTTTCATCACCGAGAATTTCTAAAGCCCGGTTAGATAAGACTTCATTAACATTCATGTGGTGAGAAGTTCCAGCACCGGCTTGATAAACATCTACCACAAATTGATCACGAAATTTACCCCCTAGAATTTCATCGGTGGCTTGTACAATTGCTTGACTAATATCTTGGGGAATACAACCAAGTTCACCGTTGACAATTGCTGTAGCTTTTTTAATTAATAGACAAGCATCTACGTAAGTAGGTAATGGTTTAAGTCCGCTAATCGGGAAGTTTTCGATAGCTCGTAAAGTTTGAATACCGTAATAAACATTACCCTGGATTTGGCGATCGCCCATTGAATCGCGCTCGATCCGAAAATCTGTATTGTCGCTCATATTATTGTTTAGATGATCTCAAAATACAGATCATGCCATGCAAATACACAAAAAATTTGATTATTCTCAAGATATTATGTTTCTTGAGAATAATAATTGAGACGACATGGCACACTAAAATAAGAGTAATGATAACTAGTAATGAATAACTGAACCAGAAAATATTATGATTAAAACACCAACTCGCAAGATATCTTTAGAAGAATTCTTGCAATTACCAGAAACTGAACCAGCTAGCGAATATATCGATGGTGAAATCATTCAAAAACCTATGCCTCAAGGTAAACACAGTATCCTGCAAGGTGAATTAGTAACTACAATTAATGGTGTGGTCAAACCTAAAAAAACTGCTTTAGCTTTCCCAGAATTACGTTGTACATTTGGCGGACGTTCCACTGTTCCAGATGTTGCAGTATTTGCTTGGGAGAGAATTCCTGTGGATGAAAAAGGCAATATTGCTAATGTGTTTAACACATATCCTGATTGGACAATTGAAATCCTCTCTCCCGAACAAAACGGGACAAAAGTTATTAGAAATATTCTACACTGCTTAAATTATGGTACTAAATTAGGTTGGTTAATTGACCCAGAAGAACCTAGTGTTATAGCGTATCCACCCCAGCAACAACCTATATTTTTAGAAAACGAGGAAGATGTTTTACCAGTTCCCGATTTAGTTAGTAATTTGCATTTGACTTTAGGACAATTATTTGGCTGGTTGAAACTATAAAAAACGTTAATAATGATATAAACTCTGAAATCGCCATACTCCAACAAGCGATATTAGGGGATTTATTTATAAGTTGGTTAATTTTAAATTTTACATTCGGATTGAAGTAGCGTGACTTTACCCAATTGGATTACTTTTTCTCGGTTACTGGGTGTACCATTTTTACTTTATGGACTGTACAACCCCACAGAACAATCTAGATGGATATGTTTAGCAATCTTTTTAGTAGCAGCGTTGACAGATTGGTTAGATGGTTATTTAGCCAGAAAACTGAATCAAATTAGTGATTTAGGTAAGTTTCTTGATCCCTTGGTAGACAAGTTTTTGGTATTAGCACCATTACTGGTGTTAGTGGAGTTGGGAAAAATCCCGGCTTGGGGAGTATTTTTGATTTTAGCGCGAGAATTAGTGATCGCAGGGTGGCGAGTTAATCAAACGACGATTAGCGGGGCGAATATCTGGGGTAAACTCAAAACAGTGAGTCAGATTATTGCGATCGCTTTGCTCATCGCACCCTTACCATCAAACTGGGAAACTCCTTCTCTCATTGCCTTTTGGATTTCTGTAAGTTTGACTTTAGTATCTGGGGTAATTTATCTATGGCCTCAAAATTCTCCCAGCAAGCAATCCCCAGAAACTAACTAACACTATCTCCTGGAATTATAGGACTTATATTGGTGTTCTCAGACGTGATAAATCGCCTCTCTATTTGAGATTCTGTACTAACACAATTTTATCTATTGATAACTTTATTGAAAACATATTTGTTCTCATTTTCAAAAATTCTCATCAGATACTCACCATAACTACTTTTAGCCATTGACTCAGCCAATTTACGCGCTTGAGATAAATCAATATATCCTTTCAAATAAGCGATTTCTTCGATACAAGCAATTTTTAAACCCTGTCTTTCCTCAAGAGTTTGAATAAAGTTAGTGGCTTGATGTAAAGATTCGTGAGTACCTGTATCTAACCAAGCATACCCCCTACCAAGTAACTCTACTTGTAGCTGATTGCGTTTTAGGTAAATCAAATTGACATCAGTAATTTCTAACTCATTACGAATAGAAGGTTTTAAGTTAGCAGCAATTTCTACTACTTGTGAATCGTAAAAATATATTCCAGGGACAGCATAATTTGACTTGGGAAATAATGGTTTTTCTTCAATATTTATCGTCTTACCATCAGCATCAAATTCAATGACTCCGTAGATTTGGGGATTTTTCACTTGATAGCCAAAAATCAATCCACCTGTTGTCAGAGTTGCTGACTTGACTAAAACTTCTGTCAAACCATGTCCATAAAAAATATTGTCACCTAAAATGAGGCAGACTGAATCATCACCGATGAAACTTTCTCCTAAAATAAAAGCCTGTGCAGGCCCTTCCGGTTCTGGTTGAGCAATATAACTAAAATTTAAACCCCATTGAGAACCATCTTGTAATAGTCTTTGAAATAGAGGTAAATCAGTCGGAGTAGAAATAATTAAAATATCCCGAATACCTGCCAGCATTAACACAGACAACGGATAGTAAATCATCGGTTTATCATAAACAGGTAAAAGCTGCTTACTGATAACTTGAGTTATAGGATAAAGACGTGTAGCTGAACCACCAGCGAGAATAATACCTTTCATATTTCATTCATTATAGGCATAAATATTATTCACTAAATTCATTATCTATTTTCGTAGTTTTGCTGTAACCATGCTTGATAATTTCTGGAACGAACTTGCTCTACCCAAGCTGGATTATTTAAATACCACTGCACAGTTTTTGTCAGTCCACTATCAAAGTTTTCTTGAGGAAACCAGCCTAATTCCTCGCTAATTTTTTGACAATCTATGGCATACCGACGGTCATGTCCAGGTCTATCTTTCACAAAAGTAATTAACGAGGAATAAGAAAAATCCGCTATAGGAATTAGTTCATCAAGAATAGCACAGATTTTTTTGACTACAGTCAGATTAGTTTGTTCATTTAACCCACCAATATTATAAGTATCGCCAATTTTTCCCTGTTTTAACACTAGATATATAGCTTGGCAATGATCAATTACATAGAGCCAATCACGGATATTTTGCCCATCTCCGTAAATAGGTAGTGGTTGACTATTAATAGCATTGAGAATTATCAAAGGAATCAGCTTTTCCGGGAATTGCATCGGCCCGTAATTATTCGAGCAATTAGTGGTTAAAGTCGGCAAACCATAGGTATGATAATAAGCGCGCACAAAGTGATCAGATGATGCTTTCGATGCCGCATAAGGACTATTAGGCGAATAAGGTGTATTCTCTTTAAATGCTGGTGCTGTGGGAGTGAGTGAGCCGTACACCTCATCTGTAGATATATGCAAAAATCGGAATTCTTTTTGTTGTTGTTCTGATAACTTCTGCCAATAAAATCTACTTGCTTCTAATAGCTGAAAAGTTCCGATTACATTAGTCTGAATAAAATCCTGTGGGCTAAAAATTGAGCGATCAACATGACTTTCAGCCGCAAAATTAATGACAGCATCAGGTTGATATTTCTCTAAAATATAACTAACCAACTCAAAATTATTAATATCTCCTTGGATAAAATGATAGCTGTTATCTGTTCGTAATGCCGCTAAATTATTTAAATTACTAGCATAAGTTAACTTATCTAAATTAACTACATTTGCCCAATTTAGTTTTCTTGCTAAAAGAATAAAATTAGCCCCAATAAATCCTGCTCCTCCTGTCACTAATATTGTTGGCATATGATGCAAATAATTGATTGAATATATTTTGACTTATAACAAAATTATGTCTTTGTTTGCTAAATTAAAATTAGTCGGTTAGGACTTGACTTATGTATCAAAAAGACCCTCCCCAGCCTGCCAAAGTAGCCCTACCTACTATGTATGATCTTCCTAGCGAATACCCAGAGGATTCTGGCTTGCCTGATGAATTTCACATTTTGCAATCACAGCTTTTAAGAGAAACTTTCTCTACCCCTAATTACCCAGCAGATAAAGTATTAGTTGCTACTGATTTAAACTTGTATTACGACACTCACAATCCCCTATGGTACAAACGTCCTGACTGGTTTGCAGTAGTGGGAGTTTCTCGTTTATATGAACAAAGAGATTTACGTTTAAGTTATGTCATCTGGCAAGAAAGTGTCGCTCCTTTTGTGGTGGTAGAATTATTATCTCCTGGGACGGAAAAGGAAGATTTAGGTAAAACTTTACGAGAAGTTAGTCAACCTCCGACTAAATGGGAGGTATATGAACGAATTTTGCGAATTCCTTACTACATCGTATTTGACCGCTACACAGATAAACTCCAAGCCTTCCAACTAGTCGCAGACATTTATCACCCCATTGACTTAAGTACACCACAAATTTGGATGCCGAGTCTGCAAGTAGGGTTAGGACTCTGGCAAGGTACTTACCAAGGAATTGAACGCCTGTGGTTACGCTGGTACGATACAGATGGTAATTGGATTCCCACGGCAGTAGAACTACTAGCACAAGAAAATCAACGCGCAGAAAAATTAGCTGCTAAGTTAAAAGAATTAGGCATTGACCCGAATCAGTTATAGGTACTGGGGACTGGGGACTGGGGACTGGGAACTGGGGACTGGGGACTGGGGACTGGGGGGTAAAAAGAGAAAAATCCTATGCCCAATGCCCAATGCCCAATGCCTAATGCCCCATATCTAATAACTAAGCTTGTAAAATTTCTTCATCAACGGAGAAGTCTATTTCTGCTTTATCTCTTCTGGTGGCTAAATAATCATTTTCAAAAGAGTCAGCTAGCCCGGAGATTAAATCGTATTGGGGCTGCCAATGTAATTCTGTTTGCGCTTTATGTACGGAAGCAAAGAAATGCTGTAGGCGCATCGGAAAAGCTTTGCGTTTACCGAAATCAAATTTTTTCGGGTCGTAATGGACAATTTTGATGTCATCTGGTGATTTACCGGCAGCTTGGGCGCAAGCACGGGCTAAACCATCAAAGGTAACGAAGCGATCGCCTGAAATGTTATACACTTGTCCGATCGCCTGCTGATTGCCAATCACCTGGGACATCGCCACAGCCAAATCTTTCACATGGCCTAGCTGAGTAATATGTAAGCCGTTACCAGGAATAGGAACTGGGCGATCGCGTACAATCCGATCAAAGAACCAACTTTCTAAATCATTATAATTTAACGGCCCGTAAATATAGGTAGGGCGAATGGAAGTAAACGGTAATCCCTGCTGCTGTAAATACGCTTCAGTTTCGTGTTTCCCGCGATGGCGGCTTTTTGGGTCTACCTTGTCACCTTCGACATGGGGTAATTGGTCAGATTTAAGATATACCCCCGCAGAACTCATATAGACAAAATGTTGCACCCGTCCGGCAAAAATCTCTGCTAGTGGTTGAGTATCAGCCAATTCCCGACCATTATTGTCAAAAATGACATCAAAATTTTCTGGTGATAATTTTTCCTTGAGCTGTGTAGGATCAGTGCGATCGCCTATAATTTGTCCTACTCCCTGTAAACTTGGCAGGGGACGATTACCACGATTAAACAGCACTACCTCATGTCCTTGTTCTACAAGTATCTGAGTCAGATAAACACCAATAAACCTGGTACCACCCATGATCAAAATTCGCATAAATTACCGACTCCTACGTATTTTTTAGGAACTAGAAGGGAGTAAAAAGTACAAAGATTTATTTTCTTTTGACTTTTGCCTTTCTCTTGCCCAATCTTCTTGAGGTTATCAGGTTGCCTATCCCTCTGGAACATCCACTAGAAGAAATACGTCTGGATTTTTAATCTGGGACGCTTCCTATTCCTCAATCGCAAAGGGAAACCTTGCAGTTAACCTCACACTCTGCTTGATATATTTTTTACATTTTAAAGTTAGCTGTGCCCTTGAAATATGCTCTTGTTCATGAGTGGCTCACACCAAAAGCCACCGGTGGTTCAGAATTAGTCGTAAGAGAAATTCTGAACCACGTTGAGGCAGATTTGTATGCCCTCATTGACTTTGAATCCACCAATCCTGACAGTTATCTATATCAACGTCAGATTGGTAGTACGTTTCTCCAGCATTTTCCCTTTGCCAAAAATGGGATTCAAAAATACCTGCCCTTTTTACCACTGGCAATTGAACAACTGGATTTACGCCAGTATGATGTTATTTTGTCTTCATCTCACGCTGTAGCCAAAGGCGTGATCACCACTGGCGACCAGGTGCATATTTGCTATTGCCATAGCCCTATGCGCTATGCTTGGGACTTAACTTTTGATTATCTACACCACAGTAAGTTGGGGCGTGGTGTAGCTGGGTGGATGACTCGCTACTTGCTTCATCAACTACGTCAATGGGATGTCCTAAGTGCAAACCGAGTTGACTCTTTTATTGCTAACTCTCACCATACAGCTCGGAGGATTTGGCGTTGCTATCGACGAGAAGCTACAGTCATCTATCCCCCAGTCAATGTGGAGCAATTTCCTTTTTTACCTCAAAAAGAGGATTTTTATCTCACTGTTTCCCGGTTAGTCAGCTATAAGCAAGTATCTCTAATTGTTCAAGCGTTCAATCAATTGCAGCGTCCATTGGTAATCATTGGTACAGGTTCAGAAATGAAACAAATTCACAAGCTAGCAAACTCTAATATCAAAATCCTGGGGTGGCAACCTGATGAAGTGGTAAAAAAATATATGGCTAGGGCTAAGGCATTTGTGTATGCTGCCTGTGAAGATTTTGGTATTGCTTTAGTAGAGGCGCAGGCTTGTGGTACTCCCGTGATTGCTTATGGTGCAGGAGGTGCTTTAGAAACAGTGAAAGATGTGCGATCCTTTAAAGATAATGGTACGGGGATATTATTTCCGCGCCAAACAGTAGAGGCATTAGTGGAGACAGTAGAGAAATTTGAAATTTATCAAGATGCTCTTAGTCCTGAGTATATGCGATCGCACGCTGCTCAGTTTTCACCCCAAGTTTTTACTCAACGTTACCTAGATTTTTTAAATAACCATCATAAAAAAGGCATTCTGGAACGTGACAGCCAGAATTTTTTGTAATTGTTTTTTGTGCTTTTGGCGATTTTACCCCAGAAGCACCTCCTTTTAGCTTTAAGATTGGGACTATGTGTGGTGTGGATTATTAAGGAGTATGATGACTGCCCAGAGCTCACTCCTCTCCGGTAAGCGACGCTTAAAAACAGATGCTAGCTCGTCTACGCGTTCTGTAATCAAGCGAGGTCAAAAAACAAAGACACCTAGACGAAAACCTCAAGGTTTGTCTTTTCTCAGTTTAAACGGAGAGTTTTTCAAAAGACTGTTCGACATTGTGTTTTCTTTGTTAGTTTTGATTCTGTTTTCTCCTGTCTACTTAATTTTGGCCTTATTGATTGCTTTAAGCTCGGAAGGCCCGATTTTTTACGTCCAGGAAAGAATAGGAAAAAATTATCAGCCATTCAATTGTATTAAGTTCCGTACAATGGTTCGGAATGCAGACGAAGTTCTCGTCCAAATGATGGAAACATCCCCCCAGTTGCGGCAAGAATTTGAAAGCAGTTTTAAGCTGAAAAAAGACCCTAGAATTACTAGAATCGGTCGTTTTTTGCGAATTACTAGCCTAGATGAATTTCCTCAGTTCTGGAACGTTTTAAAAGGGGATATGAGTGTTGTCGGCCCGCGTCCTCTAGTTGCAGAAGAACTACCGAAATACGGAATTCACATTGATCAGGTTTTAACTATCAGACCAGGAATTACCGGATTATGGCAAGTCTCTGGGCGCAATGACATTCCCTACCCCCGCAGAGTACAAATAGACCTGCATTATGTCAAAGCTAGAACCCTGTGGCTGGATTTATGGATTATCCTCAAAACCATTGATGTAGTCATTATGCCCAAAAATAATGGGGCATACTGAGATTAGGGCATAGGGCATAGGGCATGGGGCATGGGATGTTTCTCGGTTTCTTCCCTATACCCAGTACCCAATCCCTAATCCCTAATCCCTATTTCCCCAACCAATAATCAGTTACTTCATAACCAAGTTCCTCTAACATTTGTCGCAATAGAGGTAAACTTAGTCCGATGACATTGCTGTGACAACCTGCGATTTTTTCGACGAATAGACTACCAAAACCTTCTAAGGCGAATGCACCAGCACATTTGAGTGGTTCACCTGTAGCGACATAAGCTTGAATGGCGCGATCGCTAATTTGGGCAAAATAAACCCTTGTGACTTGACATTTTACTACAGTACGCTGTTGCTCCTGGTCAATTAGAACATGACCTGTATACAAATCACCAAAGCTACCCCGCATTAATTGCCAGCGTGCGATCGCTTCCTCTACATTTGCTGGCTTACCGTGAATCTTACCATCTATCGCTAAGACGGAATCACAACCCATAATTAAAGCTGATGTAAACTGTGGTGCTACAGTTTCCGCCTTGCTTTGAGCCAAAACCTTTACTAATTGAGCAGGTTCACTCAGTTGAACTTGTGACTCATCAAAATCACTAGGACTAACTATAGGTTCAATACCAACACTCTGTAGCAAACGCCGTCTCGCCGGAGAAGCCGAAGCTAGCACAAATTGGGGAAGTGTAATCATAGTCAATAGTCAAGAGGGAACAGGGAACAGGGAACGGGGAACAGGGAATAGGGAACAGATGAATGTTGATACTCAATGCCCAATGCCCAAAATTCTTCAATTTTGAATTTTGTAGGCGCAAGCCTTCCCGTAAGGGTATTTTGAATTTTGAATTGATTAGCCCAATGCCCCATACTCCATATCCAATCTCTATCTAGTACACTGAAAAAGAATTTACAACCTCTTCCATAGACTGTTTAACTTTTTGCCACCGCTTTTCAGGAATAGAAGCATTAAAGGTAAAAAGTTTACCTCGGTTCACTGCTACACTGGCGATATTGTGACGTTTTTGTTTATTGGGCAGAGTTACTAAATACTCCAAAATGTAATATTCTTTACCATCACTTTCTTTTTCTAAAGCATTGACTAACTCGGCTGTTCTACCAGAATCAGCAGGAGCTAAAGCGGCTTTACCTAGCTTATAGCCTACTTCTGTTGGTGTTCCTAATTGTTGTAAAGTCTTGTTCTCTGGGACAGGACTAATCACCACAGAGACATTTTCCGATACCTCGATTAAATCGTGAAATACAACATCAGGGCCATTCGCAACTTTTACCTGCAACCAGCCATTGGGGTATGAAAACTCATAGCCATCGGTTGTATCGACAAAGCTTTTGAATCCCGCAGCAGAGGCTACATCAGGATTACTTAGACTGAAACTTAACACCAATAGCAAAATAAATACAAGTCTTTTCCACATTTTTACAGTTTCCTTTCGGCTGGAAGCAACATAAACAGGCATAATTTCTCATTATTATTGTCCCATCAAGTGTGTCGATATGGGCATTGGGCTAATCAATTCAAAATTCAAAATACCCTTACGGGAAGGCTTGCGCCTACAAAATTCAAAATTAAAGGATTTTGGGCATTGGGCATTGAGTATCAACACCCTATTCCTTAATTCCCCATTCCCTCTTGACTAATGACTATTGACTAATGACTATTGACTAATGACTTACTATTGAATCTGCAAAACAACTAGCGTCATATCATCGTTGTTTTGTCGATCAGGGCCGATAAATTGCTGTACCTGATCAAATAAGTAATCAACAATTTCTTGGGGACTGTTACAGTATCGACAAGCTACTTGAAAGGCAGTTACAAAATTTTCTTCATCGAAGCGATCGCCACTCGCTGCCGCCGCATCGGTTAAACCATCTGTATAATAAACAACTGTGTCCCCAGGTTCTAATTGTGCATGGGCATCTTCATACTGGCTATGAGCATCTAAGCCAATTAACATTCCCAAGGTATCTAGCCGTGTAATAGTTTTCGTGGCTGCGTGCCACCACAAAGGCGGATTATGTGCAGCATTACTGTACGACAAAACCCGATTTTGGGGATTATATTCTGAGTAAAACAGAGTCACAAACCGATGAGAATTTTCCAAATCCGCATACATTACACGGTTTAAGTTTTGCAGAACGCTACCAGGGGAATTACCATGCAAAACTTCTCCTCGTAACATTCCCCGCATCATCGTCATAATTAAACCCGCAGGGACACCCTTACCCATAACATCCCCAATCACCAAACCCCAACGGCCATTATTTTGACTACCGTTAGTGATATGAGGATAAATCTGACTCTGACTAGTAGGAATAAAATCGTAATAATCTCCACCGACGCGATTAGCCGGTCTACAGCGTGCGGCTAAAATTGCACCAGGAATAGCAGGACATTGACGCGGTAAAAGTCGCCTTTGAATCTCCGCACCAATTTCTAATTCTTGATCTAAACGTTCTTTTTTCCTCAATTCTACTGCTAATTCGTCGTTTTCAATGGCTACGGCTGTTTGATCTGCCACTAAACGCACTAATTTTTGTCTAGTTTCTGTCCAGCTATACTCAGGATCACGACTGAGTACATATAGCCATCCCCTTTCTGTGTGCTTGACTAAAATCGCTGTACCAAAAATTTGTACACCCGGCCCTAAGTGATGGTGCATTTGCGCGTCTAATATGCCTGTAGCCGTAGCTAAGGGCGCGCTATTGGCTGCAAGTGTAACTTGGCTACTAGCTGTTTCTAAAGCTTTGCGAATATTCTTACGCTGGCGACTATCTTGCCAATGCAGCTGCTCTAGCCTAATTTGCCCATTGGGTTTGTAAAGAAATAACGCACTTCCATCAGCGTCTGTGACTCGTGTTGCCATTAATGGAATCAGTTCTAAAAACTGATTCAAGTTATTGAAACTTCTCAGGGCAAAACCCAAGGAACTCAGCAAATCTTGAATTTTATTTTGTTCCCGGTGCAACCTGGACACGAGTTCTTTGAGTGCTACTACTGGCGTGACCTCACTTGTTGTAGCACTATTATTACTTTCAGTAGGTTGAGACGGCAGTTGAGACACAGTTACAGTTAATATTGCACTGGAAAAATAGACTGGAGTTGACTTTTAAAATTTGGCGTTGACATTGCTAAACCATATTGGGTCAAGATTTGTCCTTTAGCAAGAGTAGAAAGACGTAAGACATAACTCCATACAAGTATTACATTAAGTTATAAAATTTATATCTCAAGTCGGAATGTTAATAAATGTATGTTTCTGCAAAGATTGTTACATAAAGACCGACCATGATTTTTACTGGTAAGGCAAAAGTTGATTTTTTATATCTTAATTAGCAAATCATACATCTTCAGAAACAGTTATTCTGAACTTATGCTGTTGGGTTTTGATCTGCCACAACAAAAACTATACATTTTGATAACACATAAATTGCAAAAAGCGTATTTTTAGAGGATTGTACCCGCAAGTTGGCAAATTAACCACAAGCATAATAGATGATGAGGACAAAATTGTTTTGTGTCAACATAATTTTGGCAATCACTAATTTTTCTTGGAAGAATATTGGGTGTAAAGTTCACTAGTCATGAGGCTGTTGTGGGTTCACATGGCTAATACTAATTTCTATGTTTTGACTACTGAAAATCAGGCATCATCACAAGACAATAATTTCAGCTATTTTGTAGTAATTGTTACTTTTATTTTTTTCGTTCTTGCCACAAAAAAGCAGGTTAAGGGTGTAGGTTTTGATGAAGCTATGATGATTTAGTTGCTTTTACATTCATTACTCATCACTGGAATAATACCTACACCTACAAAATCCTATTCCCCTAACTATGTGTATCAGTTTCCCTAGCCACTTAATAAGGCTTCAACAAATTCATAACTGGAAAAAGGACGTAGATCCTCGATTCCTTCACCTGCTCCAATAAAGCGGATGGGTAGACCTAGCTGTTGTACTACCGCTAGAGCTACACCGCCCTTAGCAGTTCCATCAAGTTTGGTTAAAACTACACCACTGAGTTGAGCAGCTTGAGAAAAAACTTCCGCTTGTCGTAGTCCATTTTGACCGAGAGTAGCATCTAAAACTAAAAGGGACTCAATTTTGGCATCAGGGGCTTTTTTGTCGATAATCCGCCGAATTTTGCTGAGTTCGTCCATTAAGTTTTTCTTATTTTGCAGTCTGCCGGCGGTATCAACCAAGAGTAATTCTGTGTTACGTGATTGGGCTGCGGCGATCGCATCAAATACCACTGCTGCTGGGTCTGTATTTTTACCAGGGTTAGCGATAACTTCGACACCACTCCTTTGACCCCAAACTTTTACCTGTTCTACCGCCGCCGCCCGGAAGGTATCTGCTGCACCAATCAAGCAGCGATAACCAGATTTTTGCGCGAGGTGAGAGAGTTTACCAATGGTGGTGGTTTTACCCGCACCATTTACTCCAGTAATTAACCAAATATTCAGGGTATCTTTCTCAGGGGCAAAACTGGCTTTATGGGTGGTTTTGAGGGGAGCTTCTAGCATCTCCCGCAGAATTTCTTTTAAGTAGGCGATCGCGGCTTCTGGTGGTGTAACTTCTTCTCGTAGTTTCTTCTGGAGTGCATTAATAATATGGTCAGTCGCCTCTACACCTACATCAGCTTGCAGTAATAAAGCCTCAATTTCTGCCACCGCCGCTTGATTGAGTGGCCCTTGTCCCACAATCGCCTTGAGTTGATTCAGGATATTGCGACGGGTTTTGTCTAATCCTTCCCGTAGCTTTTTGAGCCAAGTAATTTCTTCAATCGATATATCTTCTGCTCGTCTACCCTGTGAGGCTAATACTTCTGCTGACCAAACAAATCCTTCATCGAAATCCAGTCCGGGAATTGTTTCTAAGCTTTCAGATGTAGTTGCAGCTGGTGGAACTACTTCCGGTTGTGGTATTTCAATGGCATTGGCAATTAGTCTTTCTTGCTTGGCTTCCCTTTCTGCTGCGGCTCTCTCTAAAAAAGATAAAGGAGCTGCGGGTACTTCTTCTTGAGCAATTTCCGACTCAACAGAACTTTCGCTGGTTGTAACTGCTTCTACTAATTTTGTTGTAGCCTCAATTAATTCTGCTGACTCTTCAGTAGATGCAGCAACTTCTGGGGGATTTTCTGTAACTTCCGTTGTAGCTGTGGGCGTTTCTGTTTCAGATGGGGGAGCATCTGTAGAAACATCGGCTGATTCTGTTTGAGGCTTTTGCTTTTCTTGAATATTTTTATAAGCGGCTTTAGCAAACGCCAACAAGTCGGCCGTTGAGTCTGGTGCAGCGTCGGCTGTTGTTGATGACGTTGCGGCTGACTCTGGTTGGGGTTCTGGGGTTGCTGGTGTATCTCCTGGTTGTGGAGATGGGGAATCTTTTTCTTGACGATTGAACCAATTAAAAACCATTGCAGCTAGCGGTGTTAGTTGTTCTGTGAGGTATGAGCTATACCATTTATGAGTTATAAGCTATGAGTTTAATTTAACTTTTTACTCAGGTTTGGTGTGAAAACCTCCGGGTTATCCGCACCTGTTGCTGTTCCTCAATACCAACTCACAACTTACCACTCATCATGATGATCAGGTTAAGTTTTTCTTCCCACAAAGGAAGGCATAAATCAAACCATCATCCCAAACGAGATGATTTTACTTTCACCTTTTGCCCTTTGCCTTTTGCCTTTTTACTTTTGCCTTTTGCCTTTCTAAGCTGTTTGTTTCTGCTCTGTGACTCGACGCAGAACACCATTGATAAATCGGTGTCCTTCATCGCCGCTATATCGTTTTGCTAATTCTACCGCTTCGTTAATAGCCACTCGATCTGGAAGATTGAGGAAGCGCATTTCTGCTACAGCAATCCGCAGGATATCGCGATCAATTTGAGCTAAACGGGCCACTTGCCAATCTACCAAAGCTAGAGAAATTTGCTCATCAATTACCGTCCGGTGTTCGCTGACGGTTTGGACAAGTTTGATGGCGTATTTACCGACTTCCCGATCCTGATTAGCCAGTTGAATCAATTCAGGAAACTCTAGTGCTGCACCTAACTGATTAATGGCAGTTTGGGTATATTCTATTGCTTCTTTGAGCATGGTTCTAGCCGTATTCAGGTCTGAGGCACGAGTTTCACTAGTTAACAGGCGATCGTGACTACGTTGTAATTCCCCAGAGGCATTATCTAAAGTGTCTTGTACTTCTGCTCTCAAGGTGCGTACTGTTGCTAACACTAGTTTAGGCAGGTGTTCTTCTGTCAATTTTTTAGGATTGACAGGTAACTGGCTCAAGCTTAAAAGTGCCAGCTCACGGGCTATTTGTTGAGGTTTACGATCTTGCATAAGAATTTCAGTGTTTCCGTACTAATTTAATTTGGGAGTGACAAATCTATCAAAATTCGATTGAGCCAGACAACCATAATATTCTGTTTGGCTACAAATTTACCGGATTTTTTTTAGCTTTCTTCAACGGGGATGATTGGTCTTTGGATATCGTTGTTAGGTTTTTCCGCTTTATGTTCTTTGGTAATGACTAGAGGGGGTAGGGATGTATTAGGGGAAACAATCCCACCAGAGACGATGATTTTAAACGCGTCTTCCACTGACATAGAAAGGTTGATTACTTCATCTTCTGGAACTACGGCGTACCATCCTGTAGTCGGGTTGGGAGTTGTGGGGATGAAAATACTCAACATAGGGCGAGACATCTGGGCTTGAATTTCGCTCCCAATTACGCCTGTGACAAATGCGATCGCCCACATTCCTTTACGGGGGTATTCTACTAAAATCACCCGCCGAAACTTATTGTTGGAATCTTTAATCAGTGTTTCCAAAAGCTGTTTCAAGGTTTTGTATACTTGTCCAGCTAAAGGAATGGCCTGTAATAATCGCTCTCCAAAATCTAATAACCAGCGTCCCGCAATATTACGCGCCATCAACCCAATCAGTAGGATACTGAGTAAGGGTACAGCTAGACCCACCGCCAAATTGAGGACATTAACTAAAATCGGGTGTAATCCATCAAAGGGATTAAGTTGTTTAGGAACTTGAGTGAGAAAGTCTATTACCCAGTTAGCAATAGTAATTGTCAACCAAATAGTCGTTGCTAGCGGAATTACCACCAACAACCCAGCTATTAAGTCATTCTTCAAGTCCTGCTTTAAGCGATCAATTCCCAAGCCCCTATTCTCCTTATTTAGAATAGTGGAAATTTCTTTATTCGTATTCATGCCAGAAGATTTGTCTAGTGATTAAGAACTAACTTGTAGTATTTTTGACAGCAAGCTAATATCTATAACGACAAACAGTTAATACCAATTCGCAATTCGCAATTCGCAATTCGCAATTCGCAATGGACTAACGTCCCGCTACGCTAACGCAATGGACTAGCGTCCCGCTACGCTAACGCAATGGGCTAACGCCCCGCTACGCTCTAAGCGCAGCTATGCCGCAGGCTTTACGCAATTCAGAAAGTCAGATACCATCTGGGTTTCAAGCTTTGCATCATATTGCCTAATTTTGGAGAATTGGTATAAGTTGAAGTTGTGGCTGTATGTAAGACTAACAGGGAAATATCATATCTCCCAGTTAAAGGTACATACAGGCAAATTCCAACTCAGATCAAAGTTAATTGATTGTGGAAGTTGTTACTTTTCTTTATATTACGTGTAAATGATTGTTGCAAATATCGGAGATATTAAATATCCTACCGCGCTTATTTAAAAGCTGCTAACCTAGAAAAATCATTGATTGACAGTAATTAACGCAGTTCTTCCTGGCTATTGGCAACAAGTTAGAGGTAATTTTTCTGAGAATGTGATGTTAAAAATTTTAACAGATTAGGGTCATTGGGCGTAGGGCGTTGGTGATTGGGCAATTCAATACGTAGATGCTGGCATTTAAATTTTAAATTGGGTATCAATCCCAAATCCCACATCCAAATTTTAAAATTTTCAATCTCTTAATTATTTGGCAGTTTCGGAGGCTGTGCAACTAACTTCTAGTTGACTCGGTTGAGGTAATGAGGCTTCGAGACTAGGTGTAGGGATATGTTTCATCTCCCACGCCTTCAGCAAAATGAGATATTCGTAAAAAGCCTGTAAGGTACACCAAGCTAACCCAGCTCGTCCATCTAAGCACCCACCCAACAGAAAGTACATATACAAAAAGCGCAGGAATGGCCTAGCAGGTAGGCGCAAAGATAAGTCTTTCAAGGCTCGTCGTCTTTCTACTTCGGACTTACCAAAAAACAAATCTCGCCAATCTACTTTTCCGTTCTCTAATTGATACAAAGTTTCTCTGGCTTCATCCGTAGAATAACGGTTATGTTTTTCAATCCAACGGCTCAAACCTTTGCTACAAGTGTAGTGGGGATAGGTTTCCTTTAAAAAACTGGTTGCGCCTTCACACACTTCTCGTTCCGTATGACCATAGTCTGTAAACCAAACTTTCCCATGACGGAAAAGACGCATTTGATAGCGGGGATACTGGGTGCTGCGGCGAATCCATTGGTTTAAGAAAATCACCCGTTCAGCAACGTAATAACCTATATAATCTGGATTTTCCTTTGCTTGTTCACATTCAGCAAATAGTTCTGGTGTCATTCGTTCATCAGCTTCGAGAATGTACACCCACTCATGTTTAGGCGGTATAGATTCTAACATCCAAGTGCGTTGTCTGCCGTGACTCTCAAAGGCGTGCTGTACAACGCGTACAGGATAGCGACTAGCGATTTCGACGGTGCGATCGCTACTGCATGAATCGACAACAATAATGTCATCTGAAAGCATTGCCGACTCAATACAAGCAGCAATATCTAATTCTTCGTTATATGTCAATATGTAGATAGAAAACATTGTTCAGAATTATAGTAATTTTGCTAATATTTCAAGTATATTTTGATTATCAGATGAATAGTCAAGAAAGGCAGTATAAACTCTACAAGTTTGATATCTTATACTGCCTGGGTAAATAAAAAGTTAACGGGCTGGGACTTTACCTTTAGGTTTACCACCTTGCAAAGTACCCATACCTCTTAAACCAGTCCAACCAATGATGATGTAACCAATTGCCAAAAGTAAACTACTCATCCCAATCCGCAGTCCTGATTTCCAAGCGTTGTCTTTTGCTTGTTTAGACGCATCATCCCTACGTTGACGAATTTGAATCAATCTTTGATCAGCCAATCCTTTAGGATCTGTTTGCTGGGCGATAAACTTATCCAGTTCTTGGGGATTCTCTTTAAACTTCTTGAGCAGTTCTTTTTGTGCAGCTGGGACTTGTGGACTCTTGAGTGCTTCTTGATATCTTTGCTCGTTATTCAACAATTCCGTAAACTGAGCTTTAGCTTGAGCGCGTAACTGCTCTAACTGAGCTTTACCTTGCTCATTGTTCAATTGTGCTTGAAATTGGGATAACTGATTGTTCACCTGGTTTTCTGCTTGTGCTGCATCTTGGTTAATTTGATTTACCGTTTGTGTGCTGGCTTGACGCACATTATTCAGGTGTAAGGGAAAAATCAGTAAAAACATCAAGCCTAAGATGCTACACAGCACTAAAACCGGAAATCTCAAGTCAAAACCTTGGGGGCTATCACTAGCTTCTTGCATCCATTGACCAGTAAACAAAGCACCCACACCCACTAAGGGGACAATACCCCGATCAACTATTGCTGTTGCGATATTAATTTGCCATATCCGATCCGTAGGCTGGAAAGGAAACAACAGTACCAAAAAGTCAAGCAAAAAGGACGCAATTAAAATTATCCCCACCACTTTTAAGGTGATGGCAGCATTCGCAGAAGTAAAACGATTAACCATAGTTTTGCAAATTTTCGTTCAAGTCAAAATGATAATCCTATTTAAAGTTACTTGAGTATTGTTCCCATAATGCTGTTAGTCATGTGAATTGCTCGCACACATAAAGAAGAATATATACGTGATTTTGTTTCAAACTACACTACACTAACACTAGTTATCTAGGGTGTCGCTATCAGATTTCCCCGCAATAAAAGTATAAAAAAATACATTTAATTCAGTAAGGCTAATTTAGTCAAATGATGCCTTGTCTATTATTGATCTCTGTTTCGTGTAATCATCTTTGCTTTCTGTTTTGAGAACTTTTTCCCATATCTGTAAGTCTTCTGGACGGTCAATATCAGATAAGGTGGGTAAGTAAATATACGAGACGTTAAGTTTTTTAGCAATATCTATGGTTTGTTGTAAAACTTGGTCAGTTCCCCAATTAATGTTCATGAATAATTCTGGGATGAAGCGACGTAAACCAATCAAGTAATAGCCGCCGTCAATGGCTGGCCCTAACACTAAATCGAAAGTTTGCAGATTTGCAGAGGCTTGAGCGAGAATATGAGTCTTAGCTTCTGGACAGTCAGTGCCAATGATCGCTACTTGTGTGGCATGATTCTCAAAGGCCTCAGATAGCGATCGCCCCATCCTGATTCCCAAATCTCCTTCTCCTTGAGCTTGGTATAATAAGTCAGACCCCAACCAATCTTGCATCAGTTGCAAGTTACCACCCGCAAAGCGTACTTCTATAGATATGTCGTTTTGCAAGTTTCTTGCCTGAGATATCGTGTATTCAGTCATTTGCCGTTGCAAGTCAGCAGCACCAACACTACCCAAAACTGGTATCAATCGAGTTTTCGTCTTCCCCGCTTCTGGATAGCGAGTAAAGATAATTAAGTGCTGTGGGGAGATTTGTCGTAGTAGTGTCGGCACATAACACCTAAATTGTAATCACAGCCATTTTAATAGCAGTAGTCATCACTACTGTTAGCTGTTCTTTTTTCTTTTTCTTTTCGGATTGCACCTAAAATAGTCGAGACAATGACACAACGCTTGGCTTTACCACCGTACTTACTAGATAAGGTTATCTTCCCTAAAGGTGGTTTTCTGACACTTCCCAAATAATCAAATTGAATTTGCCTCACACCATCGACAATTTGCAAAGTTGTTTCTTCATCTAAACGCACATCAGGCTCTAAGCTATTCCAGACAGCATTTGCTGGGCTAACTGTAGCAGGATGAACAGCCCATTCGACTCTACCACTACCACTTTGTTCTCGAAAACTAGCCTGCCAAGTTGATTTTTCCTTTTTTGCTTGGCTTTGAGCTTGGCGCATTGCTTGATAAATATCATCTTGAGCCGTATTCAAATAGCGAATCCTGACGAAAGAAAGCCAACTAGGTATTGCTATTGCAGAGAGTATCCCAATCATCACAAAAATAGTTAATGTTTCTACTAAAGTAAACCCACGAATGGATTTATGATGATGAGACTTGATTATCTGGCAGTAAATATATAAGTTAAATATGGATTTCATTAGGAATTTTGAATTTTATATATTTGTTTTTTATGTGTTCAAAAATTTTAAACAACTCAAACCTTTATATATAATGAATCCAGAATATGCAAGAAATTACTTAACTTGCATAATACTCTATCTCTTAAATAATTGCTTTAACATCCTCTTTGCATGGATGAATAAACAGACATCAGTAACAATCATCACTGTCAAACAATGATTTTTTTGCATTACCATTGCACTCAGTCCTATATATATTTACTACATCAATTAATGATTGCGTTTGAAATAACCATTTTTCCATAGATAGAAAGGACTTATCATACTACTTAAAATTAGTTGTCTCTCACAATTAATCACTAAATTTTTTGACAAATTATAACCATATTTAATCAGATGAAAAATTATTTTTCGCAAGTCATTGAGCATATACGCTAAAAATATAATTGGCTTATTTGTAGAATTTACATTCAGCATCCGAGTTACATGACGGCTTAGTCCAACACCACGAAAAAACGGTATTAAATATTCTTCTGTCAACCGAACACCAGGAATTTTATGATAAATTTCCATTTCTGGGTTGTACCATATTTCCCAACCAGATTTTTGGATATAACACAACATCTCTAGGTCTTCACCAGTGAGCATATTACCTACTACTCTGCCTGTTAATATAGGTTGTTCAGGTACACTATCCAACCAAACTTGACGACGCACGACTAGCCCAGCAGAAGGTGGTAACAACTTCTTATCAGCTTCGTATCTTAGAGGTAAATTTCCCCGTTCTGTAATTGCTAAAAATGGAGCTATTCTTTCAAAATTTTCTGGTGGTTCAACCTCCCAGTCGGGATGAATTTGACTACCATAAGCACCCGCTTGAGGATGTTGTTGAGCAAAAGCATAAGCAGC
The DNA here is from genome assembly GCF_050235535.1 of Aliinostoc sp. HNIBRCY26. Lineage (GTDB taxonomy): Bacteria > Cyanobacteriota > Cyanobacteriia > Cyanobacteriales > Nostocaceae > Trichormus. The sequence goes on from NZ_CP189852.1 coordinate 684,380, forward strand.
TGATACCCAAGTAGGTATCGGGTAATTATCATCGTCTAGAAAACCGATTAATTGGCCTCTAGCTTCTATAACTGCACGTTTGCGTGCATATGCTGCTCCCTGTTTATCTTCAAAGATATACTTTAAGGGATAAGAACAGTGCCAGTTCTCTTGATAAGCTTGAACAACTTTAGATGTATTATCGGTACTGTTATTATCTACAACAATGATTTCCCAGGATAAATTTTCAGTGTTAATTTGATTTCGTAGTCTTTCTAGTAGTTCAGGCAAACGATGTTCACCGTTATAAGTAGGAATGGCTACTGTAAAATCTAAAAAATCTTTCATAACTCTAAGTTGCTTTTTTCAAAAACTAGTGAGATTTCAAATTAGTTACATTTACTATCTTTTTCTAACAAAATTCCACCCAAAAGAGTTTCGATAATCACACATCGCTTCATATCCGAATCTGATGCAGAAGTACCCGAATTTTGTTTGACAACCGCAATTTTTAGACCTGGGGTATCCTTAGTTGTAGTATCTTCTTTCCCAAAATAAGCATTTGGTAAACTCCCCAGGTAATCAAATCTAATACTTTGTTGTGTTGCTAAATAGTTGTACAGTTTATTCAATTTTCCATTGTCATCGGTTTTATTTGTCCCAGTCAAATTTGTTAAGAGAGTGACTTGTCCTGAAGTAATCCCTGCATCACTGCCTAATGTTTGCCATAAAGGACTATTATTAGCAGGAATAGAGTCAGATGGATGAACAGCTATCTTGGCAATTTTATTTTCTACTTTAAAAGTGAAACTGTAGCTAGTTTTTGTTCTTTTCGCTTCTCGACTTGCTTGCTGTAGAGCTACTAAAACAGCATCATTAGCTTTATTTAATTGCTGACGGTTTACAAACCCCAACCAGCTAGGAGCTATTATAGCGGCTAGAATCCCCATCATTAGGACTACTACCACTACTTCTATCAAACTAAATCCAGCATCCTGTTGCTCATATCTAGATGCAAAACCATCTAATTTGCTCTTTTTATTCCTGCTATAAAGCGGTAATAAACTGATATTTTTTTTTCTTATTATGTAATTATTAAACATTGCTTATTTCTCCAATTTACGGTAATTACCTGAATAAGTATCCCCGTCCTTCAACCCTAACAGATAGTGTAGGGAAATAAGTTTTTCGACTGTCAATATAGTTGATTTTATCTGTGTTATTTTCGATGCGGGCTACTGCATTTCCTCGAATAAATACTTGTGCTGTTGTATTGGTTTTATCTACACATACATAAAACCCAGTCATACTAGTTGTTCTTGTATCTGCTATTCTTGACCATGTAATTGCAGGTGAAGTGGAGTCAGGAGGACAAGTTGCATTTGGCCGGGGTGATGCAGTGCTTTGATCAATATAGTCAATCAACACCGTAGCATCAGCAGTATAAGAGCTAGATGATTTTTTCCATTTGTTCATTCCTTGCTCTAAACTATCAGCCTCATCAAATTGATCTTGAAAAGGAGCAAAACCTGGACTGGGACAGTTATCTGCATTGACATACTTGGCAGTATATCCTGTACAACTCACACCACCACTTATGGCTTGTACACCATCTCTGATTTGCCATCTAGCAATACGAGCAGCTTTTGACCAAGTAGCATTACTATCTTTAATTAGATAATAAACAACTAATGAATAAACAAAAGTATCATCTTTTGAGTTATCAGCTGCTGCTATGACTTCACTAACTAATTCTCGTTTCCAAAAAACTAGTAAAGGAAATCTAGTTGTAGTATCGCTTGGGTAGCGTAATTGGGAGCTGATTGCACTAACACCCGCAGCATCATATATATATACTGCTTGTTGTAAATCACGGGAAATGTAATTGAGTGCTGTTTGGATTTCTTCTTCAGAATTGGTTTTAGCTTGTTCCTGTCGGTCTGTATTCATGACACTAATCATGAACCCTAGTAATGGTGTGATGATTAAAAATGAAATTAACAAAGCTACTAACAATTCAATGAGAGTAAAACCGCCATTTTGCTGAATGTCCTGAGATTTTTTGAAGTGGCTCTTGAGTATAAAGTGCAATGTCTTAATCATTATGGAGTTCTCCTTTTACTCATGTATGCACCGTGTATAAATATTTAGTTTTTGCAATCTCATTCAATAAAAAAGTTTGTAGTAAGGACTTTAGTCCTCAAAATAATTTTTAGAAGGAATAAATTCCCCACTACAAACAAAATGTCTGAGCTAATTATTGACAGTTTTGAGCCTTTCCATCCTTGTCAGGTGCTATACCAAGACGCTGACATAAAGCCTGAAATGAAGTGCTAATATTGCCAATATCTGCTGTTCTTTCTACTAACGGTGCTTGTTTGTTACCTAAGCCTCCAGTTACAGGTGATACGCTTCTTTTATTAGGACTTTCGCTAGCGAGCAGTGGTTTATCAAAATCAACATCTGTACGATAAACCCGCATTGCTAGACGATAACCATCACTAGAGCCACTACTTTTGACCATGATTTGACGTGCTTGAATGTAATATTCTTCAAAAGCGTTGTTGGAGTCTGTCGTACAGCCTGTTTCGCTCACATGACAAATACTGCCGTCTTTTCTAAAAAGATATAAATTTGTCTTTGTGCTTGTAGTCGGCACTGGCATGGTCGTGAGGGTAATGAGACTCTGTGATAATGTTCTGGGCGCATCTTTGGTAGCTGCGTCTAATTCAATTTTGTTGTCACTACTATATTCACTTGGGGCTTTAATTGAACCAGTTCTCACACCATCAATGAATGTGTTAGCAACTTGAGTTGCTTTTTCTATGCGGCGAGATTGGACACGGGTGGCTGTCGAGATCACAAGGATGGGTGATATGGCGGCCAATAGAATGGCCGCTACAAGCAGACCTAAAATTGATTCAATAATCGTAAAACCAGAATCACTGCTAGATGAAGGTGTTTGTTTTGAGTTGCGTTTAATCATGACTACTCACCAACTTCTCAGTTTTAGGATTTGCAGCTATTAGGACGTTGATCTTGGTCGATGGCAAATTTCGTACTGTCAGAAGCATCTTTAGCGCATAAAAGTGTCTGTATCCATTTGTCATCTCGACTTACTTCGCGGAAGTATTCATCTGGTAGTTCAGGTGGTGTTAGTACCAGTTTTTGGGCAAATAAGTCGGGTGCTTGAGAAAGCAGTGCGACATCATAACCCCACTGTCTTCCAGGAGGAAGAAAGCCTGTACCTCTACCACCGTCAATGTCAATGCCGTAGGTAGTACCAGAGCCTGCTAATGCTCCGTTATATGGGCCTGTGGCGTAGGCACTCTTTTTAACTTGCATGAAAGAACCGCTAATTATGGCTTGTCGGGTAATGCTAGTAGGCGGTTGCCAGTTTTCCATGAAGCGGACGAAGTTGTGTAGACCACCATTATCTTCCGTAGGACGGGCTGGGCTATCCCCTGCGGCAACAATTAAGTTGAAGGTAGTGTCAGCACCTGCTGGTTGTAGCCATTTGTTTGTATCTTGTCTAGAAGTGCTTGCACCACCAATCCTGTCGGTATTATCTGGATTTGAAGGTGTGGCAAAAGGTTGCTCAATTTGCAGGACTGGGGTAAGTGCCGTGACTTTGTCACCACTAACAGTTGCCCTTAACCACGGCATAGTTGCACCGTTGGGTGGAGTCAGCAGATCAGAACCAGGATTGCCAAAGTTGAATACTGCGACTTTTCCACTTTTATTAACACCTAAAACTTGAAGTGGCGAGACTATGTTTCCTGTACTTGCATCTCTGAGTAAGGATATTCTGCGAGGTGCATCGTTATCAAAACATTCAGCACCATTTTGCTTACCAAAGCCATCTGGATCGTCAAAGACATATCCGGTTTTAATCCTGCTATTACTGGGATCACCATTTTTGCCTACAATTTTGTCATTGAGATAGGTACTACCTCCACCGTTATCGCTACAAGATGTTTGAATAGTCCAGTTTTTAGGATTACTACAGAATGTGGCTGCATCTACTTCTGTTGTAACTTTCTTTCCTGTAGCATCCGTTGTTTCTACAGTTCCTTTGCCATTTTTAACAGGACAAACTTCTGTCAAATATGCTCCTGGTACAGTCCGCAGTAGAATGGGTGTCACAAAGTTGTTGAGATAAGAACTACCTTGTGTCTGAATTTGATTAGGCCAGTTATTGACAGTGACGTAGTTGTTAAATCTTGAGAAACCAGTTGGTACTGAAGCTAGGGGACTTTGACTCCAGTCATAATCACCCTCATCACGGAATCCCTCTCTAAAGGTACCAGACAGTAAGGTAACGGCATCTGCTAAAACTGTTGCAGGTCGCCATTGATCGCCAGTAGTACAATTGGGTAGTCTGGGGTCACTCTTACGACAGGCAAAATTTTCGTTAAGTGTTTTGCGATCGCTATAGAATTTAGCAGTTGTCCAATTCCCGTCTAATTTTTCGGTAAACTCTTGCTGTTCACCGCCTGTAGTGTCTTGATGACGATTAAAGTTACCTTCAATATACACAGGCAAATTGGTAGCTAAAATCAATCCTTTTTCTACATCTCGGTAAGTGTCTGTGCGTCCGAGTCTGTCACCATTGATCAGCATAATGGCATTAGGACGACGGGTAGGATCAATTCTAAAGTCTACAGGACTGACTAATTTTGACGCTTCCGTAGTCCCTGCACTAATATCTGGTAAAGCATCATCACGAGTTGCATAGATCAGACCGCTATTGGGTAATAGATATTCTTGGGAGGGAGATGTACCGCCAATTGTCTTTTTGCGGAGCAGGTCAAGGTCTAGGACAGTGGCACGAATTTCTATGGGTTGTCTATCTCTGACAGGACGATTGTAGTTATCAGTTTGTGTGACACTATCATTAGCTCCACTATTACCCTTAACCTCCCTTGGGTCTAAAAGAGTTACTTCTCTAATCGCACCGTGATCAATGACGGTATTTGAGGGGCTAAGACTACCATCTAAAATTTGCAGGGCGCAAATCTGAGCATCAATGGCAGATTGCTCTGATAAAGTCCGATTGTCTGCGGTTTTGGCTAACGCTCTGGCCAATAGCCCATCATCTATTGAACGTCCACTGACGCGATAGGTGAGTTGAGATTGATATGTAAGTACCGTCTGATAATCGGTAATGGACTTAGTAGGGGGAGGATAAGCTATACCGTTATTGGATAGGGCATTTCGTTGGGGGCGATTTATGTCATTTGTGGCGGCATTCCAAGGCAGTCCTGACTGATTTTTAGCTCGATATTGATTAGTCGGGACATAAAAACTGCTGACACAAGCTATGGGTTTGGGATTTTGTGCGCTATATTTATCAGACTTGTAGTGATAAACTGCCGTCGCTCGCATTTGCAGATATGGAGTTTTAGACTCATCTATCGTTGTAGTGCTTGGGTCGTCAGCTATCTCCGGCCATGTATATGTGAGAGAACCAATGGTAGAGTCTCCAAGGTAAGAATACATCCAATATGGCTGAACGGTTTTAAAGGTTATTGGATTATTGCTGGCATCTCGTTGTGGTGTACCATCTGCGTTTTCACGTACTGGCAGTCCCGCTTGCGGCACTGGCATTGTATCTGGCCAGATTTGTGTGACAGTGTTAACAAAACTACTAGGGGTGCCACCTTGGTTTAAATATATACCGGCACCAGTCACAACTCGCAAACCACCAACAGGGTCTGTAGGATCACTTGGAACTCTAGCTGCATCTAATTCCCAATCTGAATCTCTGTCTGTAGATCCCACATCGGCTAATGTCTGGACTAAAGAACGTCGAGTACGAACTACTGTTGTACCAGTTGGATTATCCCATCTCACACCACTGATTTGTTGCGTATCCTCAACACCCGTACTGACAAATTTTGCCTTAGTTTTATCCCACCAAAGTTCCGGTAAATTATTACCAACCAGGACTCTATCACCTAATTCTGGTTCTTTTCCACCTTGTTTCTTCAATTCTGCGAGTTCTGTAGCCTTGGGTGCTAGGGATGTTCCAGTGATATTTAGTTCTAACTTAGTGTAGTTAGTACCAACTGTTTTTCCATCTGTTGGATCTGTAGGATAAATCCATGCATCATTAGCACGGAGTGTATCACCGCTACCTTGAAGCAGTGGTGTAGGAGATGTATCTGTACCGTTAAATGCAACTTCTCCAAAAGGAACGCGACGAGTACGCTTCCTAAAATAAAGTTCTAGTTGTTGACGGCGAATTCTATCGAGTTCTGCGGTTGTGAAGCTTGATAAACCCAAACTTTTCTTTTTCTTTTCAATACCGTCTTTAACTTCTGAAGGATCAGTGTCGGCATTGTTAAGTAATTGAGCAGCAACCAATCTATTGATACGACTTACATAAGCCTGATTGTTATAGGCTGTGTTTATTGGCGTGTTGCTAACTGATCTTACCCATGATGCTGAAGTTGGATTAGACGATGTCCCATTGAATAAATCAACGCTAGTGTTGGAAGTATTGTCGTTTGTACTAGACGTAAATTTATCTACAGCTGAATTACCACCAATGATGATTTTGGCATTTTTAGCTTCGTAGAAACAAGAAGCTCTGGCACTAACTTGATATAACCTGATAGTACTACCTGGGCGAGTTAAGAAGTTGCTATTAGTAAAAATTGAGCCATTAAGATTAAATGCTGAACCAGGAGTGAGTGAGATATCATCTTCGTAAACAACAGCGTAGTTATTGGGTGGAATTTGTACTCTGTCTTGCTGATATTCTACAGAAGCAAAGCCTTTGTTACCTTGATATTTTTCATAGTTAGTAGCATCACTAGGTGCAGATGTAATTGGTACTGTAGCTGTATAAACAAAGAAGGATTTTTTTAACTCATTATTTTGTTTAATCCAACCAGTATTCCCTACTAAAACTGCACTAGTATTAGCACCACAGGTTGCATCCACCGTACCCTCTACCATTGGTGGAGTTCTGGCTTCTAAAGGATTTCTGGCACGGCTATATTTATTATCGCTACCGACAGGGGGAGTTTTAAAGTACATTCCATAGAGAGTGTAGCTATCAAATTTGCCGTTGTTGTCGGTATCAACGGGATATCGCCAGGCTGTCTCTAAGGTGTCTGTAACGTCTTTATTATCTTTATCCTTATATGTATATGAAAGTTTCAATGCTGTTTCATCACCAAAGGTATATTCAGTCAATTTGTCGATCAAAACGGTGTATAATGCCTGATCCGTTGGTGTAGCGCGTGGTAATCTTTTATCTTGAAATAGTTTATTTAATTTAGCCCTACCTCTATCAATTGCTGGAGTAGCGGCACTGATTACAGCTTCATTGACACGGACATTACTGGCATTTTTAGCACGTTCAAATGACCGCAGCATAATCACAGTTGTCAATAGAACAACGACTATTGCTATCATGGCTACTGTCGGCAAAACAAAACCAGCATTTGCAGAAGTTCTTTGTTTCTTTGTGACAAATAACTTGCGTAATAGCCAAACAATTGACTTATTAATTGCAGACAAGCACTGTTTACTAATCAGCTTCAGTTTTTTAAAAAAGCGTTTTTTAGTTTTGAAGAGCTGGCGTTTTGGCGACATAGCTACTTTCCTGTGAAGTGTTTGACAAATAATTGACAAATGCTTTTGCTATTGACTGATCATGCCCTTTGTTTTGGGCATAATGTGAATGAATAATTCTGCAAAAATCACCCTGTGTTAGCAACACTAAACTCAGTAGCAACACAAAATTTGACGATGTGTTCAAGTTATATCACTGGATAAGTCGTCTATTTTATTCGGAAAATACTGATTTTACTGAACTTGTTTTAGGATTCACAATTTCAGTAATACACATCGTAAATTTACGTTAAATTAGCAGAAGTTTATTTCATGGAATGACGTGTGTGTAAAGATATTGTGAATAGATTAGGCTTATGTTACCCATCTATCCAGGAAAACATATCATTTCCAGATCAACTAAATATAAAGTACCTTTAAAATTGAAAACCTCCCCGTAATGGAGAGGCTGTATCGTGATGATTTCTGTTTGCGAGGTAAATGACCAGTATTCGTTTTGGCAGTTAATACTTTTATTTAACAATCCATAAACCTGAGCTTGGGAATAGTGCTTTTGAAAGTATTTAACTACCAAGTTATTAATAAAATAGGAGCTTGTGAGGTTTTATACTCCTCACAATTTTTGCAAGCTGGTATTAGTAATGATTTAAGTTCAGACCAGCTTCTTTTGCCATTGCTTCAATTCCCCTTTTCTCTAGGGTTTTGATAGCTTTGGTAGATAATTTGAGTTTTACCCAACGGTTTCCACCAGGCCACCAAACACGCTTAATTTGTAGATTAGCTTGCTGAAGGCGTTTGGTGCGGCGGTGGGAGTGAGAAACTGCAAAGGCGTTGTTTGCCTTTTTGCCAGTCAGTTCGCAACGACGAGACATAGTTAATGTATCTCCAGAGTGAGATTTGAGTACAACCTTTCTATTTTAGAAGCTCTAGGGTGAATATTGGGGTGAGAGTTGCCAGAATGTTGAGTATTTTTTCAAAAAAAATACGCTGGTCTGTTTGGTAAGGACTTTATTCCTGAACATGAGGAGGACTAAAGTCCTTACTACAAACTTCTATTTGCTGGCTTGTTCTGTCAGTTTAGTCAGCACTTCATTGGAACGTTCGACAAAGGATTTCATTCCTTCAGCGTCAAATCCTTTTTGAGACATCAGTGCTAAATCATAAACGTGTTGACAGATGAGGTTTACTAAGGGGTTGGTTGTTGATTGTCCATCATCTTGAATGATACTACCTTGATTGAGGTTAGCTAAATTTTGGATGAGGGGATGGGCAGTATTTACCAATAAAATGTGATCTTCGGGAAATTCTGCATTTTGTTGTTGCATCATGGCGTTCATTTCCCGCAAACGACGCAGAATTTCAGGTAACAGCACCATTGCTGGTGGTGTTCCTTGGGGATCGTCAGATTTTAAGGCTTCAGTGCGAATGTTGACTTTGGGTTTGTTGAGTGATTGTTCAAATAACTCTTTAATAACTTCACTCTTGGTTTTATTGGTGGTGGGGTCAACGATTTCGCCAGCTTTGTCTTTAGCTAGGAGGGTATCGTCTAAGTCTGAGTCTACCCGTGTGAATTTAACATCGTTGTATTCCCGTTCCAGGAAATTAATAAAGTGGGTGTCAATGAAGGAGTCCATAAACAGGACTTCCAAACCTTGGTTTTTGTGTAGTTCTATATAAGTGGCTTGGGTAGCTTCATCGGTGCTGTAGAAGACGCGGTTTTCGTGGCGTTCTTTGTTGCGTTCTAGGTATTCTTTGAGGGTAGTGTAGGGACTACCAGAGGTAGCTGGTTTGACATCTTGCCAAACGTCGCCTTCTTCTGTCTGGACTTCTACGACTGGTGTTGAGGCTGTTGATTGCTCAAATTTGGCAGTGCTGCGGAAAATGATAATGTCTTCGACTTGTTTTTTAAATTTCTCGTCGTTGAGAACGCCGAATTTGACGAAAGTACCGAGGTCTTTCCACGCGCTGATGTATTGTTCGCGGTCTTCGCGGTACAGTTCTTTGAGTCTATCACCGACTTTCTTAGCTATATAATCGCCGATTTTGCGGACGGTGCGATCGCCTTGTAAGGCACTACGGGATACGTTGAGGGGAATATCTGTGCTATCAATTACACCCCGCATAGGCATGAGAAACTGGGGAATAATTTCGTCACAGTTATCGCTAACGAAGACTTGGTTACAGAATAATTTGATTTGCCCTTTGGTAACATCCACATCGGGACGCATTTTCGGGAAATACAAAATCCCATTGATGATGAAGGGATAGTCTGTATTTAAATGCACCCAGAGTAAGGGTTCTTCCTGGAAAGGATACAAATAACGGTAAAATTCTAAATAATCTTCTTTGGTCAGGTTATTGGGAGACTCCCGCCAAGCTGCTTTTTGTTTATTTAATACTTCCCCATCGAGTTTGATAGGAACTGGCATGAAGTCGCAGTAAGTCTTGACCAGATTTTTAATGCGTGCTGCTTCTAAATATTCTTCTTCATCTGGTAACAGAGTCAGAGTTATCGTAGTACCAATGGTTGTCCGGGAAGATTCATCCAGGGTAAATTCTGGTGAACCATCACAACTCCAGTGAACTGCTTGCGCGCCTTCTTTGTAGGAGAGGGTATCAATTTCTACTTTCTGCGCCACCATAAAGGAGGAGTAGAAGCCCAAACCAAAGTGACCGATAATTGGTTGGTCTGCTTTCCCTTCGTATTTGTGAATAAATTCTTCCGCACTGGAAAACGCCACCTGGTTAATGTATTTCTTCACTTCCTCGGCAGTCATCCCAATGCCATTATCGCTAATGGAGACGGTTTTTTTGTCTTTATCAATGGCGATTTGAATTTCCGGTTCGTCCACAACTCCCGCATATTCACCAGCACGGGAGACCATTTTGAGCTTTTGAATTGCGTCTACGGCGTTAGATACCAGTTCTCGCAGGAAAATTTGATGATCTGAATAAAGAGACTTCTTAATGATCGGGAAAATATTTTCAGTATGAATACTGATAGTTCCTTGTTCTAGCATCATCTTCGTTTTATAAAATTTGCCTACTGTGAATTTTAAGGGCATAATAGTGGCGATCGCTTGCCCTATCAAGGTTTGTTTACACTATATTACTGGTCGGATTTCCCTACTCGCTTATATTAGCTGGAAAATATTTAGCCCAAAGCCGACAGTTTACTTTGCGTTTCTGAGTATTTAGGAAAGGCAAAATTAATAATCTTTGCTTAATTTAGGTCATTTTTAATGAAAATTATTGCCTGGCCGGCATTTAAAACCAAGTATAAAAACCCTTATAACTGGCTATTGTATTCACATATTTGTGAACAGGGTGCAACAGTTGAGGAATTTACTCTAGGAAAGCTATTACGCCATAAATATGATATTTTTCATCTACATTGGCCGACAGAAACTATATCGCGCCATCCTAACTTAATTGTAGCTCTTTTTCGTGCATTCACAATGTTGTTAGCTATCAATTGGGCTAAGGTTAAGGGTACGAAAGTTATTTGGACTATTCATGATAGCTATCCCCACTCTCTATTACATCCTCGACTAGCAAATTGGTTTCAAGATAAATTTATTAGGCTAGTAGATGGATGTATTAGTCATAGTGAAATTGCTAAAGAATTAGCAGATAAAAAATTTTTATATTCACGAAAAATACCCCACACTGTTATTAATCATGGTCATTACAGACAGTTCTATCCTAACCAAATTAGTCAGGATGCTGCTCGATTAAATTTAAATATACCAGATGGTTGTAATTTACTTTTGTTTTTGGGATATATTGACTACTATAAAAACATTCCTCATTTAGTACGGGTATTTCTGGATTTAGCTCCTAACGATTGGCTATTGCTGATAGCAGGTAAAGTCGAATCTCCAGAATTAGGTGATGAGATATCAACTTTAGCCGCTAACGATTCCAGAATTAAATTAAATTTCTCGTTTGTGCCAGATGAAAAGTTACAAATATACTTTCAAGCTGCTAATTTAGTAGTCTTACCTTTTCAGGAAATTTTAAACTCAGGTAGTGCCATCTTAGCTTTATCTTTTGATTCTCCTATATTAGTACCTGATAAGGGATCGATGAAAGAATTACAGACACAAGTTGGGGTGGAGTGGGTGAATTTGTACTCTGGAGATTTAACGACAGAAACTTTAGCAGCAGGATTAAATTGGGCTATTCAAGAAAAGCGATCGCTCTCAGCTAATTTAAAAGAATTAGAGTGGTCAGATTTAGCTCAAAAAACTCTCAAATTTTTTGAGAAAATTTGTAATCAAAAATAATATCTCAGAGGAATTTATGAAAATTGCTTATGTGACTACTTATGATGTTAAAAATCCTGATAGTTGGACAAAATATCATGGTGGAAACTATGGAGCTAGTAATTTCATTGCCAAGACATTAACCAATCAAAATATTTTTCTTGATTATTTAGGCCCTCTACAAAAAACACAATCTTGGTTGACTAGAAGTAAATGGCTATATTATCATCACTTATTTAAAAAAGATTATTACAGTTGGAGCGAACCAATAGTTTGTCGAAGTTATGGTAATCAAGTAGCTAAAAAATTACGTGATATTAGGAGTGATATTGTTATTTCTCCTGAAGGCGCAATTCCTACTGCTTATTTAGAGTGTCAACAGCCGATAGTGTTGTGGATAGATACAACTTTAACTGAATTAATTAATTTTTTTCCTCACTTGAGTAATCTTTGTCAAGAGACTAAAAATAATATTTATCAAATGGAAAAGGCTGCATTGGATAAATGCAAGCTACTTATAGTTACTTCCGAATGGGCAAGGGAAACTATTGTTAAAACCTATGGAATAGAGAAATCTAAAATTCGGATCATTCCCAGAGGTGCAAATATAGAAATTAAGCCGGGAAAAAGCTTAGTAGAGATTACAGAACTAGTTAAATCAAGGGGAGATAAAATATGTAAGTTAATTTATTCTGGGGTTGATTGGAAACGTAAAGGTGGGGATATAGCTCTAGGAGTAGCTAAAAAATTAAATGAAATAGGTGTACATACAGAGTTAACAATTATAGGATGTCAGCCTATCTCTGAAGAACCATTGCCAAGTTTTGTCAAACCATTGGGGTATATCAACAAAAATCAACCTGATGGTTTATCTAAAATGTGTAAGTTAATTGGTGATTCTCATTTTCTAATTTTACCTACTAAAGCTGATACTAATCCTCATGTTTTGGCGGAAGCCAATGCTTTTGGTGTTCCTTGTTTAACAACCAAAATAGCGGGTATCCCAACTGTGATTAAAGATGATATCAATGGTAAAACTTTTTCAGTCGATGCCAACGTAGAAGATTATTGTAATTATGTAATTCAGTATTGGACTGAATACCATAAGTATGAACAATTAGCCATATCATCTTTTAATGAGTATTTAACTCGTCTTAATTGGGAAGTGGCTGGTATTACAGCTAAACAGTTACTTTTAGAAATTCTCTAAAAAATCACATGACTTACGCAAGTGTCATAATTGATCATTGGTGCGTGACGCTATAAGTCTAATGACTACGTTCCCATTCTCCCGAATTGAATCCCATTGAACAAGTTTGGCAATATTTCAAACGTCATTTACGTTGGTTAATGCCGAAAACTCTTGACGAGTTGCGCTCTGCACTTTACTTTCACATTGGTAATTTAACCACATCTATCATTGCATCTATTGCTAGGCGAAAGTACATTCTTGAGGCTCTATCTGTTGCCGGATTTTAGAGAATTGGTATTATTTGTGTGTCGCTATATCGTCTATCTTTCGGCTTGTTAGGTAAAAAAGATGGCTGGGTAGGTATTTTTCAGAAGGCGTGAGTTTGAGTGCTGAGTTTTGAGTAACTTTACTGTTCAGCACTCTTGTTTACTATTTAATTGATTAGGCTAACACACGCTTTTGGTGTTAAGAATCAGATGATGAATCAAAGACTTTAACAGCCTGTGCAGGTATTACTTTTACAGGTGGTTTGTTGCTAAAAGTTAAACCATTTTCGCCTTTATCAATGTAAATGGTGTCACCAGCAATAAAGGTATTTTCTAATAACTTAGTAGCAATGGGGTTTTCAATTTCTCGCTGAATGGAGCGTTTTAGGGGACGCGCACCATAGACTGGATCATAACCGCGTTCGACTAAGAACTCACAAGCGGCTGGGGAGATGTCAAAGGAGATTTTTTGCTCTCGCAGGAGGTTTTCCACACGTTTAAGTTGAATGCGGATGATGTGCTGCATCTCTTGACGGCTGAGGGTGTGGAAAAGAATCTTTTCATCAACGCGGTTGAGGAATTCGGGGCGGAAGTGCGATCGCAAAGCATCCATGACTCTTTCTCGCATTATCTCATACTGGGAATCATCACCAGACACATCTAATATATATTCGCTACCGATGTTACTAGTCATGACAATCACAGTGTTACGGAAATCTACTGTTCTCCCCTGAGAATCAGTAATTCTTCCATCATCTAACACCTGTAATAAAATATTGAATACATCGGGATGGGCTTTCTCAACTTCATCCAAAAGTATGACTGAGTAAGGATGACGGCGAATGGCTTCTGATAGTTGTCCACCTTCTTCGTAGCCTACGTAACCTGGAGGTGCGCCAACTAAGCGAGAAACTGAATGTTTTTCCATGTACTCAGACATATCTAGACGCACTAAAGCATCATCAGAATCGAAGAGAAACTGAGCTAAGGCGCGGGCGAGTTCGGTTTTACCTACCCCAGTTGGCCCCATGAATAAAAACGAACCGATGGGGCGATTGGGTTCTTTCATTCCCGCACGGGCGCGACGAATGGCGGCGGAAACTGCTTCTACTGCTTCCTGTTGACCGATGACGCGTTGATGTAAATGGCTTTCTAATTGCAGTAATTTTTGCCTTTCTGATTCTAATAGGCGATTTACAGGGATACCCGTCCACTTGGCGACGATTTCGGCGATATCGGCTTCAGTGACTTGTTCGCGCAACAGGGTAGAACCTTGGCTTTGTAATTCTAACAGTTTCGCTTCTTTGGCTTCGCGATCGCGCTGTACTCCTTCTAATTTGCCGTACTTTAATTGAGCTGCTTTATTCAAATCATAGGCGCGTTCTGCTTGATCAATCTGTACGCGCAAGGCTTCTTCTTCTTTCTTTAAAGCACTGATGGCTTCTAATAGCTGCTTTTCACCTTGCCATTGATTATTTAAATCCTGCTGTTTTGCCGTTAAATTGGCAATTTCTGATTCAATTCGCTCTAGACGTTCTTTTGTTTGTGCTGGAACTTTCTCTTCCCCTGCTAGAGAGAGTTTTTCCATCTCTAGCTGCATCAGGCGGCGGTCAATGGTTTCTAAGTCTGAGGGTTTGGAGGTAATCTCCATTTTTAATTGAGCTGCGGCTTCATCTACTAAGTCAATGGCTTTATCTGGTAAAAAGCGGTCAGCAATGTAACGTGCTGATAAAGTTGCCGCCGCTACTAAAGCGGAGTCAGAGATTTTCACGTTGTGGTGGACTTCGTAGCGTTCTTTCAGACCCCGCAGAATCGATATGGTATTTTCTACACTGGGCTGGTCTACAAACACCTGTTGAAAGCGACGTTCTAGGGCTGCATCTTTCTCAATAAATTTACGGTATTCATCCAGGGTAGTCGCCCCAATACACCGCAATTCGCCCCGCGCCAACATGGGTTTCAGCAAGTTTCCCGCATCCATCGCCCCTTGTTGATTTGAGCCTGTACCGACGACGGTATGTAGTTCATCGATAAATAGAACAATTTGACCGTTAGATTCTGTGACTTCCCTGAGAACAGCCTTTAATCTATCCTCAAATTCACCCCGATATTTTGCCCCTGCTATTAAACTCCCGATATCTAGGGAGATGAGTTGACGATTTTTCAGAGATTCTGGGACATCACCATTAATTATGCGTTGTGCCAAAGCTTCTGCGATCGCTGTCTTACCCACCCCAGGTTCACCAATTAACACTGGGTTATTTTTACTACGGCGAGACAACACCTGAATCACCCGGCGAATCTCATCATCCCGCCCAATTACTGGGTCTAATCTTCCAGATTTTGCCTGTTCTGTTAAATCCCGACCGAATTTTTGCAGGGCTTCATAACGGGATTCGGGATTTTGATCTGTCACTTTTTGACTACCGCGAACTGCTTTAATACTGGATTCAATCTTAATACTATCTACGTTAAAACCTTTAAGTACGCGCCTACCGACACGTTCATCATCAGCCAAGGCTAACAGGATATGTTCTACAGAAATGTAGCCATCTTTCATATTCACCCTAATTTCCTCAGCGCGGTCAAGTAGAGTATCTAAACCGCGTCCGAGGTAAAGCTGATCACTTTTGCCCACTTTCGGTTGGCGTTGGGTAAAAGCTTCTAATTGTTGTTGTAAGCGGATAGGATCGACTTCTGCACGCGCCAAAATCCGCATCGCTAGACTTGTGGGATCTTCTAATAGTGCGAGAATTAAATGTTCAACATCTAGTTGTTGTTGTTGGTATGCACGAACTATATCCTGAGATTTAACAATTGCTTCCCAGACTTTATCAGTAAATTTATTAGGATCTGTAGGCTGCATCTTTACGATTTTGAGGTGTAACTTTAATATTTCGGAGTTTTAAGGTGAAAAAGTGCGTAATTAGGAAATAAGAGTTTATAAGTTAGGATTTTTAAGCAGCATTTTTGCCAATTTCTACTCCCCAATCAGTAATTCCTATATTTTCAGTGTTTATCCGCGCATTTTAGTTTGTGGCAGCCAGGGATGTAGCAACTAAATTATAGTTTGACCCACTACCTATATCCCTAATTTAAAACGAAAACACCATCATGAGGTGACTTTGCCTGATGGTATTTGAGAAAATATTCAGTTTGGGGGACTGGGGATTGGGGATTGGGGACTGGGGATTGGGGACTGGGTAGACAAGGTAGGTAAGGGGGACAAGGTAGATTTTATTTTTATGCCCGATGTCCGATGCCCCATGCCCCATGCCCCATGCACAAATTACTGAGTTACCAGTTGTTCTGATGATTCTTGTGTTTGTGCTGTGTTTTGAGTTTTGACTTGAATTAGCTCGATTTTGTAACCGTTGGGATCTTCGACAAAGGCGATGACGGTGGAACCATGCTTCATTGGCCCTGGTTCTCTCACTACTTTACCGCCACGATTTTTAATTTCTTCGCAGGTAGAGTAAATATCATCGACACCAATAGCGATGTGTCCGTAAGCATTTCCTAGTTCGTATTTGTCTACACCCCAGTTATAGGTGAGTTCTATCACTGTGTTATCGCTTTCGTCGCCGTAGCCGATAAATGCCAGAGTAAATTCCCCACTGGGATAATCTTTTTGCCGCAATAACTTCATCCCCAAAACATCACAGTAAAATTTTAAAGATTCTTCTAGGTTGCCCACCCGCAACATTGTATGAAGTAAACGCATAATTACCTTTGGTATTGGCTCTGTAAAATATTGATTTCTGCCAACATTGTACAGATTGATTGGGGATTGGGGACTGGGGATTGGGGATTGGGGATTGGGGACTGGGGATTGGGGATTGGGGACTGGGGATTGGGGATTGGGGATTGGGCATAAGAATAAAATCTACCTTGTCCCCCTGCCTCTTCCCCCTGCCTCTTCAAAATGGGTTAATGGAAAGCGATTTGACTCTTTTTGCACCTTTTGGTGGGATAAATCGAAAGGTGTTGCCGTTAATGGTGGGATTTGGTGTTCTGGTCAGGATGTTTTCTGTGAGGTTAATATCTAAATCTTTTGATTTACCTACGAGTTGGATTTGGTTGATGTTAGCTGTCTGAGGATTAACGAAGGCACTCAAAACAAATCCTTCGCCGGGTTGTTTGTAATCGTATACGTAAAATTCCTTACCATCAACTACGCGCCTACTACCTGTAAGGTTTCTTCCATCTGCGTTCAGATATGTCAAAACGTTTTTCTCGGATAAATGCCCGGCAGCTACTACAGTTTTTCTATCTGACTCTGGAAATTCTAGGGAAGCAAAGGAGGAAATCCCAATTAAAACCCAATCTCCGGAATCTTTAAAGTCTGAATAGGACATGACAGCGTATTGCTGCAAATCAGCACGGTAAATACAAACTTGTTTACCATCAGAAACTATTAAATTTCCTGTTTTGGGTGGTTTGCCTGGTGTTGTGTAAGCGATTTCTGCGCGGAACTTGCGCCATGATTGACTGATGATTTTACTTTGGAGATAAATTGTAGCCTCGCCACCTTGACTACCGACTGTAAATTTAGTTTGAGAATTAGTTTGAAAGCGATCGCTTTGCCAAAAAGCTGACATGGTTTTCGCCAGCAAATTTAAATCTAATGGTTCTGTAGCTTGGCTAATATTGGTTGTAGGCGTTGCAGATTGACTAGTTACAGGTAATTGGACAGCTTGAGCAGTTCCCCCTAGTATGGTCAATAAACCCAAACAGGCGATCGCTTTCAATCTCAATTTCATAAGTATTCCTCACTTCTACTGTGACAAATTATTCTTCCCTAATTTTTCCTCATCACTTAAGGCAGAACTTACGCAACAGATTGATCAGATAATTTTCCCAATGCCCAATTCCCAATACCCATGCCCTATTGACTATTGACCAAAAAATAATCCAAAATCCAAAGTCCGCCTATTCGATATTGATTTATCCAATCTCTGGAAATCTTCATTTAATCTCAGCCGATAGTTCATATCAACGCGTATGCTAGCGATGGGGTTGAGCTAATAGAGTGTGTGCAATCAACGGTAAGAAGGAGCAAAACTAATGAGTAACATTGTAGATACTGCGATCGAGGCAATTGTTGCCCGTGAAATTCTTGATTCACGCGGTAGACCCACAATCGAAGCTGAAGTACATCTGTTAAGTGGTGCTGTGGGACTAGCACAAGTTCCTAGCGGTGCTTCTACAGGTACTTTTGAAGCCCACGAACTACGGGATAAGGATAAAAGCCGTTACGGTGGTAAAGGGGTACTCAAAGCAGTACACAATGTCAATGAAATCCTATCTCAAGAATTGATTGGCTTGGATGCCCTCGACCAAGAATTAATAGACCGGACAATGATTGCTCAGGACGGTTCAGCCAATAAATCTAATTTAGGGGCAAACGCTATTTTGGCGGTTTCCCTCGCCACTGCTAAAGCTGGGGCGGAATCTTTGGGAATCCCACTATATCGTTATTTGGGTAGTCCTTTATCCAATTTGCTACCTGTACCTTTGATGAATGTCATTAACGGTGGGGCGCACGCTGCAAATAATGTAGACTTCCAAGAGTTTATGATTGTCCCCATTGGTGCTACTTCCTTTAAGGAAGCTTTGCGTTGGGGTGCGGAGGTATTTGCTACCCTCAGCGAAGTTCTGCACGACAAGGGTTTGCTGACTGGTGTCGGTGATGAAGGTGGTTTTGCACCCAACCTAGAATCCAATCAAGTAGCTTTGGAATTGTTGGTGGCTGCAATTGAAAAAGCTGGTTACAAGCCTGGTTCACAAGTGGCTTTGGCTTTGGATGTAGCTGCTAGCGAATTTTACAAAGATGGTCAGTATGTTTACGATGGTAAGCCCCACGCGCCTACTGAATTTATTGATTATTTAGCCCAATTAGTTGACCAATATCCCATCGTCTCCATTGAAGATGGTTTACATGAAGAAGACTGGAAACATTGGCAACTACTCACCCAGAAAATTGGTTCTAAGGTGCAGTTAGTCGGGGATGACTTGTTTGTAACCAACGCTACTCGGTTACAAACAGGTATCCAAGAAAAAGCCGGGAATGCCATTTTGATTAAACTCAATCAAATCGGTTCTTTGACTGAGACTTTGGAAACCATTGACTTAGGGACTCGGAACGGTTTCCGGTCAGTAATTAGCCATCGTTCCGGTGAAACCGAAGATACCACAATTGCTGATTTAGCTGTTGCCACTCGCGCAGGTCAAATCAAAACCGGTTCACTCTGCCGTAGTGAAAGGGTAGCTAAATACAACCGCCTACTCCGCATTGAAGATGAACTAGGCGATCGCGCCGTTTATGCTGGGGCTGTTGGTTTGGGGCCGAAGTAGGGATTGGGGATTGGGGACTGGGGATTGGGGACTGGGGACTGGGGAATAGGAAGACAAGGGAGACAAGGGAGACAAGGGAGACAAGGGAGATTTATCTTCCAATGCCCGATGCCCAATGCCCAATGCCCCATACCCCATTCACGGATAAAACCCCAATTTGGGTAAACCCAATGTCTCATCCCAACCCATCATGATGTTGAGACACTGAATTGCTTGACCCGCCTGGCCTTTGATTAAGTTGTCAATAACTGACATAACAATCACTCGTCCAGTACGCGGGTCAACTTCTATACTTATGTAACAAATGTTGCTGCCGCTTGCCCACTTGGTTTGGGGATAAACGCCTGTTTCACAAATTTTTACCCAAGGGGAATTACGGTAAAAAGCTTTATAAATGGTAGTTAAGTCATCGCCCACCAGACCAGGATCGCGGAGTGTAGCGTATACTGTGGCTAACATTCCCCGCACCATCGGCACAAGGTGGGGGGTAAACTGTACTGTTACTTCATGTCCTGCTAGTTCGCTACAAATTTGCTCAATTTCTGGAGTGTGACGGTGACGAGCAACACTATAGGCAGATAGCGAATTATCGGCTTCTGCTAACAATAGGTGTGTTTTGGCTTCCCGACCTGCACTTGATGCGCCGGATTTAGCATCAATAATCGCAGTTTCAGGAACAATTAAGCCTTGTTTAAATAGGGGCAGAAGTGCTAAAAGGCTAGCTGTGGGGTAAGCACCAGGACACCCAACAAGCTGGGCATCGGCAATGCGATCGCGATAAAGTTCTGGTAAACCATACACGGCATTATTTGCTGTATGATGGTCGCTGCGATCGTTACCATACCAACTGGTATAGGTTGCCAAGTTCTTGAATCGATAATCTGCACTCAAATCCAGAACTTTACACCCTTTCTCTATTAATGCTGGTGTCAACTGGCAAGCTAAACCATTTGGTAGTGCAAGAAATATTACCTCACAGCGTCGGGCAATGACTTCTGGATCTATTGCCTCCAGGGGCAATTTCACCATATTAGTTAGATGGGGGTAAACAGACGTAAAAGCTTTACCTGTACTATTTTCTTCACCTAAATAAACTAGTTCTACCTCTGGATGCTCCATTAGTAACCGTACTAGTTGTACTCCGCCATAACCTGACGCGCCAACAATGCCAACGGGTACGCGTCTGAAATTACCCATGATCTCAAATCCTTAATTCGCTTTTGGTTAATCTGTCGTTATCAATGAACTACTAGCTACCAGAGGCGAACCTGACAAAATACCACATAAAACAAGTACATAAGCAATTTAAAATCCCCTCCGGGAAGGTGAGCCGAAAAAATTCCCAATTAACAGACTAAACGTTAGTAATACGTCGTCAGCTTCTACACTTTTACCCAAAACAAAAATTTTTCCTATGTCAACGAAACATTGCTAGTTTATATCTCTGCTGCATAAAGGAGCTACAATCTACAATAAGAAATTATTAAAAAAAATTTACTATTACAAGTTAACACTGTGTACAACTTCATCTCGAATCTCACTCCTGATTTATTCCCCACCTCAAGCAACGGGAAGCAGGCAGAAGACCTAAGTATCTACAAATTAATATCTGTCTCTACACCCTAAATAAATGGCTATCTCCAGCCAAATGTGACAAATCTAGACTAACTTCCTCATCCTAGTTCCTACTCTTTATTTATGTTTGATTCTATTGATGCTGCCTTGACAGACCTCAAGGCTGGCCGCGCCATTGTCGTGGTAGATGATGAAAATCGAGAAAATGAAGGCGATTTAATTTGTGCAGCCCAATTTGCCACCCCTGACATGATTAATTTTATGGCGGTGGAAGCCAGAGGGTTAATTTGCTTGGCGATGACAGGCGATCGCCTCGATGAACTGGATTTGCCATTAATGGTGACAAACATCACAGACCCTAACCAAACGGCTTTTACGGTCAGTATCGATGCCAGTCCCCATTTAGGTGTATCTACTGGTATTTCTGCCGACGACCGCGCCCGTACCATCCAGGTGACTCTGAATCCAGCTACCAAACCTTCAGATTTACGTCGTCCTGGGCATATTTTCCCCTTAAGGGCGAGGGCTGGCGGTGTCCTCAAGCGTGCTGGACATACGGAGGCGGCTGTGGATTTATCGCGATTAGCCGGACTCTACCCAGCCGGGGTAATTTGCGAAATTCAAAACCCCGATGGTTCAATGGCTAGGTTACAGCAGTTAATCGAGTACGCCAAACACCATAACCTGAAAATTATTAGCATTGCCGACTTAATTAGTTATCGCCTCAAACACGATCGCTTGGTATACCGCGAAGTGGTAACTCGTCTACCTAGTCAATTCGGTCAGTTTGATATTTACGCCTATCGCCACACTTTGGATAACACAGAACACGTTGCCATTGTCAAAGGCGATCCCGCTAACTTTCAAGATGAGCCTGTCATGGTGCGGATGCACTCCGAATGTCTCACAGGTGACGCGTTAGGTTCTTTGCGTTGTGATTGTCGAATGCAGTTGCAAGCTGCACTGAACATGATTGAAAAAGCAGGTCAAGGTGTGGTGGTTTACCTGCGCCAAGAAGGACGCGGAATTGGCTTGATTAACAAGCTCAAAGCCTACTCCTTACAGGATATGGGACTGGATACCGTCGAAGCAAATGAGCGTTTAGGATTCCCCGCCGATTTGCGTGACTACGGAATGGGGGCGCAAATGCTGATGGATTTGGGTGTGAAAAAGATTCGCCTGATTACCAATAATCCCCGGAAGATTGCTGGGGTGAAAGGTTATGGCTTAGAAGTTGTAGATCGCGTGCCATTGTTAATTGAAAGCAACGATTACAATTCTTATTACCTAGCGACTAAGGCGAAAAAACTGGGTCATATGCTGTTACAGACCTATTTGGTGACAGTAGCAATTCACTGGCAAGATGACCCGCAATTAGTAACAAAACGCTACGAACGTCTAGAGAAATTACGGCATTTAGTCAGAAGCTATGATTTATTGTTGCAGGAAGAAGCCCGTCCGTTAGCGATCGCATTATTTGATGAACCATCGTTAACAGTACATTTGGGTTTCGACCAACCAACCGTCGCCACTGGTGATTGGTACGAACAAGCTGGTCATCCCTATCTACAAGCCATTTTGCAAATTCTGGATAACTTAGCCGCCATACCTTATATTCAAAAACTAGAATTTTTGATTTCTAGTGGTAGTGATCCCTTAACTAACTTGCAAGTCCAGCTAGATAGACAAGCAATACCAGATGGGGAGTTACCATCTACAGTGGGCGATCGCTTGGAGACACAGAAAATTTATAGTTTTACTAAGACAATAAGCGAATAGGGTAATCAAAAGGTAAAAGGCAAAAGGCAAAAGGTAAAAGGCAAAAGGTAAAAACTCTTTTCTTTCTACTGACTTGCCTTTTAATTAACATATAAATAACCGCGATCGCACTTCAGCACTTTATAGGTGAAAAGCTATGTCAGAAACTACCCTAGCTGCACCAGATATTCAACTCCCACCCACTCAACTAGAATTACCTTATGATGACGGTGTACCAATGGAAAGCGCGCGCCACAAAGCCCAAATGGACTTGTTAATTGATGCTTTAATCCCTTGGTTAGAACAACGGGAAGACGGGTTTGTTGGCGGTAATATGTTTGTTTATTACAGTCTGGCGCAGGTACGCAACAAAGATTTTAAAGGGCCAGATTTTTTTATTGCGTTGGGAGTTCCCAAGGGAGAACGACGCAGTTGGGTAGTTTGGGAAGAAGGGAAAGCACCGGATGTGGTGATTGAGTTACTGTCAGCCAGCACAGCCTCAACAGATAAAAATGAGAAAATGCTGATTTATCAAAATCAAATGCGTGTATCGGAATATTTCTGGTATGACCCGTTTAATGCTGATGATTTAGCGGGGTTTTCCTTACAAAAAGGTGTTTACCTGCCCATTGCCAAAAATAATCAAAATCAGTTGGTGAGTCAATCTTTACAGTTAGGATTACAATTTTGGCAAGGAAATTATAAAGGAATTGAAGCAACTTGGTTACGTTGGGCAAACTTGCAAGGCGAGTTACTCCCAACCCCTGAAGAAAAAGAACGTCAACGTGCAGAACAGGAACGCCAACGTGCAGACAATGCTCAATCACAGTTACGACAAACTGCACGTAACTTAATAGAAACGGGAATGACACTAGAACAGGTAGTTAAGTTGACAGGCTTATCTGCATCGGAAATAGAACAAGAGTAAATTACGTAGGGTTATCACTAGTTTGATTCGTTGTCCGATAAACTGGACTTACTTGACGATAGGTATCTAGTAAAGTCATAAACTTATCAAAGTCAAAGCTTAAGGGGTCAACTCGTTGTCCTGAACGGTCTACGCCTTTGTGGGTGGTAATGCGATCGCCTGGAACTTGACTTTGAGCTATTAACCAAGCTAAAGCATGATATTGTGCATCTGTGTAACCACTGTGAGCTTTTAAAAAATTATTTCCGCGTCCGTCTGGGGGTGTTTCTAAGGAAACATGGTAGGCAAAATTATTGACGGAGGGGGGTAAATTGGCGTTAGTTTGCACAGTCTCTTCCCCATCTGCACCCACAAACACGGAGTTACCTGCACCAAAAGCCCGATATTCAGGCGGTACAAGATAAATCACAGTCCCATCCAAGGCGACGATCGCATGATAACTCGCCTGCACGTTTTCATCTTCATGGGGTGTTTGGAAGAAATTCACCGCACTAGATGCACTATTACTCGTTTCATGAATGACGATAATCGGTTGATTGTTGACTGGTAAGCCATTGATATCTGTAGTGTATCTTACGCCGTAGTTACTAGGATCTACAGATGCAACTAGATATCTGGGTTTGTATTTGGCAAAAGCGACTGTAGTTGCGTATTTAGATGGACTTTTTTGGGGTTTTGTAGGAGATTGGAGCAGATTTTGCGATTTTGCTACAGGTATGGGATTAGATTGTAACTTGGCTGGAGGGTATTGACTCCAGGCGATCGCATCCGGTGGTGATGCTGTGGTTTCAGTTTTGAGTTTTCTGGCTTCCCCAATTAATATAGTGACGCTCAAAGCTATTAACACTAGAGAAATTAATATCACCCTGGTTGCCCAGTCATTAAACCGCATTGTTTCTTATTATTAGTAGTTAATTAACAATTATCTCAGTGTTTTAATTTTAGTCAATTTCTCACTAAATATATAAATTTGTGGGACAAATACTTCTATATTATTGCTAGGATATTTTTCTCTCCGTATATTTATTTAAATGTAGTTACTGAAATTTGATAATCCAGCTTGAGGTATATGTTGGAGAGAAAACTTTCAGCAGATAGGAGGAAGAAAACTTTAATAGGTTTTACCGACAATCTTCACCCGTGATTTCAGATTTTAAACAATCCAGTACAGCATCTGCAATTTAAGTAAAATAAAACTATGCAATATGAAGTCAAGATTTTAGAACCGACGGATTTATGGTACTTGCAAAATAATATTAATAAAGAGACCAATAAATTCTATCATCCTACTAAAAATATTCCTTTTGTCCAGCAAGTTGAAATCAGACTGGAAAATTCTGGGGTGGTAATTCAAAAAGGTGCTTTACACAGATGCGTTGGTAAACTCACACATGGTGTGTACAAGACTGATAATCGTTTGAGAGATGTTTGGGTGTCTTTAATGACGGAGGTTGATTACAATGCTCCTGTCTATAAAGGTAGTGGTAATGTATACCTTGAACCTAGAGGTAAAGGTCAATTCTTGCATTACACAGCAATTGATATATCAGAACAAGAACAGTGGGAATTTGATGACGGTATATTCCAATTTTGTTCTGATAACGTGATTTTAGGAACTAAAAAATTAAAGTTTCGCCAAATGGCTGGTTCTAGTGATGGGCGATGGAGAATTGCCATTAAAGCCTTAAATGGTCAGCACGCTAGAGTCGTCACAGGAACAAGTGCAATTACTAAGATTATTGAGATTCATAGAGGCGAAACTGTGATTGCTGACTATGATTTCGTTAAAGGATTTACTAGTGGAATTCAAGAAGACTATCGTAAGTTAGGACATTTTGGTAAAGGTGGCGGTGAAGGTTATGTTTGGGTTTATGAAGGTGAAGGGAGATTATTAGTGTCTGAAAACGACGGTATGGGACTTGGCTAAATTATTTAGGGGTATTGGAAAATTATTCTGCTGTGACTTTCAGTAAACTCAAATCTCACCTAACCCAATACAGTTCAGTTAAGGTGGTGAGAGTTGATTTCTCAATTTTTGCTTGCTCTACCTATTAGACAATGAGCAAGATTTGGGGGATTCTCCCCCAAGCCCCCGATTGGGGGACGGTTGCGTCCCCCAAACCCCCTCCAAAATCATTTTTTCGTTTTTTGTTGAGTGATCATTTGCTGGTTTTGTTGAAATTTATTTTTCTTATCTGAACCGTATTGTCACCTAACCCACCCTGATAAGTGTGGGTTTTTGACGTTGTGTTCCAAAAACCTTGGTTTTGGGGTAATCCTGTTCATTTAAGGCTAAAATCTGGGGTTTGCAAAGTAAGGAAAAGTCCTCGTCTAAGGACTAAAGTCCTTACTACAAACTATTTTCTTAACTGAACTGTATTGGGTTTTGGGCTGTAATACCAATTCAAATGAGGGGAAAGTAGTATTTCCATCTCCTGTGAAAAGTCAGAATCATTCCAGATACTTGACTTTCTGAGAATATATGTCAAGCTAATATTTAGAATATCTAAATATACCGCAGAAGTGGATTCTACTTGTGACAAAACTAACAGGAAGAATAGACGATTGGTCTGCAATATCAGCTAAACCTGCCAATCAAGTCATTTTAGCCACCCAAGAACTGACACGCCGCTTTGCTCAATTTACGGCTGTTGACACCCTAAATATTTCTGTAACCTCTGGAGAAGTTTTTGGCTTGTTGGGGCCAAATGGTGCGGGCAAAAGTACAGTCATTAAAATGTTGACGACTTTATTACCACCGAGTGCAGGACGCGCTACCCTGGCGGGGTACGATGTCAGTCAACAACCGAATGAAGTTAGAAGAGTAATTGGTTACGTACCACAAGCATTATCAGCTGATGGTAGTCTCACAGCTTATGAGAATCTGTTGATATTTGCCAAACTGTATGACATTCCCGCCCAGCGAAGACGACAGCGCATTCACGAAGTTTTAGAATTCATGGATTTACAAGAAGCAGCCCATCGCTTAGTGAGAAACTATTCTGGCGGGATGATTCGCAAATTAGAAATAGCCCAAGCCATATTACATCGACCGCCAATTTTGTTTTTAGATGAGCCAACAGTCGGACTAGATCCTGTGGCGCGCACTCAAGTTTGGGAATTAGTCGAACAACTACGCACTGACTACGGTACAACCATATTTTTAACTACTCACTTTCTCGAAGAAGCTGACAGTTTATGTCATCGCGTCGTCATTATGAACCGGGGTAAAGAGATTGTTACTGGTTCACCCACAGAATTAAAAGCCGCCATCGGTAAACCAGACGCAACTTTAGATGATGTGTTTATTCACTACGCAGGTAATCAATTAGTATCAGGAGTGAGCTACCGTGAAATCGCCAGAACCAGACGTAATAGCCAGAGATTGGGCTAAAACAAGACTTACTCACCCCAAAAATCTGTTTGTGACTATCAACAGGCTATTTAGTAAAACCTTGGTAGTGACAGAACTGGAAGTCCGGAAACTCAGACATGATCCTAGTGATTTAGTCATTCGGGCTGTACAGCCTGCTTTGTGGCTACTGATTTTTGGGCAGGTATTCAATCGTACTCGTGTCATTCCCACCGGTAATCTACCCTACCTAGAATTCATCACACCAGGAATTCTGGCACAGAGCGTGCTTTTTGTAGCTATTTTTACAGGAGGTATGACGCTGATTTGGGAACGGGATTTAGGGATTTTGCAGAAACTCTTGGCTAGCCCCATACCACGTGCAGCAATGGTTTTAGGTAAAGCGATCGCTGCTAGTATACGCTGCTTGTCACAGGTGATTTTCATTTATGGGTTAGCTGTATTACTGGGTGTACAACTAAATCTGCATCCCCTAGCTTTTATCAAAGTATTGTTGATTGTATTTTTAGGAGCTGCAAGCTTCTGTGTATTTTCACTGATTATTGGTTGTTTAGTGAAAACTAGGGAAAGATTTACAGGGATTGGGCAGTTATTAACCATGCCATTGTTTTTCGCCAGTAACGCCATTTATCCTGTATCACTTATGCCCAATTGGTTAAAATTCATCTCCCACATTAATCCTTTGACTTATGAGGTTGATGCTTTACGCGATACGATGCTAGTCCACGGCTCAAGTCTTTACGGTTTTGGTACAGACTTTACTATCCTCTTATTTACATTAATTACCTTAACTATCATCTGCGCCAAACTTTATCCACGGGTAGCGATGTAGTTATACCAATTCAAAATTCAAAATAAGTATCTGTTTCATGATTTCAGTGAATTGGTGTTACGAACTCCACTGACATTTTTTGAATTTTGAATTTGAGCAAAGCGACTCGACTATTAACTATTGACTAATTTTGAATTCTGCCGATGTCTTCAAGCAAACGAAACCTTGTATCTAAGACTGATGTTGCATCACACGATCCTTTCGCAGCCTTGAGATTTCGAGATTATCGCCTGTTTACCATAGGACGTGTGCTGTTATTTACAGGCTCACAAATGCAGACAGTAGCCATTGGCTGGGAACTTTACGAACGCACTAATTCAGCAATGGTGTTAGGTGGGGTAGGATTGGCGCAAGTCTTACCGATGATTATCTTAACTTTGATTGCTGGAGACGTTGCCGATCGCCGCGATCGCAAGCACACTGTTTTATTAGCGGTAATTTTACTAGTGTTCTGTTCTTTGGCTTTAGGTGTTGTTTCTTATAGTCGAGGTGCGGTTTCCCTCGTTTACCTGTGCTTACTGTTAACTGGTGTGGCGCGGGCATTTTTAAAACCTGCCAGTGATGCTCTGATGTGGCAATTGCTACCAGTTAGTGCTTATACAAATGCTGCCACTTGGAATAGTAGTAGCTTCCAACTGGCGACAGTCATAGGGCCAGCCTTGGGAGGATTGGCGATCGCAGTTTGGAATAGTGCGACAGGAGTGTATATACTAGCTGCGATCGCTGGACTTTTGTGTTTTGTCCTCCTCTGGAAAATTAAACCCCAAAAGTCCACCTTTCACAAAGAACCGATATCACTACAAGCATTATCAGCCGGTGCTAAGTTTGTCTGGCAAAATCAGCTGATCTTAGCCGCCATCAGTCTAGATTTATTTGCAGTTTTATTCGGCGGTGCAACTGCACTACTACCCATCTTTGCTAAAGATATTTTGCGTGTCGGCCCTGTGGAATTGGGATATCTACAAGCTGCCCCATCAATCGGTGCGCTGTTTATGGCTTTAGTCTTAGCCCATGTACCCCCTCTACGCCAAGCCGGAAAAGTCCTACTTTGGTCAGTAGTAGGTTTTGGAGTTGTCACCATTATCTTTGGGTTATCTCGGTGGTTCTGGCTATCACTGTTAATGCTGGTATTGAGTGGCGCGCTAGATAGCATTAGTGTAGTGATTCGCCATACCTTAGTACAGATTCGCACCCCCGAACATTTACGGGGTCGGGTTGCAGCAATTAATAGTGTATTTATCAGTGCTTCTAATGAGTTAGGCGGCTTTGAGTCAGGTTTAGTAGCCGCCTTATTCGGTACAGTGGCTTCTGTTGTGGGCGGTGGAATTGGTACGATTTTAGTAGTGATTGCGACAGCTATGATTTGGCCAGAAATTCGCCAGTTGAAAACATTAGAAGATTACAAAGAGTAGAGGGTGTGAGGGTGTGAGGGTGTAGGGGTGTGCTGACAGGTGTAGGGGTGTGGGGGAAAAACTAATTGCAAACTACTCTTTATTAAATTTCACAAGCAAATTTACCCAGATTTTTTCGCAAAATCTGGGTATTTCATAGTCGCTTAGTGATAAAAAATTATTTGGTCACGATTCTCTTGCGCTTGATGAGTGTACCTAAACCGCTAGCTAGGAGCGCACCCATAATTACAGAAGGTTCAGGAACAGCCTCTACATTAGCGGCTATTACCTTGAAATCCGGCCCGTTGTCGTTAGGAACACCAGCAATTAACCCATTATTATTAGAGCTAGTTAATCGCAGTGTTCTTGTAACGATGCCATTCAAAGTAATACCGATAGAACCTATATTAAAAGGGCCATTATTCAGAATCGGCTGCACTACTGTACTGATGTTATAGTCAGCTTTGGTGTAATTTTGCCTCAAAATTTTGTAACTAGCGATGACTGCATTATTGTCATCCAAAGCTTCAACTAATAAATCGCTGTCACCTGCAACTGTACCACTGGGATTTCCACCACGCTCCCAAAAGAAAAATGTATTCACGGGATTGGCAAAGGAAACTTCAATGCTGGCTTTATCAGCATTTTCCCGCGTCACTAGAATACTATTGAGATTTAAGTTACCTAAACTGCTAACAATATCTTGATCTGTTGGGTTAGGTTTAGAAGGCCCTTCTGTAACTAGATTGTCATTAATTGTATTGGGGCCTCTTCCTGAATGCAGTACGCCAAATACACTGCCATCAGCTAGGGTGTAAGTATCGTTTTGTAGAATCTTGGCTTGGTTAACAACGTCAAAACTATTAATAGTCCGTCCGTTGAATTCCACTGAGTCTAGCCGGACATCTCTTGTGGGGTCATTTAGCAGATTACCAGCAGGATCAGGAGTGGCTGTGACGTTGGTTTTAAAAGAAAATGCAGTGAATGATGCTGCTTGAGCAGGTAATGTCATCATTAAAGAAACTGCACCTGTAGCGATCGCGATCGTTTTGACGAAGATAGTTTTCATTTCTATTGCAACTGATTAGACACAGACAGTTAGTAGATTTATGGACAAATATCCTAAATCGCTACTTTACCCGGAGTAATCCGAGAAGGGCAAACTGCAATACCCGCTATCCCGAAGCTAAAAGCCGCAGGGACTACCTTTCTTGTTATATTCAGACTGGCGTTAATATCTGCATGGATAAATCTTCCGTCTTCGCATTTGTACCAAGCCCTTTTGATTCTCTTGCCACTAAAACTATGTTTCACGCCTGATTGATAAACTGGGATTGGATCTAAATCCAAGAATGATGAAGCCGATGTATAGCTTTCTTCGTGAATCAAAACGGTCATACCAACTAATTCAGCTTTGTATCTCAACTGCTCGATAAACCGAGCATGAGGAATACTCACGAAGTTCTGATTAGTTGTTGTACCCAGATTAATTTCTTGTTTCCATTGGTCATTTTTACCAATCACCAATGTACCAATACCCGCACTAACTAAGTGATTAATAATCCATCGGCTGGCATTGTGCAGATAATTATCAATCCGGTTGTTACGCTTGCAAGTTAATGCTTGAATCCGGCGTGATGTTTTGGCGTTACCCTTGAGTCGAGATTGCAGGCTAGCTTTGGTTTTGTTGTATTGTTGGTTGATAGCTTTTAGTGGTCGTCCGTTAACAAGAACTGGTTTGAATCCGGGCTTGTTTGAAGTTAACGCCGCTAAATTATCTAATCCGATATCAATACCAGCTACCCAATCAAGATTTAATTGAAGTGGTGTTGCCTCTTGCAAATACACCACTTCAATTACATACTGACCACACTGGGGAATCAAGCGCACTTCCTGAACGTTGCTGGCTTTTGTGGGGAATGTAATTGCTGTTTGAGATAATTTGATTACTCCTTTTTTTAGTAACGGTTTTGAAATTGCGCCAAGTTCGTAAATTACCAGATTTCGCCCCTTGTTTTTCTCTTTGTACTTGGGCAATTGCGGACGACCTTTGAACTTTGACGGGTCTTGCTTGTAGGCTTTGTGTGCCTCAAAAAATGATTTCCAATTCCGGTGCAACACCCTCAATACTTGATTGCTTACCTTTCGTGGGTTAGCTGTGTATGACTCATGGTGTTTTACTAGATGGAATATGGCAGCATTATTGAGATATTTACCTTCAAAGATGAATGATTGCCTTACTAAGTAGTTGGCGTAGTTGTACAGATTTTTAGAACGCCATGCTAAATCATCTATTTCTTTGTAAAATTGGTGATTTGTTTTGACAATATGACGCTCTACTAATCTCATTCTTCTGCTCCATTGCGATGCAGTTCTGCTATTGGCTCATCTGTTTCCACGATCATCGTGCCAGTCGCTGGAATTTGATAACTCTTTAACTGACCCGCTTTCCACCAACGATGAGCCGTTTTGTAACTTACCCCTGCTTTTTTCGCATATTCCGATAATTTCATCTACCTATCTTACGCGAATTGGGTATAAGTGGGTATACTTTTAATGAATACTTACAACACCAAAAAATTTTGAGCGAATCTCTGAATATTTAAGTCCCACTAATTACTTTTAAAAGTCCTCTAAACTGTCTGGAGTTGTAGATAATTGGCAAACAGTTCTTGGACTTTTTGCCAAGCATCAGTAGCAGCTTCGGGATTGTAGCTGGCGCGGTGATTGCAGAAAAAACCATGTCCTGCATCGGGATAACGATAAACAGCGTGAGGAATTTGATATTTCTGCAATTCAGCCTCAATCTGTTGTGTATGCTCTAAAGGAATACCTTGGTCTTCTAAGCCAAAGAATAGGTAAATTGGTCGTTTAATTTCAGGAGTGAGAGTAAGAGTAGGTTCTCCACCGCCGGGGGTAGAAGTGGTAATACCACCACCGTAAAAAGAGGCTGTAACTTTGATATCTGGTAAAGTGGCTGCTAGGTAAACCACATGACCACCAAAGCAAAAACCAATCGAGCCAATGGCATCTGCTTGGACATGAGGTAAGCTTTTTAAATAAGCGATCGCCGCCTGAATATCGCTCAAGATTTCTGTGGCTGTAGTCTTTTCTTTATATCCTCGACCTTTTTGGACATCTTCAGGGTTATATCCCGCTTCAAATCCAGGTGCAACACGTTGAAAAAGTGATGGCGCGATCGCTATATATCCCTCTTGAGCGAATTTTTCGGCTACTTCCCGAATGTGAATATTCACGCCAAAGATTTCCTGCACCACAATCACCGCCGGAAAAACACCTTCTCTGGCGGGTTGGGCTAAATACGCGTCTATTTGTAAATCTGCATTGGGAATCTGCACGTAAGAAGTGCGAATTTCTGTATTTGTCATTTTTTTGGTGTGCTTAGTATCCGGCGTTTTGATCGACAATGTTCCGTAAAGGTTGACCGTTTTGGTAACGTTTGAAATTATCCAGAAATAGTTCTATGGAACGTTGTTTGACGTTGGGGGAATGACCAGAACAATGAGGGGTAATCAATAAGTTGGGAACAGTCCACAAAGGACTTTCCGATGGTAAAGGTTCATTGATGACTGTATCTAGAGCCGCGCCAGCAATCCAACCTTCTGTGAGGGCTTGAATTAAAGCTGGCTCATCCACAACTGCACCACGGGCGATATTAATTAAATACGCATGGGGAGGTAGCGATCGCAGTACAGTTTCATCAATCAGACCTTCGGTTTGTGGTGTGAGTGGCGTAGCAATGACTAAATAGTCTACTTCCGGTAATAGCACTCGCCATTCATCTGCACCTACGACTTTGTCGAAATTTGGTAGTGCTTGGGGATGACGACGACTACCAAAAACTCGCATTCCAAAGGCTTTGGCGCGCTGGGCGATGGCTTGACCAATACCGCCTGCACCGATAATTAGTAAAGTCGCGTCAGTCAGTTCTTGAATAGCAAAGCCTCTTTGCCAATGGCGTTGAGCTTGTAAATTATAGAGTTCTGGCAAATATTTCGCATGAGCCAGTATATATGTGATCACAAACTCTGCGATCGGGATTGCATGAGATCCTGCGCCATTAGTGAGGATGAGGTTACGTTCTAAGTAAGTTGGAGTTAAAATGTGGTTTACACCTGCGTTTGGTGCATGATGCCAACGTAGTTGGGGTGCGGCGGCTAAAACTCGATGTAAAGTAGCTGGCTTTAAGAAAAACCAACTAAAATAAATTTCTGCATCCTTAGCATCTCGGTCAAGATTGCCATCACTATCCACAAGTGCAATCTGTGTATCAGATGGTAAATGCGGCTCAATTTCGGCAGCAATCTCTGCGTGTAAAATGAGTTTTTTGAAAGTCATACCATTATTGTGGATTGCGGAATAGTTTACTGGTGCGCTTTACAGAAATCTATTTGTCGCATTCTTTTTTGCAGTCGGTATCAACTATTTTTCTGTACTACCGTAGAGAATCACCCTTGCGGTATTCGTTGGTGATATTGTCTAACTTTTGCTTTAAATTGTCGTCGAGTGTAACTTCTACAGCCTTGAGGGTTTCAGTTAGTTGTTCTGGACGACTAGCCCCGATAATAGGAGCAGTAATAATGGGATTAGCCAACACCCAAGCCACTGCAAGAGTAGTCAGGGATAATCCCGCAAATTCTGCTACTGTGCGTAATTCTTCCACAGTATTGAACTCGCGATCG
The DNA here is from genome assembly GCF_050235535.1 of Aliinostoc sp. HNIBRCY26. Lineage (GTDB taxonomy): Bacteria > Cyanobacteriota > Cyanobacteriia > Cyanobacteriales > Nostocaceae > Trichormus. The sequence continues at coordinate 718,589 of NZ_CP189852.1, forward strand.
CGCCAATAGCGTTCTTGATAACGTTCGGCCGCAGTCCCTAAAGTGAAGCGTGTACCTACGGTTGGGCCATTGCTTAGGTTATGTTTCCCTGTCAGTAAACCTCCTGCCAAGGGATTGTATGGAATTACACCCAAACCCTCTTCCTGAGCCAAGGGTAGAAGTTCTCGCTCAATTTCCCGAAACAACAAATTGTAGCGCGGTTGAATGGAGACAAAACGAGTCAAATTTCGCACATCAGCACGACCCAAGGCGCGAGCCAGTCGGTAAGCCAAGAAGTTAGAAACTCCGATATAGCGCACTTTCCCAGCACGCACTATTGTGTCTAAGGCTTCTATTGTCTCATCTAGGGGAGTGGAAGCATCGTCAGAATGCAACTGATACAAGTCAACATAATCAGTTCCCAATCGTTTTAGGGAAGCATCAATCGCATCTAAAATATGCTTGCGAGAAGCACCCTGATCCCAAGGTGCAGCCCCAACTTTGCCCACACACTTAGTAGCTACAATAAAGTGTTCCCGTTTCCCTTTGAGCCAACGTCCAATGATTTCTTCGGTACTACCAGCCGTCGCTAGTCCACCCCCCAAGGGATAAACATCGGCTGTATCGAGAAAGTTAATCCCTGCATCGGCGGCTGTATCGAGAATACGTCTGGAAGTTTCTTCATCAGTCTGCAATCCAAAGGTCATTGTACCAAGACAAAGACGAGAAACTGTCAATCCGGTTTGACCGAGTTTAGTTGTGGGTAATGTCATGTTGCTGCATTCCTAATTCAAAATTCACCAATCCCCAATTCCTCATCAAGACACGACAGAAGCTTGGCGCAAACTCTGGGAAACGAACCACTGTTGCAGTTTCGAGTCAGTATAAACTTCATCAGCAATAAAATGATCCCCTTCAGGGAAGAAGGTAAGGTCTACTTTTCCCCCTAGTTCGCGCAAGGTATTAACAATTTGTTGTGTGTCTTCTATTGACAGTTTTTCGTCCTTACCGCCTTGGAAAATTTGTATAGGAATTTCTTTGAGTGCAGCTAGTTGTTTTGCTTCTAATGTTTGAGGAACACGACCAGATACCGCTACTAACCCAGCGAAGCGACCAGGATGAGACGCAGCGATGTGCCATGCTCCGGCAGTTCCCAAGCTAAATCCAGATACAATTACACGAGAGGGATCGATCGCTTCAGAGGCGATGAGATTGTCTAACAAAGCAATCACATCTGCTTCTCGGTCTACCCAAGTTTGTCCTTCAGGAAGTTGGGGAGCTACAAAAAAGTAAGGTAAAGGACTAGATTCCTCAACAAAACGAGGTAAACCCCATTTCAACAGTACATTTAAATCATGACCGCGATCGCGCGCCCCATGTAAAAACAACACCAGAGGCGCGGGTTTTTTAGTATCTTCCGAGACAGGGGAGAAAAGATAGGGAAATAAACTAGAACGGTGTTCAATAGCCATAGTTGTAGTTCCTCAAGTGTGCATGATTTAGGAATTGGGGACTAGAAATTATGGCGTTGCATAAATGCGGGATGAATTAAGCTTTTCTAGCAAAGTCAAATACCGATTTTTTGCGGCTTTGCGCCTTTGCGCGAAACATAAATCATCCCATTAATCAGCAACGCCGAAATTATCTAATCCCCATAAATCCTAAAAGTTCTGTGATTTTGACCCAAATATCTCAAAGCCTCTATGCAGTGATTTAAGCCACTACAAGATTTTTATCCGCTTGTGGGGATGTGGTGCTGACTTTAGATGCAATTGCCGTACCCTTGAAGAAGTCAGGGTTAGCTTGGGTGTAGAACTTGTAGGGATTACCAAAGACATAGGCTTTAAAGTCGGCTTCAGAAATCACACCTTCTTGGACTAAATCCCAGCTTTCTGCTAGAGGATCTGTGAGGTCGGGGACATCCCAGTGACCAACGTCTGAGGAGTAGATGGCGTTAATTTTCACCTTTAAGGGATTAGCTTTGTCGTTGAAGGCTGCGCCAATGGTACGGTCATCTGATTCAGAACCAAAGAAGAAGCTATTTACCCAGCGATCGCGAATATCTTCAATAGTCTGAATTCCAGCCGCCGCAAAGTCTTCTAGTTCGCTACCAATGGGTGAACGGCTATGACGGTTAAAAGAAGAACCCAAGACGCTCTTTGTTAATTCTTCTTGGGTGAGGGGATGAGCTTCTAAGAATTCGCTACCGAAACGCTCAAACAATGCGTACAACTCGTTAGCATTGGTGAGTTCTGGGTTGTAGTTTTGCAGTCCTTGGAGATTGCGTTTGGAGAAGCGGTCTACTAGGTGAATGTAGACGTGTGCGCCCCAATCTGCACCACCTTCGAGCATAGCAACGCGCAATTGTGGGAAACGCTTGGTCACACCACCAAAGAATAACGCCTTGGCAAATGCTTGTGAACCATCAGCAAAGTGACCGATGTGGTTATTCATGTAGTTGCTAATGGAGGAGCGTCCAGTCCAACCTTGACTGCCGTAGTGGGTAGTAATGGGTACACCTAATTCCACTGCTTTCGCCCAGAATGGATCATAGTCGTATTCACTATCCAATCCGTAAAAGTCAATGTAGGAGGCGTATTTAGCAATCTCTGGGTATTGGTCGGCTGGGTATTTATCAGCGATCGCCTTAATGGGACGTTTCACACCACCAGGGATATTTGCTACTTTTAGTCCTAGTGTTTTTACAGCAAATTCTAACTCTTCAATCGCTTCTTGGGGGGTAGTCATGGGGATACCAGCAACTACCGTCAGGCGATCGCTATACTTGCGATACAAGTCAGCATGATAATGATTTACTGCCCGTTGCAATGCTTGGCGATCTTCTGGACTAGCTCCAGCAGGTGCCAGTACATTGTTAGGAAATAATACAGAATAGTCTGAACCTTGTTCTGCCTGACGCTCATAGAAGAGTTCTGGCAAAGTGTAAGTAGCTAAATCTAAAGTATTGCGGGTAACTCTTGCCCACCAAGGAGAACGAATTGTGCGGTAATATTGACGTTCTTCTGGGGTTTGTTGATACCAGTCTTTACCGTTGACTTTGGAGTTGAGACGAGAAGATTCGGCTTTGCGTAATGCGTCTACAAGTTTTGCACCACCGTAATTAGCAATGTAATCGTCTAAAGCTGGGGTGAAATCATTGGTATGAACATCGGTGTCGATGACCGGATAATCGAGTTTTGCTTTGATAGCGGCGGAACGGGAGGTTTTTAATCTGCTATATTCTGTCATAATTTTTATCCTTCAAAAAATTGCAGAATGATTACTGAGTAAGTAAATTTGTAGTCAGGACTGAAGTCCTCACTACGAACCGAAAACCGTCTTGTCTCTACGCCAAAACCAATCGCTGAGACTCTTTTTGAGTAACAAACTGATTTACCGGACGACGTAATCCCAAGTTTTCCCGCAGGGTGCTACCTTCATACTCAGTACGGAATAATCCGCGCTTTTGGAGTATGGGAACCACCAAATTCACAAAGTCATCCAATCCTGTGGGCAGTATGGGGGGCATAATATTAAACCCATCGGCTGCACCGTTGTTAAACCACTCTTCTAACTGGTCAGCAATGCTTTCGGGAGTACCGATGATGGTGCGATGACCCCGCGCCGTAGCTAGGGCAAGATACAATTGGCGCAGAGTCAAAGTTCCACGAGTAGCTAAATCCTTGACTAGTTTCAGACGACTTTTGTTATTGTTGGTCTCGTTGGGGAGTTCAGGAGCTAAATCATCAAAGGAATATTTGGATAAATCCACGCCTTTGTAGTAGTTCTTTAAGATTCCCCAAGCCACATCGGGATGAATCAAAGATTGGATGAATTCGTATTTTTCTTGGGCTTCTTCCTCAGTCCGTCCAATGACTGGAAAAGCCCCAGGCATGATTTTGAGGTCGTCTGGAGAGCGTCCATATTTTGCCAATCGACCTTTTACGTCAGCGTAAAATTCTTGGGCATCAGCTAAGGTTTGATTGGCTGTGAAAATCACCTCCGCCGTTTGTGCTGCCAAGTCTCTTCCAGCTTCCGAAGCTCCAGCCTGTACAATCACTGGGTAGCCTTGGGGTGGGCGACCGACGTTTAACGGGCCTTTGACGGAAAAATGCTTACCTTTGTGGTTAAGTACGTGCAGTTTATCGGGGTCAAAATAAATCCCTGATTCTCGGTCACGGATAAAAGCATCATCTTCCCAGCTATCCCATAAACCCTTCACCACTTCCACAAACTCTTGCGCCCGTTCATAACGTTCGCTGTGTTCTGGGTGATGCTCAAGGCCAAAATTAGCGGCGGCGTTTTCATTACCTGTAGTAACGACATTCCAACCGGCACGACCTTGACTTAAGTGATCTAAAGAAGCAAATTTACGCGCTAGGGTATAGGGTTCTTCGTAGGTAGTGGAGGCGGTAGCGATGAAGCCGATGTTTGTTGTCACGGCGGATAAAGCCGAAAAGAGCGTCACTGGCTCAAAATGAACAAGCTTACCATTGCGTTTTTGAGTTCCTGGTGCGCCTCCCCAAACACCCGGACTATCTGCCAGAAATACCGCATCAAATAGACCCCGTTCGGCAGTTTGGGTAATTTCTTTATAATGCTGGAAATTCAAACCTGCATCTATTTGGGCATCTGGGTGTCGCCAGGCAGAAACATGATGTCCGGTAGCTTGAATAAATGCACCTAAACGAAACTTACGTTTCTTACTCATATTCTTGTTCTTCAATAATGCAATGCGATCGCTATTTGGCGTGTAGTTAAATTTACGTAGCAATCTTACTCAGTGAATAAAGATTACACGATGAATCCATCAAAAATATGTACTGCTCATCACAATAATCGAGAATCTAATTATTAGATATTCAAATATTAAGAATCACAAAGTGAAAATTTGGGCATGGGTCATAGGACATGGGGCATAGGTTTTCCCCTACACCCCTATACCCCTCTTAAAAGCTAAAAGTAGTACGAACAGCACCCACCCAAATGGGATCATTCGCCCCGTTATGTTCTGGCTTGGTAATCACAAAGAAAGAGGGAGTGACTCTGATGTTGTCACTGACGCGCCAAGTATAAAAAGCCTCTAAATGTAAAGATGTATCCGGGTCTTCCCGACGGGCTGCGCCTGGTCTGGGTCGATAATCATTGCTTGTGACTTTCGGTGGTACACCAATGATTAGACCACCGACATTACCCTGTTTACCCAGGTCTGGAAAAGCGAAGTTTAACGCGCCATTGATAATAGTGGCATCGTTATCGGAACCATTTTGCTGATGTGCGAGGGTATAACCCAACCAACCACCTACATGAAAGCGGCTACTAGTCCTCCAATTAAATTGCAGACCAAAGTTATCGCTAGTTGTCGCGTTTTGTTCAAAAGGATTTCTCGCAAAAGCACTTCCTGTCCCACCAGTTAAGTTAAAACCAGTCCCAGTCCCAAAGTATTTACGACCATAGGCAAAACCCACATCTAACTGACGACTAGGTGAATAAGTGAGTTGACCTAATGCCAAACTATTACCGTTGAAAAAGCCATTACCATCTTCGGGTCTGTTAGCTTGACTGTCGTTGACGATGTAACCCAAGTTGAGTTGTAGCTGGTTGTTGAATTTATAAGCAAAGGCTGCACCGGCACCATCAAATCCTGGTCGATAAATAGTGGGATTAAATGTAGCAAAACGAGACAGTGCGCCATTCAAACCACCAACGGAAGCATTGATAGTAGGAGTAAATACAGCTGGTTGTAAAGCTCTTGTCCCTACCCAAACGGTGGCATTTTTTCCTACAGGAAAACGATAGACTAGTTGACTGAGGTATGTTCCTTCTCTACCATCAGTATCAAAGGTAAAGCGGGTCATTGCTGTTCCTGTGGTGCTGGTTAAGTTAGGAACTGCACTCCCTGCGGTGAGGATTGTGGTCAGTTGGTCTCTACCGGTGAAACTAGTTTGCAAATTCAGGCGGACGCGGTAGCTAAAGAAGGTGTTAGTGCTATCTTTGGTGTCATTTGCTGGTGTATTATTGGCGCGATCGCCAAATGTATCCGCAGCCACGAAAATTGCATCACCAACTAATTTAGTAGTAGTAGAAAACTGATTGGCTTCAACTTCCGCAGTCCGCGCTTCTAATGTGTCTAGTCTTCCTCTCAATTGTGCAAGTTCTGTGGCAAATTGTTCTTGCAGTTTTTGCAATGTGGCTAAATCTTCTTTCCGTACCAATTCTCCGGTATTACTAGCAATTAATTCATTGAGACGATCTAAAGCTGCATTCAAACCTGCGGCGAATTCATAACGAGTCAGCGCACGATTTCCTTTAAATGTGCCATCTGGATACCCTGCAATCACACCGTATCTTTCTACAAGAGACTGTAATGCTTGAAATGCCCAATCTGTTGGTCTGACATCAGATAACTGTGAGACAGATGTCACTTGACCAGTTAATTGTGTGGTTGAATTATCTGTTTCTGGATTTTTGCTAGATGAATTTGATGATTCCGGTAAATTCTGAGCAATTTCTTGTGCAGGTATATCTGCATTTTCAGCAATGATTTTTTGCTCAGGTAATTCTATAGCTTTACTGGTTGAAGAAATTACTAAAAAAGTCCCAAAAATAGTTGGAACAACCAAAAAATAATTCCATATTAATCGCAACATTGATATTTTCCCTTGACACAAAACTAGATGGTTTTCACTGGTTTAATTAGATTTTTTGTGGAAAATTTTATTTGTAAGACATCACATCCATCGTTAAAAAAGATAAATATTTGTATGGCAAATGAGGCATAAATTAGAAATAAATTTTCTTATGCCAGTAAGTTTTATTCAGGCTATATGAGTCTTGTAGACATATATGCAAATTCAATAAATCGCATACATCTTGCTATTTATTATCAAGAATTCTTGATTTTAAGCAGTACATTCAGTAATCAGATTGGCTTCCCATACAAACAATAAAAATGTTGCTAAAATTAGCATTAGCTATCGCCATTTCCATGAGGTGCTTTTCCCATTTTATTCATACTCAAATAGTAAAATACACTAAATCTATCGAGATTAAGTATTTTACTTATTTTGTGATGTTTGCATAAATCGCCATAAAATACAAGTACCCTAGAAAAGTTATTTCAGGGCAGTTTACAGAACTTTACTTGCTAATTTGTCGTGAAGAATACTTTATTTTTTGTGGTATGTGTGAAAAACTTTGTTAGGTGATAAATACGTTAAGCCAATCGATTTAAAGTATTTTAAGTCAACAGCCTAGTTATGGTTGTTAACAAGTATTCAAGGTAGTGCAACATTTGGGGGTTGCAACTTCCTCGGCAAAGCGTTGGGATATAACATCCTAACGGGGATGGTTAACTGATGGCAGTATGAGCAGATGCCGCGACGTTAAGCGTAGATTTTTCTATGCTTGTGGCATCTCTTCTGCCTTTTTTCGTGAATAAAAATAGTGATTTGTACGAAATATTTGAAAATGAATCAACATTAAAAGGCTAAAAATCAATTGGCTTACCGTAGTATAATAGGCTCAAGCTGAGGATCAAAACTTGTGAGTAGATCCCAGGAGTCTAAAGATCATGAGAATTGCTAACAACATCACAGAATTAATCGGGAAAACACCTCTTGTCAGATTGAATCGCATTCCTCAAGCGGAGGGATGTGTGGCTGAAATTGTGGTTAAGTTGGAGGGAATGAATCCAGCAGCTTCCGTCAAAGACAGAATTGGGATGAGTATGATTGAAGCGGCGGAAGCAGAGGGATTGATTACACCAGGGAAGACGACTTTAGTCGAGCCGACTTCTGGCAATACAGGTATAGCTTTGGCAATGGTATCAGCTGCTAAGGGTTATCAGTTAATTTTGACGATGCCTGATACTATGAGCTTAGAACGGCGTGCGATGCTCAAAGCCTACGGCGCGCAACTGGAACTAACTCCAGGTAGTGAGGGGATGAAAGGAGCTATCCGACGAGCCGAGGAGATTGCAGCATCTCTACCCGATGCTTTTATGTTGCAACAATTTGCTAATCCGGCTAATCCTAAGATTCACAGAGAAACTACAGCAGAAGAACTTTGGCAAGATACAGAAGGTAAAATCGATATTTTAATTTCTGGAGTTGGTACTGGGGGAACAATTACAGGAGTTGCAGAAGCTCTCAAGCAACGCAAACCGGAGTTTCAAGTAGTAGCAGTAGAACCCAGTAACAGTCCTGTGTTATCTGGTGGTAGTCCTAAACCCCATAAAATTCAGGGAATTGGGGCGGGGTTTATTCCATCGGTGCTAAGGTTGGAATTAATTGATGAAGTGATGCAAGTAGCTGATGAAGATGCGATCGCTTTTAGTCGTCGTCTAGCTAGAGAAGAAGGATTATTATCAGGAATTTCTACCGGTGCGGCTTTATATGCGGCTATTCAAGTAGGCAAACGTCCAGAAAATGCTGGACGCTTAATAGTGATGGTGCAACCTAGCTTTGGCGAACGTTATCTAAGCAGCGTACTGTTTAAAGAATTACCAGATGTAGAATTTGCGTTTTTAAAAAAATTCAATCAAAGTGGTGTTTCCGTCAATTAAATAGCTATTGACCATAGGAATCATATTTGATTTCTGCAAAGCTAGGTACACTTTTATTCCTTCTTACTTCCCGTTCCCTGTTCCCTTACTACGCAAATGATTTCAGGAATCAAAGCGGATTCCTAAAACTAAATCACATCTTGTAAGACTCGGCGGGTACTTTTCCAAGTCCAAACACCTACACCTGCAACTATAAAACTCATTCCTAGCAATACAGTTCTTGAACCCAGTTGATCAATTAATGGCCCAGTAATTGCTAAAGGTGCTGACAATGCAATATTTACGGCATGATTTTGAAACCCAAAAACTTTGCCGTACATTGTCGGAGGTGTTTCATGTTGAATGAGTGTTTGCATGGGTACACCAATTAAGGAAGCACCAACACCTAAAAATCCACAAAGTCCTAAAGCTAGCCAGAGATTTTGAGCAAAAGTGAATACTCCTAATACTAGTGCCATGATCAAGAATCCGACTAATGGTAAGGGCTTGTGATGAAATTTATTGCCCCAGTGACCTAAAATAGCAGCTCCTAATACTATCCCTACACCTGCTGCTGCCAGGAAAAAGCTAAATTGTTCTCGTTTTAAACCAAAATCTGGTGCTAGCCTAATTGCCAAAGCCATCAGAGCTGCTAAGACACAATATAATGTTGTTAGTTGCAGCATGGCATTCAAGACTAGGCGATTTTTCTTGAGATAACGTAAGCCTTCTTTAAAATCAGCCCAAGGATCGATGAGTGTACGGCGATCGCTCACAAATTTCTGATCTGATTTAAAATCAACTAACTGAAAAGCAACGGCTGACAGTATATATAATCCACTAACTACGACTTCTTGACCATAAACTGCACCCAAAAAAGTTTTTGCAAAACTCAATATTGGTTCACCAATAGCAAAACCAATAATTAAAGCCCCCATCATGGTGCTACTGTAAAGAGCATTGGCGGCCATAAAGTTTTCTTTCCGCACCACCACAGGAATAGCAGCTTGTTCGGCTGGGGCAAAAAACTGTGCCAAAGCAGAAATTATAAAAGTTAGGATTAAAAATAGTAGGAATTCTTTGGGCGAAAATGCTATTAACAGGGCAAATATGGCTTGCAAGACATTAGAACCCACAAGAATGAGTTTTTTTGAGAAGCGATCAACAAAAATACCACCAGCAGAACCTAATAAAATAGCAGGTAAAGTAAAAGCTACCATCAAAATTGAGTACATGGAGCTTTCTTTTAAACCTGGAAGTGGGGGGTAATTTTTGAGTAACGCCACCACTAAGACGAAGAATACTTTGTCTCCTAGTTGGGATAATAGCTGTCCCATCCATAGAAGCATAAAATTACGATTTTTCAGCAGTGCGCCAAACCCGTGATTGACAGCAGCCGGTTCAGTTGGAAACATGGATCACTTTAGTATTTTTACTAGGGTAGATGGGGAACTAGGGATTGGGGACTGAAGAAGGGGTACTGGGAAAGCTGAGTAGAAAGTGTGAAATTGTGCTTATTTTCCCCCACTCCTCTATTTCTTAGTCTCCTTTCCACATCTTCATCAATAGATTGTTACTCCTTTGCCCAATATCCTTTATTTCTCACTCCCGTTTATTGAGACTGTTTTCCGGATTGTTTTGGTTCATAGCGTTCTAATAATAGATGTAAAAATTCAGCTGCGGTGAGGGGGTTTTTGCGGGTATTAATTTCGCCTCCAGAGGAATTCACCCACCAACCTCTAACAGTTTGGGGCGATCGCCACATGGTTAAATGGTCTACTGATGGTTCAGCATAAAAATTATCTTGCCCACTACCAAGTAATAACGAACTCCAGTGAGTGAAATAATCATGACTGAGGCGATGAATAGGAAAATCCCCCCATAGTGGCACACCCCATCCATCAATAGCAATAAATGCTTGAACATTACCCCCCATCATTTGCCATTGAGTAGCAGCAGCGATCGCTCCTACGACACCAGCACTAAAACTAATGAATATAACTGGCGATTTTAGCCTATTGTGTAAGCAATCTTGCATAAACTGCCAAATATGAAATCCTGATAAAGTAAAAATTCCCTCGGCGGGGATCACTAAGATGTCAGGCTCTAAGGGTAAGGATGTATCTGGTTTTTTTTCTGAGTCCGCATATAACCATCCTGAAATAAAACTTTCAGTTAACTTTGGTTCATGAATACCAGGGCAAATGATTATGGTCATTAGTCAATGGTCAATAGTCAATAGTCAATAGTCAATAGTCAATAGTCAATAGTCAATAGTCATTAGTCATTAATTTTTATTTTGTCTCCCCCAGTCCCCAGTCCCCAGTCCCCAGTCGCCAATCCTGACAGGTGTAGGTTTTTGATGTGGGTATGAGTGGACACTCTCAGACAAAGTTCTAAACGTGGTTCAAATAACGAAATTTCGTTCTTAGGTAAAAAATCAAAGACTAAAATTTGAGTTTTCAACTAACGGAAAAACCCCATTTCAGCCACGTTTGTAAAATACCTACACCTGTCAGAGTCGCCAATCCCCATTCCCCAATCCCTCTTAACACTAAGTATCAAGTAATAACACTCATATGACTTTTGATATATTATTGTCAATTTTGTGTTTATCCCCTCCCCCCGGAGGGGATAATGGTTTACTAATGAGAAATAAATCCAGTAACTTCCAGGTTCATCACATTAGTTGCTGGTTTGAATCTACATTCTGGTTTATATTGAGGAACTCATTGTGGTTGCTACGCCGGAAAAATTACAAAGTATCCAGGAACATTTATCAACCCATGACAGAGTAGCAGTTCTGCTCATGGGATATGGTGAAGTCGAAAGTTATGAAGATTTTGCCAACTATAACGAACAGGCTCTGAATCTACTGACTGCTAAATTTGCACCTGTACCAACCTGGATTTATCCACCTTTAGCAAAACTATTGGCGTTATTTGACCGTCACGAGTGGGGACACCAACATCACGATTTTATCTCTCCTCACAATGCCATCTTTGAAAAGCAACGCGCTGGTATTGAACAGCTATTACAAGCTAAGTGGGGTAATAGTATCCAAGTTTTTAAAGCGTTTAACTTCTGCGCTCCTTTTTTACCTCACCAGGTTTTGGCAGAAATTAAAGAGCAAGGTTTTGAGAAAATTTTAATTTACCCACTACTGGTGGTTGATTCTATCTTTACTAGTGGGATTGCGATTGAGCAAGTTAATAAGGCTCTTGCAGGAATGGCTGAAGGCGATCGCCATTGGGTCAAAGGACTGCGTTATATTCCATCATTTTATAATGAGCCGGAATATATCCATTTGATGGCACATCTGGTTGAGGAAAAAATTAATGCTGATTTAGCCACAGCTTATTTACCTTCCCAAATCGGGATTGTGTTGATGAATCATGGTTGTCCGCACAAAGCCAAAGGATTTACCTCTGGTATTACCGAAAGTCAAGCATTATATGATTTGGTGCGTGATCAATTAATCAATCGCTATCCTTTAATTTCCGTCGGTTGGCTCAATCACGACACACCCTTAATTGAATGGACACAACCAAACGCCACACAAGCCGCCACTAACTTGATTCAATTAGGCGCAAAAGCAGTGATTTTTATGCCTATTGGCTTTGCTACAGAAAATCACGAAACTTTATTGGATGTACACCACATTATTCATGCTTTAGAGAAAAAGTATCCCCAAGTAGATTATGTGCAGATGGCTTGTGTCAACGACCATCCAGAGTTTTTGGCAATGGCGGCACAATGGGCGAATACTCACATATCTGAGTTACAAAATGAACAGTCCGTGTCAGTGAATCCACATATAGCTCATCATCACCATCACCACCACCATCATTAAATCGGATATTATTAGGCGATCGTCATGAAAAAATCCCTGACTTGAATGAAATTTAAATTACTTAAAGTCAGGGATTTTATGATGTAATGATTATCTATATAGTGTCAGGGTCAATTCCCATTGCTCTGAGTCTTTCTGCTAGTAATTGAACTCGTGCTTCTGCTTGTTCAGCACGTTGTTTTTCTTGTTCAGCACGCTGTTTTTCTTGTTCAGCCAATTCATCACCAGTTAGTAAAATACTACCGTCTTGATAGCACCAACGTAACCAAGTATCCTGTCTACCTTCAAATTCCCCTTCCCAGAGAGTCACGCCTAAACCTACTTGTTCTAACCAAGTTTCGGAAGTTTCAAAATAGCGTCTTCCCCTCAATTCATAAACCCGCAGGATGTTTTCTCCTAATTGTTGAGTGGAATCATAAACAATGTAGTAACTGGCGCGCATTTGTTCATAAATTTGCAGCTTTTTACCGAGTTCGTCACCTTCTTGATTAGAAACAATTTCAATCACAACCTCTGGAGGTTTACCAAACCGCCAAACCATATAACAGCGATTTTGTTTCTCCCACCAGTTTTCAGGAGTTTGAACATCCAAACTCAGAAAAACGTCAGGTACAATTGCAGGCTGTTTATCTGCATGATAAATACCAACGTTAGCTTCGGCTAAAAAGGTCTGATTTTGTAAAGCACTATAAAGAGAACTGACTAATAGGCGTTTGCATTTAGCAGTGAAAAAATTATCTAAAGAATCATCTTCGGTAATTAGTAGGTTGGCATCTGGCACATAGAAATCATCATTATTTATGAGAAGTTGCTCAACCATGATTTTATCCATTTTATTTAAGAGCGTTATTTCTATGTTAATTGATTTCAGATGAAAACTTGAACTTATGTAGCAGTGTATTTACAATAAATGAGAGAATAATATCGGAATATATATATTAATTCTTTAGTAAAAATATAATGATTGGAAGGATACTACGAAAACGCTACAAAATTATCGGTCAGTTGGGTTATGGTGGGTTTGGAGAGACTTATCTAGCTGAAGATTTAGACATTCCTACTGAAACCAAGCCTAAATGTGTTATTAAGCATCTTAAACCTAGAGCTATTGCTAAAAATATTCCATATGCAGATATTGAGAGGCTGTTTAAAAAAGAAGCAGAAATCCTCTACAAACTAGGTCAAACATATACTCAAATTCCTAAATTATATGCTTATTTTGAACAAAGAAAAAATATGTATATTGTTCAAGAATTTATTGATGGAAATGATTTGAGTCAGGAAATTACTTCAGGAACTCGTTGGAAGGAGTCTGATGTAATTAGATTTCTAGAAGAAATGCTCAAGATTTTAGTTTTCATTCATGAACATAATGTTATTCACCGAGACATCAAACCTTCAAATATAATGCGACGTAAATTTGATGGTAAGTTAGTGTTAATTGATTTTGGGCTTGTTAAACCAATCACTACTTCAGGAATACTCAAGTGTACTATTCCTGTTGGTAGTCCAGGTTATGTACCTGTGGAACAATTCCAAGGTAGACCTAAATTCAGCAGTGATATTTACGCTTTAGGAATAACTGCTATTCAGGCACTAACAGGTATAGATTATCCTATGCAGTTATCTATAGATGCAACAGATGAGATAGCTTGGCGTGATCTAGCTCAAGTAAGTGAATCACTTGCACAACTTTTAGACAAAATGGTGTTATATGATTTTCGCAAACGCTATTCTAAGGCGGCAGAGGTACTCAATGATTTAAATTTCAATATATTACGCTTACAACCCTCTAATTATGAGTGGTTATCACCAGTAAGAATTGGTCGCAAGTGGGGTTATATGGATGATAGAACAGGACAAGTAATAATTCAGCCTCAATTTGAAGATGCTTATGAGTTTACTGAAGGTCTAGCATCTGTTCGGATTGGTGAAAAGTATGGTTATATAGATACGAACGGAAATTTTATTATCCATCCTCAATTTGAATGGGCTTACTATTTTTCAGAAGGGTTAGCAGAAGTTCTGATTAATGGAAAAAGCGGATATATCAATGTAACTGGAAAAGTAGTGATTCAACCTCAGTTTGATATGGCTAACTTATTTTCATCAGGGCTAGCAGAAGTATGTATTGGTGATCAGTATTATCTTATAGATAAAACAGGAAAGTTTATTGAAGAATAACTAGGTTTCATAATTGCATGAAATACTGCTTATTTATCTACACTTAATTTCAGGGCTTGCCATAAACACAGTTAATACAATAAAAATAAATCAGTCTATTCCTTTGAATTATTAAATTGAATGATGAAGATGAGAGCGATCGCCTCTTCATACCCCTAAACTGCTATTCTGTCCACAATAGTAATTAAACTCACCCACTTGGCAGTTAAATAAAAATCTATGCTTACCCAAGATAAACAACAACGTAACTGGAAACCCATCATTAAAGCATTCGAGGCCGTTCTAGGTACAAATGGCGTAGTGCAACGTCGTGAAGAACTTATCACTTATGAGTGTGATGGTTTAACTAGCTATCGTCAACGTCCTGCTGTGGCGGTGTTACCACGAACTACGGAACAGGTAGCGGCGGTAGTAAAGATATGCAACCAGTATGCTGTACCTTTCATCGCACGGGGTTCGGGAACGGGTTTATCTGGCGGCGCGTTACCTTCTGATGACTCGGTTTTAATTGTCACTTCTTTAATGCGCCAAATTCTGAATGTGGATTTAGATAATCAACGCATTGTAGTGCAACCAGGAGTAATTAACAGTTGGGTAACACAAACTGTCAGTGGTGCTGGATTTTACTACGCTCCCGACCCCTCCAGCCAAATTATCTGCTCAATTGGGGGGAATGTGGCGGAAAATTCTGGCGGGGTGCATTGCTTAAAGTATGGTGTCACTACTAACCATGTTTTAGGTTTAAAAATCGTCACACCGGAAGGGGAAATTGTTGATTTAGGGGGAGAAATTCCTGAAACTCCTGGTTATGATTTGACGGGTGTGTTTGTGGGTTCGGAAGGTACTTTGGGAATTGCTACTGAAATTACTCTGAGAATTCTGAAAAGTGCAGAATCAATTTGTGTACTGTTAGCAGATTTTACGACTGTAGAGGCTGCGGGGGAAACTGTTTCTGATATTATCAGTGCGGGGATAATTCCTGGCGGGATGGAGATGATGGATAATATTAGTATTAACGCTGTGGAAGATGTAGTTGCTACTAATTGTTATCCCCGTGATGCTACAGCTATTTTATTAGTTGAAATTGATGGTTTAGAAATCGAAGTTGCAGAAAATAAAAAGCGGGTTGCAGAAATTTGTAAAAAGAATGGAGCGCGTAACGTTACTTCTGCTAGTGACCCAGAAACACGATTGAAGCTGTGGAAAGGACGAAAAGCGGCGTTTGCGGCGGCGGGTCATTTAAGCCCGGATTATTATGTGCAGGATGGGGTAATTCCTCGGACGCAGTTACCTTATGTTTTACAAGAGATTGAAGCATTAAGCCAAAAATTTGGTTATCAGATTGCGAATGTCTTTCATGCTGGTGATGGTAATTTACATCCATTAATTTTGTTTGATAATGCTGTTCCTGGCGCGTTAGAAAAAGTTGAGGAGTTAGGCGGAGAAATTCTTAAACTTTGTGTCAAGGTTGGCGGTAGTATTTCTGGCGAACATGGTATAGGTGCCGATAAAAAATGCTATATGCCAGATATGTTTAGTAATACTGATTTGGAAACCATGCAGTGGGTAAGGCAAGTGTTTAATCCCCAAGGTTTAGCAAATCCTGGGAAGATATTCCCGACACCGCGCACTTGTGGAGAAGCTGCAAATCAAATGAATAATCAGCAGTTTGCTGGTGTAGACAGGTTTTGAAAAGATTGAAAATGTAGGGTGCGTCAGTGCTAGATAACCTAACTATACTCAGAAATTCTTCATACTGACGCACCCTACCAAACTCTACCAAACTACTTTAGTCCTTTGGGATTCAAGATAAAGGGCTAAAGCCCTTACTACAAACTATCTAAGTGTTCACTGTTAACTACTAAATAGTGAAATTCAAGCCAAGATATAAAGTGATAGATGTTGATTTGGCACTTTATATCTTGGCAGATTATTATGATATTTCTACATTATCCAGAAAAATTATGATTGATTCCGTATTGATAAATATCTCCACCCAACGAAGTCAAAACCACACATGAACCGGTTGGCGAAACTTTGTTTATTTTATTTGCTTTGTGTACAACTCATATTGTGCTTAACAATATTTTCAGATCCTTCATTATCTGACTATCAAGAAAAAAATAGCTTACCCACCACAACAGAAATTCGCGGGGTTTGGCTAACTAACGTTGCTAGCGGTGTGCTATTTGTCCCTTGGGGTATTGACCGTGCTATTAATCAATTATCGGCACTCAATTTTAATACGATTTATCCTGTAGTGTGGAATCGGGGCTATACTTTTTATAAAAGTAATGCAGCAAAATTATTTACTGGTAGTGATGTTGAACCTTTACTGAATACTGTACATGGCGGTCAGGATGTTTTAGCCAAGTTGTTGAAGTTAGCTAAATCTAAAAACTTGACTGTTATTCCCTGGTTTGAATATGGTTTGATGACTCCTGCTAATTCAGAACTCGTAAAACGTTATCCTGATTGGTTAACAACTGGAAAACAGGGTGAAAAAACTATTAGTGAAATGCTACCGGAAGAAATAAATAATGAGCCGACGAATAAATTAGCTTGGCTAAATCCACTGCATCCTGAAGTGCGAGAGTTTATTTTGTCATTAGTTACAGAAGTTGTCAGTAATTATGATGTAGATGGTATTCAATTTGATGATCATTTTGGAATGCCTGTGCAGTTTGGCTATGACCCTTTTACTGTTGAATTGTATCAAAGAGAAAATCAAGGTAAAAATCCACCCAGTGACCCTTTAAACCCAGAATGGATGAGTTGGCGTGCTAATAAAATTACTGGGTTTATGGCAGAGATTAATAAAGCTGTGAAGGAGATAAGACCCAATATTAAAATTTCTTTGTCTCCTAATGGACAAAATTTTTCTTATAAAAACTATTTACAAGATTGGGAAAGTTGGGTCAAAAAGGGTTTGATAGATGAGTTAATTTTACAAGTTTATCGTGGTGATAAAACTGGGTTTTTGGCTGAATTAGAAACACCATCTGTAAAATTTGCTCAAACTAAAATTCCTGTGGCAATTGGGATTTCTACAGGTACTTTAAGGAATCCAGTCAAGATTACACAGGTGCAATCACAAATAGAAGCTGTGCGCGATCGCCGATTTTTTGGTATGTCTTTTTTTTACTGGGAAAGTCTGTGGGGTTACATTAGCCCAGAATCACCCCAAACCCGCCGCAAAGTTTTCCGTGAGTTGTTTGCAGCTAAGGCTAATAGACCTTTGACGATAGGGAGGAAGTAGGGGAGACGAGGGAAGGAGGACAAGGTAGAAGAAGTGTTAACAGTTAATTGCTATTGACTAATGGCTATTGACTGTTCACTATGGACTATTGACTAATAACTATTGACTAAATAATGACTTCTGCCAAAACCCCGTTAAAATTTGTGTTGCTGTGGACTATTGCGACTTTTGGCGGTTTTTTGGTGAGTTTGTGTTGGATTGAAATTGGCAAACGGGCTGAGATTGGTGTATTACAAGCGGCGATGGGAGGAATTGCGATCGCTCTACCCCAAAGTCTCATCCTCAAAGAAAATATTTACACTATTAGATGGATTATCTTAACTATTACTGCTTGGGTAATACTCACCGTCATCGGTATGGGTGCATTCGGTTGGAGTGTGCCAGCATCGGAAATATTAGCTGTTAGGCTCTATTTTGGGGCATTACATGGAGCATTTGGTGGCTTTGCTATTGGGTTATCTCAATGGTTAACCATACGCAAGCCAAAACCGTGGGCTTGGCAATGGATGATAGTGAATTCTTTGTGTTGGGCTGTGGCCTTACCTGTTGGTTCGGCTGTGGGCATCATGTTACACCAATCAACCCGCTTGTTTCTAGCGGAAGTTATCGGTTTAGCTATCACTTGGCTAATTGTTGCTATCCTCACAGGCTTGAATATTCATAAATTAATCAGCGAGTGAAAGAAGGCAGGGGGCAAATCAATTCAAAATTCAAAATTTAAAATTTAAAATTTAAAATCCAAAATCCAAAATCCAAAATTGAATTGCCCGATGCGCCATTCTAATTTGTCTCCTGAATCTGCAACCTCACTGTATGTTCTGTTGCACCGCTTAATTGCACTTCCATAACTTCGCTACCTAAAGGTTCAATGCTACTGAGGAGCGATCGCAAATTGGGTGTACTTGCGCCAGTATCTACATATAATCTATCTGCTAAGTTACTGATTCGCTTCCAAGTCATGTATAACTTGGCAATGGTTTGTTCTATTTGGGATGCCTGATTGACTAAATCAGCCGCCACACTTAAACAACCAACCCTTTGGGCTTCTTCTAAAGCAGTTTCAATATCGACATCATTATCTGTTAAAGCTTGCACTTGGGCAGCCGATTTTAGATATTTGGCTAACTGACGGGCTTCTGTCGTTACCTGCTTGAGAGTATCGACATCAGGATTAGCCGCAATTTCCTTTTGAATAAACTTTTGATGCTGTTCGGGCAGTTTTTCCATTTCCTTCACTAGAGGGGCAATGTAGCGCGGAGGAAGGGAATTTTCGGCAGCTTTGACTTTGACGGGTTCTGGTAATAAGTCCGACGACATTGCTGTCCATTCATCCGTGAGTTGACGGACTTCGCGCCTAGTGATGCGATCGCCTTTACTCGCCGCTTCACTCACCATTTGTTGCACCTCTGGGGAAGCTTTCGAGGTTTCCACAAAGGCGCGTTTGCTGAAATTATTCACAGCACTGGGTTCTAGCTTGCCCTCTTCCAAGAGAGTATCAGCACTATTAGCTAATTGAATCCAGGCGTAGGCTTGACTTTTACTGATTTCCCGTTGCTTAAGCCAGTTGAGAAAACCAGTACCACGGCCATCACCGCCTTTTTTTTCTCTATCCCGAATTGCCCTTAAGATGCGTCCCCGCCAAATTTCCGTTTGCAAGTCAAAGCGATCGCACACCTGCCAAGCTATATCCAACTGCTGTTGGAAATCTGACTCTGGAATCTGTTCGTCTTCGGGATCGGGCAGTTCAAAGGTAAGATCCGCAGGCTGTTGCAGTGCAGCAGCGAGGTCATTGATATTATCCGTTGATTGCACAGTTGGTAAATTATCACTCTAGCGATCGGCTTATTATTACACAAACTGGGGACAATGACTCAAGTGAGTGCTGAGTAATGAGTGCTGAGTGATGAGTTGTGAGTGCTGAGTGATAAGTGGTGAGTTGTGAGTAATGAGTGATGAGTGGTGAGTTGTGAGTAATGAGTTATGAATTGTGAGTGATGGCTAGATAAAGAACTTAACCACTCTTGGCTAGCACAAGGCAAAATAAAGACAGTAAGAGCGATGTGAACGCCATCCCGCCAATGAGTTACTGTCTTAATCCCCGTTGTCCCAAGCCGGAAAATTCTGATGATGTCAAGTTTTGCTTGAGTTGTGGTTCTAAATTACTGCTCAAAGAACGCTACCGCGCGATTAAACCCATCGGACAAGGTGGTTTTGGCAGAACTTTCTTGGCTGTAGATGAAGATAAACCCTCGAAACCACATTGTGTAATTAAGCAATTTTACCCCCAAGCCCAAGGGACAAACACAGTCCAAAAGGCGGTGGAGTTATTTACCCAAGAAGCGGTACAGTTAGACGAACTAGGTAAACATCCGCAAATTCCTGAACTTTTGGCATACTTTACCCAAGAAGATCGCCAGTATTTAGTACAAGAATTTATTAATGGGGCAAACTTAGCCCAGGAATTAGCAAATAAAGGTGCGTTCAACGAAACCCAGATTCGACAATTACTCAGCGACTTATTGAATGTATTGCAATTTTGCCATGCTAGACAGGTAATTCACCGCGATATTAAACCTGAAAATATTATTTTACGTAGTAGTGATCATAAATTAGTTTTAGTAGATTTTGGAGCTGCTAAATCTGCAACTGGCACAGCTTTAAATAGAACTGGTACTAGTATCGGCAGTCCTGAATATGTTGCACCAGAACAAATGAGAGGAAGGGCTACTTTTGCCAGTGATATTTATAGTTTAGGGGCGACTTGTATTCATTTATTAACCGGGCGATCGCCGTTTGATTCCTATGATACCAATAATGACACTTGGCTTTGGCAGCAATACTTAAAAGTACCCATCAGCAATAGTTTAACTAATATTCTTAACAAAATGTTAGCAAGCATTCCTGCCAGACGCTATCAAACAGTAGATGCAGTTTTGCAAGATTTAAATCAACCTGGTGCCAATGCTGCGATCGCCAGCCAACCGCAAAATCAAACATCACCGACTTTACCGCCTACTTATATTAGTCCTACACCGAGTCAAGTTGACTTAGAACTAGAGCAATTAAAAACACAGTTTCTCCCTGGTGGCAAATCCAAACCTCAAAACAATCAGCCGCGACCTACAACGAATACATCGACTAATCAAAGTGAAATTGATAAAGAACTAGAAGAATTAAAAGCTAAATATATGGGGAATAATAATCCATAAGATTTATGAGAAAACCTGACATCAAAAGTCTATATTACATCACTCATATTGAAAATCTGCCATCAATTCTGCAAAGAGGTATTTTATCCCATAAAAAAGTTGAAGAATTAGCAGTTTCATCTATACCTATTTACGATTTTGGGATTGTGAGCAAACGAAAAGATAAATCTACACCGACAAATAGTAGTTTATGGGAGTATGCCAACTTATATTTTCAGCCACGTAACCCAATGATGTATCGGGTAGTTCATGAAAAAGACAAGCGAGATATTGCTGTTGTTGGAGTTAAACCAGATGTCTTGGGAGCAACAGGAGCATTTATTACTGATGGTAATGCGGCCAATGACCCAACACAATTTTTCTCTATTCCAGAAGGTTTAGTCACTTTACAAAAACAATGGAAAATCATTCAAAATGAGTGGTGGAATGAGTTAGATGGTTCAAAACGTAAAATCATGGCTGAGTGTTTAGTCCCTAATCAAATTAGTCCGGAACTTGTACATTCAGTTTTTGTTGCAGATTATAAAACTAAAGAGCGAGTAGAAAAACTAATAGGTGCAGCTAAAATTCCTGTGATTCCTGAACCTAATATGTTCTTTCAACCTATATTTGCTAGTAGAATTGGTAGGAATATTTCCTTAATTGATGGAGATATGTTTTTTTCTAATATGCAAACTTTGACCATTAGTGTGAATCTTCAGGGTATTATGGGCAAGGGATTAGCATCACGAGCAAAATATCAGTTTCCTGATGTATATGTAGTTTATCAAGATGCTTGTCGAAATAAACAAATGACTGCGACAAAACCGTATCTTTACAAACGGGAAGCATCATTAGATCAAGAACTGGCTGATTTAAGTCTGCCGCTTGTAACAGCTAATTCTATCAAGTGGTTTTTGTTATTTGCTACTAAAAGACAATGGCGGGAAAATTCTCGCTTAGATGATATTGAAGGCGGTTTAGATTGGGTAAGTAAAAACTATCAAGAATGTGGGATTCAATCTTTAGCCATGCCAGCTTTAGGTTGTGGTTTAGGGAACTTGAGTTGGGCTGAAGTAGGGCCAATCATGTGTCGTTATTTAAATGATATAGGAATTCCCGTGGCAATATATCTTCCTAGAGAAAACCAAATAGATGCTCAATATTTAACTAATGATTATTTGCTGCATTAATCATAAAAAAGTGGCTCTAAAATGTTAGAGCCACTTTTAAATCAGTTCAGGATTGAAAGGGTGACAAACTTACTTTTTAGCTTCAGTAATAGGAACCCATTCAGTGTGGAATGCACCAGCTTTATCGGTACGTAAGTAGGTGTGCGCGCCGAAGTAGTCGCGTTGTGCTTGGGTGAGGTTTTGGGGTAGGCGATCGCGGCGATAGCTGTCAAAATAATCCAAGGACGCGCTAAATGCAGGCACAGGGATACCAAGTTTGGCAGCTGTGATAATTACTTCCCGCCAAGCTGCTTGTCTATCAAGAATTGTTTGCTTAAATTCAGGAGCAAGTAACAAGTTAGGCAATGCAGGATTTTCGTTAAATGCCTTCTTAATCTTATTCAAGAAGCCAGCGCGAATAATACAACCACCTTTCCAAATCCGCGCCAATTCGCTCAGATTCAAATTCCAGTTAAATGTTGCTGAAGCTGTAGATAGCAGTGCCATCCCTTGAGCGTAGGAGCAAATCTTGGAGCAGTACAGCGCATCGCGGACTTTGTTGATAAAGTCTTTGGTAGCACCGTCATACTTACCACTGGGGCCTGTCAACTGCTTAGATGCCGCAATCCGTTCATCGCGAATGGAAGAGATAATCCGTGCATTTACGGCTGCTGTAATGGTAGGGATAGAAACGCCCAATTCTAAAGCTGTTTGTACAGTCCAGCGTCCAGTACCCTTTTGACCTGCTGCGTCAACAATCAAATCTACTAGGGGTAGTTTGGTGTCGGGGTCAACGTAGGGGAAGATATTAGCTGTAATCTCAATCAAGAAAGAATTGAGTTCGTCGGTGGTGTTCCACTCAGCAAATACTTCATGTAGTTGCTGTGCGCTTAGTCCACCAGCATTTTTCAGCAAATCGTAGGCTTCTGCAATTAACTGCATATCGCCGTACTCAATACCGTTGTGTACCATCTTGACATAGTGACCAGAACCACCGGGGCCAACGTAGGTTACACAAGGGCCATCATCAACTTGAGCCGCAATTTTGTTGAAAATTGGGGACAGATACTCATAAGAACTTTGTGTACCACCAGGCATCAGTGAAGGGCCATTGAGCGCGCCTTCTTCACCACCACTGACACCCATACCCAGAAAGCGTAAACCAACGGGTTCTAATTCTTGAGTACGTCTTTGGGTATCTTCAAACCAAGAGTTACCACCGTCAATAATGATATCGCCTTCATCGAGCAGGGGTTTTAGTTGCTGAATGACTGCGTCAACTGGTTTACCAGCTTGCACCATCACTAGAATCTTGCGGGGACGTTCTAGAGCGGCAACAAATTCTTCTAAGGTAAAAGCAGCTTTAACATTGCGGCCTCCGGCACGCTGTGCCATGAAAGCATCGGTTTTTTCTCTGGAGCGATTATAAACTGCAATTGGGAAGCCATTACGCTCAACGTTTAGAGCGATGTTCTCGCCCATAACGGCTAAACCAATCACACCAAAGCTTTGTAGTGTCATAAACTATGTTTGGCTAACTCTTGCAGGTTCTTTCATCTTTAAGGGTAGTCTGAGTTCTTCTCTTCTCCCCTAAAGAAGACATTAAGAGTTAATCTAAACAATAAAAGCTCACTAGTAACACAGTTAAATAGTTTTAATTTGTATCTAAGTCAACAATTAATTTGTAAAATTTGCTTTTATTAGGGACTGGGGACTGGTGATTGGGGATTGGGGACTGGGGACTGGGGACTGGGTAATAGGGAATGGGGAATAGAGAATAGGGAATAGGGAAACACCCGCCCAATATCCAATGCCCCATGCCCAATGCCCCATGCCCAATCCCCGATCCCCAGTCCCCAATACCTAGTCCCTAGTAAAAGGAGTAAGCAAAAATGCTGGCAAATGTCCTAGCTTTGGTGGTTGGCCTTGGTAGTTTAGCCCTCTACATATCAGCTTTCTTTTTTCCAGAAATCCACCGCAAGAATGATTTTATTTGGAGTGGTGTGGGATTATTCTACGCCCTAGTTTTATGGGTGTTTGCTCCTCGCATTTCTGGAGGTTTGCTATTGGGTCATGTGGCTAGCGTGGCTCTTTTGGTGTGGTTTGGCTGGCAAACTCTTTCTTTGCGTCGTCAGGTAACTCCCTTACTACAACAAACTCCAGTTCCCAGTTCAGAAGCGGTGAAAACCAAACTCCAGGAACAGACTAATAAGTTGTCTTTACCCCAACCTTTGGCGCAATTGCAGCAAACTGTCAGTGGTTTTTTCGGTGGGTTGAAAAACCGCACTCAACAACCGACTACCCCAAAAACCCCAACTCCAGAGCCAGAAACCACAACAAAACCTGCTGTGGAGATTATCGACAATACAGAAACACCAACCCAAGTGCCTGTTACTACTACTGAACCTGAATCCCCAACTGTCGCCGCAGAACAGCCTACAGAAGTAGCGGCGACAACTGAAACAGAACCTCAAACTGAAACCGTACCCGAAGTAATTCCACCCCATCCCCCATCCCCAGAACTGGTGGAAGCTGCTCAACCACATAATGAGGCTGAGGAGAAAACACCAATTCCTGTAGAGGAAATTGCCCCAGATGCGGTGTTAGCTCCCCCAGCCGAAGCCCCACCAGGAGCCGTCCCACCAGATAATCAGACTAGTTGATATAGCGAAACCCAACATCTAGGTTCATGTTGGGTTTTATTTTTATAATTAGGAATAAAAATTAGGTTCTGGCAGCTCATTATTTAATGCCCAGTTTCCTATATCTCGAATTTTATAATCAACTGGATCATGGAGTGTGAATGTGCGAAGATTACGCCAATAACGGTCAAAACCATATTTTGTGTTGGTAGCGCGTGCGCCCATAACTTCAAAAATTCGATTGGTAATATCTAAACCGACTCTAGTGGCGACGACTTTAGCTGTGGCAATTAAAAGCGCACATTCCCCTCGTTGTGCTGCGGTAAGTGACCATTCCTCATCCCAAGCCGCTTGTAGTAATTCTCCCGCTTGTTCAACTAAACATTTGGCTGTTTGCAGATCAGTCCATATTGTTCCGTAGTGTTCAAGGATATAAGGGTCTTTAGTTGCACTCTCCACCCCTGAAGTTAGCCAAGGTTTGGTATTTGTCAGGGTATAGGTTTTAGCAGCCTCAAATGCTCCCTGTGCAATTCCCAAATAAATATTAGCAAGATTCAATTGAGTTAAGCAGGCACGAATAGTAGTAAAAGGTTTACTTGGTTTATTTCTCACACCCAAAATTTCCTCTGGGTAAACCAATACATTTTCAAATGTCACGCTACCACTATCTGTTTGCCGTTGTCCCATGTTATCCCAATCATGATTAACAGTAACACCTGACCTTGAGGTAGGAATTACCAAAATCATCAATTCACCAGTTTCTTGATGAATAGCGGTGATGGGTAATATATCAGAATCATGAGAGCCTGAACAAAAACTTTTGACTCCGTTCAGTCGAAAATAATTATTTTCTGGTGTAAGAATATTTCTTTTATCTAAAGGATTCAGGGCATTGCACCAAAACCAATTGTGGCGAATAGTCTCTAAGTAGTATCGTTGTTTCTGCTCGTCCGAGCCAAAAATATGGGGAATGACTACACCTAAATGATGGTAGGAAAAGACATGAGCAATGGAACTATCAACTTTGGCAAACTCGCGGGTAATTTGCAAAACAGTAATCCAGCTTTCTCCTAAGCCGCCGTATTCTTTAGGAATGATCAGTTTCAGTAAATTGCTCTCACGTAAGCGATCGCGCTCATGTTTTGGCGTTCCACCTTTAGCATCACGCGCTACAGCAGTTTGGGCAAATTCCTCTGCTAAAGATTTAGCTATATCAAGATAACGTTGAGACTCTTTAGTGTCAATTAATTGCATAACTTGCCACTTCTCCCATTGACCGTGTTGCCATGAGTAACTATAAATTCTGGCTAAAAAATTTTAATCTACAGTATTTAGATTAAGTTACTGTAATATTTGCATATCATGGCATAGGATGAATAATAAAGCAAGTTCAAATCAAATAATTTCTCCTCAAAGTTATAGATTTTTAATACAGTCTAATAAGCAGCAAGAAAATTTTATATAAAATATCTTATCACTTGTGTTTACTAATTATATATGTGATATTTTTAGGTTAAATACGACAATCTACTTAAAGTTAATAGATGTTTAGTACTTTAAAAGCATAAATTCAGATTATTCTGTAATATTGCCATTTTTGTTTACAGAGACATAGATATGATCTAGGCAGATATAACAGCTATTGCCAAGATTTTATTTGTGTGAAAAAGGCAATTTTTGCTGGCAATATGCAGCTTATAACCTAGAAATTCACTGATGTAACCAAAAGGAGAGCAATATTAGTGAAAATCTTTGTGCTTTAGAGTTATTCAACATTAAGCAATGTGAGTCATCAGTATAGAGCTTGACGAGTCGCTCAATATTTGATGACTGACGATAAATTTTTGCACCCGAAAATATGAGGAGTAATTGGAATATTCAAGGGTTCATTTCATCATTT
Organism: Aliinostoc sp. HNIBRCY26; assembly: GCF_050235535.1. Lineage (GTDB taxonomy): Bacteria > Cyanobacteriota > Cyanobacteriia > Cyanobacteriales > Nostocaceae > Trichormus. Next base: position 745,311 of record NZ_CP189852.1, read on the forward strand.
AGCCATAGAGTCAATAATTTTGAGTGCTACTTTGTTAGGCAGCACATCAGCATATGCTCAGAACCTAGATTTAGAAACTGTGGTGGGAACACCAAGCAATGCAGCAAATGCGATCGCCTCAGATACTGATCAGATGTCTCAGGTAACATCTGTATCACAATTTTCAGATGTGCAACCAACCGATTGGGCATTTAGTGCCTTACAGTCTTTAGTTGAACGTTATGGGTGTATTGCAGGCTATTTAGATAGCACCTATCGAGGAAACCGCGCCATTACTCGCTATGAGTTTGCGGCTGGTTTAAATACTTGTCTATCTAGAATTAATGAGCTAATCGCCACAGCCACATCTGAGTTAGTTACGAGAGAAGACTTAACGACTCTCCAACGACTACAGCAAGAATTCGCCTCTGAGTTAGCAACTTTGCGGGGTCGCGTTGATACTTTAGAAGCTAGGACTGCTGAACTAGAAGCCAATCAATTTTCCACAACTACCAAATTATTTGGAGAAGCCATATTTGCAGTTACAGATGCCTTTAGTGGTTCGGTGGATAGTAGCAATACAGTTTTTCAAAATCGAGTCCGCCTGGTTTTCAAAAGTAGTTTTACAGGTAAAGACACTCTCAACGTCCGTTTAACGACTGGAAATGCTAATACCTTGAGGCTGCCAGATGGTACAGCCGAAGGACTACAAACTTTTAATCTTTCTCCAGGTAATAACAATGTGGGTCTTGATTGGCTAGCTTATTACTTTCCTGTTGGCGATAACATAGAGGCTTATATCGGAGTAGTTAACGGAGTCTTCTTTGATTTTGTGCCAACAATGAGTCCTGATCTTGATAGTGCCACCGGAGGCAGTCGCGCATTAACAGAATTTGCTTCCTCTAGTCCGATTTATCGGATTGGTGGCGGTGCAGGCGGAGGCTTCAATTATCGGTTTAGTGACAAATTAACTTTGAGTTTGGGTTACTTAGCCGGAGATCATGCCAGTCCTCAAGCAGACAGTGGTTTTTTGAATGGTCAATATAGTGCATTTGGACAATTAGCTTGGAACCCCAACAATAACTCTGGGATTGCTTTTACCTATGTCAATGCCTATCAAAACCGAGGAGCAATCTTTGACTTGGGTAGTGGTTTTACACTGGTCGGGACTCAACAAGCCAACACTCCATTTGAACGAATGATTACTAATTCCTACGGAGTACAAGCTTTTTATAGATTTAGTCCGCGATTTGCCGTGAATGGCTTCTTTGGCTACACTAACGCCAAAAATCTTGTAGGTAGTGGTAGTGCAGATATTTGGTACTACGCTTTAGGCTTGGCATTCCCAGATTTAGGCAAACAAGGCAATCTTGGAGGCATTGTTGTAGGTGCAGAACCTTATCGGGGTGGAAATCCTGCACCTGCTGATGATTTATCCTTGCATATTGAAGGTTTTTACAAATATCGGCTGACCGATAACATTGCCATTACTCCGGGCGTGATTTGGATTACAGCCCCTGGTCAAAACAATGATAATCAAGATGCAATAATTGGTACTGTCAGAACCACCTTTACTTTCTAGATAGTTTCAGCAACGTTACAAATTGTGGCGTTGCTGTTCAAAAATGGGAATTAGCTATGCCAAAAACTCTCTAACTGTTAACAGAACAGAGAGAGTAAGTAGCCGTCATGAACTGCGTACACCAAAATTAACGACCTTCGTGATTCAAACTCAGTGGCTGTTGTTCTTGAACTAGGGTTGCCGTATCTTGCCATAGTCCTAAACCGTCGTACAATCCTGGGGCCATTAAGAATACTTGAACCCAAAGAATATTAAACCACCAGTACAGCCCTTGGATAATATTTTCTTGACCTACTAGAGATACTGTTACCCAATACAACAAGACCGAAACAATCAAACTAGTAATAGTTGCAACTACGCCTTTTGTGGGCTGTGATAATTCCGTGAATGGCCACATATTAAATTGCCACAGCAAGCCTAAACCAACTGTTGTCCAAATTGCTGCAAAAGTTGGGCCTGTGGTTGTCGTTAACAAATCCATTCCTAGCTGTTTGAGAAACAACGCAGTAATTAAAGTGAGAAACAAAACAACACCTGTATGTAGTAACCCTAAACGGGGCATTCCTAGTTCTAGTTTATTTAACGGCCAGCGTTCAAAGAAACTACCAAATACTGTTGAACAAGGATACCAATACCAAGGAAAGTAAAAGGGTGAAAGTCCCCAAATTTGGGGCAGAAAGGTAAGAGCGGGAGCAATAAAGAATACAGCAAAAAAGATATTGAGAAATCCGCTAATTGGATGCCAATCCCGTACTTCTTTTGTAGTGACAATAGTGTTGTCAAAGAAGAACAGACTCAGAGCCGCAGTAATGATTGCTGTTTGTCCCCACAAACCTACAGATGTGTCAGTGAGACTAGCTTTAGCAAAGATAAATTTCCACACTTCTCCAGTTAGATACACTAGTGCCAATAGCACTAATAAATTCACCGTTCCGCGTCCGAATCTTGTGGAAGAAAAACGAGAGCCTGGATAGCCATTGAGGGAAAAACCGAGATGCCACCACCAGACAAAACAGATAGTGATGTAAGTCAATTTAGTCGCTACAGGCATCTGAAGAATTTGACCAAAGATGAGTTCAAAAAGGTAGCTAATAACAGCAATTACAGGAATAAACAACAGTCCCTTAAATGGTTGGCTTTTCCAAGTGCTTCGCTTTTGCTGGGGATGTGCAAAGCTCATAGTGTTAACATCTCATCATTGTTAGATTGTTCAAGGGCAAAGCGTTCGAGTCAAACCTCTTTTTGCTTTACCCTTTTAGAGAATCCAGAGTAACTATTACAGCCAAGGATGGCGGGGAGGATAAACACCATTGAGGAAGTAGTTACCAACGGCGTAATACTTCCAACGCACGGGATCGTGGAGTGTATGCGCTCTAGCATTACGCCAATGGCGATTGTAGTTGAATTCCTCCAAGGTGGATTTAGTACCAGCTAATTCAAATAACTTGTTGGTAGCAAGTAATGAGGCTTCGGTGGCTAAGGCTTTGGCTTCCGCAACCGCGATTGATGCTTCTACTACTTTGGGTTCTTCTAAACCTGATTCGTTGGCTATGTCAATAAATTCACCTGCGCGTCGCAGCAAGGCTTCCGCAGCATGAACCTGAATTTGGACGTTACCTAAGTTGTAGAGGGTGAGGGGGTCTTCGTAGCCTTTTTCTAAATTGCTATCAACCCAAGGACGGGTATGATTGCGGACAAAGTAAATGGTGTCACGAACTGCGGCTTTAGCAATACCCACATCGACAGCAGCTTGAATGATTTGGGCGATCGCACCCATTGGTGTAGCGCGCTCAAATGCTAAATAATGGGGAATGACGTGTTCTGCTTTGACTTTGACATTTTCAATGATGGTTGTACCACTAGCCGTGGTACGCTGTCCGAAGCTAGTCCAATCATCAAGCAAAGTGAGTCCTTCAGCGTCTCGTTCCACGAATGCTACGACTGTTTTACCGTCTGGATTACTGGCGATGACGGGAACCCAATGGGCTAATAATGCACCCGCCGAATAGTATTTGCGGCCGTTGAGTACATAGTCAGAGCCATCTGGCTGCAATTTGGTTTGGATATCAGTTACTGATTTTGTTCCAATTTCCGAGAAGGCGTTACCGAATCGCTTACCTTGGAGAACTAAATCAAAGAAGAATTGTTTTTGTTGATGCGTACCATCCAAACGAATGGCTTCCACCATATAGAGGTGATTTTGGGGAATTTGCCCCAGGCTAGAGTCAGCTTCGGAGATAATTTTGATTACTTCTGCTAAGGTGGCGGTAGAGACAAAAGCACCACCGTATTCTTTCGGAACTGTAATTCCCCACAATCCACTTTGAGAGAACTTCTGCACCTCTTCGGCAGGTAAACGCCGAGTTTGGTCGCGTTCTGAATCACCTTTAGCAAATTCAGCCGCCAATTCATGAGCGATAGCGATCGCTTCTTGGTCGTTCTGAATAATGTGCGCTTTTTGTTCAGTATTTATAATTGATGTCATAGTACAACTCCTTTCTAGATATAGATTCAAAACCGGACTTGTTAACTCTGAAATTGCCGTTGGGCTTGAGATTCCAAAACTTTGTTGTAGCGTTTGAGATCGAATTCCATTGCCACAATCGCTACTATTGAGTGAATAGCATTGAGTGAGCGATCGCTGATTGTAGAATATGAAATCCAGCTCTGATTCAGAGATTGACGCAGAGATAATTACAGTGCATTAGTATAGTGACTAGTAATTTGCCAAGGCTTTGTTATCTGCTACTCAGCAGAGGGGTAGAGGAGAAAGGAGTTATTAGCACCCTGCTCCTTTACCAGACTCCACCCAGTAATTTTGGCTTGGTGAACTACTAGAGTGAAGTGAAGCGATTTTTGTAGTGTGAATATGCAGAGAAAGCTGACTGGAACTTTAGCCGGAAAAGTGATCATATCTGAATTTCTGTGTGGGAACTACCTCTGCATTAGCCATGAATTAGCAGCCCTCATCCACAAAAACCGCTTCTTGAAAGTTTTATATTTAGTCTGCATCATCGCAGTGGGCTAGACAGCCCACTCCACAAAAGCTAAATGTGTTTTAGCTGATTAATCTAGACTCCTACTAACTCATCAGCCGTCCGACGATGTGCTTTAAGTTCGCGCACAATCGGAATTACCGTCCGACCAAATGCTGGTAAATCATCTGAATAGTGTAAGAAACCGCCAAGAATTAAATCAACTCCCGCTTCATAAAATTGGCGAATCTTTTCAGCTACCTGCTCTGGTGTACCAATCAAGCCTGAACGGAAGCCGTCGTTATACTGTACTAAGTCTTCAAAATTGGAATTCGCCCACATCCCCTGACGTTCACGGGTTGAAGCCCCTGCGTTTTTCACAGCTTCGCCAAATCCTTTAACGGCTTCTACATCCGCTTGAGCAATGATTTCGCGCAATACTTCATGGGCTTCGGCTTCTGTTTCTCGGACAATGATGAAGGCATTCAAACCAAACTTGATGGTGCGTCCAGCTTCACGCGCTAATGCGGATACCTCTGCAATCTGCTCGCGCACACCTTCCATAGTATTGCCATTCATAAAATACCAATCAGATACGCGGCCAGCCATACGTCTGGCGGCTTTGGAGTTACCACCTTGGAAGATTTCTGGGTGTGGTTGACTAATTGGTCTAGGCTTCACCCAACCACCGTTAATGCGGTAGAAGTCGCCTTTAAAATGGAACTCGTCTTCTGTCCACAAACCTTTGAGAACACGGATAAATTCCTCCGAACGCCGATAGCGTTCGTCGTGGTCTAGCCAAGGTTCACCATAAATAGTGAATTCATCTTTGAACCAGCCGCTAACTATATTCAAAGCAAACCGACCGTTGGAAAGAAAATCAATACTGGAACCAATTTTTGCCACTACTCCTGGATGCCATAATCCAGGGTGAACTGCTGCTATTAACTTGATTTTATTGGTAACTGGAGCTAGGGCTGATACAGTTGTCAATGCCTCTAGTTGGTACTCAGCACCATAACTAGCAATAAATCGAGCTTGGGCTAGAGCATATTCAAACCCAACCTCTTCGGCGGTTTGCGCTATTTGAGTGTTGTAATCGTAAGTCCAGTTTGTGCGTTGGGGGATTTTACTTACCACTAATCCACCGCTAACGTTGGGAATCCAGTATGCGAACTTAATATCAGCCATAATTGTGTGTTTGTAAGGGAAACTTTTTGGCTATGGGTCTGATTGTTGCTTGTGATTATTTTTCATCACTTACAACGCAGCCAAAACTGCATACGGCAAAATTCTCATCAGAATTAAGGCTTGATAGTGCCTAGAAACTAGTCTGAATCCCTCAAATAGAGATTCTCAGATTCTATGCTGGAATTATACTATAATCCGACCGAATTACCGTATTTATGAATAAGTCAGACTTTATCACGACACCTTCTCAGATGCTGTGACTCGATATACTTAAATTTCATTTCCATATTCCATTTTGGAATACTTCTGAATACGTGATGAATCATCCTGAGACAAAATTGGGATGGGTAGTATGGAGAATCTCGAAATAGCGTGATTTTCTATGGGTTCTGCCTAAAATCCCCAATGGGTGTAATGTAGGGAAAGGCAGCAAAAATTAAGAAATTTAACTATTATCGCTACTATTCCACCTGGTAATAAGTGACTACTCTCTATCGCCGAAATAAATGTGGTAGTGTGAGATAATAAAATACGGTAAATACGTGTGATTACCGTATTGTGGTCGCGGTTTCCTCAAAAAAGGTACTGGAAAAGAATTTATGCCACTTCAGTTTGGAATTTGGTCTCCTGTCTGTGGGGGATGGTTGCGAGTCATCAATCATGAGGCGAATTTATCTACCCAAGATTTAGTCAAGTTGGCAGTTGAAGCGGATGAGTTAGGTTATGACTTTTATTACATCCCGGAACATTATTTAAATGCGGTTCACGGGCCTAGCTATGATGTTGCTGACGCTTGGATTACAGCAGCTTTAGCCAGTTTAAACACTAAGAGGATAAAGATTGTAGCAGCTGTACAGCCTGGGTTTAAACTGCCAGCAGTGATTGCTAAACTGAGTGCAAACATCCAAAATCAACTGAGTCAAGGCAGATTTGCGCTGAGTGGAATTGCAGGTTGGTGGAAATTAGAAGTAGAAAGCTATGGAGATATCTGGCTACCTCACAGTGAGCGATATGCCAGATTAGAAGAATATATTGATGTCATCAAGGGGCTGTGGACAGTTGAAGATTTTAATTATGATGGCAAATATTACACTATCAATGGTGGTATTCTCACAGATAAGCCCACACCAACACCCCCAATTTTCATTGCTGGAGAATCAGAACGTGCAATTAATTTAGCAGCTAGTAAGGGAGATTATTTGTTTATCAATGCGGATGCGCCGGAAAAAACAGCCGCATTGGTGGAGAGAGTGAAACGGTTGGCTAGCGATCGCTATCAACGTCAGATTAAAGTAGCTATGAGTGCTTTTGCGATCGTTGGTGAACATACTGCTAAGGCTGAGGCGAGATTAGAGGCTATTTATCGTTCTGCGGATCAGCAGCAGATCAAATACTTTCAAGAGCAAATTGATCCTAATACCAATTTAATATGAAGCTGCATATAAAAGAGCTTCTAAAATAAAGTCATAAGAAGACACAGACATGACTTGTTCAAAAGTTAATTGGTCAAATAGCTGCTGAATGCGCTCACGTAAATCTTGTAAAGAAGAGAAAAGTACATTTTTGAGAGATTTTTTGAGAAATTGCCAAAGCCTCTCGATGGGATTAAGTTCGGGAGAATGAGATGGTTGTAGTAGAGGAATAATATTGTCTGGCCAACGAATCGTAGAACTAGTATGGGCAGGAGCTTGATCAATCTGTAAAATGGCGTAATCGGAGCCTAATTGTTCAGATAGCCAGTCTAAAAACTGCTGAAAATAGTCGCCATTGAGTTTGGGGTATTCATGCTGGAAATGCTTTCCAGTCAACGGTTCAATTGCACCATAAATCCAAAAATTTTCCCGCAGCCATTTCACCTCAACAGTAGGTTTAACTCCTCTAGCTGTAATTACTTTGCCTGTGAGGGTTTTGAGTCCCACTCTCGTTTCATCTTGACACAGGTAGCGCACAGTTTTACCTGGTGCTAGCAGTTGTTCGAGACTAACTATCAGCACACCGAGTTTTTTTTAAATTCGGCTCTGAGTTTTTCATCCTGCTGATAGCTTTGGGGTCGTGGTACTTTGAGTTTCGCTCCTAAACGATATCTCACCCAGTCATAGACTGTTCCATACTCGATATCCAATCCATGTTTGAGTTTCAACCACTCGACTATTGCTCTGTAACTGCTAAATCCTTCTCCTGTTTCCAACTCTTGCTTTAATGAAGCGATCGCCTCTTCAGTAATTTTTCGTTTTGCCCCTGGTGCTTTCTTCACTGCTAATAACTCAGACAATCCACCCCCTCTATACCTCTGTAACCATCTCGTCACCGTCGAAGTATCTCTGGCCAAGCGTTTTCCAATTTCTTGCTGCTCCTTTACCTGCCCACTCTTGAGCCACCACAACATCTGTAGCTTTTCTTTTTGGCTACCTTCACTGGCTGTTTGCAGGCGTTTTTTGAGTTCTTCTTCGCTCTCCACGATTTCTATCTTAAACGGGCGGCTCATAGGTCTGAGGACTTATCACATTTACCTCCCCCTATTATATGCAACTTCATATTAAATTGGTATAACGTAGTTGCTCATAACAAACTCGATATCAGTCAAACCATCGAGGCTAATCTCGGTTTATCGGCTCAACTTGTTGGCGATCGCGCTACTATTATTCAACGTCTGCAAGAATACGAAGCCATTGGTATTGACTTAATCATCCTGAAATTTGAATCTATGTTGGAAGATACTATTCGCTTCCATAAATTAGTTATTGCTGAATATGTACAGCAGAAAGTTTTAATTTCATCATAATTCATAATCTTACTTTACCGAATCTCAGCTAATTATGAATAAGAGTAAAATTGAAGATATCACCATAAATCACCTCAAAATTTTAAAAGCGGTAGATGAATGTGGTAGCTTTTCTAAAGCAGCCCAAAAATTGGGGTATAGTCAGGGATTAATTAGCAAAAAGGTAAAGCAAGCAGAGGATTATTTTGGGGTGACTCTCCTGAATCGTTCTCCCGGTTCTGTATGCTTGACGAGTAAGGGTAAGAAATTGATTTCCCAGACACTGAATGTTGTCAAAACTGTAGAAAATCTGCGAGAGGAATTTCAAGCAACATTTAGTGCTGAAGGTGAGGATTTGATTTTGGGGGCTACGAGTTTAATCCTGGAGGTATGGCTAAAACAGCATTTACAGCGATTCCAGCTTTGTTTTCCAGGACGAAACATCAAAGCGATCGCAGTGAAAGATAGCAGATTTTTTGCTAATTCTCAACTTTTAAAAATAGATGTTTTGCTCAACAGTTGTTCTGGATATAAGGAGGAACATCACTGTACTAGATTAACAACCCATAAAATGCTTTTAGTCTCATTTGGAGGGCATAAATATTTAGATAATCATCAATTGATTAACATAGATGATATTTATATAGATGATATTTTACTTTTAGAGGAAGTTCATAAGGAACTATCTAAAAATAGCTTTTTGATGGAAAAATTAAGTAGTGTAAAAATTGTCAAAAATTATGAGGAGTTGCTTGACTATGCTGTCAGCAATCAAAAATTAACAATTTTACCTGACTTCTGTCGATCTGATCTTACATCTAAATATCAAGTAGTAGTGATTCCCATTGAAGATATTCATGACTATGGTATTTATATCCATGTACCTCGTTTTAGCGAGTTGTTAATATCTGCTGAAGGATTAGTCAGAAGTTTCAGACTGGATCAAGACAACTTAGAAAGTTTACCTCATGTAAATATAATCATAGCTAGCTATGATGCTAAAGAGGAAAATGTGCTGAGGCTGGGTATTCAAAGTGATTCAATCGGACAGTTTGTCGCTGGATATCTTACTAAGCATATTTTTGATTTACAAAAGTCATCATCATTACTAGAACAACCTAAACTCAAAAATATTGAAATTAATCGAGATTTTGATTTACAAATTCTCCCGTTTACATCTGGTAAAGAAATGAACCGACAGATGAAACGCCAAGAACTAGATATTTGTATTTTAGACGATATTTCTCTCTTAAATAATGGTAGTCAGTTTTTTGATGACTTGAGTTTTGGCTCGAAATTGATTGGAATTGCTTCTTATAATCTTTTGGGACAGGATATCAATATTATTATCCATAAGGATTCGCCTATAAATAGTATTGATGATCTCAAAGGGAAAAGGATTGCTACATTATTTGGATCTCATGCTCACAGATTTATCATTACTCTTTTTGACCTCTATAATATGGATGTCAATAAAGATTGTAGATTAGTGGATGAAGATCCTCGCGAAGCTAGCAAGAGTCTAGCAGACAAAAGCATAGATGCTTACGTATGCTGTTATACCTTTGCCTCAATTTTAGAAGGATATGCTTTTGTTAAAAAGCTCTCTTTATCTCAAACAGTGAGTTTAAATATTCCATCTATCAGAGGGATTGTTTGTCGTTCGCAGTTTATTAAAGAAAATCCTAAACTGGTTATTGCTTATTTACATGATTTACTAGTTACTAATTATTGGTTTAATGCTTCTCCCTATCAGGCAAAAGACTTATTAAGTAAAGCAATTAACATCAGGCAAAGCCAAGTAAATCAGTTTTTTAATCCTGTATTTGGTAATCGTATTGATCCGACACTCAAACCTCAGTGGTCTTGGCTGCTCAAAACTTTAAATCGGAGATTGGAAGGAAAATATGGTATTTCACTGTTTGATGTAGATTTTTGGATTGATGATTATTTTTTGCGACTTGTCTATAATTTACTGAATTTAGATTATCATTTTCATCAGGTTTCTTTTTCCAGCGAATTCTCAAATAGCTATTTTGTAGAAGAACAATTTAGCCGACATATGAAAGTTCTCTATGAGAATTATGATGTATCGCTGCAAGGAGATGATGTCAGTTATACGACAATATAGTTTGATTGGCATTATTGTGATAGCTGTAATGACTTCATTCATCAAAGAGATTGCACTACTCTTGCGCTAGCCTGTTTCCAGAAAAGAACTCAGGAAAGCTATCTCGGATGGAAATCCCTAATCTGTGACTTCCTGCCATCTTCTATAATTGATAGAACCTGTACACATAAAACTTAGGCATGAAGCTGTGACAGAACCTGGAAGCTACAAAGATACCGTAAATTTACCGAAGACTAGTTTTGATATGCGGGCGAACGCTATCAAGCGTGAACCTGAGATACAGAAGTTTTGGGAAGAAAATCAAATTTTTGAGAGCCTGTCGCAAAATAACCCAGGCGAATTATTTATACTGCACGATGGGCCTCCCTACGCTAATGGCTCACTTCATATTGGTCATGCCTTAAATAAAATTCTCAAAGATATTATTAATCGCTACCAACTGCTACAAGGACGGAAGGTGCGCTATGTGGCTGGTTGGGATTGTCATGGCTTGCCAATTGAGTTGAAGGTTTTACAAAATCTCAGGTCGGCAGAACGGCAAAATTTAACACCTCTGCAATTACGGCAAAAGGCGAAGGAATTTGCTTTGGCGGCGGTTGATGACCAGCGCAAGAGTTTTAAACGCTATGGGGTTTGGGGTGACTGGGATAATCCTTATTTGACGCTGAAGCCGGAATATGAGGCGGCGCAAATTGGGGTGTTTGGCCAGATGTATTTAAAAGGTTACATCTATCGGGGTTTGAAGCCAGTTCACTGGAGTCCTAGTTCTAAGACGGCTTTGGCTGAGGCGGAGTTGGAATATCCTGAAGGTCATACTTCCAGAAGTATTTATGCGGCTTTTCCGGTGACGGGGTTGGCTGAGGCGGTTAAGTCTGTTTTGGGTGAGTATTTGCCTGATTTGGGTGTGGCTGTCTGGACTACCACTCCCTGGACTATTCCCGGTAACTTGGCTGTGGCGGTGAATGGGGATTTGAATTATGCGGTTGTGGAGGTTTCACGCAGAGACGGAGAGACGCAAAGTAATTTCAAATACCTGATTGTGGCGGCGGAGTTGGTGGAACGGTTGGCTGCTACTATTTCGGCTGAGTTGACAGTGAAAACTACATTCAAAGGGAAAGATTTAGAACATAGTACTTACCGACATCCTTTGTTTGACCGGGAAAGTCCGGTGGTCGTGGGCGGTGATTATATCACCACTGAATCGGGTACTGGGTTGGTGCATACTGCGCCTGGTCATGGTCAAGAAGACTACATTGTCGGTTTGCGTTATGGTCTGCCGATTCTTGCGCCTGTGGATGATAATGGCAACTTTACCGAGGAAGCGGGAGAGTTTGCTGGGTTGAATGTCTTGGGTGATGGGAATCAGGCGGTCATTGATGCGTTGACGGCTGCGGGTTCGCTGTTGAAGGAGGAGGCTTACGCGCATAAGTATCCTTACGACTGGCGGACGAAGAAGCCGACGATTTTCCGCGCAACTGAACAGTGGTTTGCTTCGGTGGCTGGATTTCGGGAGGAAGCATTAAAGGCGATCGCATCTGTAAAATGGATACCAGCCCAAGGTGAAAATCGCATCACGCCAATGGTGGCGGAACGTTCTGATTGGTGTATCTCTCGTCAGCGTTCTTGGGGTGTGCCAATTCCGGTATTCTATGATGAGGAAACTGGCGAACCACTGCTGAATGAGGAAACGATTAATCATGTGCAAGCTATCATTGCCGAAAAGGGTTCTGATGCTTGGTGGGAACTGTCGGTAGAGGAATTATTACCAGAGTCCTACAGAAACAATGGTCGGTCTTACCGTCGCGGGACTGACACAATGGATGTGTGGTTTGATTCTGGTTCGTCTTGGGCTGCTGTAGTGAAGCAGCGTGCAGAGTTACGCTACCCTGCTGATATGTATTTGGAAGGTTCAGACCAGCATCGCGGCTGGTTTCAGTCGAGTTTGCTGACTAGTGTGGCAGTAAATGGCATTGCACCTTATAAAACTGTGTTAACTCACGGCTTTGTTTTAGATGAACAAGGTCGCAAGATGAGTAAATCAGTGGGGAATGTGGTAGACCCACAGGTGATGATTCTGGGTGGAAAAGACCAGAAGAAAGAACCTCCCTATGGTGCGGATGTGTTGCGGTTGTGGGTGTCGTCGGTTGATTACACGGCTGATGTGCGCTTGGGTGGCAATATCATTAAGCAACTCAACGATGTGCGCGGTAAGATTCGCAATACAGCGCGGTTTTTGTTGGGTAGTTTGCATGATTTTGACCCCGAAAAAGATGCTGTACCCTTTGAGGAATTACCGCAGTTAGATAAATATATGCTGCACCGCATCCGGGAAGTGTTTCAAGAAGTAACAGAAGCTTTTGAAAGTTTCCAATTCTTCCGGTTCTTCCAAACTGTACAGAATTTCTGTGTGGTGGATTTATCTAACTTCTATTTAGATGTAGCGAAAGACAGGCTGTACATCAGTGCGCCGAATTCTTTCCGCCGTCGCAGTTGTCAGACAGTGATACATATCGCTTTAGAAAATTTAGCACGAGCGATCGCACCTGTTTTATGTCACACTGCGGAAGATATCTGGCAGTATCTCCCCTACAAAACACCCTACAAATCAGTGTTTCAAGCTGGTTGGGTGAAACTAGAGGATAAATGGGATAATCCAGACTTAGGGGAATTTTGGGAGACTCTGCGTTCACTCCGCACCGACGTTAACAAAGTTTTAGAACAAGCCAGGATAGAAAAAATGATTGGTTCTTCCCTGGAAGCTAAAGCTTTGATTCATATCCCGCATAAACAGTTAGGTGATGCTATCAAAGCCTTTAACCCCAGCAAGGGTAACGGTATTGATGAACTGCGGTATTTATTGCTGACATCTCAAGTGGAAGTATTAGATTCACCGGAAAAATTGCAAGGATTAAAATACACCGCGCAAACCGTAGACTGGCAAATTGGCGTAGTGAATGCAGACGGCGAAAAATGCGATCGCTGCTGGAACTACTCAACTCATGTGGGAGAATCACAAGAGCATCCTTTATTGTGCGAAAGGTGTGTTTCCGCCTTAGTTGGTGAGTTTTAAAACAGGTTTAACATGAATGTAGGGACGTTTGATCAAACGTCTCTACATTTATTTAGGAACTTATATTTTCCAAGATGATGAACACCCAATCACCTGTAACCACAGACTTCTTAGGAATGGTGTTGAAAATGCAACCAAACATCATCGTAAGTGACGAGCAACTTTTTGATTTCTGTCAAGTAAACCGTGATTTTCGCATTGAACGTAATCACCAGGGAGAATTATTGATTATGCCCCCCACAGGCTCAGAAACAGATGAACGCAATTTTAATTTAATTGTCCAGTTAGGTATTTGGACAAAGCAAGATGGTACAGGTGTAGGTTTTGGTTCTAGCGGTGGTTTTACCTTACCTAACGGTGCAGTGCGTTCTCCTGATGCAGCCTGGATAAAAAAAGCCAGATGGGAAACAATACCTCTAGAACAAAGAAAGAGGTTTGCACCTATTTGTCCTGAATTTGTAGTGGAATTGCGTTCAGAGACAGATAATTTGAAGACATTACAAGAAAAAATGGCAGAATATATAGCTAATGGTACAGAATTAGGTTGGTTAATCGATAGAAAACAACAAAAAGTATTTATTTATCGTCCTGAAAAAGCTGTAGAAGAATTAGATAACCCTTCGACATTAAGCGGTGAAGATATATTACCAGGATTTGTTTTAGATTTAAGTCAAATTTGGTAGGCAAATAATATTCTAAATTAGATTTTCTTCCCAGCCTTTCAATTTTGGATTTTAGATTTTAGATTTTGGACTGAATTCAATCTAATACCATTTCACAAAAAATATGATGCAAATGTAGGTTGGGTTGAGGAACGAAACCCAACACCTCAAAGTTTTGTGATTGTTGGGTTTCACTTCGTTCAACCCAACCTACACATCTGTTTCATTCTTTTCATGAATTGGTATAAAATCTAAAATCTAAAATTCCCAGTCCTCTACAACTTCTGCAACAACTCTTGAGTTAACTGCATAAACGCTTTAGAACCTGCTGACTGGGGTGAATTTAATACAACCGGCATAAAACTATCAACCGCTTTCGCTACATTCATATCTACTGGAATTTGGGCTTTACAAATTTGTTCAACACCAAAATCTTCTACAACTCGGTGCATCACTTGTTTGTAATATCTACCCGTGAGTAAATTGGTGTTGCACATACTGAAAACTATTCCCAGCATTTTAATATTTATCTTGGCTTCCTGTTCATGACTGTCCTTTAGCTGGCCAATGCGTCTTTCTAACAGTTGAATTCCCACCACAGATAAAGGTTCTGGTTTAGCGGGAAGTAAATAAAAATCACTTGCGGCTAAAGCACTACGCGTCATTAAATTGTATCCAGGAGCGCAATCCAAAAGAATAAAATCATACTGATCACGCACTGGTTTTAAAATGTTATTAATTAAGACACGTTCAAACCGATTCCACACGTTTTCAAAGTCTTGTTCACCCAAAGCTACTGTTTGTCTGTGCAGCATTTCTGATACAACAAACTCATCATATAAATCGATATCGCCTGGTAATAAATGTAGTTCTGGCAGATTACAGACCTGAGTTTGGATGATATCATTAATTTTAAGCTCAGACTTAGGATCTGGGTTGATTACTTCGTCAATTAGATATCTAAATGTCAATCTTTGTTTGCGACGTTTGGCAAAATCTAAAGGTGACATCAGACTGAGCGTAGCACTAATTTGGGTATCTAAATCCAGAACTAGTACCTTTTTACCGTAATTTTTTGCTAAACAAGTAGCTAAATTTACGGTGAGGGTTGTTTTCCCTACACCACCTTTCATATTTGCAGTTGCAATTACATATCCCATTGCTTGATTCCTCTGATGACGCGTTCCCAGTTAATTGAACATTCCGGTAAATTTAATATTTACAGGTAAATTAAAAGAGTTGTGCCAACAATATGACCTCGATAGAGTATATAGCAACACGTCATCATGATAATTCGTAATTCGTAATTTGTAATTGCTTCTGAAACAGTATTAGTCACAAAGATGCTTTCCCTGTACTCTGTCGCCTCTATTTTGTGTTCAAGCGAGAACCCCGCCTTCTTAAAGAAACGGGGTTCTAAAATTTCACAATATTCACAAATGCACTCAATTGCCGTAGTTGTTAACCCTAAAATTTAATCTTTGTCGCCTTGAAGTGATATTAATCATTCTGCAATTTTACTTAATCTGGAATATAGATAAATTCTATCTATAGTAATTTAATATAGAATTTATACATAACATTCCTGTTAATTCAGCAGCGTTTTGATTATAGAATATCTCAGTGTTTTGTAAAACACCTTTGCCGTGAATTATTTCATAATGATAATAGCCATATTGATCAATATAAACAACTAGTGTTAGTTGATTAACGGCAATCATTGACAGCAATTTAGTAGTCATTGTTGTACATCCCATTGGGGTGTGAGAGGTTTATATATATTTATTTTTCAGTTTCTTATTAGTCCTACAGGATGAAGTTAGATAAGTTTTGGAGAAATATTTATCTGTCCTCAATTATTTGTGAGTTTTCAGGGGCTAGATTGCTGTGAGGCACAGGGTTTTTCAGCGATCGCAATTTTTATTCCGCCTGGATAATTGCCAGAAAACCATGAGAAATACTTATGCTTTGTGCAGTTTATTCCAGAATCTATGGTGATAAAAATAGGTACTAAATACACCGCTTATCCTGTTTTTACAAGTATTGCTTGGTTTTAAGTCTCTAAAATGTATGAATTACTTCTTTTCGATTTTTCGGGAATTTATTCGTTAATACAGTAATATTTATAGGATAAGTTAGTGATATTTTAAATTATCAGTAACTTGCAATGGTAAATGATAGCAATTCAGTAAAAACTCTTAAGTGTATTTTCTTAATCTGATATCAGTCTTATATCTGAATTTGTTGAGCAAATAAACTTTGTAAGCGATGTAATTGAGAGCCGATTTGGTAGAGTAAGTCACCTTTTCCTAATAGGTAAGCGGCGGATGTTTCTGTACCTCCCAGAACAATTTTCGAGTCGCCTTCACTAGCAGTTCTTAAAGCGACTCTTCCAGGTAAATTGGAACGGATAATGGGGGTGACAATACCGGCTTCGGGACGTTGGGTGGCGATAATGAGATGAATTCCCGCCGCCCTCGCCATTGCACCTAAACGTTTAATACTTTGTTCTAGAGTTTTACGGATTTCTTTTTCCGCCATGAAATCGGCGTATTCATCAAAAATGCAAACTATACGCGGTAAGAGTTGATGAGAACGCTGATTATAGGTAGTTAAATCAGCACAGCCAGCTTTTTCAAACTGCTGATAACGAGATTCCATTTCTAAAACTAATTCTTCCATAAGTTCGGTAGCGCGATCGCTATCTTTCACAACTGGCGAATGTAACCCAGCCATGCGTTCAAACTCTAGCTACCTATTTGTTTTAAAAATATAATTCAATATATTTATTTTGATTTTCAATAAAATTACTACAAATAACTTTATATCTATACTGAGTAAATGGTAATTTTTATAGATAAAATACTGTGGTGTGTGTCATAATTAGCACTAATAAACATTCTGCCAATTTCATAGGGGTGAAAAGTTGCTCTTTAATCCTGAGTTGTGCCGTAACGAAAGCGAAGTTGAAAGCAAGCTCATAGTGCAATATCTACTACCACAGCTAGGTTATACTCCAGACACTTGGCATCAGGAAGTTGCTGTTGGAAGCATTAGATTGGATTTCTTAGCCTTTGCTGCACAAGTTTTACCCTTTGTCTTAGATGCCAACTCACCATTGAGTGTGGTTATGGAGGCAAAACATCCCAAACAGAACTTGAATAATCATGTATCTCGGCTCAGACACTATTTAACAAGTTTGAATGTAGGTTATGGTGTATTAACTAATGGTAGGGAAATTAGAATTTATGAGAATTTAAACAGCGATGTTAGGCTTATTTTTCAGTGTTCAGGTCAACAAATCGAAACAAAATTAGGAAAAATTAAACAGCTAATTGGTAGAGAAAGTATAAAGAATAGGCATATTTTTACTGAACTAGACAGTTTTGCGAATCAACATAATCCTAAAGGTCAATTTAAGGGAGTGCATTCAATGAGAATTATCGCAGTCTACCATAATAAAGGCGGAGTAGGTAAAACAACTACAGTAGTTAACCTAGCAGCAGCTATTAGGAAAAAAGGTAAAAGAGTCCTTGTAATTGATTTTGATAGTCAAGCCAACACTACTTTTGCTACAGGTTTAGTTAAATTTGATGATGAGGAATTTGACGATATTAAGGAATCTAATGTTCTTCAAATATTACAATCTGAAGAGCTTTTTCCTATTTCTGAAGTAGCTAGAAAATCTAATTTTTGTGATCCGGAAATTGATGTTGTACCTGCACACATTGACTTAATGAAAAATGAGACTGATTTAAATGCTCTTGATGGTAGCCGTTTAATACTTATTGAAAAGTTAGAATACGTAAAAAGTAAATATGATATTGTACTTATCGATACACCACCATCGTTAAATCTTTACGCGAGAATAGCTCTTATTACTGCTGACTATCTCATTATTCCATCGGATTTAAAACCTTTTGCCAATCAGGGCTTAGTTAATGTTAAAGAATTTATTAAAGGTGTTAATACTTTTAGAAAACAGATAAGAAAACCACCAATAGAAATTTTAGGTGTACTTGCTTGTAAGATATCTACTAATAATCAATTTATAAAGCATACTTTACCCAAAAGATTGGAATCTATTCCTAAACGATATAATCTTGAAGTCATGGATACAGTAATCTATGATAGAGATGATTTAGCAAAATGTGCTGAAAGAACTTTGTTGGTAGGAGATATGGAAGTTGCTGATCCCATATCTGTACTTGATTTTAAGCCAGATTCGACTGCTGCTCAAGAATTTGAATTACTAGCTATAGAAGTTTTAGAGAAAATAGGTTTATCTTAATGAAACTATCTTTATCACTGGTTGCTGTTAAGAAAATTACCTCTAATAAACCTCGCTCAAAATTTTCTGAGGATGATCTGGAGAAAGCTGCTCATTTAATTTTAGAGTCAGAGGGAGTTATTAACCCCATTGTAGTTCGTAGAACTAGTCTTCAATCTTATGAAGTGGTAGATGGAGACTTTGAATATTATGCTGCTGTTAGAGCTAAAGAAATAGATATTCGTAAGGGAGAAATGATTGGAGTATTTATCATAGAGTCTGAAAATGAAGAGCCTCTAACCAAGCAAGTTCAACTATTCAGGAATGCAAACAAAGAATCTTCTGGAGCAGTAGATTTTACTTTAAAAGATTTGGAAAAATTCTTAAATAATTTAGATTCACGTTTTGAAAAGCTTACTAAGCAATTATTAGAAGAGTCAACTACTAGAATACAATTACAAAACGAGAACAATTATCTTAAGAAAAAGTTGGCTGAGAGAGTTGAGCCTTTAGCAATTTTTACGAAATTTAGCTCTATTAAAATTGTTAAGGAACTAGTGCAAGCTGGCTTTCATTCAAAAAAAGCTAATCAAATAGCAGAAATAGTAGTCAATGAACGTGAAAAACAACAATTTATATCTCTAGAAGATGTAATTGAAAGAGTTAAAATTCCAAGTGGTAAGAAGATGGTAAAAGGTATAAGTACAAAGAAAATGCTAGATATAATACAAAGCTTTTCATCAGATAGTTCAAATGAATGAATTAGCATATATAGCTTGAGTGAAGCGAACCATACTCAATATTCACCCTGGTGTCAGGTATAGCTATTGCTATACCCAGCCTACCACTTTTTGCACTATTTAAGATTTGATGCGCTACTACTAATGTCACTTCTGTGCTTTCTTTGCTAACTTCAACTTCATTACTTTTCCTACTGTTCTCGGAACACCATAAAGCTTACTAAATACCAAATTCCATAAATAACCGTATTTCGGGAAATGCTTCACTAACAATACATCAGAAATTACATGAAATCTCGGTGGTTTTAAAGCAGGGTCTTTATCTATATATCTAATTTGTTCTGGCTTTGGCATCCAGTGACCGATAATCGCATCTTTTTCAAATAAATTTGCTTGCACAAATAAACCAGATAATCTATCAAATCCGCTTGATGGTATCCAGGTTACTGCACCTAAAACCTTGGTGGCTTGGGAAAGTTCCGGTAATGCTTGCTGAATTATATCGTTACGCCAAACAATATTATTAAAGTTCTCAAAATGATAGCCATTATTATCAGTTCTATTAATAAAAGGCCAGAATAAATAACGCCAATCAAAGTTTTTATCTAAAGGTGCAATGGGAACTTCTAATAAACCTTGAAAGTTTCCCTGATTATAAGGATAGGGGTTTTCCGGTGTTTTCTTGCAAATTTCCAATTGGTCAACATCAGGAATTTCTTCCCAAGCTTGTTTAATTCGCGCCTCATCTTTCATATCAATATTGAGTTTTTGCAATCTCAAAACCCAACTTTCAGGAAATCGTTGAAAGTATTTCTCTACTGCTGTACAAACTTGCGGATGTACATAATCATCATCATCTAAGGCTAAAATATATTTACCTTGAGCATTAAGTAAACCCACAAACCTTTGTGGCATTTCTCCTTTATAGGGACTAACTATAACTGTGACTCTAGGATCATCAATTGCTTTAATTTTTACATTTGGCGGATAAACTAAAACAAACTGCACAGAACCTTCTATTTTCAGCAGATTTTCTAACCAGTAATCAGAAAATTTCCCCAATGTTGGTGTAATTATCGAGAGTAAAGGTTGATTATTCATAGTTTTTGTTTAGCAAAATATTAAATAAAATTCCTGGCTTAAACCTATTTATAGGAATCCGATTTGATTTGAATAAAAATCTAAGTATATGTAGGGTGTGTTAGGCGTAAGCCGTAACGCACCAAAGGCTTTGGTGGTAGGTGCGTTACGCTGTCGCTAACACACCCTACTGGACTGACAAGCCTAAAATGATGGATTAGGCGTAGGTTGGGTTGAGCAAAGCGAAACCCAACGCCGTAACCAATGTTGGGTTTCCTAACGTCAACCCAACCTACATTTAATGCACTATTTTAGCCTTGCCACGCCACCACTTATCTACGTATCTGTTCAAAAATCAAGTAGGAATCCTATATAATATGTAGCTGATTTTGATTACCGCTATTTTTTACATAGATAAAAATATTTATACACTTGTCAATCGGTCAGTATATCAAGAGTATCTAGATTTTGCCTACAGCAATCTTAACGTGAAAGTGCTGAGTGCTGAGTAGTGTTAGCGGTAGCGCGGCGTTTAGCCGGTGCTGAGGTTTGCTGATGAGTCAATAGCTCATTTGAATATTGAGATAATTTGCCGCTATATTTTACAGGTAAAGTATAAAAGTTATAAAAAATACTAACCCATCTAAGGCTCGTCTATGCGTATTCTCATGCTTTCATCGACTTTTCCTTATCCACCAAGTCGCGGTGGTACGGAAATTAGAACTTTTAATTTACTGAAATACCTCCAACAAAACCATGATGTGACGCTGGTAACTCAGTACAATAAGAGTGTGTCTGATGTGGAAGTAGAAGAGTTACGCAAGTATGTGAGTGAATTACTGATTTTTCCTTTACCGCCAGATCCCCAATCTCAAAATCCTGTGGCTGGGTTGTTGGCGAAAACGGGACGCTTCCTAGAATCAGTCACTAAAGCGACACCACCGAATGTTCTCCATCGCTATTCGCCGGAAATTCAGGCGTTTGTTGATAATTGTGTGCGCGAACAAAAATATGATGTGATTACCTGTGAACACAGTGTCAACGAAATTTATATCCGTCCTGAATTTCGCCATCAAGTGAATACGGTGATTGATGTACATAGTTCAGTATACGGCTGGATACGGGATCATTTAGAAATGGGTGCAGCCGCTAATGCTTTGCGCGATCGCCTCTATCTTACCTTGGTTTTGAAGCGTTACGAGCAGCGATACTGTAGTAAATTTTCTAATATCGTCGTCACCACGGAAGATGACCGCCAAGAATTCCTCAAACTGCGTCCTGACATTGATATTCAAGTTATTCCCAACGGTGTAGATTTAGACTTATTTCCCTATCGTCACCAAGATCCAGGGGGACACAGTTTAATCTTTGTCGGCGCGATGGATGCTTCTCACAACATCGACGCAGCTAGATTTTTTGCGTTCGCTGTCTTCCCAGAACTGCAAAACCGTTATCCTGACGCAACCTTTAGTATTGTAGGTGCTAGACCCACACCAGAGGTTTTAAGTCTAGAAAAAATTCCTGGTGTCAAAGTCTTGGGACGCGTCCCTGTGATGGCAGATTATCTACATAAATCTACTGTGTGTGTTGTGCCATTACGCACAGGTTTCGGCATTAAAAATAAAACTTTGGAAGCTATGGCCGCAGGTGTACCCACAGTAGCCAGCGATCGCGGCTTAGAAGGACTCAATGTAGATGGTGATGGTGTACCATTAGCAGCATTGAGAGCCAATCAGCCCGCAGAATATGTTGATGTGATTAGTGAATTATTTGATCATCCATCACTGAGAGCAGAACTATCTCATAACGGTAGACAATTAGTGGAAACACAATTTACCTGGGAAATCGCCGGACAACGTTATGAGCAAGTTTGTTTAGGGAATCGTAAAAAACATTACCAATGAAAATGAGAATAGACTATTTAACAAAATACTAAGATAGCGTTCGTAGTAAGGACTTTAGTCCTTTCTTGAGGACTAAAGTCCTCACTACAAACCTTTAATTATTTACCTTGTTCTCATTGGTAGCTGGAAACTTTGGTAGTGCTTGTTACTTCATTATTAGTTAGACGGTGTGCATATAATTGGCATATTACACCTAACTTATGTAATGCTCCTTGCACTTGAGAAAATAATATGAAAATCAGAGGCTATAAAAATTTATTTGTATTAGCATTCCTCAGCTTAAGTTGCATCCAAGCTGCTGATGCTATCACTCCGGTAAATTCCCCATCTCAACTATCTCAAGAAGTCGCTACATTGCGAAAACAGGGGTCGAAAGGCTTACAAAGATTTCTGAAGACTCATGCTAACCAACTTAATGATCCTCAAGTGAGGACAGCTTTGGATGCACTTTGTCAGCAACGAGACTGTTACGCCTCTCGCTTATATTGGTACACAGATTTAGCACAGGCTAAAGCAGCAGCTCAAGCTAGTGGTAAACCGATTTTATCTCTGCGGTTGTTGGGTAAACTCGACCAAGATTTAAGCTGTGCGAATAGTCGCTTTTTTAGAGTTGCACTTTACCCCAATGCAGAAATATCCGAAATGCTGCAAGATCGTTTTATTCTCCACTGGGAATCAGTGCGTCCTGCGCCTAAAGTTACAATTGATTTTGGCGATGGTCGCAAGTTAGAACGGACAATTACAGGTAATAGTATTCACTACATTTTAGATAGTTCCGGTCGTCCAATTGATGCTATTCCTGGATTGTATGGCCCGAAAGCTTTTTTAAAACAACTCCAGCAAGCTGAAATTGCAGCTAAGGAATATAGCAGACTTGCGAGTGCAAACCGTAATGGCTTTTTACAAAAATACCATAGCGATCGCCTGCAAGCAATTGAAACTCAGTGGCGAGCTGATTTATCCAAGTTAGGGATACAATCTCCCCCTAGACGCACAGCTTCAGTTAATCCGAGTCAGCCAGTTACAGCAGAAATTGCTGCACCGATAGCAGTATCTAAAATGGCGGTAGAACGGCCATTACTTAGAAGTATCCAACCTAGCAGCGATCGCGATAATTTAATCAGAATTACCAACGAAGATGCTTGGAGTAGGATTGCTCAACTTTATAATGTTGAGGCACAATTAGATGATAATAGTGTTGCTTTAATCAAAGCTAAAACTAAACAGAATAATTTATCCAGATTGGTACAGAATTTTGAAGCAGCAATGGCTGTAGATACAGTCAGAAACGAATATATGCTGCACAGTCAAATACATCAATGGTTTGCAGAAGGTAATCAGACTGATAACGTGGCGTTACTTAATGAAAAAGTCTACGCACAATTATTTCTCACTCCCAGTTCTGATCCTTGGTTGGGACTTGCTCCCAATGACGCATACAGCGCAATAGATAATGACGGTTTACGTTAATTAAGCTAATAATCCCAATTTCTTGCCATTATCTTTGGCAAGACGAATTAACTTTTGTCTTTCTTTGGATTCTATGCCAATTCGATTACAGAAATTAGTGATCGCTTGCGAATGTAAAGCGATCGCTTTACCACGCAATTGATTAAATTGTACTTTACCCATCAAGTTACGAATTAAAACTACTAAAGGTGCAAACATTGTTAATTCCTCACAGCTACTAGATTTTGTCAAATTCTTTTGTATATGTGCAGTCGTTATTAGCTGACACCACAAGAGATCAGGATGATTGCAGTCACAAATAAAGTCGCGATCGCACCTTGGAGTGCATAGCGGTTTTGCTGTTCCTGATTGGGGTAAGCAGCGTAGTACATTTCAGGTTCGGTGGGGTAGTTATTGAGTTGACCGCTTTCGTTAATGGTGGTGTACATCTCGTTTTCCTTGGCTTGTTAACTTATGTAAATAAATATAACAATATTGTTACAAAACATCAAGAGGGCTTGACATATAAAACTTGATACTATCTATAAAATCTACTTATATAAAAAAACCCCGATTTCTACGCAAAATCAGGGTACGGCTGTTAAGGGACTTCCAGATAAAAAAATATCCAAACTGTAGGGTGCGTCAGTGCGATAAAACCTAACTATACAAAGAGATTATTCATACTGACGCACCCTACTAAGCTGTTTATTTGGCATAATTTATTTTTTGGTGTTCCCTAAGTCTTTAATCCAAAATCCAAAATCCAAAATCCAAAATCCAAAATCCAAAATCCAAAATCCAAAATTCTAAGAGGCTTCCGATTGCAGCTTTTCCAGTGTCGCTAGGACTTCTGCACTGTGAACAGATGGATTAACCTTAACAAAAGCGGCGCGGAGAGTGCCTTGTGGATCAATGATAAAACTGTGACGCATAGATAAATAACCCAGCCAAGAACCATAAGCTTTACTCACAGCACCGGTAGTATCAGCCAAAAGCGGGAATTTTAACCCCTCAGAATCACAAAACTCAGCATGAGAATCGATATCGTCAGCACTCACACCAACAATCTCAACATTTTTCGCCACATATTTGGGTAAATCCTGCTGAAAACGGCGTGCTTCAATGGTGCAACCAGATGTAAAGTCTTTGGGATAAAAATACAGAACTACCCACTTACCACGCAAATCAGCCAACCCTAATTGGCCATCCCCTGTATTAGTTGGCAAAGTAAACTCCGGCGCAGGTTGATTAATTGCAGGTAGTTTCCCACCTAGTGCATAAGTAACAGGCGCGAAATTTAACCAACTGATAACCGTAAAACAGCAAACCAAAAATATATTCAAAAAATTGCGTCGGGAAATCATAATGCAGATCAGAATGACAACTTTACATAAGTTTACATTTCTTAGCTGTTGCTGTGCTTGAATTTACAAGAAAAATTATCTTGAATTTCACAGGCAATTAAAAATTTTCTTGACTGAAGTAACTGTAACAGAGTATAAAGATGCTTGTATCGGCTCTATTAAGTAATGGTGAATTAACAAATGCTTAGTTATTCACTAATTAGTTA
This sequence comes from Aliinostoc sp. HNIBRCY26, assembly GCF_050235535.1. GTDB lineage: Bacteria > Cyanobacteriota > Cyanobacteriia > Cyanobacteriales > Nostocaceae > Trichormus. The sequence goes on from NZ_CP189852.1 coordinate 770,678, forward strand.
TAGAGGAAAATCATGGAATAAACAAATGAGGGTGTTAATGTTGAGAGAAAACAGCCCAGGCTTGGCTATGCAAAGACTCTTGACAATATGAAATACAGATATTGCTGCAAAAGTAATGCACATCTCCAACTTTAATGACAACTCTATTTTTCCGATTTTCTCACCTGCAAAAAATGGGTGAATCTTTAGTATTTACCTAATTTATCGTCAATTTTTTCTTAATTATGCACTAGTAAATTATCTCTAACTGCTTTCTAATTATTTTTAGATAACAAAAGAGATAGCTTTGTGCTGATTAATTGAAAATCAGTTTCCCTTCTATTGACTCTCGCTATGACCAGCAACAAAAAACAAAAATTACGCCAGTCTTTTGCTGTTAGCCTGGCGGTACTAGGCTTTGTATCTACTCTCTGCTTGAACGCGCGTTCCAAAAACGTCAAGACTGAGAATGTGATGTCTGTGAATATACCAGCAGCATCAGCCCAAACCACACGGAAAACGTATTACGTTTCACCAACAGGTAATAATAGCAATCCTGGGACAGCAACTCAGCCGTGGAGAAACATCAATTATGCGGTTGGTTCAACCTCTCCCGTGACAGCAGGAGATACTATTCTCATTCAACCAGGAACCTACACAGGACTCGTCACCCTTGGTAAATCAGGTAACAGCACATCAGGTCATATCACCCTCAAAGCGAACGGTCGGGTAGTATTGCGTGATCCTGATCCCATCAATGGTGGCTTCCGCGAAGGAGTCATTCAATCAGCAAATAAGAGTTATTGGATTATTGACGGTTTTCGCATTGAAAACACTTCTTGGGCAGGAATTTCTCTGCGTGATGCCAGCAATATGATTGTCCAAAACAACCATACCTATCAGACTGGAGCTTCAGGTATCATCGTTCTGCCGGAAAACTACTACAATGGCGGAGAATTGGAAATTACTAGCAGTAATATCAAAATCTTAAGAAACACCATTGAAAGAGCCAATTGGAGATGGACAAGTCTTAGTTCTACAGAAGGTACACAAGAAGCCTTGAGCATCTGGGGTGTCAATGGTTTTGAGGTGGCATACAATACCCTCAAAGAAGGTAATCGTGAAGGTATCGATGCCAAAGTAGGTTCTCGCAATGGTTCTATTCATGACAATACAGTGACTCGTCAAGCACTAGTTTCCGGCACAGCCAATGGATACCGTGGTGGGCCTGCCATATATCTTGATGGCAATCGCGCCAAGATGTTCAACATTGATATCTACAACAATCTCGTTTACAACAATACAGCCGATGCGATCGCCATTGCAGATGAAGTTACTGATATTGGGGATGTATCGAACATCCGAGTATACAACAATGTGATCTACGGGAATGGCATACAAGGAGTAAACGGTGGTGCAGGCATTAAGATTGACAGAAATGTTAGCAATGTTCAGGTATTCCACAATACTATAGCCAAGAACGTTCAAGCCTTTATTGTTGTAGATGCTTACTCTTACACTAGCGGTTATCAACCGTATCAAATCCAACTTCAAAATAATATCTTTGCTGATAGTAGTTACCGCAATGGCTACATCTCCAACGCTCAAAACATAGTATTGAAGAATAATTTGTATACCGATAAGTTTCCCAACTTCTACGACAACGGAGGTGGTGTACAATCCTTATCATCCTTAAACAATATCAAAGTAGCGTCGGCGGGATTTATCAACTTAACTGGTAATGATTTCCATCTCTCGTCTACTTCGCCAGCAATTAATGTTGGTTCTAAAGACGGGATTTCGTATATCCAGTTTGATAAGGACGGCAAAGCTAGGATTCAAAGCATTAGCGTTGATATAGGTGCTTACGAATCTTCCTTTTAGTTCTGTTGACTTTTTGTAGAGATGTTGCATACAACGTCTCTACAACTACAACTTGGTAAGCTAATGAGCATTTAATCTGATAAAAACAGAGCTAAAGCCCTGACTACAAACTGGTTGCTCTGGGGAAATGAATCAGCATCATTGAATGGCTGGAGGTTTGTCTATACTTTCAATGTATTGACTGTCTAAAAGAAAAGCTCCCTTAGCAAAGCGAATACCCCAATAGCCGCCGGGGCGACGGTCAAGAACTATACCCTCTTCACCTAGATGGATGACATCGGGAGGACGTAGCATGGGCATGGGATCGGCGGTTTTGACATAAGGGGGTAATGCTACGACTCGGACTTTACTACCAATGATAAATTCTTCAGACATACAAAAAGAGCTAGGAGTTTTAATCCACTCATAGCTCATTACTTTCAACTTTACTAGTGGTGTGACGGAAGATTGTGTGATGTTGGGAATTAGGTAATGGGAAAGGGGAGGGAACATTTCCCCGTTCCCGTTCTTCTGCAAGAAGTCTGTTATACCAATTCGCAATTCTCAATTCAGACAGTCAGATACCATCTGAGTTTCAGGCTTTGCATCTGTTGCCTAATTTTGGAAAATTGGTGTTAACTGGGAGTTATGGCAAATATTTTTTGGACTTCAGCTAAAGGTAAATGCCAAAGCAGTTCGGGTTGCCAGGTATCGGGGTCAAATTGAGACTGACAACCACGTTGATAAGCTCGCCATAGTCTATCCCAGCTAAATTGTTGACGATAGTTGAGATTGCGATGAATGACGCGTAACAGTCCTAGTCCTAACAACATATTGGCTAGTTGTAATTTAGCTCCCAACAGAAATGCTTGGACTTCTGCTTCATTAATTGGGTCTGTACCGTAGCCTGTGAGGACATGAACGCCATCATGAAGTTGTTTGCGTCGGGGGCCGGTGGTGAAGGGTGGGATCTGATGCGTGTCGAGAAAATCAGCCCAACTTCTGCCAAAAGTACCTGGAGGGAGCGATCGCAATTGTTCTATATTGACAATTGCTGGGACATCTTTTCCTGTTGTGGCGGTAACACGATCAATTAAATCTAAAAATTTTTGTAGATTAGGCGTGGGATTAGTAGTATCGGTAAGAGGTTGCATCATAATTTTTTAACTAAGTCTTGTTTAATTCAGTCAGATGGGTAATTTCCCATCTTGACTAAGTATTAATGGTGATTAATTGTGTTTGTAGCGATAAATAGTGCGAGATATATTATTTTCGCGACGATTCAGTTGTCTACGCTCCCTAACTGTTAAGCCTCTGCCACTATGTATGTAACGTCTTCTAGTAGCATCAACTGCGGCTTCTCGACGTTCTAAATTCCGCAATTCGGCTGGGGTAATAGAACCGTTTCTAACACCGTTATAAATACGTTGTTCTTGATTCACTTCACGGCGATAAACTTCGCCAGCAGAAGCAATTGTTGGTAAAAAAATAACACTAGCACATACAGCAGCAGCAATTAAGCGTTTCATGTCAATATCCTGGTTAAATGAGAGATTATGTTTAGATACAAAACTAGTTACTATTTTGTTGACGACGTTGTTGCCAACGCTCACGACGACTAGCTTTGAGTTCTTGTAGTTTGGTGCGTTGTTCTGGGGTTAAAACTGCTTCAATTTGTTTTTTAGACTCTTCTCTAATCGCTCTGAGTCTGGCTTTTTGGTCATCGGTCAAATTTAATTCCGCCATTTTCTTTCCACGACGCGCTCCCGCTTCGGGACGTTCACCTGCTTGGCCTTGCGCTCGGCGTGCTTGTCTTTCTTGGCGTGCTGCTTCTAGCTTGGCTTTTTGTTCTGGGGTGAAGACTGCTTCCATTTGAGTCCGAGCATTTTCCCGAATTTGTCTAATTCTGGTTTGTTGCTCTTGTGTGAGTCCTAAAGCTTCCCAGGGGCCTTTTTTGTCGGCTTGAGCGATTTGAAATGCAGAGGTAGGAGTGTTTTGAGCTTGGACAACAAAGGGAGTTGCAGTTGTTGTTAAAGTAAGAGCGATCGCACCAGCTAACAGAGATAATGATTTAAGTTGCATTGATAACCTCATGTGATTTTTCTTTGGTATGCGACTATCTTATGAACTCAGATCAGCTATTCACATGAGGATAAAGTCACGAATCAACCCATGACTTTAGTCATAGTTTAACTATGATTAAGGTGACTGGTGATACTCGTATAAATCGGGTATATGTGAGGAGAGCAGGCTATTAATTTTTTATCTTGATTATGAGCCGTCCTATTCAAATTAATAATCATCCTTTTCGTTTTTTACTGTATTTAGAATGGATATTACTGGCACTTTCCGTTCTTATACTAGTTTTGCCCTATTCCTCACCACGAGCTACTAGTAGATTCCCTGAGTTAGCCGTTTTGAATCTGATTATTTTCGGCTTGATGGGTCTGAGATTACCTACTAGTAATAATGTCATTAAAATTATTTATACAGCCTGTGGATTGAGTTTAATTTTTATCACTAGTTTATTCGGCGGCAGACCTGATCGCCCATTTCCGTTTCTCTATATGATTTTAGTGATTCGTAGCTGTTTAATGTTCCAATTACCTGGAAGGTTATCAGTTACGTTTGTCTCATTTTCTTTATTTTTAATTACTTTAATATATCGTATACCCCATGCTTCCCGACGTAATCCTTTTATACCACAAGCAGCACCAGAGAGGGTAATATTTTTTACGTTGAGTTTGGCTTTATTGTCTGGCTTAAGTTTAGTATTTGTCTTAATGTTAATGAATACCGTCTTATCAGAACGCCAAAGTCGAGAAGATTTAGCGATCGCTAATGAAAAACTCAGGCAATATGCCCTCCGTATTGAAAATCAAGCTACCCTAGAAGAACGCAATCGCATCGCACGGGAAATTCACGATTCTTTGGGTCATTCTTTGACGGCTTTAAATCTACAATTAGAAACAGCTTTAAAACTTTATCAAGCTAATCCTGATAAGGCCTATAGTTTTTTATCTAGGGCGAAGGAGTTGGGATCTAAAGCTTTACAGGATGTGCGACAGTCGGTTTCGACGATGCGATCGCAGCCATTACAAGATAAAACTTTGGCAGAGGCAATTAATAATTTAGCTGAAGATTTTCAAAAGACAAATAATATTGTTCTCAATTGTCAGATTAATATTGAATATTCTTTTGCTAGTGATTTGAATACTGCCATTTACCGAATTATTCAAGAATCATTAACGAATATTTCTAAACACGCCAACGCCACAGAAGTCAATATCAATGCTGCTATCCATCGGGGTAGTTTATATATTACGATTCAAGATAATGGTAGGGGGTTTGATTTAGAACAAAATACTACAGGATTTGGCTTGCAAAGTATGCGTGATCGCGCTTTGTCTTTAGGTGGTCAATTTACAATTAATAGTGCCTTTGGTTGTGGTTGTCAAATTACCGTTGAGATTCCTTTAACTAGGTTAATTAAATGATTAAAGTATTATTAGTTGATGACCAAAGTTTAATTCGTCAAGGCTTAAGAGCTTTATTAGAATTAGAACCTGATTTAGAAATTGTGGGAGAAGCAGAAAACGGGGAAATCGCCTTGGATATAATTTCTCAATTAGAACCTGATGTGGTATTGATGGATATGAGAATGCCCATTATGGATGGAGTTGCAGCCACTAAAGAAATTCAAAAGCGTTTTCAGGGAGTGAAAGTTTTAGTGCTGACAACTTTTGATGATGAAGAGTATGTCAAAGCTGCCTTACAATATGGGGCAATGGGTTATTTACTCAAAGATACACCTTCCGAAGAATTAGCTGTGGCTGTGCGTGCGGTGCAGAAGGGATATACTCAGTTAGGCCCAGGAATTGTCAAAAAACTGTTGACAGAATTTCAACCGCCTGCACCCAATCAAACGCCAACTATTCCGCCCAGTTTAGCAGAACTCACACCCAGAGAAAAAGAAGTTTTACTGCTAATTGCCACAGGTGCAAATAACCGCGAAATAGCTCAACAGCTTTATATTTCTGAAGGCACAGTTAAAAATCATGTAACTAATATTTTAAATCGCTTGCACCTGCGCGATCGCACTCAAGCCGCTATTATTGCCAACACCTATTTATCTTATCTCAACAATGCAATTTAAATAGACACTAATCAAATTATTCTTGTCTTAATGCTGCCATAACTTGTGGTGTAATATCTCTACCACCACTGAGGTTAGTGAACAAACATTGAATCGTGTAAATTATTCCCCAAGGTATACCCCACCAACCTAGAAAGAATGAAATCAGGTTAAACTTCAAACCTTTCATAAAAGTGTTTTCGCCTGATTTCACTAAATAGATTTCCGAACTACGTTTAAATGTTAAGATTAATATAGAAATGCAATAGAGGAAGACAACAAATTTAGCACCATTCGCCAATTCTTGATTTAATTCTTCTACTGTCATGTTATCTATGCCGATAATTTTAGACATTCATCCCCCATAAATTTAAGTGAATAATTTTAAACATTCCTGGCGCAATATACCTTTAGTCACTCTGATATTGCTAAATGACTTAGCAATCACCTCTTCACAAGAAATATTAATTTGTGACTGATTAATAGCAATTAAATCTGCAATTGAAACACCATAAATAATTTCTGATACTCCACTCCAAACACAGGCGGCTGCACACATAGGACAGGGTTCACCAGTGGTGTATATGCTATAACCTTCTAAGGAAAAGTTATTGATTTGATTCGCTAAACGGCGAATTACATTAATTTCTGCATGAGCAGAAGGATCGCAATCTCTAGCCACAGTATTGTGTGCTAGTGCTACCACTTGATTATCTTTAACCATCACCGCGCCATAAGGTGCATCCCCCTTTTTGGCTTCTGCAATTGCTACACTCATAAAATATTCTTGGTTCATCTTAGCTTGGTGATTCAGGCGAATAATCAGTAAAAATACCATATTCCCAAACTGGTAATCAAATATGTTACTGACTAGAAAACAAACAGAATTTTACTTAACAGACTTAGAAACGCCTATTGGTAAAGCGGTTAATTTAGCGATCGCGGCTTTAGTTTTAATCTCATCAGGAATTTTTGTCGCTCAGACATATAATCTACCTGGAGATATCCGCTTACAGTTAGATGTTGTAGATAAGATTATCTTGATAATTTTTGCTGTAGAGTATATTCTGCGTTTGTGGAGTGCAGAAAATAAAATTAATTACATTTTTAGTTTCTACGCAATTATTGATTTATTGGCGATTTTACCGTTCTTTATTGGTTTAGTAGATATTAGTTTTATTCGTCTATTGCGCTGGTTTAGAATTTTGCGTTTAATTAGGTTTATAGATAAACAATTTTTATTTAGCAATCTCAGCACAGCAGACAGCATAATTTCCATTCGCATATTATTTACATTATTTGCGATTATTTTTGTCTATTCCGGCTTAATTTATCAGGTGGAGCATCCCGTCAACCCCCAAGTTTACGGAACTTTTTTAGATGCTTTTTATTTTTCTGTCGTCACTATGACTACTGTCGGATTTGGTGATGTTACGCCAATTTCAGAACTAGGAAGATTATTGACAGTTTTGATGATTTTGACAGGAGTTACTTTAATTCCTTGGCAAGTGGGAGATTTAATTAAAGGTTTGGTGAAAACTGCTAATCAAGTGCAAACAAGTTGTTTGGGTTGTGGTTTAGCTTTTCACGATAAAGATGCAGATTTTTGTAAAAGATGTGGAGCTAAATTGCCATAATTGGGAAATAGGGCATGGGGAATGGGGCATGGGTAACAGAATAGACCTCTTACAGAAAGTCATGCTTCTAGCGTCTTTATTTGCGTCTACCCTGCGGGTTTCGCTTTAGCAGTACGCGTGAGGCGAAAAAAGATGGCGGTGAGCATCAGGGTAAGAAAGTGACAAGACAAATATCACTCATCAGAGGGAAGTCTTAGCCACTCCAAGAATCACACTAGTAAGAAAGAACAATTGTTTTGTCTGGGTTCGGTTCCTAGAGAAAGCAAAATTGTGATCCGAGAGATGCTTTGGGAGTACAGAAAAATGGTAAAACAATCTAACCCAGCTCTCCACGAAGAACCACGTTATCAACCAGCACCAATAATTCCTCTGAAACAGGAGGAATCTTTAATTGATTGGTTGCAAAATAGTGGTCGATTAATTTCTTCCTCAACTATTGATTATTCTTACGCAGAGGAAGGAGATGAAGAAGATTACGTGGAAGAACTTGTAGATAGCTTTGACTTTGAGGCGGAAGAGGTCGAAGATTTAGAAGAAGATTAGTCATCTGACCGAGTAGTGAGTGTTGAATAACGTAAGTGGTGGACAACAACAACTAGCGATCGCCCATGTTTTAATAAGACGTGTAGGGGTATAGGGTAAGACTGACGTATTATTACCCCATGCCCCATACTCATTTTTATTAAAACCGTTTATGTCTAACTATTTTCGTGCCAATGTTGAGGCTATGGCTAGCTATGTTCCTGGTGAACAGCCGCCACGGGGAACACAAATTATTAAACTCAACAGTAACGAAAACCCCTATCCCCCGTCGCCGAAAGCATTAGCAGCACTGAAAAATATTGATGGGGAATGGTTGCGGCGTTATCCAGAACCCTTTGGCGGACAATTTCGCCAAGCCGTTAGCCAAGTTTTAGGCGTTCCTAGTGATTGGGTAATTGTGGGTAATGGTAGCGATGAAGTTTTAAGTATTTTGATTCGCGCCTGTGCTGAACCTGGACGCAAAGTAGTTTATCCTATGCCGACCTATGTGTTATATCGCACCTTAACTGAGATGCAAGCGGCGGATATTCTAGAGATTCCCTATGCAGAAGACTACACTTTACCCATCGCTGAATTAATCGCCGCAGATGGGGCTGTAACATTTATTGCATCACCTAACAGTCCCTCTGGTCATGTTGTACCGAAAGCAGACTTGCGAAAACTAGCAAGTAATTTGTCTGGGGTGTTAGTAATTGATGAAGCCTACGCAGACTTTGCTGATGAGAACGCTTTAGATGTGGTGCAAGAATTTGACAACGTGATGGTGATTAGAACCCTATCGAAAGGTTATTCTTTAGCAGGGTTACGCTTAGGTTTTGGCATAGCTAACCCCCAATTATTAGCAGGATTATTTAAGGTCAAAGATAGCTATAACATTGATGCGATCGCCTGTACAGTTGGAACAGCAGCCATCATTGATCAAGCCTATAAAAACGAGTGTATCGCCAAAATCACAGCCTCACGCCACAAGTTAGCCCAAGACTTCAAGCAATTAGGTTTTCGTGTCTGGGATTCTCAAACCAACTTTTTACTAGTCCAACCTCCCCAAAACAACGCCGAATATATCTATCAACAACTCAAAGCGCAAAACATTCTCATTCGCTATTTCAAACAACCAGGCTTAGAGGATAAATTACGCATCACCGTTGGTACAGATGAGCAGAATCAGGTATTGGTAGAGGCGATTCAGGGATTGGGGACTGGAGGCTAGGGATTGGGGACTGGGAGAAAGGAGGCAGGGAGCAGGGGGAAATGAGGAAATTCTTCTCCCCCCTGCTCCCTGCACCCTGCTCCAATACCTCTCGGTTAAGGAATTAGGAGTGACTTTTACTCATGAAGTAATCATGGTTTCAAGCGTGCAACCTGCTTTATTTTTGACAGGATGAGAGCTTAACCGAAAAGTATTGCACCCTGCTCCAATTCCTCTTCTATACCCAATGCCCAATTAACCAATAACAACCCTAAACCCACAAATCCTTAATCCCCCGTCTGACTCATTCCAACTGCGGCTAGCACTGCGACAGAGTTCTGCACCAAAGTTCCATGAACCACCGCGCAAAACTCGCCGGTAGATGTCGCCGCCTTCTTCCCACACACTCCCGTCTGTGGGCGCGCCTTGATAATTGTTGTGCCAAGGATCAGCGCACCATTCCCACACTAGCCCGTGCATATCATACAATCCAAAGGCGTTGGCTACCCGAAAACTACCGACATCTGTTGTTTCTTTGCGGGGGCGGTTTTTGGCTTCTTTGTCGGTGTTGTCGCTACTGCTGTAGTTAACTAAGTCAGGGGTAATAGTTTCGCCAAAGTGGAAGGATGTGGTAGTACCGGCGCGACAGGCGTATTCCCATTCCGCTTCACTGGGTAAACGGTATTCTCGGCCAGTTTTTTGGGATAATCTGGCACAAAATTCTATAGCTTCGTGCCAAGAAACATTTTCCACTGGTCGATGATAACCTCTAAATTTAGAAGGATAAGGGTTTAGGGGTTGGTTGATTTTGGGTAAACCTGCGACAGCACGCCATTGGGCTTGGGTGATGGGATACTTACCCATGAAAAAAGGTGCGATCGCAACTTGATGTTGTGGGCGTTCGTCAGCGTCGCCTTCAAAGTTAGGCGAACCCATCCTAAATTCACCCCCAGGGATTTCTACCATTTCCAGGGTGATGTCTTTGCTGATTTCTTCGACAAAAAATTGGGTAGTATGGCGATCGCGATTTACTATACGTCCCCCAGTATCTACTGTCACCACCTCAAATTCACAGGTTTGTAAGGATGGTAGTGGCAGTTGAGTTTTTTGTAAGCTGGGCTGTAATGGTACTAGTGTCGGTTGATTGACTAATAATATTTGTGTTTCAACATCAGGGATAGTGGTATTTTTTAAATCCTCTAACGCTTCCTTGGCTGATTGATATCTCTCACTAGGTAAATGTTGAATTAATTTATCTAAAACTTTGCTTAAATTATCACTAACAAAAATACCTTTCTTTTCTAAATAATCTCGCCATAGCCATTTAGCATTCATCGGGTCATAAAGACCATCATCGATATTGCCATAAAGATTTTGTATCGGCAAACATTGCGTTAACAACCGCACACAAGTCACACCCAAAGCATATAAATCACTACCAGGACAAGCAAACCCTGCCATTTGTTCTGTCGGGGCATAACCAAGGGTATAAATTACAGTTGCTTGTCGAGCTACACTAGTTTGTGTAACTTGTTTAGCACCACCAAAATCTATTAATACTAGCTTGTCATCACCATCACGACGAATAATATTTTCTGGCTTAATATCCCGGTGTATAACATTACAAGAATGAATAAAATCTAACACCGGCAATAAATCAAATAAAACCTGACGAATTTGTGCCTCGTTAAAAGGACTTTTGAACAACTCTTGTAACAGAGTTAACCCAGGAATAAATTCCTGCACTAAATATAAGCTTGAACCTTGTTCAAAGTAAGCCAATAATCTAGGAATTTGGTTATGATTTTCCCCTAGTTCATATAGCCTAAAAGCCTCATCCTTAAAGAACTCGGCGGCTTTAGTTCGTTGTCCTGTTCCGCGAATTTGCGGAAAAAACTGCTTAATAACACAAGGCGCATTCAGCCTATCTACATCTTCAGCCGCGTAAGTTTTACTAAATCCACCTTCACCTAATAGCCGCAACACACGATAACGGTTTCTCAGCAATTGGCCAAAACTGCTTTGCCCGCAAGTCATGCAAAATTTATTGCCATCAGGGTTGAATGGATTTGAGCAATTGGGATTTTGGCAAATTTGCATAATGAGGAGAGGGTAGCATCTTGTCCAAAGTTAGCCCCAATATTATGTAATTGGAAACTGATATTGAAACAAATAAAATTCTTCAGGTACTTGATATCTATGCTGTGACTAAAAGATACATATCAAGTGGATTTATTTGTTACTTTTAACTGACTACTATTTAGGTTAGCAATCATATTCTCACGAATAAATTAATAATATGATTCAGCTATTTAACTTGTCAACAGTATTTTGTGGTATTGATAATTAATCCAGATTTTCTAAATATATATGGTTGACTTTTCAGGATAAATAATAAAATTTAGGGTTATCTTAATCTTTAGCTTAATGTTTAACAAATTGATAGTTATGATACAAATTAAATATGTAGAAATCAGGCTTGATTATTGAAATTACTTACGTAGCTAGGAAACTCTTAACAGGAAAGAGGAAATAAAAGTGTACTTTCGCAGAAATCAAATACGATTCCTATAGCATTTCTTAGTCTGCTGAGGTAGAAAATTATCCGTGTACCCGCAACGTACGCAGTAGCGTCTCGTAAGAGAAGCAAGCTATATCTCAATACGGTTCAGATAAGAAAAAATAAATTTCAACCAAGCCAGTAAATGTTCACTCAACAAAAAACGAAAAAATGATTTTGGAGGGGGTTTGGGGGACGCAACCGTCCCCCAATCGGGGGCTTGGGGGAGAATCCCCCAAATCTTGCTCATTGTCTAATAGGCAGAGCAAGAATTGAGAAATTAACTCTCACCGCCTTAATTGAACCGTATTGAGCTATATCTGTGTTAATCTGCATTTAACTATTGTCGTGTGTACTTCACTAGGGTAGAAAAGTGTATATCTCAACACGGTTCAGTTAAGTGAATAGTAGGTTGGGCTGAGTGATAGCGAAACCCAACAAAGCCTTGATAATGTTGGGTTTCGTTCCTCAACCCAACCTACAGCCGTTTTGTTTTGAACCTTAACTGAACTGTATTGGGGTATATCTGATGAACTGATCAGTAAATGATCAGTTGATTGTGAGCCTAGCGTAGTCAGTAATTCTCCTCTACTTTAAATCTTGTGCAGGTGCAATTCACCAGTAATGTACGCATAAAAAGGAGTTGCACAGCAAGATATAGAGCTAAGTCAGACAAGAGGATCTAGGTTATGTCACCTACCCCAAACCTTCCCAAAAGCAACACTTCCAAGAACACCGCCATAGTATTAGCAGCATTACTGAACATTGGATTACAGAACGCAGCGACAGCATCAGTTAAACCACCCACTTCCGCAAACGAGACGGTAAATCAACGGATATTGCAACAGCCTAATTTCATAGCTCAACAAAGACTAGTGAATTCAGTTGGAGGTTGCAGTGTGATTATACCGAACGAAGTGACAACCAATGAAGTTGACAGACTATTAGCTTACAGCCCCACTACCCGCACTTCCTACTTAGTGACCTTTAAAGATTTTCCCATCGCAGGTCAATTAAACCTTGTGGAAAAGAGACAAATGTTAGCGATCGCACTCAAAGAGGGTTTAGGACTTAGTGGTGTCATAGTCAGAAGCACCGACTATGAAATTGACGGACACCCTGGTTTAGATATTTTGATGAGACACGGTGACGGGACAAGGGGACAGTATCGCGCCTTTGTAGTTAATCAAAGAGTTTTCTTCTTAGGTGCTGTAACTACAGATCAATTTACCCAAGAGTCCAGCGATTTTTTTGCATCCTTCCGCATTCATCCTGACATCATTCGTTCCACATCTGAAATTCATTAACTCCAGCAATTGTTAAGAAATAATTCGCGAATAGTATTCAATAGTCAGTCATCTCTGCGGCTGAAACTCTTGTTATTTCTAGATAATCAAGGTTTTAGTTGGCTTTGTCAATGCTTCTTTTAATATACGGTTTAACCAAGTTGAACCGTATATACATCACACCCCTATTAATAACCTTTGTAGAGATGTTGTCATGCAATGTCTCTCGAACCTAGTAGCCACAGTGAATTAATTTTATGAATACCAAAGTGCATTCAATCCCCACATCATCTTCAGATAATCTCCAGCAGCAATTAAGGTACAAACAATTCTTATTGCTAGGTCAAAAATATCCAGGTATGAGATTAGTACCTACTCAAGAAATTGATGCTATTCTGCACACACATATGACTAATACAAATAGTCAAACACTATTTAACACCTTCATACAGCACATTCCAGAATTTGGCATGGGAGGAGAAGAAGAATATTTAGAATGGCAATTAATTTTCGCCCGAACAAAAGCACTATTTGAGCAAACCTTTGGCAAAGGTTCTATGGGTGATTCTCCTCCAGCTTGCTGTGAAATTCTGATTAGCCCACTGGTATAGCTTTGCTTCTGTTATTATGCCTCTTGCAAAGTTCATAATTCTAGTGTCTTTTCTGTGCATTTGTGCAAAAAAAAGATTTATGCAAGAGGTCTATTGAGTAAATATTGTTAATATAAATAATAAAAACTACCGTACCTTTTAAAGATTCGGTAGTTATCCTCAATACCTATAAAATTTATGTATCTGCATCTAATGTCCGCAGCCAATTTTGTGTTTCATCGATTTCCTTAGACATCCCCAATTTTTCAAAATTATCTAAAGCTTTATTTGACCATTCCTTAGCCTCTAACAACTGACCTTTAGCGATGGACAAAGAAGATAATGAACGTTGACAAAATGCTGTGCGAATTTTATCTTGATTGGCTTCAGCTACCCGCAGTCCTTCTTTAAGTAGTCGTTCAGCCTCATCTAATTTTTCTTGTCTGATGGCAATTTCTGCCAGCCAATTTTGAGTACAAAAAATGGCACGTACCCATTGAATTTGTTGTGCTAATTCTAGAGTTTGTTGAAAAGTGATTTTAGCTTGTTCGTATTGTCTACTTTTAAAGAGAATTTCCCCTTGATAATACTGAAGTTGGACTAATTGCCGCGATCGCTCTTTTTCCCCTAACTCCATCTGTTCTAGTAATTCCCTGGCTTGATTCAGCCATGTCTGCGCTGCATCCAAATTTTGCTGTTGAATCCGCAAAACAGCGATATTTCTCGCCAAAGATAACCTAAACACAGGGGTTTGATGGTGACGCAATTCCCAAGCTTTGCTGTATAACTCATCGGCTTCTGCTAAATGTTCCACTCTACCCAAAGATGTCAGAGTAACGGCGCGATCGCTCATCACTTTAGCTGTTACAGGCCAGTCTCCCCGTTGTTCTGAGGCGGGAATTAACCAAGCCGTCCACATCAGGCGATCGCACCAATATCGCAAGCGGCTTTCTTTTCTACCCATCGCATGGGTGTAAGCTTCCAGATTTTGCCAAAACTGACACATTTGAGCATATCGCCCCTGAACCATACACCACTCAATCACAACTTGTAAATTTTGCCACTCCTCTTCTAAACCATCAAACTGTCCTTGCCAACTTTGAGCATCCTGTCCAGCATAAATTGCCGAAAAATTTAAATACCAATGAATCGACCTCTCTCTTACCTCCCACTCAAAATCAGGATATGCTTGGAGTTCAGCTAAGGCATACTCACGGGTCAGTGGTAGCATACTATAGCGATTATTCTCTTGTCTGACTAACGACAAACTTCTTAATTGCGCTAAGTCTGCATTGATTGCACAGATATTCACATCTGGAACTGCAACTTGCACTAAGGCATCCTGTAAAGCTGGCATGGGAAATAGTGCCAGTGCCATCAGTAACTTATGTGCGGCTTTTCCGGTCAGTGGTTTAACGGAATTTTCAAAACAAAAACGCGCAACATCTCCTCTCAAATCCGATATTTTTCCCAACACTTCTTGAATAGGATAGCCATTAGCTAATTGACCAATAGAATAATTAATTGCTACCGGAATCCCTCCAGTGGATTTACACAATATTTGACTATCTTTTTCACTCAAAGAAACACCCTTTTCTTGCGCTTCATACTGGATTAAACGCAGTGCATCTGATTCTGGCATTGATGTTAAACGCACCGGCACAAATACAATTTGTTCACGGGTAGTAATCACAGCTTTCACTGTTGGTGGTAATTCATGCAAAAATGCTAATACATCTTGTTGATTTTCCACCGTCTCTAAATTATCCACAATTAGCAATGTACGCTGATGAGATAAGGCATCTTTAATTAAATCTAATTGCTCTTCAAAACTCACCCCTGTAATATCTAACTCATCTACTTGGCGTGCAATCTGCCGAAAAATATCTTGCAAAGTCCTCTTAGGAGCTAAACTTTGCAACAAACCGGAATGAATCAGATAATATTCTTTGGCAGACGTAAAAATAATAGTGTCAAAGGTAGGCATCCCTAAAAAAGATTCTTGCCTTTCACTAGCTTGTAAGCATCGATAAGCCGCTTCTAAAACTAGAGTTGTTTTCCCTACACCACCAATACCATCCACACTAATCAAATGCGCCGGATGCTCAAATGAAAGTAATTCCAAAAGGCGAGTAATTTCTTCCTCTCGTCCTACAAATGTAGAGCAACTTCGAGCTGGTAAGTTTTGACGTACTTTTTTATGAGCAGTAGGCAGTTCATATGATGAATTAACGATATCTAGCGGCTCATTTAATAATCTTTGTAATGTCGCAGTTACAGTATTAATGCGAATTCTCTGCCCTGTAGCTGCTGATAACAAGTTCCATAATCTAGGGCAAAATATGCGCTGCACAGTGCCTTCAGTATATCCTGTGTACTGAATCTCCCTGAGCCGCTTTCCCTGCAAAACTTGTTCTAAGATAGACCTCTGCACATCATTTAAAGGTTCATCAGTGTGAGATAAAACTAAATTGTTTGCCACTTCTATCAGTGCTGATATTTGTTCTTCATTCATATGTTTAACATCAATAATTACTTGTAGTGAGCTTAACTTAAATTCTTCTATAAAATTGACTTCTGAACAAACTGAAATTCAAATTGAATATCTTGAATTTCAATTATTAAAATTTAAGTAAAAAACAGAATTCACCTTCACAAAAGATTTAAAATCTGGTATTTTTGAATAAAAATATAGTTAAGCTCGTTACTGTTCAAGAGTGCTAAATTGCAATTGCTGTTAGCAGTAGCACGGCTTTTAGCCAATTTTGAGGGAACCCCCATAGCTAAATTTAGAAGAGTGAAATTAGAACACATTTTTCTAATTTTATTTTTCACTCAGCACGCTGCTCAACGCCCCGCTTCCGCTAACAGCACTCTTTTAGCAAAACCCGATGTCCCGTAATTCATCCACAATGAATTGGCAGCTTTTATTTAATAAAACTACTACTAGACTCAAGAAATGTTGAATTATCTTATAGCTCCTCTGACGTGCATGGCCACTGGGTTGATTTGGCTGTTAATTCCATTGACAAAAGTCAACGCCACAGAATCAAGACAATTGGAAACACTGAATCAACCTCAAAATCATCTTTCAGAACTTAATCAATATACTCAACTAGATGCTACACCAATCACTCCAGTTAATGAACTCTCTGATGTACAACCAACAGATTGGGCTTTCCAGGCTTTGCAGTCTCTAGTAGAGCGTTACGGTTGTCTTACGGGTTATGCCAATGGCACTTTTCAAGGAAATAGAGCGATGACTCGCTTTGAATTTGCAGCCGCATTCAACGCTTGTTTAGACAAAATCAATCAAAGTCTGAATGCTGAGACTACAAACGCGGTTACTCAAGAAGATTTAATGAAGGTGCAGAAGCTACAGGAGCAATTCGCCACGGAACTTGCAACTGTGCGCGGTAGAGTGGACACTGTAGAAACAGTTACCCAACAGCTAGAACAACAACAGTTTTCTACAACCACAAAACTTGATGGACAAATCATAGTTGCAGCCGCAGATGCTTTTGGCGACGCTAGCCGTAGAGGAAATGGCGATGACAGTAACCTCGCACTTTACAATCGAGCGCGCATCAACTTTATCACCAGTTTTACTGGAAAAGATAGGTTGCTTTTACGAATGCAAGCCAGTAATGTAGTTAATCCTATTGCACCAGGAAATGAGGCGCGTTTAAGTTTTCAATCTGGTGGTGATAGCAATAATAATGTCTCAATCAGCAAGCTGGAATATCGTTTTCTCGTAGGGAAGAAAGTCGAAGTTTTCGTTGGTACTGGTTTTAATACTTACTTTGATGACGCAGATGTCATCAATCCTTTACAAAGCGATGCCTATGGTACTGTGTCGCGCTTCGGCAGATATAATACAGTTTATCGCTTGGGTGGAGACACAGGTGTAGGCGTGACTTTTATACCCAATGAAAATTTCAAAGCCCAATTTTTTTATCTAGCTGGTAACGCCAACAACCCCAGCAGGGGCTTATTTAACAGTAAATACGGTGCTTTGGGTCAACTCATATGGTATCCCAACTCAGAAGACAAAGCCACCAAAATAGCCTTTACCTACGTCAACGCCTACAGCGAAAATGGACTAGGACATAATACTGGCAGTTTAGCCTCTAACCTGAACGATAGGAAAGTTTCCTCCAATTCCTATGGTATTGAAGCTAATTTCAAAATCAATGACGGTTTTCAACTTGGTGGATGGGTGGGTTATATCAACGCACGGGCTTTAACTGGGGATGTCAAAGGCGATGCTGATATTTGGAATTGGGCTGTAACTCTAGCCTTTCCTGATTTGGGTAAACAAGGAAACTTAGGCGGAATCATCGTAGGGATGCAGCCTAAATTGACTGGTTCTTCTGCACAATTATCAGGCTTACCCCGTCGTGATCCCGACACAGGATTTCACATTGAAGCGTTTTATCGGTATCAAATCAATGACAGAATCAGTATTACTCCTGGTGTGATTTTACTGACAGCACCAAATCACAACGAACAAAACGGCGACATTTTTCTGGGAGTAGTTCGGACTACTTTTCGGATATAAGCGACATTATGCAAGTAACCTGACTGCTTGAAGACAGTCAGGTGTGCAGAATAATTAGTTTTTATTCATTGAGAGTTTATTACTGTTTGCAAAAAATATTACTAATACTATGTTACAAAATCGTGAACTGTACTAGAATTATTACTTAAGTAATTTTTCCTAAAAAGTGGGTGGACAGTCGTTGTAACTCTTAATAGCCTACAGCAAAACTTCCATGTACATAATTTTGCTACTACTATTCCCACTGCCATAACAATCCTCAAATATATCCCCGCCTTCTTTGAAGATTCGGGTATCTAAACCTATCTAAACTGATAAATTTAATATTTTTTATTATTCAGGAGAATTCAGTGTTTAACTCCAGCAATTTTGAAAGTCAATCAATCAATGTTTATTGTACTCGTCCAGGCTGTGAAAAACCTAAAAATACTATTTCCCCTGAACAGATAAACTCTGGTGCTGCTAACTGCGCTCACTGTGGAATGCCATTGATTTTACAGGGACATTTTGTAGCCATAGCATTATTAGGTGAAGGTGGATTTGGCTGGACTTTTCTAGGAAAAGATATATATGAGGAATTTGCAGATAATAGACGAGTAATTAAACTGTTAAAACTTCCCCATGCACAACCTCAAGCAACACAGAATCGCATCCGCATCATGTTTCAGAATGAAGCAAAAATTTTGAACCAGTTAATACATGAAAGGATTCCTCGATACTTTGCTTCTTTTACCACGGAAGTTGAGGCAAAAACAGGTTTTGTGGAGAGATATTATTATTTAGTACAAGGATATATTGAAGGGCAAAATTTAGCTCAGGAACTTGAACAAAAAGAATGCTTTTCTGAAGATGAGGTTATAGATATTCTCAGGGAAATTTTAAACATCCTGAGATACGTTCATAACTATGACCGTCCTCAAGGAGCTATACACAGAGATATTAAGCCTGCCAATATCATGCGTGATCTTCAGAATCAGAGGCTATATCTCATAGATTTTGGTGCGGTAAAACAGATAGCACAAGGACTTCCTGTAGAAACAACATCCATAGTCCTAGATAAAAATTTTGCGCCGCCTGAACAATTCTTTGGTGATCAATTATCTTACGCATCAGATTTATATGCTTTGGCTGCAACCTGCTTGTGTTTGTTAACAGGGAATCAAAACCCTAATCAACTGCTGAAAGAATCAGATATAACAGATATTTTGAAAGTGCGGCAAGTGCGTAATCAGCATTTTGCTACAGCGTTAGAACTAATGCTCAAACATAAAGTAAAAGACCGTCCTCAATCTGCTCAAGAGGTTATAGATATTCTGGATGGTAGAAAACAATCTCATGTTGTGAATTTCTTTAATATTTTAAAACATTATATTAGTGATATTACTAGTTTTATTAAACGTCGAGTGCCAATTAAGTGGGTAACTTTGGCGTTGTTAAGTTTTGTGATAGTAGTTTCTGCATATCACCCTCTAGTGAAAATATTAGAGCCAAAACCCATAAATGCAGAATCATTTATAGAGTTAATGATTTCACAGCAAAATGAAAATGCTAAATATTTTAGTAGGGGAGAGAAATCTTTAGTTCCTGAACTTAATCATAACGCTGCTTGTCAAGATGTATATCAAGCGAAACAGGATGGTATGGCAGCTTTTAAAGAAGCTAGTGAAACTGGTGATAAAGAAAAATTTGACAAAGCTAGATTGAAATTCAGAGAATCTATTCAAAAATCTCTGGCTAATCAGAATTGTATACCTGATCCTGAGACAAGAATTCAAGAATACAACGCTATAGTCGCTCAAACTAATTTAGCTAGTCAAGGACAACTTCCTACAATTGTCGTTGCGAATGATGTAGAAAAAATATCATTTAATAATGCAGAATACAAAAACAAATCTATTATTGGACTAGAAATATTGCGCGGTGTAGCCCAAGCCTTGGATGAATTAGATAAAACTAATCCCTTATTTCAAGTTTTACTAGTCAATTACACAGTAAAAGATTCAAATCTAATAGCTAGAGACATCGCTAATCAAACAATTCCAGGACAAGGAAATTATTTCAATCAAAGTAAAATATTAGGTGTCATTGGTGGATATACAAGTAAATATATTAAGGAAGTAGGAGATATTTATGGTGATAATAAAATCGTTCTAATGGCATCTACGAGTACAGCATTTAGAGATTATTGGCAGAGACAGAATCAAAAATTAAATGAATATGTTTTTCGTACAGCTTCTAATGATTCTATTGCCTCTGAAGATTTAGCTAATTACATCAAAAAAGATCATGCAGCAAAGAAAACATTAATTGTTTATAACAGTAATGATGAATACAGTAATTCACTTCAGGAAGAATTAGTACGTCAATTAGGTACTAATCCTCGCCCTAAGTTGTGTAACTTAACTCCTAATGGTAATACTCAAACTGCAACATCAAGGGAGGAAAATAATTGTATTGAAAGAGTAACTAAGGAGGACATAGGTGTACTAGTTTTATTTCCATCATCAGATTATCTCAAATCTGCCGCAGAAATTGCTAAAAGAGTGAAAACTAATAACCCAGAAATTCAACTGATAGGAGGAGATGTTGTCTATGACAAAGAAACATTACGTCTTCTGCAATCTTCGGCTGAAGGTATGGTAATTGCTGTCTGTTCTCATGCAAGTCTGGCTAATGCAGATTTTCAAAATAAAGCTAGCAATTTTTGGAGAACACGTTATGTGAGTTGGAGAACTATGACTACTTATGATGCAGCAAAAGTATTTTCTCAAGCGGTGGAAACATCAAATCTAAAAGGCTTGGATCAAGATGGTGAAAACATATATAAAATATTAACCGATCGCCAAAACAAATTTTCAGTGAAAGGTGCAAACACAAATGTCACATTTGATATTAATGGCGATCGCGAAAAAATTACAGGTGTTGGTGTTTTAGTACAAGTTAAGAGAAATAATACCACAAGTGATGAAAATAACTTTGCTTTACTCCAACAACCACAACGATAATTAATTCATAATTGAAACCTATGCCTCGTCTAACTCTTAAAGCATCTATATTTGGCAAGCAACGTATCAAAGAATCGCGAATAAAAAAAATTGCCGAATTTAGAGAAAAAGAAGGAAAGATTGATATGGATGAAATATTCTTGAGGGAAGTGAGTAAAATTTTAGAACCCAATAAAGAATGGGGAAATTCTGAAGATAAATATGCTGTCAGTTTATCGACTTTGATACGTTT
Source organism: Aliinostoc sp. HNIBRCY26 (assembly GCF_050235535.1). Classification (GTDB taxonomy): domain Bacteria; phylum Cyanobacteriota; class Cyanobacteriia; order Cyanobacteriales; family Nostocaceae; genus Trichormus. Next base: position 792,258 of record NZ_CP189852.1, read on the forward strand.
TCGACAGGGGAAGCGGATTGATGCAAGATTCTTTAAGGCTTTTTGTCAGGTTTTAGAATTAGATTGGCAAGAAATCGCAGAAAGTGAAATGGATGCAAACACAGATTTAAGTGAAGCCCCAACACTGAATAAATTTTATGGACGTAAACAAGAATTGGGCGAACTTCAGCAGTTAGTAAAACGCTGTAGGTTAATATTAGTCTATGGCATGGGAGGTGTAGGAAAAAGTGCTTTAGTTAGTCAGTTAGTAGATAGGGTTGCTAAACAATATCATCGTTTAATTTGGTTGTCTCTACAATCATCGCCTCCATTTCCAGAAACTATAAATCAGCTTATACAATTCTTTTCTAAAGGTGAAAAAGAAACCGGCAACTTGAGTGACATGATTCAGGAATTGCAACGTCAAAAATGCTTGATGGTGATAGATTCCTGGGATGAGATTATTGATAATATTCGCGAAGATTACACACAATATCATCAATTTTTGAAGAAAATTCATAAAACACAGCATCAAAGTTGTGTTGTGGTAATCAGTAGAAGAAAACCTCAAAATGTCGAACTAGAAGGTAAATTGGTTGAATCTATAAGATTACAGTCGCTCAGGGATGAAGAAATTAGAGAATTTATCAAAGCAGAAGGTCTGTTTGGTTCAGTGGAGGAAATACGAAAATTTAGCCGACTCTATAACAATCCTTGGATAGTCAAGAGAATCATTCAAAGGATTCAAACTGTCTTTAATGGGGAAATATCACCATTTATGAATAATGGTGAATCTACAACCTTTATGGATGAAGCGACTACTGATTTTTTAAATCAGCAATTTCAAAAACTTTCACAAATGGAAGTAAATCTGATGTATTGTGTGGCTATCAGACGTAATACTGTTTCGTGGAATCAACTAGTACAAGACAGTAAAGCATTTCTGCGACAGCACCAACTAATTGAGTATGTCAATAGTTTAATCAGCCAGCATTCTTTACTATATAAAAATATAGAGGAAGAGCCATTAATTTATGCACTAGAGCCAGTGATTTTGAAGTATACCACTGAGAGATTTGTTGAGCAAGTATATCAACAGATTATTGAAGTGATAAATACGGGTGTAATTTCTGGCAATGAATTGTTTATTACCCACCAATTCATTACAGAACATCCCATAGATGAAGAATTAAATCGAGAACAAACGCGAAGAATTGTGCAACGTATTCAACAGATATTATTGCATAATTTTAAGAGTCAGCAGCATCTGGAAACTCAACTAATAAAAATCCAATCCCTTGTGGAAGAACAAGGGTATGATGCTAGAAATATCTCACATTTACTGGCAGCTTGTAAGGTTTAGATTTTGTGCGAATTGATTCATTAGATACCCGACTGATTGCAGAATCAGGTATCCAGTGCAATTATCAATTTTTATCTCCCAAGGCGCGAATTGATTCAGCGATTAAAGCCACGATCGCAGAAGCTACAATCAATAACATACTCAAAGCATTAATATCAGGTTCAACCCCCCTTTTAATCCGGCTAAAAATTTCCATTGGTAGGGTATTGTAACCACTACCGGCAGTAAAACTAGAGATGAGAAAATCATCTAAACTTAAGACAAATGCTAGTAAGCAACCTGCAACAATTCCTGGCATTAATTGGGGTAGTAAGACTTTAATAAAAGCTTGTACAGGTGTCGCGCCTAAATCTAATGCGGCTTCTTCTAGGTGGGGATCTAAATTGGTGAGTCGGGAAGAAACGACTAAACCAACATAGGCTAGACAAAATACGACATGAGCCGCCACAATTGTCCACAAGCTCAAAGGTATAGCAAAGGCTGCTAGAAAGACTAGAGTGGCAACTGCGATCGCAATATCAGGAATAATTAATGGTAAGTACGAAATACCCTGATATAGCTTCTTCCCAAAGAACTGATAACGCGCCAACCCTACCGCCATTAATGTTCCTAACACCGCAGATATACTGACTGCACATAAAGCGACGATTAAACTGTTCTTTAACGCAGAGAGGATGCGATCGTCACTGAGTAGTTTAATATACCATTTAATGGTGAAGCCTTGCCAATTGGCACTATAGGGTGATTGGTTGAAACTATAAAACCCTAGTACCATAATCGGCAGGTACATAAACACATACATGAGTATGGAGAAAACCGCTTGCCATGAGACAAGCGGTTTTTTGTGAGATTTAGAGATATTCACGTTTTTATTATTTTATTTATAGGCGTACGAGTATAAAATATATTCTACGCTATAGCAAACGTCAACAGACTAATTTGGCTGGATGATATCGGTGATATTCAATAGTCACGCCACTGCATCTGTTGATATTTTCCCATGTAACTTTTATATATAGGAATCATATTTGATTTCTGAAAAAAGCTCAGTACACCTCTGTTACTTCTTTTCCTGTTCCCTGTTCCCTGTTCCCTATCTACGAAAATCATTTCAATAATCAAGTCGGATTCCTATAGAACAGCTTCAATGGTAAGTGGGAAATTAAATACCCACTTGATTGCAGAAGTCGAGTCTCTAGAAAAAATATAAATAATGCCAAAATTTTTGGGGATTTTGGCAATAAATAGTGTGGTTATTAAATCCTTTAAAGCTTAACAGGCACTCATCAAACTATCAATTATAAGTTAAACTCATGTCTGAGGAATAGGAAAAATTCCCTACAAAGATAGACAAGTAATCAAGAAGAAACCGCCTAGAATTTATGAGTGCTTAATTATAAAATTGGTGTTTAAAAATAGTTTCTAGAGTAGATATATCAATGAGAAACACTCTTGAAACAACCAACAAACACACCTAATTCCAATCTTAGTTTTTAGGAGGTTTGTGATGCGAATTGCTCAAGTAGCCCCATTATGGGAGAGAGTACCGCCGCCAGCTTATGGAGGTATTGAGCTAGTAGTAGGGTTATTAACCGATGAATTAGTCCGACGTGGACATGAGGTCACACTGTTTGCATCGGGAGATTCTATCAGTTTAGCAAAGCTAGTATCGGTTCATCCCTGTGCGCTAAGACTTGATTCTAAAGTCAAAGAATATAGCATTTATGAAATGCTACAACTAGGTTCAGTGTACGAACGTGCAGATGAGTTTGATCTGATTCATTCACATATGGGTTGTGCGTCATTACCTTATGCCAAACTAGTCAAAACTCCCACAGTTCATACACTACATGGCATTTTCACTGCTGATAATCAAAAAATGTTTCAATATGCCAAAAATCAACCTTTTGTAAGTATTTCTGATTCCCAAAGAGAACTTTCATTAGGATTGAATTATGTGGCAACAGTTTACAACGGCATTGATGTTAATAGTTATAAATTTTATCCCCAACCAGATGAACCGCCATATTTAGCATTTTTAGGTCGGATTTCTCCAGAAAAAGGCCCTCATTTAGCAATTGAAATTGCTAAAAAAGCTGGTTGGCGATTAAAAATGGCTGGGAAGGTAGATGTTGTAGATGTTGAATATTTTGAAAAAGTAGTTAAACCTCTCATTGATGGTAAGCAGATAGAATATTTAGGCGAAGCTAACCATAGACAAAAAAATGCTCTCATGGGTGGTGCAGTTGCAACATTATTCCCAATAACTTGGCGAGAACCTTTTGGTTTAGTAATGGTGGAATCAATGGCTTCAGGGACACCAGTTATTGCTATGAAACTGGGTTCTACTACAGAAGTCATTGACCACGGTAAAACCGGTTTTCTGTGCAGTAATGTTGAAGAGTGTATCCATGCAATTGACAAGGTTGCAGATTTAGATCGTTTTTACTGTCGGGAATATGTTCAAAACCGTTTTAGTCTGCAAGCCATGACCGATGGCTATGAAGAAGTCTATCGGCAAATTTTGCAAGAGAAATTTGCTAACAATGGGCGTATCCACAGTATGGTGAGGAATTAGGGATTGGGGATTGGGGACTGGGATCAAATCTACCTTGTCTACCTTGTCTACCTTGTCTCAAAACTCACTCCCCAATCCCTACTCCCTGGGCTTGACTCAGGTAATGGGATAGATCGCTGCGCCAGATGATAAACTTGTATAATCGCTGGCGTGAATTGTGTATAAAACATTTAGAGAAGCCACATCCCAGCAGCCTTTTAACCCAGTCCCTATTCCCCAGTCCCCAGTCCCTCACATGGTTACTCTGTCTCCCAGTCTGCAAGCTAGACTCTCCGAACCTCTAAAAATTGGCTCATTTGCCGTCAAAAGTCGAGTTCTGCAATCACCTTTATCTGGGGTGACAGATATGGTTTTTCGTCGGTTGGTGCGTCGTTATGCACCAGACTCCATGATGTACACCGAAATGGTGAACGCTACAGGGTTACACTACGTTAAGCAACTACCCAAAATCATGGAAGTAGACCCCAACGAACGCCCTATCAGTATTCAGTTATTTGACTGTCGCCCTGATTTTCTGGCTGAAGCGGCTATCAAAGCTGTAACAGAAGGTGCGGATACAGTCGATATTAACATGGGTTGTCCGGTAAATAAAATTACTAAAAACGGTGGTGGTTCTTCATTGTTGCGACAGCCGGAAGTCGCAGAGGCTATTGTGAGAGAAGTTGTCAAAGCTGTTGATGTCCCAGTGACAGTAAAAACCCGTATTGGGTGGAATGACAAAGAAATCACCATCCTTGATTTTGCCAAGCGTATGGAAGATGCAGGTGCAGAAATGATTACTGTACATGGACGCACCCGCGCACAGGGGTACAATGGCAATGCACGCTGGGAATGGATAGCCCGTGTCAAAGAAATACTTTCCATCCCCGTCATTGGCAATGGTGATATCTTCTCAGTGGAAGCGGCTATAAAATGCTTAGAGGAGACTGGCGCGGATGGTGTGATGTGTTCTCGTGGGACTTTGGGTTATCCCTTTTTGGTAGGGGAAATTGACCACTTCCTCAAAACTGGTGAATTGTTACCAGCACCAACTCCCATGCAGCGTCTCGAATGTGCTAGAGATCATTTACAAGCTTTATGGGAATATAAAGGCGATCGCGGTGTACGTCAAGCCCGTAAACATATGACTTGGTACGCTAAAGGTTTTGTTGGTGCGGCTGAATTACGGGGACAATTAAGCGTTATTGAAACCGTCCAGCAAGGTTTAGACTTAATCGATAAGGCCATTGAGCATTTAACTCAGGGTTATGAACCAATGGAAGAAGCGGAGAATTTTCAAGTCGCCTAATTAATTCTCTAGAATTCTTACTTGATTTTTGAACAGATAGGTAGATACTTAGGGTGCGCTACGTTGTCGCTAACATACGTGCTAACAAAGCCTTTGGTGCGTTACGGCTTATGCCTAACACACCCTACATATACTACCTTTAACAGAATAATTTTATACTAAAACCTATTTATTCACATTGCGTATCTGCGAGGTGTTTAACCTCTCCATCCATTTTTCTAAATAGACTCGGTTGGCTTCTTGTTCAGATGGTTCTGAACTATCAGTAGGATAAGGCATTAAACCTAAAATTGTTGCCGTGGTGACGCAAAACATTGACTTTTGGAAAGTCATACAAATTTGTACCCGCAAATCATCTTCACCCCGGAGACTTTGCCGATAAATCTTATGTAAATATTCTGGTAAATAATGACGCATATCTTGCATTAACAATGTGGGAGGAATACCTGCACCACCAATAGGCAAAGGATCAGCGTATAATGCCCCATATTGAAATCTGGCTTGATCAGGCGGAATTTGATATGCTTGGGCGTTTAAAGAAACTGTTCCCAAGAAGGGAGTACCTCTAAAGAAAACCGCTTCTACATAGGGGATGGCTGTATCTGCTAAAAAGGTCAACCCTAAGCTTTTAGGAATAATATCATAGACTTTTTTGTTAATTTTCACCGCGTAGGTAATGGGCTTTAAAGCATCTGCCACTAACCCGGCTTTAATATGGTCTACAACTTGCGGAATTGTTTTAATTTCACCTCTGTCATAAAGGTCTGATAAGTTGAGGAAAATATCAGCCATGACCCGCCAAAATTGACCTAGTCCACTATAGTAAGCTGACACACGTAATTGTTCAATTAAAAAGTCGGGAAACAGTTGATTTATTCCCATCACTAAGGGATTTGTTGCAAATTTTGCCTTAATTACGGCTTGCGCCCTTTGTTGAAATTCTTTGGTATCTAAATAGGCATCTAAACCGCCACCACCATGCCACATCATGGATTTCATACAGTATTCGGCATACTCAAAATTAATCCTGTCGTGCCACCAATGGCAGAGTAATTTTTGCGGAGTGATTTCGCCATTGAAATATTTAAAGAATGGGAAAAATACTAAAAACTGATGGTCAGCAATATAAATTAGATTCTTAGAGTAAGCATCTAAAACTACACCATAGCTTTTGAGAATCCCCACAACTTCTAAAACATTTTGGGGACTGTCAACAAGTAGAGCTTGCCCTGTAAGGAGGCGTTCGACAAACTCAGCTAAAGGTTTATTCGGTTTATTTTTAATAGTTACCATTGCCAATTCTCCTAATAAAATTTTTAAAATTATGCTTGTTATTTTTGGGATGTTTAGTAATGGCAATGGCTAACTATCTTGCTAGAACCCATCAGCCATTACTAATTGGCAGTTCGATGTTTAACTTTTGTCTGGTGTGTGATGTACTGAAACAGTCGCTACTGTATGTTCTACATTCACCATAGCCGTAACAGTGGGTTCGCTCCAGTGTACTAACCAAGATGGTTGGATACCAAAAATGATAATTAAGCCTGCTAATAACATTGCTGGGGCGCGATCGCTCCAGTAAACTCTAGGTAGGCTCATCACTTGCTCAGACAAACGTCCGAAAAAGGCACGGTTGACCAGAATTAAAAAGTAAACTGCCGTTAAACCTGTGCCAATCATCGATATCAGCGTTTGTATAGGGAATACAGCAAAACTACCCCTAAAAACAATAAATTCGGAAATAAACCCTACCATTCCAGGAGTCCCAGCACTAGCCATTACACCTAAAATCATCAAGCTACCAATGACAGGTAAACCCCGTTCTGGGTTTAACAGTCCCCGAATTACGCTTAAATCTCGGCTTCCAGCTTTTTGGTAGACAACACCGACTAACAAAAACAGCATTGCCGAAATCAACCCGTGGCTAATCATCTGCATCACAGCACCCAATGTGCTTAAGGGTGTAGCAGCAGCCGCAGCTAGTAAAATATAGCCCATGTGACCGATTGAACTATAGGCTACCATCTTCTTCATATCAGTTTGAGCGATCGCACAGGACGAACCATACAACACACTGACTACAGCCCAAACTGCTAACCAAGGTGCTAAATATGCCCAAGCTGTCGGTAACAAGTTCATCCCAAACCGCAACAAGCCATAGGTTCCCAACTTCAACAACACACCAGCCAGGAGTACGGAAATTGGTGTAGAAGCTTCAACGTGAGCATCTGGCAACCAAGTGTGAAAGGGAACTAATGGCATTTTAATCCCAAAACCGATGAGAATTCCCCCCAAAAGTATCAATTGGGTAGCTAAGGGTAGGACTGTTGTATTTAATCCTGTTAGAGCAAAGCTATTAGCACCACTCAACCACACCAACCCCAGGAAACTAGCTAGAATTAGAATCCCAGAAACAGCAGTGTAGATGAGGAATTTTGTAGCTGCGTAACCGCGTTTTGCCCCTCCCCAAATGGCAATGAGTAGGTATAGGGGAATAAGTTCTAACTCATAAAACAGGAAAAACAGCAGTAAATCTTGGGCGAGAAATGCACCTGCTACTCCAGCACTCAATATCAGGATTAAGGCGTAATAAAACCGAGGACGTTGTAGAGATTCGTTGCTACTGTAGATAGCGATCGCAGTTAATAGCCCATTTAACAACAGCAAAGGTAAAGATAGGCCATCTACCCCCAGATTATAGTTCAAGCCCAAGGCATTGATCCAGGGTAAAAACTCACTGAACTGCTGGTTAACTTCCCCTGGAATAAACTGGCTAGCTAAAAACACAGTCCACAAGAAAATTAACCCTGACGCAATTAACGCAACTCTTCGGGAGATTTTCCCATTCTCGCCAGCAGGTAATAACCCAACTAACAACGCGCCCAACAAAGGGGCAAAAATTAAAGCACTCAGCATAAGCAAGGGATATAAAAGTCGGAAGTCGGTATTTTCGGAAATCAGAAGTTAATTACTCCCTCACTCCTCTCCATAATTACTCAACGAGGGCTAATACCAGTTCGCAATTCGCAATGGGCTAACGCCCCGCTCCGCTAACGCAATTCGCAATTTGGTATAACGCCCCACTAACACCACTCATTACTCATTACTCAGCACTCAGCACGGGCTAAACGCCCCGCTACCGCTAACAGCACCGGCTAAACGCCGCGCTACCGCTAACAGCACTCACCACTAAAAAGGCAACTTATCCAATAAACCCAATGACCAACTAATAAAAAATCCCAAAACGCTAACTACCGCCAAGATGGTCAACATATAACCTTGAGATTGACCGGAAATGCTGTACTTTAAGCCTTGTCCGCTTAAAATCGCGGCAAATCCCACTAGGTTCACTAAACCATCCACTAAATAGCGATCGCTCCAAGCGGAAATTTTCGATAGGATGGCGACAGCACTAACTATTGTGAGGCGATAAATCCGGTCAATGTAAAAGTCATACCCCAATAAATCCTGCACCATCCGCCAAGCCATGACTCTTGATCTCGACCAAGCTTTATGCAGATAAATGGTTGAACCAACTACTACACCAGCTACCGTAGAAGAAACCAATACTAAAACTACATACCAATCAATACTTTCCCAAGCAGGTAGCAAGTACCATTGCTGGAGCATCAAAGGTAAGAGTAAGGTCACAATTGTCAGCGATACCATTGGGAAAGCCATCGGCCAGCCTACTTCCGGGGCGCGGCGGGTTTTTTGTTGCGGTTTACCCCAGAACACTAATCTAAATACCCGTGTCAGGTTGAGAGCTGTTAAGCCGTTAACTAAAATGAGAATGGCAATTACCCAAGGACTCACTCTCACTAAACCATCAGCCCAAGATAACATTGCCCAAAAACTGCCTAGTGGTAGTAGTGTTACCATTCCGGCTGCACCCACTACATAAGCAGTGGTAGTGGCTGGCATTTTTGACCATAAACCACCCATTTCAGTTAAATCTTGACTTTGGGTGGTGAAAATCACAGAACCAGAACTCATAAATAATAATGCTTTAGCGATCGCATGAGTTAACAGCAGCATCAAAGCCACGCCACCCTGCTGTAAACCCACCGCTAAAAATACTAGTCCCATGTAAGCACTAGTAGAGTGGGATAAAGCCCGCTTAATGTCAGTCTGCGCCAGAGAAACTAAACTTGCTCCCACGGCTGTCACACCGCCGATAATTAGCAAAGCATTCAAAGCAACAGGTGAGAGAGCTAAAATTGGTTGCAACTTGTACAATACATAAGCACCACCCGCTACTACCAAGGAGTTCCGCATCACTGAAGCTGGGTTAGGGCCTTCCATTGCTTCATCTAACCACAAATGCAAAGGAAACTGAGCGCATTTCCCTGCTGGCCCCGCAATCAACGCTAAACCCAACAAAGTGGCAGTTAATGGGTTTAAATTCGCCGTCTGCACCCACTCATATAAATCAGAAAAATTCAAACTTCCCGCTAAGGTAGACAGGGTGACAACTGCCATCAGCAGCATTAAATCACCAACTCGCTTCGTCCAAAAAGCATCTCTAGCTGCCGTCACCACTAAAGGCTGTGCGTACCAAAATCCCACTAGCAAGTAAGTAGAAAGTGTCAGTACCTCCAAAAGCCCATAGGTGAGAAACAAAGAATCACTAATTGCTAAACCACTTAATGCGGCTTCAAAAAATCCAATCAATCCAAAAAACCGTGCTAACGCCCAGTCCTTTTCCATGTAGCCCAAGGCATAGATTTGCGCCAGCATACTCAGTCCAGTAATTAATACTGTTGCCCCAATACTCACTACTGAAAATTCCAACGCAAAAGATAAATTGAAATCAGCCGCTTGAAACCAAGTAATAATCCAGGTTTCTTGTTCTCTGTTCCAAATATCCTTAAAAACCAAGAGGCTATGAGCAAAAGCCAAAAGGGTAGTCAACAAGTTTAAATATGCCGCCGGTCTAGGCCCCGTCCTGCGGATGATTCCTAATGTCCACGGCAAGGTAAAAAGTGCGCCTAATAGACTATAAAAAGGCACACACCAACTTGTTGCAAATAGAAACTCATTCATTTAGATTTCCCTTGAAGACTCAGCCTTAAATTTTCCTAAAACCCTTAGAATAATCATTTACTAAAAAAAAATAAATTGTGCTAAAAACTAGGTTTTTTTAACTTTTTTCTTGAATCTGGATATCCGGTAGGTTTAACTTCCTACCCCTTTATAAAACTGCAATGAAACTCAAATTAATTGCGGAGAAAGCATTTTTATTGTGCATATTTTGGCTCTTTTAATGTCTTCATTTCTACTTTTAGAACATACTTTTATAAAAGTTATTTAAAAAACTTATGTGTTTTTTATTCAGTCTTGATCCATACTACAAAACGAGGGAAAATCAGAGACTACACAATTTATAGACTCCTATTGTTCCCCTCTAGACAGGATTAACCTAGACTTATGAATATCTTTTCCCAAATGTAATAAAAAAATTATAAAGCACAAGTGGTTGCTCTAGTAATCCGTGAACTTTGATTGAACAGATCACAGGTACAAAATTTTGTTAAGTTTTTTAAAACTTTTTTATTATAAACTATTATACTAATTTATGTTGCCAGGGGAGCCAAGCTTTTCTATGCTTAATTTGGAAGTGTTTTTTAGCTCAAGATGAGCTTCCCCGTCAAAATTTTCTTTTCCTCGGTACTGATTGGATTAATTTTTTAGGAGACATGGGATGCCAATTGCAGTTGGAATGATTGAGACCAAGGGATTTCCCGCAGTAGTAGAAGCAGCAGACGCAATGGTGAAAGCTGCGCGCGTAACTTTGGTAGGATATGAAAAAATCGGTAGTGCTAGAGTCACCGTAATTGTGCGCGGAGATGTATCTGAGGTACAAGCCTCAGTAGCAGCAGGTATTGAAGCAGCTAGAAGAGTTAATGGTGGTGAAGTTGTTTCAACTCACATCATTGCCCGCCCCCACGAAAACTTAGAATACGTCTTACCGATTCGTTACACGGAAGCTGTGGAACAGTTCCGTACCTAAAAGGCAGAGTTAAAAAAAACTCATTAACGGGGTTGCCTTCTTGAGCATTACATACAAGTCCAGAAGCTAAAAAACTTAATTTCAGGAATCAAAGCAAATGTCGATCGCAGTGGGAATGGTAGAAACGCTAGGCTTTCCAGCAGTAGTAGAAGCAGCAGATGCGATGGTGAAAGCTGCCCGTGTAACGTTGGTAGGCTACGAAAAAATCGGTAGCGGACGAGTAACTGTAATTGTCAGAGGCGACGTATCAGAAGTACAAGCCTCAGTAGCAGCAGGTGTTGAATCAGTTAAGCGTGTCAACGGCGGACAAGTTCTGTCTACTCACATCATTGCCCGTCCTCATGAGAACTTAGAATACGTCCTCCCAATTCGTTATACCGAAGATGTAGAACAATTCCGGGAAAATGTGAACGCAATTCGTCCCTTCGGTAGAAGACCATAATTAGTAATGCAAATTGCCAAAGTACGTGGCACAGTAGTTAGCACACAGAAAGAGTCTAGTCTTAGAGGTGTGAAGCTACTGTTGTTGCAATTAGTAGATGAAGCAGGCAACCTCCTGCCCAAATACGAGGTAGCAGCAGATAGCGTAGGCGCAGGAGTTGATGAATGGGTACTCGTAAGTCGTGGTAGTGCGGCGCGTCAAGTACCTGGGAATGAGCAGCGTCCCTTGGATGCAGCAGTCGTGGCGATAATTGATACTATTCACGTAGAAGATCGTCTTATTTACAGCAAGAAAGACCAATACAGGTAGTTAACAGTCAACAGCCAACGGTCAACTTCCAGTTTTATTGACTATGGACTATAGACTATTACCTAAATCTTAATCAGGAGGAATCTCGCGATGGCAGTCCGCAGCACGGCGGCTCCCCCAACCCCGTGGTCAAGGAGTTTAGCGGAACCCAAAATCAATGAAACCGCATTTGTACACTCTTTTTCCAACATTATTGGGGATGTCTACATAGGTGCAAATGTAATTGTTGCCCCAGGTACTTCAATCAGAGCCGATGAAGGTACACCTTTTTACATTGGTGAAAACACCAATCTTCAAGATGGTGTAGTGATTCATGGTTTGGAGCAAGGCCGAGTCATTGGTGATGATGACCAAGAATATTCGGTATGGGTGGGCAAAAATGCCTCTATTACTCACATGGCATTGATTCACGGGCCAGCTTATGTTGGTGATAACTCGTTTATTGGTTTTCGCTCAACAGTATTTAATGCCAGGGTAGGAGAAGGCTGCATTGTCATGATGCACGCTCTAATTCAAGATGTGGAAATTCCCCCTGGAAAATACGTACCCTCTGGTTCGATTATTACCACTCAACAGCAGGCCGATCGCCTCCCCGATGTTCAAGACCAAGACCAAGAATTTGCTCATCACGTCATTGGCATCAACCAGGCTTTGCGGGCAGGATACCTTTGTGCTGCGGATAGTAAGTGTATTGCACCCATTCGCGCGGAAACAGCTAAATCTTATACAAGCACTAAAATTAATGTCATAGAAGTAGGAAGGAGTAGTGAAGTGGCAAGCAATAGCCTGGGTGCAGAAACCATCGATCAAGTACGTTACCTATTAGAGCAAGGTTATAAGATTGGCTCAGAACACGTAGACCAAAGAAGATTCCGTACAGGTTCTTGGACAAGTTGCAAACCAATCGAAGCCAGAACAGTACGTGACGCAGTAGCAGCTTTAGAAGCTTGTTTAGCTGACCATAGTGGTGAATACGTCCGTTTATTTGGCATTGACCCCAAAGGCAAACGCCGCGTACTAGAAACCATCATTCAGCGTCCTGATGGTGCAGCTGGCTCAACAGCCTTTAAAGCCCCCGCTAGCCGCACAAACGGTAGCTACAGCAGCAATGGTAATGGTTACAGCAACGGTGCTACTAGTGGTAAATTACCCGCAGAAACCGTACAGCAAATTAGCCAACTCCTCGCAGGTGGTTACAAAATCGGCACAGAACACGTAGATGAACGCCGCTTCCGTACAGGCTCTTGGAATAGCTGTAAGCCCATTGAAGCCAAAACCACAAATGAAGTAGTTTCCGCCCTAGAAGAGTGTATTGACACCCATCAAGGCGATTATGTACGACTGATTGGCATTGATCCCAAAGCGAAACGGCGGATATTAGAAACTATTATTCAACGTCCCAACGGACAGGTAGCACCTGCTAGCACCCAAAAATCAGTAGCAAGTGCGCCATCCGCCACAGCCACAGCCACAGCTACCAGCACAAGATTGAGTGCAGAAGTAGTAGATCAAATCCGGCAAGTTCTCGGTGGTGGCTACAAACTGAGCATTGAACACGTAGATCAAAGAAGATTCCGCACAGGTTCTTGGAGTAGCACCGGCCCCATCGCAGCTACCTCCGAAAGAGAGGCGATCGCAGCCGTAGAAGCTTCCCTAGCTGAATTCGCAGGTGAATATGTTCGCTTAATTGGTATTGACCCCAAAGCCAAACGGCGGGTGTTAGAAGCAATTATTCAGCGTCCATAGGTAAGAAGGAATGGGGTTAGGGCAATAGGCAAGAGATGTAACCAATGCCCAATGCCCAATCCCCAATGCCCCAATTGATATTCGGCTTCCGAGGTTAAAATTTCCATGTCTGTGCCGCCACTGCGCCTCCACAACAATTTTGATTCCTACATTAGTGGCGAGGTGACGATTCATCCTAGTGCAGTTATTGCCCCTGGGGTGATACTCCAAGCGGCCGCAAACAGTAAGATTATCATCGGGGCAGGAGTATGTATTGGCATGGGGTCAATTCTCCAAGTTGATGAAGGTACTATCGAAATCGAACCAAGTGTCAGCTTGGGGGCAGGTTTTTTGATGGTTGGTGCAGGCAAAATAGGGATGAATGCCTGTATTGGTGCAGCTACAACGGTGTTTAGTTGTTCTATAGAAGCAGGTGCAGTAGTGCCACCAGGTTCGATTTTGGGTGATGTTGGTCGGCAAATTAAGGTGCAGGAGCAAGAGCCGACACAGCAACCCACAGATAACCCACCTGCTGCAACTACTCAAAAGCCGCAGGAGCCAGAGAGCAAAGTGATTAGCTCCACTAGCATCTCAGCAACTTTTGTGGAATTCCACCACCAGTCTACATCTGTACCAGAATCATCAGCAGTGCCAGAAACTCAATCTGCTACTGTAGAGGAAGAGCAACCTGACTCTACCCAAACACAACTCAGCCCAGAAGATTCAGTATCGGATGAAGCCGCTAGTGCATCTTCTAATAGTTTCGGAACTCAAATTTACGGACAAGGGAGTATTCAAAGACTACTGGTGACATTGTTTCCCCATAGACAGTCCTTAAACAACCCCGTCTCTGACGATAGCTCTGAGTAAGTGTTAATTTGTGAGTATCCTGGAGGATTCACATGGAGACATATAATCAAAGGTCTATTAGCACAAACCAAAGTAGCCGTCGTCAAGAGAGCTTCAAGGATACCGCCCTGGGGTTAGTATCCACCCTCAGTTTCCCGGCGATTGTAGGCACTGCGGACATGATGCTAAAGTCGGCTGGAGTGCATTTAGTCGGCTACGAAAAAATTGGCAGTGGCCATTGTACTGCGATCGTCCGTGGTGGAATTGCGGATGTCCGTCTGGCTGTGGAATCTGGCGTACAAACAGCTGAACAATTTGGTCAATTAGTTTCTAGCCTAGTTATTCCTCGCCCCTTCCCTAACCTAGATGTAGTTTTGCCTATTACCAATAGGCTCAGTCAGTTTATGGAGGAGGGTCAACAAAGCCGCCTCAGCAATCAAGCGATCGGCTTAGTGGAAACTAGGGGCTTCCCTGCAATGGTGGGTGCCTGTGATGCCATGCTGAAGTCAGCAGATGTACAGCTAGCATCCTATGAAAAAATCGGTGCAGGTCTGTGTACAGCTATTATTCGTGGCTCAGTAGCTAATGTTGCTGTAGCAGTAGAAGCAGGAATGTATGAAGCAGAACGCATCGGGGAGTTGAACGCCGTGATGGTTATCCCTCGACCCTTAGATGAATTAGAACACACATTACCAATTGCTAGTTGCTGGATTGAAGAACGCCAACCATTAAAATTGGCAGTAAATATTAGAGAACAAGTTGCAGAAAGGGAAGTGTTAGTATTGCCCGATTTAGTTAAATTACCCGTCAAGGTTACTGAGGAAGTATGGAACGATGAATGATGAATTATGAACGGCACAATTAGCAATGAGTATTTAAAAAAATTCTCATTAAGAATTCACAGTTCAGTATTCAGCATTCATCTTGCAGCTGGAAGGCATCTTACGCTTTGCTTGTTGTTTTGATGATAACTTTTCTACACCATAAATAAAATAATTTTCTTCTGATAGCGGGGATAGAGTTTTATCTATAATAAACTCAGAACTTTCGTATGAGTAAAGCTCTATCATTTGCAAGTATTTAGTGATACTAGTTTTAGTATTGATAAATCGCTATTAGAGGAGAATCACCCTTGAACCAAGCGACCCTACACCAGTTAAAAGTGTTCGAGGCAGCAGCTCGACATGGCAGTTTTACTCGTGCTGCGGAGGAGCTATTTCTCACCCAACCTACTGTATCGATGCAGATTAAGCAACTGACAAAATCCGTAGGTTTGCCCCTATTTGAACAAGTAGGAAAACGTTTATATCTCACAGAAGCGGGAAGAGAATTATTTGCTACCTGTCGGCAAATTTTTGATACCATCGCCCAGTTTGAGATGAAAGTTGCTAACTTAAAAGGTCTCAAACAAGGACAGTTACGCTTGGCAGTAATCACCACGGCAAAATATTTAATTCCCCGTTTATTGGGGCCGTTTTGTCAACTTTATCCCGGCATCGAAATTTCTTTAAAAGTTACCAACCATGAAGGCATTTTAGAGCGCATGGTGAGTAACATGGATGACTTGTACATCATGAGTCAAGTGCCAGAAAATTTAGATGTCAATTGTGACCCATTTTTAGATAATCCCTTAGTGGTATTTGCACCGCTTAATCATCCCTTAGCTAAAGAAAAAAACATCCCCATTGAACGGTTAGCCAATGAACCGTTTATTATGCGTGAACCAGGTTCAGGAACACGCCGAGCCGTGCAGAGTCTTTTAGACGAACATGATGTGAAAGTCAAAGTTAAGCTGGAATTAGGCAGTAACGAAGCCATTAAACAGGCGATCGCAGGCGGTTTAGGCATTTCGGTTTTATCTCGGCATACCCTGTTAACAGATACCGAATTCAGCATTTTAGATGTACAACATTTTCCCATTAAGCGGACTTGGTATATGGTTTACCCAGCAGGTAAACAATTATCGATTATTGCTCAGACTTACTATGAGTATTTGCTGGACGCAGCTAAGAAATTTGTAGAGCAAACAGAGCATAACATAGCACCAAATGTCAGTGTGGTTTAATTAGTTGTCGAGAATTATGACTTTGAGGAGAGAGGAAACAAAATAAGCTGTTGTAAGCTTTAATTTGCATCTTGAAGATTCGCAGGAGGCAGAGGGCAGGGTGCTAGAGAGAGAGTTTCCAGTGTAGGGGTTGACGAGATATACCCCCAACCTTAAAAATTAACCAGCAGAGTCATTTAACACAGGAAAAACTGGCAGTGGTTAACCCGGAAACAGCTTCTTGGCAAAAAACAATACAAAGTCAGATTGTATCTGTGACGGTTTACAGTGACAAAGCCCTGGTAACAAGACAGGGTAAGATGCTCCTCACAGGTTCAGAACGGGAACTCGTCATTCCTTCCTTGCCAGTGACTCTAGAACCTGAATCCGTCCGTGTGGGTGGTAAAGGTACAGTAGGAGTAAAATTGTTGACTGTAAGTTGCGATCGCATTTACACCACTGAACCAGTCGCCGAAAGAGTAGCCCAGTTAACCAGACAAATTCAACAATTAGAAACCGAAAAACGCCATCTCCAAGCCCAGGTAGACGCTTTAACTCTCCAATCTCAATTTATTGCAGGTTTGCGGGAAAAAACCGAAGAACCCTTTGCCCAAAGCCTATCACGGAAAAACCTCAGTCTCAGCGAAACCCTAGATTTTTTGAATTTCTTGGGTAGCCAGTATAGTGAGTATGCGATCGCCTCTGCTGAATGTCATAGTCAACAACAAGAACTCGACAAGCAAATTCAAGTTCTGCGCCAGTCATTAAAAAACATTCAAACACCCCACTCCCAAGAAAGCTTTAACTTAGTTGTAGGTGTAGAAGTAGCCCAAGCAGGGGAATTTGAGTTAGAGCTATCTTACATGGTCAACCGCGCCAGTTGGCAGCCTTTATATGATTTGCGTTCCCACATCAGCAACAAAACAGTCAACCTCAGCTACTTAGCACAAATCACGCAAAACACTGGTGAAGATTGGCAAGATGTCAATCTCATCTTATCTACCGCTAAACCAGGTTTAGGAACACTTCCACCTAAATTAGATCCTTGGTATGTAGATGTAATTGCTCCTCCAGTCCTATCAATGGCAAAACGCAGACTAGCAAGTCCATCCTTGCCAGCGATCGCCCCCAAGGCTGCTATGAATGATGAAGATATGCTCACCCCAGAGGAAGCAGAAGACGAGATGATTCCAGCAACCAATATGGGGACAGAGGTAGCCAAAGAAGGAAGTATTGTCACCTTTAAACTCCAGGCTGGTGGAAACATCCCTAGTGATGGCGCGCCCCATAAAACCACCATTTTTAATGATGACTATCCTTGTGATTTTCAGTACGTCGCCATGCCCAGATTAGTCAGCTTTGCTTATTTAGAAGCCAGCGTCAAAAATAATCCTCAAGGGGCGACTTTATTGGCAGGTACAGCCAATATTTTCCGCGATGATATGTTTGTTGGGACAACTGAATTAGAAAACGTCGCACCAGGACAAGAATTTACCCTGAATTTAGGTATTGATGAAGGTTTAAAAATCGAGCGAAATTTAGTTGAACGTCAAGTAGACAAAAAACTAATGGGTAGTCAACGCCGCACAACTTACGCCTATCGATTAGTCATTACCAATTTACTCAATCAAGAAGCCCATTTAAAGTTAACTGAACAACTACCAATTAGCCGCAACGAGCAAATTAAAATCCGCCTCCTGCGTAGTACCCCACAAATCCCCGTAGGTGAAATGGGGCTTCTAGAATGGCGTTTAACTATTCCACCCCAACAAAAACAAGAAGTATATTATCAGTTCACTGTTGAGCATCCACCGGAGTTAAAGGTGACAGGATTGGAGATTTAAGTTAGTGCTGAGTGCTGAGTGCTGAGTGCTGAGTGCTGAGTGCTGAGTAATGAGTAATAAGTAATAAGTAATAAGTAATAAGTAGTGAGTGCGAAGAACATCTACCTTGTCTACCTTGTCCCATTCCCAATGCCCCATGCCCAATGCCCTACGCCCAATACTATAAAATTTGCGTAAAATCCAGGATATCAGGCTGGACTCAATTATAATATCGGTAAAAATAAACACTGTCATCGCATCAGATGCAGACAATTTATGAGCAGGCTATTAATTAAAGCTGTAGGCTTAATTCTACTTTTAACAGGTATCTATTTCCTGGCTCAAAACGTCATATTTTTTAGCGGTTATTATTCGTTTTCTCAGAGATTACCGACAACCGCTTCAGTCTTGTCAATGATGGCGGGTGCGTTGTCTTTGATATTTTTCCGTCGGGAAACTGGTAACTTGGGTTGGGTTTTGTTGGCTGTGGGCTTTGTGCTGGTGTTTTTAAGTGGGGGAATATTTTTTAAATCTATTAGCTTGTGGAATTTGTTTTTGGCATTTGCGGCTATGGCTGGGGGATGGAAATTATTTAGTGGAGGTAGAATCGACTTTTAGTTTTATTTCATGTGAGGCTTAGTAACTTGCGCTCGCTCTCTTCATATTCTTCATCGATAGAATATAAACGGTATCATCGCCAATCTCTTTACAGAATTTAACTATAAAGGCGATCGCGCCACCATCATCCAAACTCTGATTTGTGATATGGTTTGGGTAAACATACCCAATAGACGAGAAAATTATTATTTATTGGCTACAACCTCAAAATGTTTGGCTAACTTTGAGGCTACTATTACAATGGAGACTATTGAGCAATTGAGGAAAACGAATGACCCAAGTGGTTCTAGGAGAAAATGAAGGAATCGATTCTGCTTTACGTCGATTCAAACGCCAAGTATCTAAGGCTGGTATATTAGCCGATGTTAAGTATCATCGGCACTTTGAAACCCCGTTAGAAAAGCGCAAGCGCAAAGCAGTGGCAGCAAGACGCAAAAGACGTTTTAAATAAACCAAATTGGTTTGGTACGTGTGTTGCTTGAGGAAAATCACCTGGAACAGCAACATTTAGTCGCCACTAACTATTTTTGAAAAGAACTAAACAGGATGTGCCGCACCCCAGATGGGGTGTGAGTATATCGCTGTTAGCTTAAATCAGAGTATCCAGGGTATTCCACCCAGATTTTCGATTTGAGATTTTGGATTTAAAGCAAACAACCAATTCAGCAGTTAAAAACTAAATTGAGTGTATCAATTTAGCATCGCATCAAAACAATTAACTCCTGAACTGGTAGCAAAAATCAACATCCCTACCCTATTTAAAAGAATTTAACTAATTGCATATTCGTTAATTCTATACGTCCCCAGTCCCCAGTCCCCAATAACAGCAATATTGGACGGAAAAAAGCAGTATTATCGGAAAAGTATTCACAGTGACGTAATATTAGCGCAACAAAACCGCCATAAACGATATCTAGAGTAGTAGTAATTAAATCTACTCTTCTAGAAACCTATGGAAAACCAAGTAAATCAAAAATCTCAAACATTAGATAGTAAACATCATAATTACACACCCTGGAAACAAGCCGCCGCTTCCCTATCACTAGTGTTACTAGGTTCGGGGATGACTTTAGCCGGTGGTTACATAGCTGGAAATCACCAGCAGTTAGCCAAGAGTGCGTCTAATTTGGCGGTGAGTCGAGTTGATGCAGCACCACCTTTACCAGCTATCACAGACGCTAATTTCGTCACTCAAGTAGTGCAGCAAGTAGGCCCTGCTGTGGTGAGGATTGAAGCTTCTCGCACTGTCAAAACTTCTGTACCAGACGAGTTTAATGATCCTTTTTTCCGTGAGTTCTTTGGTTCTCGGACACCCCAAACCCAAGAAAGAGTACAGCGCGGTACTGGTTCTGGTTTTATTCTTAGCAAAGATGGTAGTATTCTTACCAATGCTCACGTTGTAGATGGTGCTGATACAGTCAGAGTCATCCTCAAAGATGGACGAAGCTACCAAGGGAAAGTATTAGGTAAAGACGAATTAACTGATGTTGCAGTCATTAAAATCCAGGCTGAGAATTTACCGACGGTAAAATTGGGTAACTCCGATCAACTACAAACTGGAGAATGGGCGATCGCTATTGGTAATCCTTTAGGCTTAGATAATACAGTTACTACAGGTATCATCAGTGCAACCGGACGCTCTAGTAATCAAATTGGCGCACCAGACAAGCGAGTAGAATACATTCAAACTGATGCAGCAATTAACCCTGGTAACTCTGGCGGCCCCTTGCTGAATGCGCGAGGTGAAGTCATTGGGATGAATACAGCTATCATCCAAGGCGCGCAAGGATTAGGTTTTGCTATCCCCATTAAAACAGTAGAACGCATTTCCAACCAATTAATTGCCACAGGTAAAGTTGAACACCCTTACTTGGGTATTCAGATGGTCGGTTTAACGCCACAAATAAAGGAAAATATTAACTCTGATCCTGATAGTAATTTGAGCGTTGATGAAGATCAAGGCGTTTTAGTAGTCAAAGTTATGCCTGGTTCACCAGCAGCGCAAGCCGGAATACGTGCAGGTGATGTGATTCAAAAACTCAATGGTCAATCAATCACTGATGCTAACAGTATCCAACGAGCTGTAGAAAATAGTCGCGTTGGTGGACAGTTGCAATTAGAGTTAAAACGCCAAGGTCGGAATCTTAACTTAGCCGTCCGTCCTGGTGCATTTCCCACAGAGCAATTACAATAGCGAGTTTCAGGGAATAGGGATGTAACCCAATGCCCTATTCCCAATTTTTAACGCACTAACAAATACCGTAAACCAATCGCTAACAAAAAGATCCCATAGAGTTTTTTCATGGTTTCACTGGTAATAAATGGTTGATTGGCAAACATTGCTCCGAATAGATTACCAATAACTAAACCAATAGCAATAATTACCGCATATTTAATATTAATGTTGCCGCTACGCTGGTAAACAGCTGCGCCTAGAATACCAATAGGTAGGATTTGTGCCGCTATCGACGTACCAGTAGCAAATTTTTGATCCATCCCCATTAATAACACCATTGCTGGCACCATAATTGCACCGCCACCAATGCCAAACATTCCACCTGCAACGCCAGCCGCCAATCCAATTAGCAACAATTGAATGAGTAAATTAGACATGGAAAATAGTTGATTTTTTGTTGACTATAGTTATCCTAAATCATTCGTGGTTGACCAGAACTCTGAATTTTTATCATAGTGAGTTATTACCTGATCAATACTTGGTAATCAAGGGGTGTTATATCAAGTCGATTTTAGATGAAACTATAGCTTTAGGCAGCATACCATGTACTCCTTTGTTGGGGCTATTGACTACTTGAGTGATACGAAAATTGACGGCTAAACTACACAAAACATAGGCTTCTTCTGGTGATAAATTCAAAAAATTCTTGAGAAAATCAATCATATTGTTAAGGGCTATTTCTAAAGCTGTGTCTAATGTAGGGGCAAATCCCATTGTGATAATATCAGTCGGTGTTTCTGCAATGGGTGTTGTGATGGGCAAATCTTGACGTAATTTAATTTGAATTCGACCATTCATAGATGTTTCAATAGCGGTGACGTTTACTTCCCCATCTCCTTGTGCGGAATGTCCATCACCAATGGAAAATAAACCACCAGGAACGAAAACAGGTAAAAATAGGCGAGAGCCTGCTTGCAATTCACGGTTGTCGATATTACCACCATAATAGCCAGGCGGAATAGACGATCGCTCACTTTCTGGGGTAGCGACACCCAAAATCCCGAAAAAAGGCTTGATGGGAATTTTAATGCCACTCCCAGGCGGGAATTCGGCTATATTGTTGACTAAATCTAGAGGGATAAACCGTAAAGCAGGTTGGGTGAATTGATTTGGCAATGCTCCCCAGCCGGCACGAATAGCATTAAACCCAACTGGTAAACTAGGTGCGATCGCTTCTAATCTGATTTCTAGAACATCCCCTGGTTTTGCATCTTGGATATAAATTGGCCCTGTGAGTAAATGCGGCCCCGCCGCAATTTTGCGTTCTGAGGGTAAATTTTTGCAGATATCTAGAAATTCGGGTGTGACAAATTCCGGTGGTGCTTGCTCATGAATGTAGTAACCCGTATAGGTTTCTAAATCAATAGTGTCGCCAGAATTAATAGTTAGCGCAGGTTCTAGCAGGTGAGAAAAACCCCCTAAATGCACAGTTGATTTCGTAGCTTTTAAAACATGGTGGGTCATGACCGCTATATTGGCTTTCTTCAGTATTATTGGCTAGAATAGCGGATTTATGGTGATTTTAGATATCTCCAACACTTAACTATAAAAATCAAAAACTTACCACATTGAAATCATCAGTATATGAACAAAAGCCATGCTGTACATGAGTTTGCTATCTCTACTAACTAACACCGACAAAATTGAGCCTGACGGAAATTCATATTGCCAAAAATTTACACTGTATATTTTATTTACGTAAAAATGAATTTTTGTTTAAATTTGCCCCAAACTAGATATTAATAAGGTAGTAAAGGTAACAATCCCTACTATATTTGACCAGAGGAAAGAAGTGTTTTTACTTACTCAGGATTGGAGCTTTATTTACTTTCTAGCGCAAAGCGACTCAAGTTCCGGCAGTGCGGTTGGAAGTTTAATTTATTTAGTAGTATGGCTTTTTGTCTATCTTTTTACTTCCTACTGCTTTTATTCAATTTACCAAAAGCTAGGGGAAAGTAACGCCTGGTTTGCTTGGGTTCCTATTCTCAACTATTGGGTGATGTTAAAAGCGGGCGATCAGTCTCCCTATTGGACTATCGGACTTTTTATTCCCCTTGTGAATCTTGTCGCTTTAGTATTCTTGATTATGGCCTTTGTTAACATTGTCAAAAAGTTAGGGAAAAATCCTTGGCTAATTTTGTTAATGATTATTCCCATCGTTAACTTTGTTATTTTATACAACTTCGCTTTCGGTTAATTAATTCACTAATCAAGGAGAAAATAAGGAATTAAAATATTTAAGTATCAAAAAATCAATGATGAATACCTTTATTTTAATTCCTTAGATATTTCTGTAACTGAGGGTGAGTTAGCTAGAAGTTTTGGGAATTGCTGCTGTAATTTGACGTAGCATCATCACTTGCCAGTAAGGAACAGGAGCAAGTAAAACAGTACCAGTACCTTCAAAGGTATTAACTAAAAACTCCCCAGAAGTCATTGAACCTAATAGAGATTTAGTAGCTTTTTCTACGCGATAATTGATGTTACTTGTACGAGCGATCGCAAAATTTCCATCTACTACTAATCGTTCATTTCGCAAGTTCACCACCTCTACAGGGCCTTGCGCCACCATCACTACTTTACCTCTCCCTTTGACTCTAGTTTGAAATAAACCTTCGCCACCAACTAAGCCAGAAATTAATTTATTTCGCTCTACTCCCACCTCAATACTGCCATCACTCGCCCAATAAGCACCACTGTCTAATACCCATTCATTTCCATCTAATTCTAAAATGTAATATCCAGACAAGGAAGGCTCTAAATATAATTCGCCTGTACCAGTATAAGTGGGGCGAAAAATGTTTTCTCCCGTAGCTAGAGATTTCAGAAATCCTCCGGCTGAGGGGGCTTTTGATTGCATAGTAACATTACCACGCATATAGTACATTGCACCCGATTCCGTCCGCACTGTTTCGTTTTGTAAAACTACTTTAACTAAACGTAAACTTTCCCGTTCAATAATTTCAAAACTTGCCATTGCACTTTCCTGGTTTTACAAAGGTTGCAGAATGCACCTATATTTCTGGCATTTATTTTTTATAATGGCAAGTCAGATTTTCGGATTTTAAAATTGTGGGTTTAACATCAAAGTAGAATGTGAATAAAGCCAATGGTGTTGTTTTAGGGTGATCTAAACTGATTTGATACCTTGTTAGGTATACCCTCTAAGCTAATCAGCATTTAAGTTGCATAAAGCCAGGGCTAAAGCCCTTACTACAAGCGAATCAGTCTGGAAAAATGAATGACGATTAGCTTATGAATTTTCCCTAAAACTAAATAGATGTAGAGACGTTGCATACAACGTCTCTACATTAGGCTTTTATTTACGAATCAACGCTAAATTCGCTCAGATAATACCCCTTGTTCCCAATCTTGTTTAAATTGCTGAAGTCTGTAATACATCTCTTGAGTGAGACTTTCTACTTTATGGTCGCTACTCAAAATAGGATGTACAGTTTTTGTGATATTTAACAATTGTGATGCAGATTCTTTTTGTCTGAACCAATCACGAGCTAGTCTTAAAGGGGATAGAATATCTATTTTTTGTCGGGGATGATGTAACCGATCTATATATGATGGCTTATATTCCACATCAATTGATTG
Organism: Aliinostoc sp. HNIBRCY26; assembly: GCF_050235535.1. Classification (GTDB taxonomy): domain Bacteria; phylum Cyanobacteriota; class Cyanobacteriia; order Cyanobacteriales; family Nostocaceae; genus Trichormus. Next base: position 817,128 of record NZ_CP189852.1, read on the forward strand.
ACACCAATCTTGCCATTTAGAAAGTAAAACGGTAGAGTGCGAAACCACAGGAATCCAAGGTATCCGAAAAGCATCGGCGATGATAGCACCGTGCATGGCTTCTGCAAGTATGACTTCGCTTTGGCTAATACAAGACAAAACTTTTTCTCTTGGCCAGTGTGGGTCAATATATCCAAATCCCAGTCTCTCGCAAACTAAACGCCAACCTTCTCCAGCCGTTTTGAGATGTGGTATGTAAGAGTATTTATACGATTTTTTAATGTTGTCGTAATTATAGATTTTTCTGATTAAAATCGCCCCATCTGTGAGGGCAAATTGACTATCAATACCTAATGTTTTAGCTGATAGCGGCCCACGCACACAATAGATTTTATAAGAATCATCTAATTGGAGTGTTCCCTGCCCGTAGCCTACCCCTGCACCAAATACTACACGCAATCGAGCATTATTTGTCCTCTGTGACAATCTATCATTGAGGAGAGTACCTATACCTATAAAAGCTGAACTTTCATCATTATCTAATACTCCTGGAATCAACTCATCCCACAGCCAGTTGTTTAGTTGATCACCGAAGTTATTTTCTTGATAATAAAACAGTTTCATAGGTTTTCTTGGTAATTATGTTAATAGCTGATGGCAAATAACAAATATAGCCAGAAGATGAATAGAAATTAACCATTTCATCTTTTGGCTATGATTTGGATATTCTAAGATAAGGAATCTAAATCTAGAGATTGCATTCCTTGTTCTTTTGCAAAAACCAGCATACTTCCCAATTGCAACCAAACTAATAAACAAGTAAGCAGACTCATAGGTAAACCAATTCCCAATGCCAAAAGCTGAGGAAATCCAAATATTTCTAACCCTGAAGAGAGAAATAAACAAACTCCTACAGTAATGCCCAGAAAAGGTACAGATAAGCTTTGCTTAAATGCCGAATTAGTTGGGGAGTTTTCTGTACTATTAATTTGCCATTTCTGAACAATTACCTTTAAAGTGCCAGATAAAGCTAGACCAGAAGTGACAGACATAAATAAGCCGAAAAGCAGCAGAAAATAGGGTGGTTGTAATGAGTAATAGTACATGAAAACTACCGGTAGATATTAAAAAATGAATGGTCTAATTAAAACACTAAAAACCGTTGATGTTCAAATTTGATTGGCTGATTTGGGGTCAATCAAGAAGGCTAAATTGGTAGCTTTCGGTAGAATAGCTGCTACTCCTTCTCTGGAGAAATTTGTTAATAACCCAATTGCCACATTGAAAAGCCGATCAGGTTGCAGGTCATCTTTGACTAATGACCACAGACGTTGCACTTCTTCGGTATGCAGACGATCATCTTCTGTCAAGGCTAAGACTAACTGGCGACGGAGGAATTTACCTTCATCAGATAGGAGATATTGCAAACCCATTTGTGCTGTCGGTAAGACATCAAAATTGCTATCGGTACGCGCGATCGCAATTAAGTTTTCTAGCCGTTGCCACTGGAATTTCCCATCTCTAAACAGCACATTCAACAATCGCCGTCTGAGTTCTGGTGATTCTCCTGTGAGTAATCGTCTAGCCACATAAGGATAACTCACCTCCACAATTTTGAAATTGCGATTCAAACTGAGGGCGATGCCTTCCTGTGTCACCAGAGAACGGATAATCAAGGCAAATTTCGCCGGGACGCGAAACGGATATTCATACATCAGTTCCGAAAACTCATCGGTGATGGTTTTAAAGTTAAAGTCCCCGACGTTTCTCCCAATAGCGTTACCCAACACTTTCTCTAAAGCTGGGACGATGGGACAAATATTAGTCTCTGGAGTCAAAAAACCCAGTTTGACAAAATCTGTTGCTAGATCGTTGTAGTCTTGATTGACTAGATGCACAACTGCATCCACAAGGGTTTCCTTGGTGGTTTCTTCTAGCTGATCCATCATGCCAAAGTCAATGTAAGCCATGCGACCATCAGGCATAGCAAACAAATTCCCTGGGTGGGGGTCGGCGTGAAAGAATCCGTATTCTAGTAACTGTTGTAGTCCTGATGTTACCCCGATGCGGATAATAGCTTCTGGATCTAAGCCTGCTTCCCGAATTTTGGCTGTATCCGTCAATTTAAAGCCGTTAATCCACTCCAAGGTTAAAACCCGGCTGCTGGTGTGTCGCCAATAAATAGTGGGGACTTTGACTTGCGGATCATTGCGGAAATTGTGAGCAAATTTTTCCGCGTTGCGTCCTTCATTGAGATAATCGATTTCTTCAAATAACTTAGTACCGAACTCGTCCACAATCAAGGTGAGATCATGACCAAGATTTAAAGGTAGCCAGGGAGCTAGCCAAGCAGCCAACCAGCGCATTAAGTGTAGGTCAAGGGTGAGAGTGGGGCGGAGGTTGGGACGCTGTACCTTGACGGCGACTTCTTCACCACTGTGTAAACGCCCTTTGTAGACTTGACCCAAACTAGCCGCAGCTACGGGAGTGGGAGAAAGTTCGCTGAAGATTTCAGAAATGGGCTTACCTAATTCAGTGGTGATAATGCGATGCGCGATCGCATTATCAAACGCTGGGAGTTTATCTTGTAGTTTGATCAGTTCGTCTAAGAAATCTTTGCGAATTAGATCAGGACGGGTGGAAAGAGCTTGACCAACTTTAATAAATGTTGGGCCGAGTTTCGTGAGCAATTCTCTTAACTGAGTCGCACGTTTTTCTCGGTTTTGTTCGACCTGATTTTGCCATTCATCCCATTTCAAACCGAAAATAAATGTGGCAAAAGACCAACCGATTTTGAATAAACGACCCCAAACTAACCAAGGACGGTAGCGATAGTAACGAGCGATTGTGTCTGGACTGTAGCGTTTTAGCTGACCAGGTTGATACTGACCCACGCCTTTTTTTGCCTCTTCTACTACTACGGGAAAATGAAAATTTAATCTTTTCTTCAGATTTTCAGTTATTCAATAACTGAATCATAAGTAATTTTTGATACACATAAAAATACAATGACACAATAACAATTAGCCAACAACTTTGACTTTGCTAAGTTATTTGTATCTTTACTCTTAATTATACTTTATAAAAGTACAGATAATTTCTGTTCGTTGTGATTCATCCGCAATAAATGGGAATTGTATAATCAAAGACTTTGTTCCCTTGATGTAGTGATTACGGACTAGTTTTCATGAAATTAATTACAATCTTCACTAATCGCCGATGGCGGTTACGTATCTTTGCGGTGGCTACGAGTTTAATAGCTACCCTGTTACTTACGCAAGTTGTCACACCCTCACAAACTCTGACGCGAGATAAATATCTGTGGCCATTTGCCCCCACTTCCATTTGGAATATGCCCATCGGCTCAGGCGCACGCTACAAACCTGCATATATTCAAAAGGCGTATTGGGCAGGTGCAGACACCATTCATCTATACAAACTCAAAGGGAGTGATCCTTTGCGTCCCGTGTACGCCCCTGGGAGTTGGGAAGTGAGATGTTCAGGAACAAGAAAAACCACTATTTCCGTTTTGCCTGTTCCCGATAGTTTAATAGTCCCTGATACCGTTGATACATCCACACCTAACAACAGCTCCGCCTTTTTGATGCCGGATGGTAGAACCATACAACAACTCAATCCCTTGGCACGTTGTCAAAAAAGCGGGCCAATATACGGTTATGCTCACAGTACACCCATTGATATTTATGGTAACGGTATTACCGGTTCACACGGTGGCTCTGGTCTTTCTGCCATTGGTGGCACAATTCGTAAAGGCGAATTAACTGGCAGTCAACCAATTCGGCACGCTTTGAAAGTTTTGTTAGATAGTAAAAAATACTACTACTATTCTCAGTCTATTCCTGGATATCGATGGCCGGCAGACCGAGCAGATCAGGTAGCCCCCACAGACTATAAAGGGAGAAACCCAGCTTTAGTGATGGGGTCTTTACTAGCAATCCCATCTTGGGTGACAGAAGCCAGCTTAAACTTGCAAACCCCAGGCGCGAAAAAACTATTTTATGCCCTGCAAAATTACGGTGCATACGTAGTTGATAACGCTGGATGGGATTGCCACTACATAGCGATAGAAAAAGGTGTCAATGAAGAGTTTGAACAGACCTATGGTTACAGCATGGTAGGCAAAGATGGGCGATTTTATGAAGATTTTATGCGCCTATTTCAAGCACTGTACATTGTGGATAACAACAGCCCCACTAGTATAGGTGGCGGCGGGGTTCGACGCGTGGCTTTAGCCCCACCGATTGGGAACTAACTAAATTCAAAATTCAAAATTCAAAATTCAAAATTGAAGAATGACTGGGGATTGGGGATTGGGAATGGGGCATTGGAATTGAGTCTGCAAGTCTTACCCCTATACCCTTACACCCCTACACCCCCTTAATTTTGAGCCTTCGCCTCTAAACTTTCCAGGCGGCTTTTGAGTTCTTGGTTTTGTTGTTTGAGTTGGTCTAGTTCTTCGCGTAGGTTCTTTAAGGCGGCTTCTGTGCCGATATTTTGCTGGACTGTGGCTAGTTCTTCTTCTGCATAACGCCGCACCCGTCCGTCTGGTGTTTGTTCGGCAAGCGATCGCAAAACGCCGATGGCTTTGGGTGTTTCCATTTGCCCCAAGGCGGTAACGACTGCCATTTGGGTTAAAAAGAAGGTTTCTTTGGCAAGTTCCGCTAATCTATCCACCAGTCTTTCTAAATTAACTGGGTTTTGACCGACTGAAATTTTGCCTAATGCGCGAATTGCTGCCAGCCTTAATGGTTGGGATACGCCGAGTTTGGTGTATTCCAACAGTAAATCTAGGGCGGCTTCGGAGGTTTTGAGTTCCGCTAAACCCCACACTGCACCACTGCGGACAACTTCATTCCAACCTGCTCTTTCTTCTAAAACAGATTGTAATAACTTAATGACTTTTTCTTCTTTGGGTTTGTCTTCTAAGTTAGCAGCAGATATCGCGCCTAAACTCCGGCAAGCTGTGGCTTCTACGTAGTAACTCTTGTCACCATGTTTCACCACTTTTTTAACAGCTTTGTAACTAGTGTGAGTTTTAATCTGTGCTAAAGCTTCTAATACAGCACGCCGCACATTGGCATTCTCATCTTCTAAGCCCGTCACTAAATAATCAAAGGTTTGGTCTAATTTAATCTCTGCCAATTGTTTGGCAACTTCCACCCTTACACCCCAAAATGGTTCATTTTTCAAAGCTGCACCCAAGGCTTTCACCCCTTCTAGTCCGCCTTTTTTCGCTAAAGCTGTGGCTGCATGAATGCGGGAAATGGGGTCAGGGTCGGATGTTAACTGTGCTTTTAACTCTGGTACGGGATATTCCAACACCACGGTTTTGAGGAAATTATTGCCCACATCGAAGCTGACGAAATCTGGTTTATTCGCCAGTGGAAAGTAGAAACTTTGCTCCCGTTGATTGACTCTGATGGACACAGTTTGGACTTGTGCAGATTCCCCTTGGGTGTAACCAAAACCTACAGGAATTTTTAAATCAAATAGGTATTTACTATTGTTCTTATCGGCGGGGACTTGGGTTTGAGTCACGGTTAATTTAGCCAACTTGGCCTCACCATCCCAACTGTAAGCGACTTTAAAATCAGGATGACCGCCACGATATACATACTGGTCAAACAGAAAAGCCAGATTGCGTCCGGTGGCTTTTTCAATGGCGCGTAGCAAGTCAATAGTTTCAACGGTTTGGTGGGCGTTATCTTGGACAAAAGTCTGGACAGCTTGCCAAAATAATTCATCGCCCAACTCAGCCCGAATCATGTGATAAACACAAGACCCTTTTTCGTAGGTGTGGCGATCGTACAGTTCGATCGCTTCTCGGTAAACATGAGTTACTATTGGTCTGCGGTAGCGTCCACTATCTTCACTCAAATAACTCCGCGCTTCTGATAGGCGATAATAGGCTGCTTCCTCTTTGCCATACTCCTGTTCAGTCCACATGACTTCCGAGTAGCAAGCCATCCCTTCCTTAATCCAAGCATGAGACCAATGTTTAATCACGAGTAAATCCCCGAACCATTGGTGTGCAAGTTCGTGAACTACTAAACTTTCGGTGTTGCGGTTATCTAAAGCTGCTCTTTCATCGAGTAAACAACGGTCTGTTAATAGGGTAGCGGAAGTATTTTCCATCCCCCCAAAGATAAAATCACTCACACAAACTTGGGCATATTTGGGGAAAGGATAGAGATAGCCATATTTTTGGCTTAAAAACTCGATCATCTGGGGAGTTTTGCCCATACTGCGACGAGCATCATCCTTGCGTCCCTTCTCTACGTAGTAGGTGACTGGTTTACCTTGCCATTCCTCTTGAATGACGGCAAAATCACCGATAGCTAAGGTCATCAAGTAAGTGGGGTGAACCTGTTGCTGTAACCAATGGAAAACTTTATACTCCCCGTCTTCTGTAGTGTTAATTAATTCCCCGTTAGAAATTGCCACTAACGGTTTAGGGACACGCACACGAATTTCCGAAGTAGAAAGTTGTCCTGGGTAGTCGAAACAGGGAAACCAAAAACGAGAGTCTTCGTCTTCTCCCTGTGTCCAGACTTGCAGGGGTTTTTTGGGGTAGTGGCTATCTGGTTGGACAAAGTAGATACCACGCTGGGGTTTTTCTACAGAATAGGCGATCGCAATTAATAAGCGTTGACCGACTTGGGTAGGCTGTGACAACTCAATAGTTAGCTGTTCACCGTCGTATTCAAATTTCTGTTCTGCCTCATCCACCTTGACCGCTTGAATCTGCAAATTTACCGCATCCAGAGTTAAACGGTCTATACCATTGCGAATTGGCGATAAGCGAATGCTGCAATGACCTTGGTAACTTTGGTTAGGGATATCTAAATTCAGGTCAAGAAAAATATGTTCTACCTGCCCTGGACGGTCTGGATTGTAGTGTGGTCTGGCCCCTGGCAGTTCAAAAGATTTGTATCCATTATTTTCGCTGTCAAAAGAATAAGAGTGTGGCATAGATTTAAAAAACCTTAGTTAAAGAGTCATTAGTCAATAGTTATTAGTCATTAGTCATTAGTCATTAGTCATTAGTCATTAACATTTTTTTCCTTGTCTCCCTTGTCTCCCTTGTCTCCCTTGTCTCCCTTGTCTCCCATTTCCTATTCCCCAATCCCCAGTCCCCAATCCCCAGTCCCCAATCCCCAATCCCCAATCCCCAATCCCCAACCCCCAGTAAAAATACTTGTAATCATTAATCTAGATTAGGATAGCTTGCGATTTTTCACCAAGCTATTTTTTTGTGATTTACAATAGGGCGTTTGCGGATTCGTACTGTGTTTCTGTGAAGTATTTTTTGAGGGATGGGCTACTGTTAGTGCGTAAGTGACTTATTCTAACTAGTACACACCGCAAAATCACTAATTATAAATAATAATTCCGAGAAGTTAACAGTGACGTTTCTATTCACCTCAGTAACAATTTGGGGAAAAGAGGATTACTAAAATGCCTGAAAATAAATCAAAGTTTTTAATTCCTGTGGTTGGTGCGGTTGTAGTCGTGGTGGGGAGTGTCGCCGCGTATATGTATTTGCGGGGGCCTGCTGGAGACGGTGCAGGGGCTTTAAGCAGTGCTAAACTTGTACCTTCATCGGCATTGATGGCTACTTACATTAGCACTGATCCCAAGTCTTGGGCAAAGTTACAGCAATTCGGCACTCCTGAAGCGCAAAAGTTAGTTACTCAGGGTTTAGAAGATTTTAATAAGAATGTCTTGACTAGCAATGATATTTCTTATGAAAAAGATATTCAGCCTTGGGTGGGTGGTTTAATGATTGCGGTGTTACCACCACAACAGACTCAATCTAACCCTTCCGGTATTCAGCGACAACCAGAACCACAAGTGCTGATGATAGCAGGCATTAGAGATAAACTCAGTGCTTTAAATTTTGCTAACAAATTAAAAGGGCAAAAAGGGGTTAAAACTAAAGAATCTGACTATAAAGGTGAAAAAATTATCGAAACTAGCACTGAAAACAACAGTTCACCAACATATAGTGCAGTTTTAAATAATAGCTATGTGGTATTTTCTCCCCAACGACCAGTAGTAGAAAAAGCTATTGATACCTATAAAGGTCAGCCTTCATTTATTACTAAAGATGGTGCTAATTTAGTTTTTAATAAAGGTGTAGATGTCCAAAATTCTTTAGCACAAATTTATATTCCTGATTATGCGGGGATGATTCAGCAAATTGCCGCTACTAGCCCCTCTGGCACAGCTTTAACCCCACAAACCATTAAACAACTACAACAAGTTAAATCGATGGTGGCGGCTGTAGGTGTAGATAATGAAGGGGTAAGATTCAAAGCGATCGCTAATTTAGACCCCACTAAGAACAAGTTTCAATATCAAAATTCACCCGCCAAAATTGTCGGACAATTTCCCACAGAGACTTTTGCTTTAATTACCGGACAAGGTATCAGTCAAACTTGGAAAACCATCGTTGAACAGTCAAACGAATATCCAGAATTTAAGCAAGGTTTAGAACAAACCCGTTCTCAGCTAAAAACAGCCAATTTCGACCTAGATAAAGATATCTTTGGCTGGATGGATGGCGAATTTGCCTTGGGTGCAGTTCCCTCCGATAAAGATATATTAGCTAGTGTTGGTTTTGGTGGTGCTATGGTATTTGATACCAGCGATCGCCAAACCGCAGCCGCCACCCTCGCTAAACTGGATAACCTAGCCAAAACTCAAAGCATCACCGTTGCTACCAAAAACGTCAATGGTAAAGACATTACAGAATGGCAAATTCCCCAACAAGGTGCTTTATTTGCCCACGGTTGGTTAGACCAAGATACAGTATTTTTAGCTGTGGGAGGCCCAGTAGCGGAAGCATTGGTCAATAAAAATCAAACCCTGGAAAATAGCGAAAGTTTTAAAACTATTACTAGTTCCTTACAAAAACCCAACGGCGGCTACTTTTACTTAGATATGGACAAAACCATGTCTATAGTTAATCGTTTTGCTGCCCAATCTCAACAACCCATACCCCCTGAAGCTAACGCCATCCTTAGTTCTATTCGCGGCATAGGTGTAACTGCCGTAAGTCCCGATCAATCAACTAGTCAAATAGAGATGTTGTTAGCACTTAAACCAAGTAAGTAGTGAGGGACTGGGGACTGGGGACTGGGGACTGGGTAAGAAATTCCACCTTGTCTACCTTGTCTACCTTGTCTCCCCTGCCCCCCTGCCCCCTGTCCCCTGACAGGTGTAGGTATTTTACAAACGTGGCTGAAATGGGGTTTTTCCGTTAGTTGAAAACTCAAATTTTAGTCTTTGATTTTTTACCTAAGAACGAAATTTCGTTATTTGAACCACGCTTAGAACTCTGTCTGAGAGTGTCCACTCATACCCACATCAAAAACCTACACCTGTCAGCCCCCTGCCTCACTGCCACATCTTCCAGAATGATGAGTGACGGGGTACCCAAACCTGATAGATTAAGCTATCAGCGAGTAAAAACTGGTGAAAATGAAAGTCCTAGTTATTGGTGGCGATGGGTATTGCGGTTGGGCAACCGCACTGTATCTTTCCAATCGCGGTTATGAAGTTGGAATATTAGATAGTTTGGTGCGACGGCATTGGGATAACGAACTGGGTTTGGAAACCCTCACGCCGATCGCACCGATTCAGCAACGCCTCCAACGCTGGCAAGATTTGACTGGCAAATCCATTGACTTGTTCGTTGGCGACATTAATAATTACGAATTTCTTCAGAAAGCGTTGCGTAAGTTTGCCCCGGATGCGATCGTGCATTTTGGTGAACAACGTTCTGCACCGTTTTCCATGATTGACCGAGAACACGCAGTTCTGACTCAGGTCAATAACGTGGTGGGAACGTTGAACCTACTTTACGCCATGAAAGAGGATTTCCCTGACTGTCACTTAGTCAAGTTGGGAACAATGGGTGAATACGGTACACCCAACATTGACATTGAGGAAGGTTACATCACCATTGAACACAATGGGCGTAAAGATACCCTACCTTATCCCAAACAGCCAGGCTCAATGTATCACTTAAGCAAAGTGCATGATAGCCACAATATACATTTTGCTTGCCGGATTTGGGGATTGAGGGCAACCGATTTAAACCAAGGTGTGGTTTATGGTGTCCTCACGGAAGAAACAGGAATGGATGAGTTGTTAATTAACCGTCTCGATTATGATGGCGTGTTTGGGACAGCCTTGAACCGTTTCTGTATTCAAGCAGCGATTGGTCATCCCTTGACTGTTTATGGTAAAGGTGGACAAACTCGCGGCTTTTTGGATATTCGAGACACAGTGCGCTGTATCGAAATTGCGATCGCCAATCCTGCACAACCTGGCGAATTCCGTGTCTTTAACCAATTTACCGAACTATTCAGCGTCGGTGATTTGGCGTTAATGGTGAAGAAAGCCGGTAATGCTTTGGGACTAAATGTCGAAATCAGTAACTTAGATAATCCCAGGGTTGAGAAAGAAGAACATTATTTCAACGCTAAAAACACTAAATTGCTGGATTTAGGTTTGCAGCCTCATTATCTCTCTGATTCTCTGCTGGATTCGCTGCTGAACTTTGCGGTAAAATACCAACAACGCGTTGATAAAAAGCAAATTTTACCGAAAGTTTCTTGGCATAGAAATTAGGCTAACTGTGCGGCTAATTACAGAATCCTATGTAAATCAAATCAGTAAATGGCCGAAAACTGGTCGTCATATCATAGCTCAGTATGACGACCAGACAGTTGTTGTCTATCAAGCTTATCGTCCGGCGATCGCTAACTTTGCCCTGACTCATGGCTACTTTGGCGGCGAGTTTCAGCTTAATCGCATGAGTTGGATTAAAACGAACTTTCTGTGGATGATGTACCGTTCTGGATGGGCTGCAAAACCCGGACAGGAGGTAGTATTAGCTATCTGGCTAAAACGTACGGCTTTTGAAGAAATACTGAGCAAAGTTGTGCATTCTAGCTTCATCCCAGAACTGTACACCACCCAAGAAGCTTGGCAAACAGCTCTCAAGCATTCCCAAGTGCGTCTGCAATGGGACCCTGATCATCACCCATCTGGGGCTAAATTAGAAAGACGGGCGATACAGTTGGGACTGCGAGGAGAAATTTTAGCCGCCTATGCTCAAGATTGGATTGTCAACATTGAAGATATTTCTGAATTTGTCCGACAGCAGCGACGAAACATTAATTCTGACTGTACAGAATTGATTACGCCACGGGAGTCGGTTTACTCTGTTGTAGATACCAAAATTCAACAGACGCTAGAATTATCCGCCTGGACTGAATAATTTCCTATGAGAATTGCCTTATTCACCGAAACCTTTTTACCCAAGGTTGACGGCATTGTGACACGCCTACGTCACACCGTTGATCACCTACAACGTCAAGGAAATCAAGTTCTAGTAGTTGCGCCAGAGGGTGGAATTACTGAACATAAAGGAGCGCAAGTTTACGGTGTCAGTGGCTTTCCTTTGCCTTTGTATCCAGAGTTGAAAATGGCATTACCGCGTCCAGCCATCGGTTACACTCTAGAACAGTTCCGCCCAGATATTATTCATGTTGTCAATCCGGCTGTCTTGGGTTTATCAGGGATTTTTTACAGTAAAGTCCTGAAAATTCCCTTAGTTGCGTCTTATCATACCCATTTACCCCAATACCTGCAACATTACGGTTTAGGAATGTTAGAAGGATTACTTTGGGAACTGTTGAAAGGGGCGCACAATCAAGCCGTTTTAAATTTATGTACTTCTACTGCCATGATGACAGAACTTTCATCACATGGCATCGAAAGAGTAGATTTATGGCAGAGGGGAGTAGATACGGAATTATTTCACCCTGACTTAGCCAGTTTAGAAATGCGCGATCGCCTCAGCCAAAATCACCCAGAAAGCCCCTTATTATTGTATGTAGGTCGTCTTTCTGCCGAAAAAGAAATTGAGCGCATTAAACCCATATTAGAAGCCATTCCCCAAGCCAGATTAGCCCTAGTCGGAGATGGCCCCCATCGCCAAGCTTTAGAAAAACACTTTGCAGGAACAAATACTAATTTCGTCGGCTATCTCATGGGACGCGAATTAGGTTCAGCCTTTGCCAGTGCAGATGCTTTTATCTTCCCTTCCCGCACCGAGACACTAGGTTTAGTATTACTAGAAGCCATGGCCGCAGGTTGTCCCGTCGTCGCAGCACGTTCTGGCGGTATTCCCGACATCGTGACAGATGGTGTCAACGGATATTTGTTTGATCCCAAAGCCGACATTCAAGATGCTATTGACGCAACTGTTAAGCTATTAGAGAACAAACAAGAACGCGAAATCATCCGACAAAACGCCCGTCGAGAAGCAGAAAAATGGGGATGGTCTGCTGCTACACAACAACTACAAGATTATTATCAAAAAATCCTGTATGGCAAGACGACAGGGAATAGGTTACAGGTTACGGGAATTAGGGAATAGGGAATAGGGACTGGGGACTGGGGATTGGGGACTGGGAGACAAGGTAGACAAGGTAGAAAAATTATCAATCGATTAATAACTAATAACTAATAACTAATGACTAATGACTAATGACTAATGACTAATGACTAATGACTAATGACTAATGACTAATGACTATTGACTATTGACTATTGACTAAAAACTAATGACTCTTCCTAATCCTGGTAGCGTCTTGGCTACATTAACAGAATTGACTCAAGTAAATCGCACCCACGCTTTGTTGCGGCGGGTGAAAGACCTTTCTGTTAATGAATTTGTTTGTTTACTAGACTTTATTACTGCCGAATTTCAGCAATTTCTCAGAGCTATTGAACTGATTAATAATGAAGCTCTAGAAAATATGCTGGAAAAGGTTCTAGAAGCAATCACTCTCAAAATTGGTCAAATCCTCCAAGCAGAGCATACAGCAATTTTTTTAGTTGACCATGATAAAAGTCAATTGTGGTCAAAAGTTCCTCAAGATAATGGACAAAAATTCTTAGAAATTCGCACTCCTATTACTTTTGGAATTCCTGGTCATGTGGCTAGTACGGGTCAATATTTAAACATAGGAGAAACTGCAACTCATCCTCTGTTTAGTCCTGACTTAGAAAAACAAATGGGCTATACAATTCACAATATTTTATGTATGCCCGTTGTGAGTAGTAAAAATCAAGTGGTTGCAGTAGTCCAACTAGCAAATAAAACTGGTGATACACCTTTTAATCATGAAGATGAAGAACATTTTCGTGATTTTGCTGCATCTATTGGCATCATTTTAGAAACCTGTCAATCTTTTTATGTCGCCGCACGTAACCAACGAGGCGCAACAGCACTTTTACGGGCGACGCAAACACTAGGGCAAAGTTTAGACTTAGAAGCTACTTTGCAAATAGTGATGGAGCAAGCGAGAATTTTAATGCAGGCTGACCGCAGTACGTTGTTTTTGTACCGCAAAGAAATGGGGGAATTGTGGACAAAAGTAGCAGCCGCCGCAGATACACAAAATTTGATGGAAATTCGGATTCCGACTAGCCGGGGAATCGCTGGTTATGTAGCTTCTACAGGGGAAGCTCTCAATATTCCTGATGCTTATAAAGACCCAAGATTTGACCCGACTACAGATAGAAGGACTGGTTATTTAACCCGCAATATTTTATGTTTACCAGTATTTAATTCAGCGAATGAATTAATAGGTGTAACACAGTTAATTAATAAACAACAAGGAAGTTTCACCGCCTCTGATGAAGAGTTTATGCGTGCTTTTAATATTCAGGCGGGAATAGCTTTAGAAAATGCACGTTTATTTGAAAATGTGCTGTTAGAAAAACAATACCAAAAAGATATACTGCAAAGTTTATCAGATGCCGTGATTTCTACAGATATGGCTGGTCGCATAGTCACTATAAATGATGCAGCCTTAGAGTTATTGGGTTGTCCTTTAGGAGATGTTAACTATAAAAGCAATAAAATTTTGTGGGAACATAATTTAATTGGTCGCCTAGTTTGGGAGGTTGTACCAGTAGATAATCTACAAATGCGTTTAGAAGATAGTTTAAATACTGGTGCTAGACATTATGTTCCAGAGCAAAGTTTGACCTTGGGAATTTATCAATTACAAAATACTGAAGGTATACTTACTAGTGAAGCTCAATATTCTATTTTGACAGTGCGCGATCGCACTAACCCTGATATTTTTATTCCCTGGAATTTACCCCTAACTCCCCAGTCCAAGTTTCTCACATCAGAAGAAATTACCATCCTAGACCGTAGTATTAATTTAACTGTTAATCCCCTAACTAATCCAGAAGGCGGAGTCAGGGGTGGTTTGGTTGTATTGGAAGATATCAGCCAAGAGAAACGCCTGAAAACTGCTATGTACCGCTATCTAACTCCCCACGTTGCTGAACAAGTAATGGCAGTGGGAGAAGATGCTTTGATGGTAGGCGAACGCAAGGAAGTAACAATTTTATTTTCTGACATCCGTGGTTATACTACACTGACAGAAAATCTGGGTGCGGCGGAAGTAGTATCGCTGCTGAACCAGTATTTTGAAACAATGGTAGAAGCAGTATTTAACTACGAAGGTACTTTAGATAAATTTATTGGTGATGCTCTAATGGCTGTATTTGGCGCACCCCTGCCACTGACCGAAAATCATGCTTGGCGCGCAGTACAATCAGCCTTAGATATGCGCCAACGCTTAGAGGAATTTAACCAACGGCGCATTATCCAAGCCCAACCGAAAATCAATATTGGTATTGGTATTAGTTCTGGGGAAGTAGTCTCAGGAAATATCGGTTCTCAAAAACGGATGGACTATACAGTTATTGGCGATGGTGTAAATTTAAGTTCCCGCTTAGAGACAGTCACAAAAGAATATGGTTGTGACATCATTTTAAGTGAATTTACTTACCAATTATGCAGCGATCGCATTTGGGTACGTCAATTAGATAAAATTCGCGTCAAAGGTAAACACCAAGCCGTAAACATTTACGAACTAATTAGCGATCGCACTACTCCCTTAGACGATAATACCCAGGAGTTTTTGTTTCACTACCATGCTGGCCGTGAAGCTTACTTATCTCGTAATTTTACAGGAGCGATCGCCCATTTTGAGGCAGCCAAACAAATCAAACCCACAGACCAAGCAGTGATTTTGCAACTAGAACGCGCCTATAACTACCAACATACACCGCCTTCAGATGATTGGGATGGTGTTTGGACAATCACGGTGAAATAGTCAATAGTCATTAAGAAACAGGGAACAGGGAACAGGGAACAGGGAACAGATTAATATTCATGGCCAATGAACATTTCATGACTCTTCAGGGTTTTCGCCTCCATCTTGAAACGGGTTTTCACCAATTTGTAACTGTTTTTTTGTCCGCTTTAAGTTTTTCCACAAGGCTTTAATTTGTTCGTAAGCATCCTCTGGTTTTAATTTGCCAGACGTTTCTAGATTACAGATGTAACTGATTTTTTGGGCAAATTCTTGGAGATTAGCATTAAAAACCAAGTTTTCTGGCTTAACTTGACCATAGTAACGACCACGAGGGTAGAGAAAATTGTCTTTACTCACTATTTTTTTCTCCATTTATTCAACTCCCGTTTGAATTCCATTATTAACACTAAATTTCTAGTAGCATTTTTATCCTAACTCTTATTATTTAAGTATAACTACTATGAACTTAGGTGATATTTATGGTTTTGTTTAACAATAAAATCTGCGTAATAGTTGGAAAATACTTTTTGGGCTTGTATGTATTAAACTCGATACGTTTTGGGTTGTAGATACTATCTACCTAATAAAGTTTGTTTCATCATATTTTATCTGTTACATAATTGTCATGTAACTTTCCTTTGTGCAACAAAAATTTAAGTATCAATATATACAAATATTCGGCATCTCCGCAATAATTGAACTCTACAAATATCATAGTTAAAAATAATTCTCTTCTATTGCAGGTTACATATCCTTACTGTCTCAACCAGTTGTATGTCTGGTGAGTGCTGAGTTGTGAGTGCTGAGTGCTGTTAGTGGAAGCGGCGCGTTGAGCAGCGTGCTGAGTGATGAGTGATGAGTGTCATAGTCACTCGTTATCAGTTTTCCTTGCCTGCTTCCCAGTCCCCAGTCCCCAATCCCCAGTCCCCAATCCCCAATCCCCAGACTTGAATAGCTAATAGGGAATAACTAAAGATAAAATGGTGAAGCCCGAAAGCTACAAAAGCTGTCCATCGCCTAAAATCTTACCCTCCATCATGTCTGTTAATTCCAAGCTATACGAAGGCAAAGCAAAAATTCTCTATGCAACTGATGATCCTGAAGTTTTACTAGCTGACTTCAAGGATGATGCAACTGCATTTAATGCCCAAAAGCGGGGAAGTATCCTTGGTAAAGGCAATATCAACTGTAGTATTTCTAGTCAACTGTTTCAGCAGTTAGAAAAGTCTGGTATTAAAACACACTATATAGATAGCCCTGCGCCTCATCAAATGCGCGTTAAGGCAGTAAAAATCCTACCTTTAGAAGTAGTTATCCGTAATATTGCGGCTGGAAGTCTGTGTCAACAAACAGGGTTAGAACTGGGTACAGTATTAAAGCAGCCCCTAGTAGAGTTTTATTATAAAAACGATCAATTAGGTGATCCACTACTAACACGCGATCGCCTTTTACTACTAGAACTAGCAACACCGGAACAAGTAGATGCAATTACTCATCTAGCATTGCAAATTAATGAATTTCTTCAGAAATTCTGGTTGGACTGCGGTATCACCCTCGTTGACTTCAAACTAGAATTTGGCGTTGACTCACAAGGCAATTTACTCTTGGCAGATGAAATTAGTCCTGATACCTGTCGTTTGTGGAATGTCACTGAAACAGATCCTAATCGCCGTGTTATGGATAAAGACCGTTTCCGTAAAGACTTGGGGAATGTAGAAGATGCTTATCAGGAGGTTTTACAAAGAGTGTTGCAAGCTGTGGAAACTGAGTGATGAGTGATGAGTGATGAGTGATGAGTAATGAGTAATGAGTTTACGCGATGTGCGACTTATTTTGGAAACCCCTCTCCAAACCTCTCCCCTAGAAGGAGAGAGGCTTTAAATCTTGCTCCCCTTCCCTACAAGGGAAGGGGTTGGGGGTTAGGTTTAAAGAAAAGCTGCACACGACGTGAGTTTTGAGTTTTGAGTGTTTTGAAAAAAGTGGGGCGTTAGCCTGTGCTGAGTGAGGAATTAGGGAAAGAATATTGTGTAATAGTCACCAGTCCCCAATCCCTAGTCCCCAATCCCTAATTATCGTGATGGTGTGTGGATGTGAAGAGGAATATAAGTAAAATGCGTTTATCTCCCGTATTAGTGACAGCTGTAGCGATTACAGCACCTTTAACCGGCTCTTTGAGTGCTAATGCCCAAACTCCTAACAGTTTAGAGGTAACAGCAGAAGTTGTCCCAAGTGCAAATAGTCAACAATTAGAACAGGTTGAAACTACACCAGAACAGCAGCCCCAAGTTACTGAAGTGAAAAACTTGGCAGAAACTCCAATTGCGGATAATTCTGCTAAGGCTGCTTTATCATCCAACGAGAAATCGACAAAATCCGCAGCAACGGTAACAAAAGAAGTAACTGTACCGACTATAGAAATTGCTACAACCCCAAATTCTACTGCTCAAAAATCTAATTCTCTTCCCACTATTTCAGTCTCATCTGCGACTACTAAAGATTTAACTGCTCAAAAATCAGTTTTTAAATCCCCTGTAGTGATTTCTTCGTCTCCGTTAAAAATAACAACTACAAAAACAGCATTAAGTAACCAAGGAACAGCTAGCCAACTAGTACAAGCACCAGCTACAAATCCTGTTACACCAACGCCAGAGACAAACCCAACAACTGAACCAGAAACCCCGACATTAGAAATAACACCCACAACCCCAACGACAGAACCCGCAAACACACCAACCTTAGAAACAACCCCAACAACCCCAACAACAGAACCTGCAAATACACCAACCTTAGAAACAACACCTACAACCCCAACACCAGATTCTACTAATCCTCCCGCGACACAGGATAATTTCAACACTCCCAGCAACAGCCAAGAAACTACAGAACCCCGTGTGTTGGTATCAGAAGTGTTGGTGCGATCGCAAACAGGACAACTCGCCCCAGAATTAGAAACTCAAGTTTATAATGTGATTCGCACCCAACCAGGACGGACAACCACCCGTACCCAATTGCAAGAAGACATTAACGCTATTTTCGCTACTGGGTTCTTCTCTAATGTCCAAGCTACGCCAGAGGATACTCCCTTGGGTGTCAGGGTAAGTTTTGTTGTCCAGCCCAACCCGGTGTTAACTAAAGTCGAAATACAAGCTAACCCTGGTACTGAAGTTGCTTCTGTACTGCCATCTGGGACGGCGGATGCAATTTTCCGTGAACAATACGGCAAAATCCTCAACTTGCGGGACTTACAAGAGGGTATCAAGCAACTAACCAAGCGATATCAAGACCAGGGTTATGTTTTAGCCAACGTCGTGGGCGCGCCACAAGTTTCCGAAAGTGGAGTTGTCACCCTGCAAGTAGCGGAAGGCGTGGTAGAAAACATTAAAGTCCGCTTCCGTAACAAAGAAGGTCAAGATGTCAACGAGAAGGGTGAACCAATCAAAGGCCGCACCAGAGAGTATGTAATTAAGCGGGAACTAGAGTTAAAGCCAGGACAAGTATTTAACCGCAACACCGTACAAAAAGACCTACAACGGGTATTCGGGACAGGATTATTTGAAGATGTCAACGTTTCCCTTGACCCTGGAACTGACCCCAGTAAAGTTGATGTAGTCGTGAATGTAGTTGAGCGTAGTAGTGGTTCTATTGCGGCAGGTGCGGGGATTAGTTCTGCGAGTGGACTTTTCGGTACAATCAGCTATCAGCAGCAAAACCTGGGTGGTAGAAATCAAAAACTAGGCGCAGAATTACAGGTGGGTGAAAGGGAGTTACTATTTGACCTCCGCTTCACAGATCCTTGGATTGCAGGCGATCCTTACCGGACTTCCTACACAGCCAATATTTTCCGTCGCCGTTCTATTTCCTTGATTTTTGACGGTCAAGATAACGATATTAGAACATTTGACCCGAATAATATTACTAACACTGATGAGCAAGACCGCCCCCGTGTCACCCGCTTTGGTGGCGGTATAACCTTTACCCGTCCTTTATCTAGTAATCCTTACGAAAGAGCCGAATGGACTGCTTCAGCCGGATTCCAGTATCAACGAGTAACTACCCGTGATGCTGACGGTAACTTGAGAAAAGAGGGGGCAGTATTTGATGATAACGGCAACCGCACCAGTGAAAATATTCCTCTGAGTTTTTCTGGTACAGGAGAAGATGATTTATTGTTCCTACAGTTAGGAGCGCAACGCGATCGCCGTAACAATGCTTTACAACCTACTAGCGGTTCTTTCCTGCGTTTCGGCGTAGATCAATCAGTACCCGTTGGTTCAGGTAGTATCTTCCTCACCAGACTACGGGGTAGCTACAGCCAATATTTACCCGTGAAGTTTACAGGCTTTACCAAAGGCCCCGAAACCCTAGCTTTTAATATCCAAGGCGGTACAGTCTTCGGTGATTTACCTCCCTATGAAGCCTTTACCCTTGGCGGTAGTAACTCCGTGCGCGGTTACGAAGAAGGCACATTAAGCAGTGGACGCAGCTACGTACAAGCATCAGTAGAATATCGTTTCCCTGTATTCTCAGTGATTAGTGGCGCGTTATTCTTTGATGTCGGTAGCGACTTAGGAACTACCACCAGAGCAGCTGAGGTATTGAATAAAAACGGCACAGGCTACGGTTACGGGTTAGGCGTGCGTGTACAATCACCCCTCGGCCCCATCCGCATCGACTACGGTATCAATGACGACGGTGAGAGCCGGATTAACTTTGGCATTGGCGAAAGATTCTAGAGTAGTCGTTAGTCATTAGGGAACAGGGAACAGGGAACAGGGAACAGGGAACAGGGAACAGGGAAAGGCTTTTCTCATCTTCTACCTTGTCTACCTTGTCCCCAATCCCCAGTCCCCAATCCCCAATCCCCAGTCCCCAATTCCCAATCCCACCTAAATTTCTACTCAGGGTTTTACCTAGACTGCATATGAAAAACAACAATCTATCTATACTGAGTTCGTGCCTATGCTAGAACACACTCTGGCTGCGGCAATTACTCAAACTGGTGTGGGACTCCATAGCGGTGTTACTACCCAAGTGCGGATACTACCGGCGGATGCGGGAAGTGGACGTTATTTTGTCAGGGTCGATTTGCCGGATTCGCCTATTATTCCTGCTCAAGTTGCGGCTGTAAGTCAAACTGTTCTGTCAACGCAACTGGGCAAGGGTGATGTATCGGTTCGCACAGTGGAACATTTATTGGCGGCTTTGGCGGGTATGGGTGTAGATAATGCCCGTATAGAGATTGATGGGGGAGAAGTACCGCTTTTAGATGGTTCGGCGCGGATATGGGCAAATAGCATTGCACAAGCAGGTTTGACTCCTCAAGCAATTACTCAACCCCAAAGCCCCATCACCGTAGAACAGCCTATCTGGATTCGTCAAGATGATGCTTTTGTAGCGGCGATCCCAGCGTCCGAAACCCGCTTTAGCTATGGGATTGATTTCGATTTACCTGCGATTGGTAATCAATGGCATAGTTGGTGTAAAGTTAGCGATTCAGCACAAGCTAGTTTGAGCTTTAGTGAAGAAATAGCCCCAGCACGGACTTTTGGGTTAGCGCATCAAATTGAATATTTACAAAAATCTGGGTTAATTAAAGGTGGTAGCTTAGATAATGCCCTGGTTTGTAGTGCTGAAGGTTGGGTAAATCCGCCATTAAGATTTGCAAATGAACCAGTCCGTCATAAAATTTTGGATTTAGTAGGGGATTTAAGTTTATTGGGATATTTTCCTTGCGCGCATTTTTTGGCGTACAAAGCCAGTCATAATTTACATATTCAGCTGGCGCAAAAAATTCTAGCTGATGGTTGAAATTTCCCATCCCGCTAAATCCCAAAGTCGAATTCAATTACACCACCCATGTCAACCCTATCTGAAGTCAATAGTCATAGTGCGATCGCAGATGATTCTCCTGATGCAGCAGCACCTGAAATTCAGACAACTTTCAGCCCAGAAGAAATTCTGGAGCTACTGCCCCATCGTTATCCAATCCTACTTGTAGATAAAATTATCAACTATGTCCCAGGTAAACTGGCTGTAGGTATTAAAAACGTTACATTTAACGAGCCGCAGTTTCAGGGACACTTCCCAGGTAGACCACTGATGCCAGGTGTGTTAATTGTAGAAGCAATGGCTCAAGTAGGGGGTGTAATTTTAAGACAATTACCAGATTCAGAAAAGGGACTGTTTGTTTTTGCTGGTATAGATAAAGTCCGCTTCCGTCGTCAGGTAGTACCAGGAGATCAGCTAACCATGACAGTGGAACTGTTATGGATTAAACAGCGTCGTTTCAGCAAAATGCAAGCCCGTGCAGAAGTTGACGGTCAACTGGCTGCTGAAGGCGAATTAATGTTTTCTATGGTTAACTAAAATCTACCGATGTGGTGGAGAGTATAGCCGTAAACTGTTTTAAATTTCCCAGACAGAAGACCAATTACATAAAACCGCCACCAAAGGATTTGAGATTTTCAACTGGCGATTTTGGATGATTTTCTTCAGTACCTTCTTAACTACTGATTGGCAAAATATCTCGAAATCATCAATCCCAAATCCAAAATTGATTGTTTTTCGCCGACCTCACACATTCACTTGCCCGACCTTCTTCTTATGAAGAACCACACACTCAGTTACGCCAGGAGTCTCTACTTTGGCATCAAAGCAAGGCACTGGCTTATCAAGACAGTTCTGGAGATTGACCCTTGAAAACCCTGATTCATCCAACTGCTGTAATTCATCCAAACTCGGAACTACACCCAACGGTGCAAGTCGGTGCTTATGCTGTGATCGGAGCAAACGTCAAAGTGGGTGCTGACACTATTATTGGCGCGCACGCAGTCATAGAAGGGCCTTGTGAAATTGGCGTAGGAAATCAAATTTTTCCTGGTGCAGCCATCGGGATGGAACCCCAAGACCTCAAGTTTGTTGGCGAACCGACTTGGGTGAGAATAGGCGATCGCAATTTGATTCGCGAGTACGTCACCATTAACCGCGCCACCGGTGCAGGAGAAGCCACAATCATTGGCAATGACAATCTACTGATGGCTTATGCTCACGTAGCTCATAACTGTGTAATTGAAGACTCAGTTATTATTGCCAACTCCGTAGCTCTAGCTGGACACGTTCATATAGAGTCACGCGCCAGATTAAGTGGTGTTTTAGGTGTGCATCAATTCGTACACATTGGTAGACACGCAATGGTAGGAGGAATGGCACGCATTGATCGTGATGTGCCGCCTTATATGCTCGTAGAAGGCAACCCTGGACGCATTAGAACCCTGAATTTAGTAGGATTGAAACGTTCAGGATTTGATAGCAACGAATTACAACTACTCAAAAAAGCCTTTCGCATACTTTACCGTTCTAGTCTCAGTTTTAAAGAAGCTTTAGAACAACTCGAATCATTGGGAGACACCGAAACCCTGCAAAACCTCCGCCGCTTCCTGTTATTGTCCCAAATGCCAGGAAGACGAGGCTTGATTCCCGGCAGAGGGAGAGTAAGCGGGAGTGATGAGTCTTAGGCAGGGGGAGCAGGGGAAGCAGGGGCAAATCAATTCAAAATTCAAAATTCAAAATTCAAAATTCAAAATTAAATACCCCAGTCCCCAATCCCTAACTTTTGGATTTTCAATGCGAATATTTATTAGCACTGGTGAAGTTTCTGGCGATTTGCAAGGTTCGCTGTTGATTGCGGCGTTGCAGCGTCAAGCTGTGGCGGCGGGTATAGAATTGGAGATTGTCGCCTTGGGTGGTGACAAAATGGCGGTGGCTGGGGCAAAGATTTTAGGGAATACCAGTGGTATTGGTTCAATGGGTATTCTGGAATCTTTGCCTTACGTTTTGCCAACTCTGAGGGTACAGCGTCAGGCGATCGCCTATTTAAAACAACATCCCCCCGATTTAGTAGTGTTAATCGACTACATGGGGCCGAATATTGGCATCGGTAGTTATATGCAAAAGCATTTACCGAATGTGCCTGTGGCTTACTATATTGCGCCGCAGGAATGGGTATGGTCGATGAGTTTGCAAAATACTTCTCGGATTGTGGGATTTACCGATAAGTTATTGGCAATATTTCCAGAAGAAGCCCGTTATTTTAGCCGGAATGGGGCGAATGTTACTTGGGTAGGTCATCCCCTCATTGACCGGATGCAAGACGCGCCTAGCCGCGAAATAGCCCGTGCTGAATTGGGAATTGATGCCGAGCAGATAGCGATCGCACTTTTGCCTGCTTCCAGAAGCCAAGAATTAAAATATTTACTACCAGTAATTTTTCAAGCTGCCCAAAATATCCAAACCAAACTACCAACAGCTCACTTTTGGATTCCCCTGTCGTTGGAAGTTTACAGAAAGCCAATTGAAGAAGCTGTTAAACATTATGGACTGAGAGCCACAATCCTCTCAGGTAAACAAAAAGAAGTATTTGCGGCGGCTGATTTCGCCATTACCAAATCTGGCACAGTGAATTTAGAACTGGCTTTATTAAACGTGCCGCAGGTGGTAGTGTATCGTTTACATCCCGTCACCGCCTGGATTGCGAGAACTATCCTCAGAGGTTCTATTCCCTTTGCGTCGCCACCTAACTTAGTGGTGATGAAACCAATTGTGCCGGAGTTATTGCAAGAACAAGCCACCCCAGAAAACATTACACAAGCAGCAATGGAATTATTGCTGAATCCTCAAAAGCGAGAGCAAACTTTGGCAGATTACCAACAAATGCGCCAGTGTTTGGGAGAATTGGGAGTATGCGATCGCGCAGCTCAAGAAATTTTGCAAATGCTTGGGAGTGGTGAGTGCTGAGTGCTGTTAGCGGTAGCGCGGCGTTTAGCCGGTGCTGATACCATTTCACGAAAAACCTGATACAGATGTAAACCCTGAAAGCTTTGCTGCATCTAAGTTTTTTAATTGCGAATTGCGAATTGCGAATTGTGAATTGGTATGAGTAGGGAGTAGTGAGTGATGGTTAGTAGTGGCTGGGGAGCGGTGAGTAGGGAGTGTTTAGTAGTGGGTAAAAAATGGTATAGGACTCATATTTGATTTCTGAAAAAAACTCCGTACACTTTTGTTCCTTCTTACCTGTTTCCTGTTCCCTGTTAAGAGTTCCCTTCCTACGCCAATGATTTCAGGAATCAAAGCAGATTCCTATAGTGATGATTCTGAATCTTAAATTTTGAATTCAGCCTTGTTGCCAAAATATTGTTGAGACACCATAATTCGTTTTAAAAGTTGATAAAAATCGCTAATCAAAAAGCTTAAATGTGAATCAGGGTTAATCAATCAGCCTCAAAGTTAGCAATGAGACTCACCACTCACCACCCAGCACTCACCACCCAGCACTCACCACCCACCACTCACCACTCACCACTCCCTACTCAGCACTCAGCACTCAGCACTCACCACTCCCTACTCAGCACTCAGCACTCAGCACTCACCACTCAAAACCGTCCCATCGCAGTAGATTTGTTTGCGGGTGCGGGTGGAATGACGCTTGGGTTTGAGCAGGCTGGCTTTGATGTGTTGGCGGCGGTGGAAATTGACCCAATTCACTGTGCTACCCATGAGTTTAATTTTCCGTTCTGCACGGTGTTGTGTAAAAGTGTAGAACAGACGACTGGGATGGAAATTAGGGAGCGATCACTAATTGGTGATCAAGAAATAGATGCGGTAATTTGTGGTTCACCCTGTCAAGGTTTTTCTTTGATGGGTAAACGGATTTTTGATGATCCCCGTAATTCTTTGGTGTTTCATTTTCATCGGTTAGTTTTAGAGTTACAACCAAAGTTTTTTGTGATGGAAAACGTCCGAGGAATTACCATCGGTGAACATAAACAAATCCTGAAATTACTAATTGATGAATTTAAGGCTTACGGTTATCAAGTAGAAGAACAATATCAAATTCTCAACGCTGCTAATTACGGTGTCCCCCAAGCGCGGGAAAGATTATTTTTGCTGGGTGCGAGAAAAGATATCACCTTACCCAATTATCCCCAGCCAATTACCCAAATAGCCAAACCCCAGCCAAATTTATCTGATAACTCACAATTACCAATTTGTCCCACAGTTTGGCAAGCGATCGGCGATTTACCAGAGGCGGAAGATTATTCAGAGTTATTACATAAAGATTGGGTAATTGCAGAATATAAAAAACCTAGTATTTATGCTGAGGTAATGCGCGGAATCAAAACCACCACAGATAATTATGCTTATCCTCGTCAATTTGACACCCGAATTCTTTCTTCCAGCCTGAGAACTAATCATTCAGAAACTACAAGACAACGTTTTCAGGAGACTCACCAAGGAGAGAGAGAACCTATTAGCAGATTTCATAAGTTACATCCGGCTGGTGTGTCCAATACCTTGAGGGCGGGAACGGATAAATATAAAGGTTCTTTTACCTCACCTCGACCGATTCACCCTTTCACCCCCAGGTGTATCACTGTGCGGGAAGCTGCACGTCTACATTCTTACCCAGATTGGTTTAGATTCCACATCACCAAATGGCATGGCTTTCGTCAAGTGGGGAATTCTGTACCGCCTTTACTAGCTAAAGCAGTAGCCCAAGAAATTATTCAGAGTTTAAAGATATCGCCTGTTAAACCTAGTATTAAGTATCAATTGGGAGAAGAAAGGCTGTTACAGCTAAATATCTCCCAAGCTGAACAATATTATTATTTTTAGGTTTTGAATTGGTATTATGTCCAAGCGCGTAAAAATGCACTAAATAGCCATCATGAACTGCGTACACAAAAAAACATGAAAAAGTCTTTCCCTTACACCTCTAAACCCTTATACCCCTAAACCCCTTTTTATGATTCAGGAAAGAGAAAGAACCGATAATGATTCACCGTGGAAAGAAATTTTAGAAGCATACTTTCCCCAAGCAATGCAGTTTTTCTTCCCCCAAACAGCCGCACTAATTAACTGGGAAAGTCCCCATGAATTTCTCGATAAGGAATTTCAACAAATAGCTAGGGAAGCTGAACAGGGTAGAAGATACGCCGATAAATTAGTCAAAGTTTGGCAACTTCAAGGAGAGGAAATTTGGCTATTGATTCATGTAGAAATCCAAGCCAAACCAGAAGATAACTTTGCCGAAAGGATGTTTTCTTATAACTTGCGAATCTTTGACAAATTTGGTCAACCCGCCATCAGTTTAGCAATTTTGTGTGATGCTGACTCAAATTGGCGACCAAATCAATACAGTTATAATTATCCTGATTGTGCCTTGCATTTTCGATTTGGTAGTGTCAAGTTACTCGATTATCAAAATAGATGGGCAGAATTAGAAGCTAGTGATAATCCTTTTGCTACTGTGGTAATGGCACATTTAAAGACACAGCAAACCACTAAGCAACCAGGAGAACGTAAAACATGGAAATTTAGCTTGATTCGGCGATTGTATGAACAAGGACTACAAGAAAGGGATATTCGTAACCTTTATCGTTTCATAGATTGGGTGATGATTTTGCCAAAACCTTTAGAAGCAGAATTTTGGCAAGAGTTTAAACAATTTGAGGAGGAGCGTACTATGAGTTACATTACCACAGGTGAACGCATTGGCTACGAGCGCGGCAAGGAAGAAGGGCAAATAGAGGGACAACTAAAACAAGCGCAAGCACTTGTACTACGACAACTGCAAAAACGGGTGGGAGATTTACCCCCAGAAGTTCGGGAACGGATTCAAAGTCTTTCTCTAGAACAATTGGAAACACTGGGTGAAGCTTTATTAGATTTTAGTGCGATCGCTGACTTATTCAATTGGCTCGACACAAACCCCACCGTTTAACCCCAAAAACTTAGTTACTTTGCAATGGTGCATTCAAAGCTTTTTCGATGCGATCGCGTGTTTCTAATAAATGGGCTTTGGTATACTCGTCGTTAGTATTCACCTGTTGCAGTTTTTCATTTAACTGTTTAAGTTTATACCAAGCCAAAGAACGCGCATCTTCTGGAACTTGTTCTCGACGTAACACCATAGCAATTAAAATATCCAAATATTCCCTTTGCAAGCCGCGCCGGAAACTTGTGATTTTCAGCGTTCCTCTTGGTGGTTGCATGACTTCAGTCCAAATACCAGTTTGTAAAGTATCAAATAATTCTGGTAAAGTGAGGGCTTTGTTGGGTGGGCTTTTGAGTTCAATGTCTTTAATTAAGGAAAGGCGACTACCTGAAAGTAAGTCCCTTAAAACTGCCCCTTGAAATAGCAACACCAAATCATGCACAGGATAATCTAAACGCCCAACTACAGGAAAACTCCCCCAATGTCGCCACCGCGAAGGTGCTAATTTATTAATTAAATCTGGGGGAAAATTCCAAGCATTTTCAGAAAACACATACTTCTGCACGGTTGTTAAAGCCTGTCTTTGTTTTTCGACTGGAACTTGAGTAAACGGTAATCTAGGTGATGAATTCCCCAAGTTGCTAGATGAAATTTCTCTAGCTTGCATCCGATAAAAAGACTGTCCACCAATATATTTTGTGGTGTAGAAAATATTATTTAAGTAGTTACCAATAACTGTGTTAAATCTGTATCTGACATCACTGTAGCTATCTCCCGCCATTGGGTAACGTTGGTTGAGACGTTCCCACATCACCCGTAAGTTATCTAGTTGCCACTGGGAATAAACTAGGACATTGCTACTATAGTCCCAAGCATCGGCGGTGGGATCAAGAACTGAGACATCCTCATCAGTGGCGTAACTCAACTCTGGTTTTTCAGACTGGCTGGCGATTTCTTGTAATATGGGCTTTTCGGCAATGGGGGTTTGGGCGTGAGTGACTGCGTAACCATATTTAATCGCCCACTCATCATAAACGCCAACCATTTTGGGAAAATAATCCCCCTGTTTTTTCCCTTGGGGGGCAATATTGGGAGGAATGTAATCCATTACCGAAGTTGTCAAACCTTTGGTACGAGTAATTTCAGGATTATTCATTTCTTCTGGAGAAAGGAAGTTACTTCCCCGGAAGTTATGACGTAAACCCAAAGTATGACCGACTTCGTGAGCAATAATTAAACGTAAATATTCATGGGTATACTGTTTAACTTCTTCTTCGGAGGGGGGTTTGTCTTGTAATAACGACATTGCCATAGCACCAAACTCAAATTGATTGGCGGCTTCTATGCCGTAGCACACATCGTATTTACTGGCTAATAGGGATAATCGCTGCAAGATTTGATCAGCTTGGCTACTATCTGAGTTCGTGAGACGATTTTGACACAAACGGCGATCGCGGATTAATTCTGTTAGGGTAGTGCGATTTGGGGCTTGATTAGGTTGTACCAGTTTTTCATATTGGCCTTTGAGAAAGCGGACAAAACTGGCATCGACTAAGATATCTGCATCTAAAATTTCCCCAGTTAAGGGGTTAACACGGGATGGCCCCATTGCAAAATAACCATCTACAGTGTTAATCCAGCGAATGGTATTGTAGCGAATATCTGCCGGGTGCCAAGTGGCGTTATCTGGCATTTGTTTCGCTTCGATAGCATCCTGAAATCCGGCTTTGAGAAAGGCTTGATTCCACATGAGTATCCCTTCTCTAATGGCATCACGATACTCTAGCGGCACGGCGTTATCAATCCAAAAAACTATCGGCTTTTTCGGGCGAGATATGGCTGCTTCAGGGTTTTGTTTTTCTAGATGCCAACGATTAATGTAGCGGACAAAGGGATCATCGCGATCGCTTTTGGATAAGTCTTGATAGGCGGTGATAAAATAACCCACACGTTCGTCAGCAAAGCGGGGACGATAATTATTATTTGGTAATTGCGACAGACTATAGTGAACGCGGAGTGTAAAACCGCGATTGTCAGCTAACGATGACACATCGATAGTTTCATTATTTTTGCCTGTAATGCCCGCAAAATTCAACACTGATTCCACTTCCAGATTTTGGGGAAAGGCTTTAGCATTACCAAAATAGGATTGCTCAGGATTGGGGGTAACACCTATACTCAAACCTAACCCAGCTAAATCTGTCAGGAGTAAATCACCCAAGTCAATCAAGATAGTTTGACGTTGGGGATGAATGCTTTTGATATTGACAGAGTATAGCAGTGAATCGCTAAAAGACCTAGCTAGCGATCGCACTTGCGGATCACCTTCACGGGTGCGAAAATTCACATTACGCACCACAAAATTTAATTTATTATCCACTCGCTGGAAATAAAATAAAAATTCTTGCAATGGCAATCCACTATAAATTCCCTTTTCTCCAATTCCAGATTCTAGGGTGGTAGTAGCTAGGAAATTTTTATTTAGTTGTTCTGGTTTAATTTCTAAATAGATTTTATTCTTTTCTTTATGACGATATAAAGTAAATAAACCGTCTATCTTTTCCGTATCTTTAATAACTTCGTCAAATGCTTCTAAGTCATCTTTCTTCGCTGGTTTAGATTCTATCTGTAGTTTCTTTTCTGGTGTATCTGTTGGTTTACCAGTTTTGAGTAATGGTTGTGTCCATGATGTTTGAAAATCTTGTGCTAGCCAATAGAAAGATTGACTTTTTACCTGTTGCTGCTGATCTATTACCCATACTTGTTGCGGTGGTTGCACCACAGATTGCGGAGTTAACTTGAGAGTTGAAGTTACTAATTGCTTGGATGGTCTTGGCGGTATTTTATATATATGTGGTTTTTGAGTGATATTTCCCTGGAATTGAGCAGCTATGTTTTGTCTATTTTTATAGCTTTGATGATTTATATTCTGAGGCAGTGATTGAGCTTGAGCAGTGGCGATCGTCAACAAAAAACCATGCAGCGCAATCACATAAAGACTTAACCTCTTCATTGAGTTTATCCCTAATTACTATAATCAATTAACTTAACTTGATGCCCAATAGATATTTTTACTGTTAGCTAATATTTTTAACCAACCAGTCCAAGACAATTTGCCAATCAAGATACTTTTAATAAATATTTTTATTCTTGTTGTGTAATTGTGTTGTAGTATTTTTTATAACAGTCCTTTGGTTCGCCAACATCACAGATTATTTGGGCATTGGCGTAGTTACATTAGCTCCACGAGATACCATATTTTAGTCAAAATAGTTGAAAATGACTAGTTTTTCTGAAAAAATTACGAAACTATAGGACTTATATCTGGTTTCTAAACCAAAATCAGTATATTTTTCCTCTTTCTTCCGTGTTCCCTTCCTGAGCAAATGATTTCAGCATCAAAGCCATTCCCGTATCAGTTTAAAAATTCTATTTTAATCAAAAAAATGCTTTGCTACTCAAAATGTTGTAGATAGCTAACTAAACTTAATGACTGATGATTAATTTATAAAGCTTTCCTCAAAAGATAGATTTTATCCAATACAGACTGAAGCCAAAGATACTAATTCAGTCTTTCCCATCAGCTAATCACAAGGAAACCTCACAATCAAACATTTGCAATCACCATAGGTGAAAGCCCCATCACCCTAATAGCACTTTCTAGCTAGCTTACAGGAAATACGAAAGACAAAAAGCTTTAACTCCTAGTCTCCTACTTCTAAAATCTTAATAATCAAAAATAATTAGTATTAATGGCTAAAAAAATGTCACAATTACCCCAAGTTTGGAAACTACTGCAAAGTTACGTTAAAAGCACTAGGTCACAAGATAGACCACTTAAAAAAACTTTAGTAGCATCACAGATTTTAAACCCTAGAAACTACAAGCAAAATCTAGAGCAAAACGTCAAAATTAATCAAGACAATTTACAAAAAGATATTTTCCTCAAAGAGTTACAAACTAAATTAGAAACGTGGACAAACACAGGAAATGATAGCGAGTTTCATCTGAGCGATCGCCAACTGTATACAGAAATTTATGATTTGCTTGGCAGCAGTGCATTAACAGTAGAAATAGTAGATAAAGTAACAAAATCGTTAATATTAGTCCAAAAATGGCAATACATAGCACTATTTCACCGTTTATTAGGGTTTTATCAGCGTTGGTGTCAAGGAGAATTTATCGATGCACCTCCTAGCGATAACCTACCACAGCAAAAACTGATGGCGATGGTAGCACAAAATCAGGCGATCAGGCTAAGGCAAGTAGATATATATACAGGTTTAAATGTATTAATTTTGCTCTTAGAAATACATCGTTATGCTCAGAAGCAAGAAGACTTACAGCATCAAATTAACTTTTATCCCTCTGGAGAACGAGATACAGAGAGCTTTTTCACATCTCAACTGCTGCGGATAATTAATTATAGTGATGCCATAGAAATTGGTAATTTTAGTAACATTGTTGGTGAATTTCTCAAAGGTGCTAACTTGCAAGGCGCATATTTGGGAGATGCCAATCTCACAGGTGTGAATTTGAGTAGCGCAAATCTGACTGGAGCATATCTAGGAGATGCTAACTTGACGGGTGTCAACTTTCAAGATGCTAACTTAGCAGGTGCTAACCTGGGTGATACTAATCTTAGTGGGGCAAATCTCCAAGGGGCAAACCTCTCTCATGCAGACCTCAGCAGTTCTAATCTCACAGGGGCAAACCTCACAGGGGCAAATCTGAGCCGTGCTGACCTCAGTCGCGCTGACTTGAGTAGTTGTCAACTCAATGATACCGAACTCTGTCACACTAATTTGAGTGGTGTTAACCTCCGAGATGCCGTACTCTCGCGCGCCAACCTCACCAACGCCATACTGTTTGGGGCAAATCTCAGTGACGCTGACCTAAAAAATGTTCACCTCAATCATGCTGATCTTTGTCGTGCTGACTTGAGTGGGGCTGACTTATCGGGTGCTGTTCTCAATGGCAGCAACCTCAGTGACACAATTTTATTCAGCACTAACTTAAGTTCAGCCAGCCTCGTGTCCGCCGACCTCAGCTATGCTAAACTCAACGGTGCTAAACTCAGCGATGCTAAACTCAACGGTGCGATGTTCTTAGGTGCTGACTTGAGTGGCGTTGACCTCAGTCGCGTCATTCTCAACGATGCTGACTTGAGTGGTGGTATTCTCAGTGAAGCTGACTTAACCGGCGCAGACTTAAGTGATGCGGTACTTCTGGGTACAGATTTGAGTTTCGCTAACCTCAATAGTGCCAATTTAACTGGTAGTAACCTCAGTGGTGCGATGCTGAATGGTGCAGACTTAACAGCCGCTAATCTCACCTATAGTATTCTTGATGATACAGATGTCACCGAAGCCAACTTAGAAGTCAGTCACTGGGGGGAAAAGCTGCAATGGGAAGGCGTGCGCGGTTTAGAGACAGCACTCAATGTTCCCGTAGTGTTAAAAAAGCAGTTGGGTTTAGAATAGACCTCTTGCAAAAGTCGCTTAGGAAGATTTAATTTTGGGGAGGGAAAGCTCGTAATTGTAGAGAGCAGCAATCAAATTAAACCTTAAACTAAATCTTTTTCGACGATTCCTATAAGTAAGGGACAAAATTTTAAATACCTTCATCTTACGATTTATATGCTCACCTAAAACTCTAATTTTGGCTAATTCTCTATTCCTCTTTTTATCTTCATAAGTTAACTTACCACCTCTAGGCTTTTTTGTCGGAATCCGACTATTGTTGTGTAGTTTCTGAATACCTTGATAACCTTTATCGCCCAAGCACTCTATATCTTCTCTCAAATGAAGTTGACTATTCTTAAATATCTGAAAATCATGCTCTCTTCCCTTACCATGAGCCGTACAGATGATTTGACCATTCGCTTGGTCTACCACTACTTGAGACTTTAATGTATGCTGCTTTTTCTTGCCACTGTAGAACTTTTTTTGTTTTTTTTAGGACGTTCAATTGGGCTTTCTGTAACATCAACTATCACTACTTGTAACTGATAATCAGAATTCGCTAGTCTTTTCTTTCCAGGAAGAGTGAAAGCCCTAGATTTAGTCAGTGTATCTTCTATTTTTCGGATAATTCGGTATGCTGTAGACTCGTTTACTCCCCAAGATTGACCAATATGAAAATACGTACGGTATTCTCTCCAATATTCTAATGTCATCAACAATTGGTCTTCTAGGCTGAGTTTACTTGGTCTTCCTGTTTTCTGTTTTGGTTGGCTGGGCGATCGCACCACCTCTAACATCTGCTTAAAAGTCTCCGGGCGTACACCACACAAGCGTTTAAAGTCTTCTGGCTTTAAGCTCTTTACTTGTTCGTAGGTCATCAATGCTACCCAACTCTAACTTACTTGTCCCACGCATTTGGGACTTTTGCAAGAGGTCTAATAAGCTAGTGGTCATCGATGTTCTCAGACTAACTGGCTTGTAGTAAGGGCTTCAGCCCTGCTTCAAAAGCTTAGAACTTGACTAACTTATGGCTGGTGGCGGTGGTGGCTGGCTGTAGTCTATAGATAAATCATACCCAGCTTCATCATAGATAGCATTCAGCACAGCTTGCAGTTCCAGTACAGCATCGGGGTCGCCTTCGCAAAGCGGAACGGGTATTGTTGGTAGAGTATCCTGTAACTTCACAGGCCACACATCAATTAACCCAGAACCAGCCCGCGTTAAAGTGATCAAGTAGGGAACATCTGGAAGGCGGGGGTAGTTAAATGGTCGATTTCCCCGACGCAGCAAATCAATTTCAATTAAATGAACGTTGGCATTATATAAACGTTGTCGTTTCTTCCGATAGTCAGTAATACTTGGTTCGCATTTGTTAACGGGGGAGAGAATTTCGATACAGCTGACTAGTCGGTTGTTGGCTGTATCCCGAATTTCGACTGTGGGGATGCGGACTGCAACAGGTTGGATAACCGGAAGTGTCAGAGGTGCTGGGGTTGTAGCAGTATTTGATGTGGATGTAGTTGGAGTCATATCACGGCGTTGTTTTATCTGCAACACCTCAACATCTGGGTACAAAATACCAATTTCACTAGCAGGGGAAATATCTTCCACAACATATACTTCTGCCTTACAGCATATTTAGGACGCAACTGTGGGGCGAGAAAAGCACGGATTTTGCTAGCAAGGGCGTTGTGTACGTCACTCCACAGGTAGCCTTCAAGATATGGGTCCATACCAGGGAACGAGGAGGGCATTTTACAAGCTCACTTATCCCTCTTTTGTTACTTTAGGAAAAGAAAAATTGACAAGAGATTCAACTAGCAACAGAGAAACTGACTGGAGAAGCGCGAAAATCATTCATAAAGTCGATTAATTTCAAAAAGCAACGCTTCATACCAGGAATGTTAAATACTGTGAGCCAAGGTTGAATCAAACAGTAAAAAATATAGGGTTGAATGAGCAATCTAAGATTATTTAAAGCACTCTTCCATGTTATACCAGATTCCCAATTAGGATGTTGACTATATTGATAAATATTAAAGTCTATTGATGAAGGTGATTCTGAACTAGATGTTGATTGAGTTTGGGCATAAAGTTGAAAATAAGTAGCCTGAATGCTAACTAAAAGGTAAGCACTAAAAATGATTTCCCACCAGCGTTCAATACTTTCATAATCAGTCAGACGAAAATCAGCCCAACCCAGTTCATTTTTAACTTCTTTAAAACCATATTCAATCCAGTTTCTTAAACTATAAAGTTGCGCGACATTCAGTGACAAATCAGTTGATAAATTAGTCATGATGTACCAACTTTCATCTCCAGTGGGGTCGGGTGTATTAACTTTACTGATTTGGTAATATCTGATGCGGCGACGTTGACCAAAAATAATTTCTCTCAGGTAACGAGTTTCTAATTGACGATGTGAAAGCTTTTGCTCATAAGCTTTCCAACGATTATAACGTTTTCGGCTTCCTGGGGGCATTAACACTCCATGATTGGAGCGAATTGCTACGATAAACTCTAGTTCTAATTTTTCTAAACATCTAATTACATCTCCACTCTCACCATATAAACTATCTGCTAACACTAATTTAATTTTGAAACCCCATTCTTTCAACTCTTGAATAATCTCTACCGCTATTTGGGGTTTGCTCTTATATTTATCCCCTTCTTTTAAGCGATTTTTCGGTTTAAATATTTGGAATATTAAAGGATAAGTGATTCCATCTACTACACCATAAGCATTTACGGATACTATTCCATTCTCTGTTTTACCTAAGTTTCCAATATATTGCCTAGTCACATAATCTGTTGATTTTCCCTTTTTTTGATCTCCGGTTTCGTCAATACATAAAATTATTTCTCTTTCTCCAATAAACATTTTTGTTAACCATAGCCTTATTTCTCTTAATTTTTTGATATCCCACAGTGCATCTCTCAGGAAATGATGTAGTGTTTGGCTATCTTTTAGCCCCACTGTTTTAGCTATTTCTGGCAGAGTTTTTCTCTTAATTTCTGAAAGTATGCCCAAATGTAAGAATTTGAATGCTTCAAAATGCCTCACATCCTCAAATACTGAATAATAGTGCTGGCAATAGTTATCTATGAATGCCACTGTGCTTACTGGCTGTCTACGCGCTGTAACCATTCCTCTTACTTGCTTTGTCTGCTTTCTTCCTGATTATACTTTCCCCGTAGTAACAAAAGAGGGCTTATACCAATTTAATATGAAGTTGCATATAATAGGGGGAGGTAAATGTGATAAGTCCTCAGACCTATGAGCCGCCCGTTTAAGATAGAAATCGTGGAGAGCGAAGAAGAACTCAAAAAACGCCTGCAAACAGCCAGTGAAGGTAGCCAAAAAGAAAAGCTACAGATGTTGTGGTGGCTCAAGAGTGGGCAGGTAAAGGAGCAGCAAGAAATTGGAAAACGCTTGGCCAGAGATACTTCGACGGTGACGAGATGGTTACAGAGGTATAGAGGGGGTGGATTGTCTGAGTTATTAGCAGTGAAGAAAGCACCAGGGGCAAAACGAAAAATTACTGAAGAGGCGATCGCTTCATTAAAGCAAGAGTTGGAAACAGGAGAAGGATTTAGCAGTTACGGAGCAATAGTCGAGTGGTTGAAACTCAAACATGGATTGGATATCGAGTATGGAACAGTCTATGACTGGGTGAGATATCGTTTAGGAGCGAAACTCAAAGTACCACGACCCCAAAGCTATCAGCAGGATGAAAAACTCAGAGCCGAATTTAAAAAAAACTCGGTGTGCTGATAGTTAGTCTCGAACAACTGCTAGCACCAGGTAAAACTGTGCGCTACCTGTGTCAAGATGAAACGAGAGTGGGACTCAAAACCCTCACAGGCAAAGTAATTACAGCTAGAGGAGTTAAACCTACTGTTGAGGTGAAATGGCTGCGGGAAAATTTTTGGATTTATGGTGCAATTGAACCGTTGACTGGAAAGCATTTCCAGCATGAATACCCCAAACTCAATGGCGACTATTTTCAGCAGTTTTTAGACTGGCTATCTGAACAATTAGGCTCCGATTACGCCATTTTACAGATTGATCAAGCTCCTGCCCATACTAGTTCTACGATTCGTTGGCCAGACAATATTATTCCTCTACTACAACCATCTCATTCTCCCGAACTTAATCCCATCGAGAGGCTTTGGCAATTTCTCAAAAAATCTCTCAAAAATGTACTTTTCTCTTCTTTACAAGATTTACGTGAGCGCATTCAGCAGCTATTTGACCAATTAACTTTTGAACAAGTCATGTCTGTGTCTTCTTATGACTTTATTTTAGAAGCTCTTTTATATGCAGCTTCATATTAAATTGGTATTAACTGCACTTTTATTCTAAACTGACGAACGTTTCCATAATCTAATTGTATTATAGCCTTTTCCGGTCTACTGAAAATCTATTAATGATAAGCATAGTGTGGGAGAAAAGAGCAATACCGATATATTTGGAATTATTGAAGCAAAAAGGCAATAGTAATTTCCAACAACAAACAGAAGCGTTGATAGAGATTTTAGAGATAGTGAACAAATATAAAGTATGTGTATTGGGAGATAGAGAATTTTGCTCAGTCAAATTAGCAAACTGGTTGAAAAAGCAAGGATTGAGC
Source organism: Aliinostoc sp. HNIBRCY26 (assembly GCF_050235535.1). Lineage (GTDB taxonomy): Bacteria > Cyanobacteriota > Cyanobacteriia > Cyanobacteriales > Nostocaceae > Trichormus. The sequence continues at coordinate 854,203 of NZ_CP189852.1, forward strand.
TTTTGTTTAAGATTAAGAAAAAATTAATTTATCAAAAAAGAGTCAGAGATTTGGTTAGAGTTAAAAAATTTGGGATTAGCCCCAGGACTATCCTTATTTCTACCGGGAGTTAAAGTCACGAAACTTAGAGGTTTTGGACATTTTAATTTGGCCTGTAAATGGAAGCGAAAACTCCAAGTGTAGCACCAAAAGAAGGATGGTTTATTCTCACAGATTTATCAGAGTTAGGCGCAGCTATTACAGCTTATAAACAACGCTTTGATATTGAGGAAATGTTTAGAGATTTTAAAACAGGAGGCTATAATTTAGAAGATACAAAAGTCACGAGAGAAGGGTTGATTTCACTAATTTTGTTAATAGCTATTGCCTACTCATCAGCGACAATTCAAGGACAACAGATTAAACGTAAGGGTGTACAAGAATATGTCGGAAGAGTTCAAGAAAAGAACCGTAGTACCAGGCGACATAGCAGTTTTTATATTGGTCTGTATGGTTATACTTGGGTCAGTTTTATGGATGATTGTCAATCATTAGTAGCCCAATTAATGAGACTTAATGCCAATAAGCGCAAGTATTATCAACAAGGTCTAAGAGCTATGAGCCTTATACAGTCAGTCTTTTAGTTGATTTTGTCCCCCATTCAGCAAACGCTGCAAAGATTTTTAGTAGTTCAGGAAAAATATCGCGTAGCGAAGGAGGATGCAGAATTTGCATTATCGAAACTACAAGAAACACAACAAACTCAAATGCAATTAATTCAACGTGAAACTATGTTATACCAATTTAATATGAAGCTGCATATAAAAGAGCTTCTAAAATAAAGTCATAAGAAGACACAGACATGACTTGTTCAAAAGTTAATTGGTCAAATAGCTGCTGAATGCGCTCACGTAAATCTTGTAAAGAAGAGAAAAGTACATTTTTGAGAGATTTTTTGAGAAATTGCCAAAGCCTCTCGATGGGATTAAGTTCGGGAGAATGAGATGGTTGTAGTAGAGGAATAATATTGTCTGGCCAACGAATCGTAGAACTAGTATGGGCAGGAGCTTGATCAATCTGTAAAATGGCGTAATCGGAGCCTAATTGTTCAGATAGCCAGTCTAAAAACTGCTGAAAATAGTCGCCATTGAGTTTGGGGTATTCATGCTGGAAATGCTTTCCAGTCAACGGTTCAATTGCACCATAAATCCAAAAATTTTCCCGCAGCCATTTCACCTCAACAGTAGGTTTAACTCCTCTAGCTGTAATTACTTTGCCTGTGAGGGTTTTGAGTCCCACTCTCGTTTCATCTTGACACAGGTAGCGCACAGTTTTACCTGGTGCTAGCAGTTGTTCGAGACTAACTATCAGCACACCGAGTTTTTTTTAAATTCGGCTCTGAGTTTTTCATCCTGCTGATAGCTTTGGGGTCGTGGTACTTTGAGTTTCGCTCCTAAACGATATCTCACCCAGTCATAGACTGTTCCATACTCGATATCCAATCCATGTTTGAGTTTCAACCACTCGACTATTGCTCCGTAACTGCTAAATCCTTCTCCTGTTTCCAACTCTTGCTTTAATGAAGCGATCGCCTCTTCAGTAATTTTTCGTTTTGCCCCTGGTGCTTTCTTCACTGCTAATAACTCAGACAATCCACCCCCTCTATACCTCTGTAACCATCTCGTCACCGTCGAAGTATCTCTGGCCAAGCGTTTTCCAATTTCTTGCTGCTCCTTTACCTGCCCACTCTTGAGCCACCACAACATCTGTAGCTTTTCTTTTTGGCTACCTTCACTGGCTGTTTGCAGGCGTTTTTTGAGTTCTTCTTCGCTCTCCACGATTTCTATCTTAAACGGGCGGCTCATAGGTCTGAGGACTTATCACATTTACCTCCCCCTATTATATGCAACTTCATATTAAATTGGTATTAGCGTTGGGTACAATGGTGGCTGGAGTTGCTCACGAAATTAATAATCCTGTAAGTTTCATTCATGGAAATTTACAATACCTCAAGCAATATATCTATGAGTTATTTAATATTATAGCAACCTATGGTCATGTCTATCCTAATCCAGAGTCTAAAATCATTAATGCTCTTGATAATAGCGACTTTAATTTCATCCAGAGTGATTTACCAAATCTGTTAAATTCGATGCAGGTGGGTGCAAATCGCATCATGGAGATTGTAGAATCCCTATCAAATTTCTCTCGGTTAAATGAAGCTGATTATAAAAAAGCTGACATTCACCAAGGTATTGATAGCACAATTGTGATTTTGCAAAGTAGACTGAAAGCTTTTGCTAACAATAGCCAACCCATTTCAGTAATTAAAGAATACGGCGAAATTCCGCAATTTTTTTGTAATCCCCGATATTTAAATCAAGTATTTCTCAATTTACTGAATAATGCTATTGATGCTTTAATGCAAAAAGCCCATGTTTTTAATCAAGACACATTAGAGAAACCAACTATTTGGATTCGCACATTTATTTGTCAGGATAATCGGCTCACTATCTCAATTGCTGATAATGGTTGTGGTATGTCTGAAGAAACTCGCCAGAATATTTTTCAACCTTTTTTTACTACTAAGCCAGTTGGTCAAGGAACAGGTTTAGGTTTGTCTATTAGCCATCAAATTATTGTTGAGCAACATGGAGGCTCAATTAAATGTAGCTCTACTGTCAACCAAGGTACAAAAATTGATATTAAGCTACCCATTAGACGAACGATACCTACGTAAATTTTGTATAAGTTAAGTTTTGTTATACTAAAAGTTACTTGAAACCCGAAGCTGAAGAGCAAGGGCGTTTGTTGAGCAATTATTATTGGTAAGGTTTTCATGGCGGATCAATTAATTCGCGCCACAGCAGCCGACGGTGGAATTCGTGCAGTAGGTGCAATTACCACGCGTTTGACAGAAGAGGCACGGCAACGCCACCAGCTTTCTTACGTAGCAACGGCGGCTCTGGGGCGGACTATGGTGGCTGGTTTGTTGATGGCTTCTAGTATGAAGCGTCCGGGATCTAGGGTTAACGTCCGAGTTAAAGGTGATGGGCCTTTGGGCGGTATTTTAGTAGATGCTGGCTTAGATGGCACAGTCAGGGGTTACGTAGGTAATCCCTCTGTCGAATTACCCCCCAATGCTAGAGGGAAACTAGATGTGGGTGGTGCTGTGGGTAATGGCTATCTCTATGTAGTTAGAGATATTGGTTATGGCTATCCTTACTCCAGTACAGTGGAACTAGTTTCTGGAGAAATTGGTGATGATGTGGCTCACTACCTCGTGAATTCAGAACAAACACCTTCGGCACTAGTTTTAGGTGTATTTGTTGGTGCTAATGGAGTCACAGCATCTGGTGGGTTGTTAGTGCAGGTGTTACCGAAAGCTGCTAGAGATGAAGAATTAGTGGCAAAATTAGAATCACGGGTGGCAGCTTTATCAGGGTTTACACCATTGTTGCAAGCTGGTAAAACTTTGCCGGAAATCTTTCACGATTTACTCGGCGACATGGGTTTAAATATTTTCCCAGAAAGCCAAATTTTACGCTTCCACTGTGGATGTTCTTTTGATCGGGTGTTGGGGGCGTTAAAAATGTTGGGCGAAGCTGAGTTACAAGATATGATTGTAAAAGATGATGGGGCAGAAGCAACTTGTGACTTTTGTGGCAGAGTTTATCAAGCAAGTAGTGATCATTTAGCACAATTAATTGTGGATTTACAAGCTGAATCTTCTGCTTCCGGTTAAGTATACAGGGATGCTGAATCTGTGAATTGTTAATGATATCTGTGGAGACTGATCATGTAACAAGTAACTTTTTAATTATGAGAAAGTTACGCTGGCGAAAATCGAATTATCATTCTAAAACAGATAGCTATTCAACTATTTTGGTGTGAGAGATGACAGAGCGGGATATCCCAGAAAGTTGGCATCCAACCAGAGGAACAAATCCAGATGATCGAGAAAGATTATCCCAAACCCAAAAGGTCGGTGATCACCAAACATCTGGTATCCCGGCTACTGGTTCTTATGACTCGTTAAAGCAGCCAAGAGATAATCACGTTGCAGAATTATCTCCAAACAACTCACCGAACCCAAATCCCAAACGTAATAAAGGTTACATAAAGTTACCACGCTGGATGAAAGGTTGGGTGGCGTGGGCTATATTGTTAACGATGATTCCCGGTGGTGTGGCGTTTATGGCAACAGCAATGTTACTCAAGTTGCCGTCTGCACCTAACTGTCCGGCGATTTTTTGGCCGTTGGCCAGTGCTTCAGTGCGGTTACACTGCGCTCAATTAGCGGCTTCTAAGCAAACAGTGGGGGATCTATTACAAGCGATCGCCCTTGTGAAACAACTACCACCAGATCACCCACTAAGGGGACAAATTGACCAATTTTTAGAAGAGTGGTCAAAAGATATTTTAGAACTAGCAGATGGGAGTTTTCAAGCAGGGAGAATAGAAGAAGCGATCGCCACAGCCCGTAAGATACCCCAAGACCTACCAACATACAAGTTAGTAGACGAGCAAGTTTCTAAATGGGAAACCATTTGGACAAGGGCAGAAACCATCTACAAAAATGCAGAAGAGGAACTGCGACAACAGCGTTGGCAATCGGCGTTTATGTTAGCGTCAAAGTTACTGCGTGTAGATAATAAATACTGGTCTAGTGTTAAATACGACGAATTAAATGGCATTATTACATCATCGAAAGAGGATGTTGATAAGTTAGCTAAAGCAGAAACATTAACCAAGAGTGAAAAAGTTGATGATTTCTTAGAAGCCATCAAATTAGCTGAGTCAATTGGCAAAAATAGTTACTTGTACAGCAAAGCCCAAGAACTCATCCCTGCCTATGGGCGCAAAATGCTGGAGTTAGCCCAGGCTAAAATTGATCAACGGGATGCAGATACAGCCTTAGATATTGCCAGACAAATTCCGGAAATCACTGGGTTACAAACAGAAGTAGAAGATTTCATCGCCTTAGCTGACGCACAAAGAAGCGCGTGGATCGGAAATATTGCTGGTTTAGAAGCAGCTATCACCCAAGCACAACTAATAGACCCATCACGTTCAGTTTACGATAAAGCCCAACAACTAATTGCCCGATGGCAAGTAGAAATAGAAGATGTCGCACGTCTAGAAAAAGCCCGAAATTTAGCAAATCAAGGGACAATCAACGATTTAACAGCCGCCATTGCCGAAGCACAGCTAATACCAACCAGTAATCCCCGTGGTTCGGAAGCCCAAGAAGATATTAACCGTTGGCAAGCGCAAGTAGAAACTATTGAAGACAGACCTTATTTAGAAAGGGCTGAACAAATGGCGTTTCTGGGTGATATTAATTCTTTACAAGCTGCGATCGCTGAAGCTAGTCAAATTCGCCAAGGACGGGCATTATACCCAGAAGCACGCCGCAGAATTCGCAGTTGGGTAGGAAAAGCACAACGTATCCAAGACCAACCAATATTAGATCAGGCGCGAGACTTAGCCCAAACAGGAGATTTGACAGCAGCCATTAACGCTGCTAGACCCCTGGCAAATTCTGGGCGATCGCTCTCTGGCGAAGCACAAACAGCTATAGAAGATTGGCAAGGACAAATCCGTGCTAGGGACAATTGGTCACAAGCCAAAGCCGTAGCCCAAAGTGGAACACCAGAAGCATTATTAGAAGCCATACGCATCGCTGATAAAGTTTCCAACAACAGCATTTTACGGATGGATGCAAATATAGCGATCGACCAATGGAGTCAGCAAATATTAGAGATTGCCCGTTCTCAAGGTTCATCAGATATCGCTAAGGGTATTGAAACTGCGCGGTTAGTGCCACGCGGTAGTGGTGCTTATAGTGCAGCACAAGAGCAAATTAAAACATGGCAACAATTACTCAATCCTGCACCTCAACCTGAACCGTTGCTGCCTTCTTTGATTAATACTCAGTAGATTGGGGATTGGGGATTGGGGATTGGGGATTGGAGACAAGGGGGACGAGGGGGACAAGGTAGACAAGGTAGACAAGGGATATTTTACTTCGATGCCCTATTCCCCATGCCCCATTCCCCATTCCCTATACCCTTAAAATCTGTTCGATCATGCGATTTGCTTGGGAAGCATAACCGCCACCAAATAAATTGAAGTGATTCAAGATGTGGTAGAGATTGTATAGGGTTTTGCGAGTTTCATAACCTGCATCTAGAGTCCAGACAGCGTTATAACCTTGGTAAAAGGCGGCGGGAAAGCCACCGAAAAGTTCTGTCATAGCAATATCAACCTCTCGATCGCCAAAATAAGTCGCTGGATCAAATATCACTGGTTCACCTGCGACAGTACACCCAGCGTTCCCACCCCACAAGTCACCATGTACTAAGGAAGGTTGGACTTGATGATCTGCTAATAAATCAGGAATTGCGGCTAGTAAATCATCCTGTTTGGGAAAACTTCCACCCCGTCGCTTTGCTAGTTGGAATTGATAGCCGAGACGATGTTTTGTATAGAACTCTACCCAATCTGCTGCCCAGGTGTTGATTTGGGGTGTAGAACCGATGGTGTTATTCATCTCCCAACCAAAACCTTGCTGACTGGTGGCTTTGTGCATGGCTGCTAACTTGCGTCCCATTTCCACCCAGGAATTGCTGTTACCACCTCCCATTTCCAGCCATTCCAAAACTATGTACCCAGAATTTCCGGCTGTACCCCAACAGATTGGTTTTGGTACGCGAATAGTCTGAGTATTATACATCTGCTGTAATCCCAGCATCTCTGCCTCAAACATGGCGACTTGAGAGGCTTGGTTGAGTTTGACAAAGTATGTTGTTATACCATCAGAGACAGAATAACCTTGATTAATACAACCACCACTAACCGATCGCCTGTTTTGACTCTGAAATTTTTCACCAGTCACTCGGCTAATCTGGGCATCGATTTCAGTCCACATAGTTGGGGATTGGGGATTGGGGATTAGGGATTAGGAGTAAGAAACTTGTTTATCCTCTCATGTTACGTTCACTACTAGATACTGTTGAATAAAACAAAAGCCCCCAGGTAGTAGAAATTTCCCAGTCCCCAGTCCCCAGTCCCCAATCCCCAATCAAACAGGTTTAAGTACCACTACACCATAAGCTTCTGGACACAGGTATTGATTAGCGGCTAAAAGTAAATCTTGGGCGGCTTGGGCTTGGATGTGGGCTGGGTAGTTGAATGCTGGTTCTAAATCGCCGATGAGGGAGTGATAGTAGCCGTATAAGCCGGTGCGATCGCTTGGTGTTTCGTTACCAAAAATAAATCGATTGGCGACGCGCTTTTGAACACGGGCGATTTCTTTTTCTGTGACTAACTCTGTTTGTAATCTGCGGATGTGTTGGGCGATCGCGGTTTCTACTTCTGCTAAATCTTCTACTGCACACTTAGCAGAGATATGAAATGTCCCTTGTAAGCGATTAGTCATATTGCTGACACCAATGGAAGAAACTATTCCCCGTTCTTCTCGCAAATCCTGAACTAATCTTGATGTTCTTCCGTGTCCCAAAATCCCTGCTAATACATCCAAAGCATAAGTTTGCTCTAGCTGGTTCATCCCTGGAACTCGCCACAACATTACTAATCTGGCTTGCTGGAGACTTTCATCAACAAATTCTCGTCTGACAATTTCAGTAAATGCGGGTTCGAGGGAGAGGGATTGGGGACACTTCGACAAGCTCAGTGCTTCGCTGGGGACTGGGGACTGGGAATTAACTTGACTAAAACTTTCAGCGATAATTTCAATTAATTCTTCTTCCGGTAAATTACCTACAGCCACAGCAGTCATTGAACGGGGTTGATACCAGCTATGATGAAAATTACGCATCTGCTGGGGTGTGAGTTGGGAAATTACTGATTCTGGCCCCAACACTGGACGACGGTAAGGTAACTCTACAAACGCGGTTTCCATCGTCCGGCGAAAGGTGCGGCGACGGGGATTATCTTCAGAACGTCTAATTTCTTCTAAAACTACAAATCTTTCCCGTTCAAAAGCTTCATCGGGAATAGTAGCATTTAATACTACATCTATTTGTAAAGGAGCTAATTCAGCAAAATCTTTGGGTGCGGTGGTTATGTAGTAGTGCGTGTAATCCTGGCTAGTAGCGGCGTTGGTAACAGCACCACGTTCTTCAATTTGGCGTTCAAACTCACCGCTAGCAATTCGCTCAGTCCCTTTAAAAATCATATGTTCTAAAAAGTGAGCCATGCCGTTAATTTCATCTGATTCTACGGCTGAACCAATATTGATCCATAGATTGAGGTTAACCGCTTCCACTGGCATTTGCTCAACAATAATAGTTAAGCCATTAGGCAATTGATGTATTTTGGGGGCGTTCAGACGCGGAAATTTTAACAGGGTTGAGGTCATGGGTAGTGGTGAGTGAAGAGGTTTTTACTTCTTTATCTTATCTGTCACCCGAAAATATCTTTGATTGTGGCATCTGAAACAGGCTGGACACACAAAGATTTTTTGAGGCTGGGTGTAATACCAATTCGCAATTCGCAACGATGCTCCCGCCCCGCTACGCTAACGCAATTGATAAATCCTGAATGGACAAGGGTTTCCGGGCTTGGATCTGTATCAGAATTTTAGCGAATTGGTGTAAGGGTTTGTCTCAATCGGGCAAATACTCCATTCCTACCACTTTGCCATCTTTGAAATAAACATTCACTAATTCTGCATTGTAGCGACCATCATTTGGGTCAAGAATGTAGTTTAGAAGTTGGTCAGGTAAAGCTAAAAAGCCTTTTGCTTTTGGGTCAATATTTTCTAGCACACCGTGACTTTCATCAAGGAGTTGCGATTCTGGCTGAGGAAATCTTCCGTCTTTAGGAAAACGCTGGTTAAATCTGGTTTGCACTTCTTGAATTGTCATCCCATGTTTGATGTCGAGATAAAACTGGGTGAAGGGTTTGACAGGCGAGAGAGTTATAAAGTACAAAGCGAAGAGGCTGAGATTAAACCCGATAAACAGCCACAATTCTTGTTTTCGCTGAGATTTTAAGTACACTGGCAAAAGTAAGATGAGTGCTAAAAAAGTCATAAATAAGTAATATTTCCAGGATAAAGAAGCAGCGTACTTATAATCCAGAAAAAATCCCAGCAGAAATAAGACTACTAAAAAAATCACCTCGACAATCAGTTCAATTTTGTCCGCGTGACGCTTGATATATTTCATGTGACTGTATCCTGTATTTTTTCCTCAGAAGCTAAAAATTCATTCTCTCAGACTGGAATCTGGGTTAGACAAACAAAGCCTGCCTAGCCTATCGGTAACGACAAAGCCGAACGCAGGCTAATTACTTGTTAATATTCAGAGGATGCTTTACTGGTAAAAAACATATCTAAATACATATAGTCAACAGAAATAATACTTAAAATTGCTCAGTCTCTTTAAAAATCATCACCTCAAAAAAGTTTTCAGGAGACTTAAGAATAAATCATTGTCAAAAATCAGACTTAATTTTTTGTAAATTCAGAGCCGCTATGACCTGAATTTTTGATTATGCCTGTAATTTTTAGTTAGAATATGTATAAATACTATGGCATATATAATACAGAAAAACATAAAATATACGTAATTTTATTTACGCTCCTCATCAATGAGGAAGAAAATTATTCATGCCTGAAGATTCTCATTTTAATTCTGCTGTCAACGCTGCTGTGACGGCTGCTCCTTTTTCGCTTTTAATCAATGCACTGCGTGTAGTTCGAGGTGAAATTTCTGTAGAGGAAGCGATTACAGCAACATTAAACGATACTGTCAATGGAGGAGCAGTTAGGGGTGCAACGGCATTTGTAAATACAACATTAGCAGCTGCTTGTCCACCTATTGCGATCGCATTAACCGCATTAACTAAAGCAGAACCTGCATTAGCTTTTGCAGGTATGGTTATTGAGTTCTTCAAACTCCTGGAAGACCATAAACAAAATGTAAGAAATTATTACAAATCTTTAACGCAACAAGAGTTAGCAAGATTACAGGAAATTGAAAATGAACTGATTTATGAACACCAGAAAAATCTAGATTTCCTGGCTGAAATGAAAACCATTAACCAAGAAATTACAAATCGTCCAATTGCACCTGGAATAGAAGGAGCTATGGAACGGTTACGTGAATCAATTGCTATTGCTCAATCTTTAGGACTCACATCAGCAGATAGTAAGTTGTTACCTGATTCTCAACTTCCTTAGCTTCCTCCTAATTCCTAAATAATTTAGTCAAAACCCATATGATTTTTATGCTACCTTTTTTGTTCGGTGCTATAGGGGCAGCAGTTGTTGCTGTTGCAGGTGCTTTTACTGCTCATGCTGCTGGAGAAAAAGACAGAGAAGCAGCCAAACATCATAGACAAGTTGCTAATGAATTAACGAACAAATATGAAAGTTTACAGAAGAAATACTCTGAACTCGCTGATGCCAGCAAAGACCATATTATTGACTTAAATCGCCAACGCGCATTAGATGAAGTGAAAAAAGACTGTTTATGTTTCGCAATAAGATTGCAGCAACATCTTATGTCTTTAATGTGGGAGATTGATAAAGAACCTAGAGGAGATACTTTAAACAAATTTAAGGTGGCAGTAGAACAAACTAATAAAGCTCTTTCCCAATTAGATGAGGAATTAATTATTGTTCCCCCTGACTACTATCCACGTATCTTAAGACGAATAGCACCTGCTGTAAAAATCCAAATTCTCAAACCCACAAATGTTAGCAGTAACACTATTCTCAGTGTTGATTTAGGTAGAAATTTTACTAAAGCTTGTGCAAGCTGCGAACCTGGGGATGTAGTTTCCATACCTGCCTATGTGAAGAAATCACCATCATTTGGATATGATCGTTCTGGTTTACCTTTAATGGATTTACGGCTGGGATATGAAGGTAGTGGTTATGCTGTTGGTCAATTAGCAGCTAATCTTGGTGCAAATATCGGCATTGGTCAATCTAAGCTAGAAGATGCTTTGATAAAAGTTTTGGCAAGTGCTGCCTATTTTAAACGTATAGGTGAAATATACGATGACATATCAGTGGTGATTAGTTTACCTTTCTTCTCCACAAAAGAATTTGAGATGCAGAAAGCACAGTTAATTAGTATGATTACTGGACAGCATTTCATGCAATTCCGTGATTTACCTGTACAGTTGAATATTTCTAAAGTATGGGTAATGCCAGAAGGTTATGGTACTTTGCTGTGGTCTATTGCCCTACCTAAGATATCAGATATTCCTGATGTTACAGATGCGCCTGTAGCCATTGTTGATATTGGTTATGAAAACCTTCAGATGCTAATTGTGGATAATTTCCGCCTTGTTAGAGATGCTTCTAAAAGCGAATCATTTGGTATGAGCAATTTATATGAACGGCTATCTAGATATGTAGAAAGTGCTGATAGTCAATCTTTAGCCTTCATTGAAGCTATGAACAAATCTAAAGGCGATCGCTTCTATTTTCCTAAAGGTGCTTATAAATCGATCAACCTAGATGATTTTCTTCCTAAACTCACAGAAACTTTTTCCCGCGAACTTTGCTCCCGTATCCTCGCTTGGTTGCCAGAGCAGGTGACAAATGTAATTATTACGGGTGGCGGCGGAGAGTTTTTTTGGAATGATATCCAACGCCTCCTAATCCGAACAGGATCTAAAATTAATGCCTACTTAGCTACACCTTCCCGCCAAGCTAATGCTTTAGGACAGTATCTTTACGGTTATTCAAAGATTAATGGATCTATTCCAGCAATACCAGAAATGTAATAATCCCAAGAAATAGGTACTAAACAGCTTTTCAGTACCTATTTCTTGCACTAATTTTTCTATAGCGATATCACAGTATCAAAAGATTGGTCTGATGCGTGACGAGAGCGAAGATGTAAGGTGATTTCTGTATCCAGTCGCTTTAGAAAAATCAGGAGTTTGCCTTCACTGAACCGTTGAAACTCTCCTTTCATCAAATGAGATACTTCTGGCTGGGGAATGCCTAGTAATTCACTGATTTCACGCTGTTTCAGGTTGCGTTGTTGGAGAAGACGCAGCACCTGAATCCCTATCCTTCCTCGTGTAAACAGTTCATCTGCATCTGACAAACCAAGGTCAGCAAATACGTTACCACTGCTTTCTTCAAACATCGATTCTTGTGTCATTGCTGCTTTTCCCTTTTTATCACATCCTTGTAGCGTTGTTTATTAGCTTGTAAAATTATGAGTAGGAATATTAATTTTTATAAAGCTAATCTTAATGTCTCATATTGTTGTTAACCAAAATAAACCCCGTGTAGTCGTCATCGGTGCGGGAATTGGTGGATTGACGGCGGCTGCATTATTAGCCCGTCGTGGTTACAGTGTGTTAATTCTCGACCAAGCCATTGTTCCTGGCGGATGTGCTTCCACCTTTAAACGCCAAGGATTTACCTTTGATGTGGGTGCAACTCAAGTTGCAGGGTTAGAACCAGGGGGAATTCATCATCGGATATTTTCGGAATTAGAGATAGATTTACCAGAGGCTACCCCCTGTGACCCAGCTTGTGCAGTCTTTTTACCTGGGGAAAGCACACCGATTAATGTTTGGCGCGACCCTGAGAAATGGCGGGAAGAAAGACAACAACAGTTTCCTGGTAGTGAACCATTTTGGCAATTGATGGCGACGTTATTTAATGCTAGTTGGGAATTCCAGGGACGCGACCCAGTTTTACCACCGCGTAATCTGTGGGATTTGGGTCAGTTAATTCAAGCAGTACGTCCGAATACTTTGATTACTGCACCTTTTACTTTGTCAACTGTGGGTGATGCTTTAAGGTGGTTTGGGTTGGGAAATGACCGCCGACTGAGGACATTTTTAGATTTGCAACTGAAGTTATATTCCCAAGTCAACGCGGAAGAAACAGCTTTACTTTACGCTGCTACAGCTTTGAGTGTGTCCCAACAACCCCAGGGCTTGTATCACCTCCAAGGTAGTATGCAGGTATTGAGCGATCGCCTAGTGCAAGCTTTAGAAAGAGACGGTGGTAAATTATTAATGCGCCACACCGTCGAACAAATCAAAGTGGAAAATGGCAAAGCTACGGCTGTGGTGATTAGAAACCAAAAAACAGGTGAAGTCTGGACAGAAGCCGCAGATCATGTAGTTGCTAACGTCACTGTGCAGAATTTAGTGCAACTATTGGGAGAAAAGGCCCCCATTGGCTATCAACGGCGTGTGGAAAAACTACCCCCCGCATCCGGTGCGTTTGTGGTGTATTTGGGTGTAGATGCTAGTGCAATTCCTTACGATTGTCCGCCCCATTTACAGTTTATGTATGATGCAAACGGCGTAATTGGGGAGAATAATTCCTTATTTGTGTCGGTAAGTCATGAGGGTGATGGACGCGCACCAGCAGGGAAAGCCACAATTATCGCTTCATCCTTTGTAGATGCTGAACAGTGGTGGCGGACTGAAGATTACCAAGGATTAAAACAGCAGTATACCCAAGATGCGATCGCTAAACTAGCGCAATACTTTTATCTCAAACCAGAAACCATAGTTTATCAAGAAGCCGCCACACCCCGAACTTTTGCTTACTATACTGGGCGCGATCGCGGTATAGTTGGCGGTATAGGTCAAAGAATTCCCACTTTTGGCCCCTTTGGTTTTGCCAACCGTACACCTATTCAGGCTTTATGGCTAGTTGGTGACTCCACCCATCCAGGGGAAGGTACAGCCGGAGTCAGTTATTCAGCTCTCACAGTAGTCAGACAAATTCAGGCACAATACTAATGTTACACACAACATCTAAAGATATATTTAACCTAGACTGACGGGATTGTAAAAAAACACACTACGCTGGATAGATGAATTACGAAACAGCTCGCAAACTCCTACTAGGCCAAACAATTGCAACTGAGGAAAACCCAGATGCACTGTTGACGCGGATGAAACAAGGTAAACCACCAGTCCCCGGTCAAATTACCTCTATTTTGTTAGCGTTAAAAGTTGTATTTGAAGCCTTAAAAGAATCTCCCAGTCTAGATAGAGAATTAACTTTTGCTCTTTATCAATTAAGTGTGAAAACACAACAGTTATTTATTGCTGGACGCAGGGTTGGTATTGATTGGCCGCCATTACTTAAGGAAGATTTAGTGAGAATTGCTTTAGCTGTGGAAAGTATCTTTTCTGGCGTTTGGCAAACTCCTCCACCTGGAAGTTTTTAGACTAAGCACTCATGGATTCAGAAGTCACTAATCCAGACATATCTAATATTAGCTGTGACCAATTAGATGCAATCACCGCAATACTTGCTGTTTCTGTTGGTTTGTCCCAAATATTTATCCACTCTTGTTTCCATGTCTGTAGCAAGTTTTGAAGTTCATTGAATTCAAAATTATTTATTTCGTTTTTTTGTCTTATCAAAGATAAATAAACTAAACTTTCTTCAATTAAAAGTGGAACTAATTCCCGGTTAGCACTCTTTTCTAACCAGGAATTAAGACGTGCTAAACAAGCCGCTAATTCTCCCAACTGTTGTGCATGGGTTTGGTTGACAAAACTAGCTTCAATTGCACTCCAGTTAGGCATTACAGTCCTCCTAGCAATTGCTTGGTAATTTGACTAACTTGTTCTCTAATTTGTTGAGATTGGATGATCATACTACGATTGTTTTGACTGGGGCGAATGTTAATAATTGACTCAAATACGATCTCTTGAGTGTAAGGAGACCAATCAGCACCCCAAATATATCGTTGTTTGCTACCGTCTTTGAGCAATTCTTGTTCACATTCGTAATGGCGAACGCCACCACCCGCTAGAATTTGACGCTCTATATCTACTGCTATTTTAATAAATACATCCCAAGTTTTCAGCATTTCCTCTATCTGTTCAGAGGTGGCGGCTTCACGGATAATTAAAACCAATGGAAATGAGTCCCAATACTTCTCGGTTAAGAACAAAAGCAAGGTAAAGTGATAATTGTTCTCCAAGAAGTGGGATGGGAAAAATTGGTGCTGCTAAAAGATTTTTCGTTGATAACGCCAACCTTAGAAGCAGAGTTAATATTCAAAGCAATAGAAACAGTCATTTCGCCATCAGTAATCAGAGAAACTCTATCAGAGACAGACAGTGATGAAGAGCGAACGCGGAAATTGCCATCTGGGTTGGTAGTGTGTCTAGTCATAGCGATGAATCTATGGTCATCAGATGCAATGGGGGACGTACTGAAAAATCTGGTGAGTGGATTAAGTAGAGAATGGACGCGATTAGGGCAGTATTGGAAAGTACCAAGTAGTTCTTCAATTAGTGAAGCCAGACAGAGATTGGGATGTTGGGTAATGAGTCGGCTGTTTCACAAGATAGTCAGACCATTAGCGACAGTGCAGACTCCAGGAGCATTTTTAGGAGGACTACGAGTAATGGCAGTAGACGGTACAGTGTTGGATGTGCCAGATAGTGCGGCTAATGCCAGGGTGTTTGGATATCCAGGCAGTAGAAAAGGAACTAGAGCGGCATTTCCCAAAGTCCGTTTAGTATTGCTAATTGAGGCGGGAACGCATTTAATTGTTGATGCCTTGATGTGTCCTTACCGCATAGGAGAAAGAGTACGAGCTTTAAAATTACTCCGAGCTTGCAGTCAAGGGATGCTGCTGATGTGGGATAGAGGGCTACATTCTTACCGTATGGTTCATGCCACCTTAAAGTGCGGATGCCACTATTTAGGCCGAGTGCCAAAGAACGTTAAATTTCCCGTAGACAAGGTTTTAAACGATGGCTCATATTTGTCCTGGATTGCTCCAGACCGCAAATCCAAGAACAAAGGCGGAACAAGGATTCAAGTACGAGTTATAGAATATACTATTGACTCTGAAAATGGACAACAAACTTATCGTCTAATTACCAGTTTGATGGATATTGCTCTATTTCCGGCTTTATTGTTGGCTACAGAATATCATCAGCGTTGGGAAATCGAAAATACTATTGATGAGTTAAAAACCCATCTTAATGGACGTAAAACTCCAATTCGTTCTCTCAAACCCCGCGAAGTTGTTCAAGAAATCTACGGCTGGCTTTTAAGCCATTATGCAGTTCGTACTTTAATGTTTCAAGCCGCAACTGCTGCTGGCATATCTCCATTACGCTTAGGTTTTACTGGTTCTCTCAAAGTTATTCGTCGAGCTATTTCTGATTTTCAAGATGCTAATGGTGAGCAGTTACCCTTTTTTTCTCCAAGTTAATTCTAGAAATTATGGAGCAAAAAATCCCTCCAAGACAGGGCAGAACAAATCCCAGAGTAGTCAAAAAACCTCGTTCTAAGTTTCCATCTAGAAAACCAATCCACTCAGGAGCGGGTACTAAACGTCAACCACTCACTTTTTTTATTCTCAATACTGCTTAACTCTTAACCGAGAAGTATTGAAATGAGTCCTACTGGGCAAACAACGTCAATTTATACACTAATTGCTGATTTTAGACAACTGAATTGAGTATGTGATTATTAGCAAGCGTAATATTCAAGAACTTCATGACAAAACCCCAAATTTTTGCAAAAATTCGGGGCTGTGATTGCTGAAAAAAACTAAAACTGCCATATCTGAATTAACGATTTCGCAGTTCTGCTTCTAATTTATCTAAGTCACTTTTAAGTAAAACCGTCATTTGTCCGGTGAAAGCTTTACCGTTGCGCGGTTGGGCAATTTCTATCCAATAGGCGTAGCGATCGCCTATTCGTAATTCTCCTTTTAAAGCTTCTCTAATAGGAGTTTTGGCAAAACGTGCTGAATTAACCGCACTCTGATTAGGATACTCATACACAGTTTGTGCATTTTTAAAGTCTTGATAGATATCTAAACCGTAAATTACACGCAGAGACTCTTGTAAACGCTGAAAACTCATGCCATTAACGGCATCATACATTGCTAAACGCTCATAGCGAATTCTACTTCTATCTTTCGTGAATTCTACTTTACCCGGAGGCAATACAGAAGCCTGAAAAGTAAATCGCTGGGCGGCTGTATCACTTTTCTGCACATATAATTGTTCTCCACTACCAGGACGTAAAGTTGGATGGGCTTTCATCCAAGTCCCAACTTCCTCTGTACTTTGTCCTGGTAAAGCATTCGCTTTGGTATCAAATAGCATTCCCACGCCTAACCCGGAAACCAGAGTACAGGCGCAAATCAACAAGTTAAGCTGAGGTTTTTTGAGCATTTTCCTATACGGGAACTACAGAGAAATTACCCCCAAGGGAGTAATCATAGTCTTCCCGTTTTTCAGCAAAATTATTGCATTGACTATAAAATCAGTTTAAGAGTTACTTATTTGCGTTCTTCTTTGCGTCTTTGCGTCTTTGCGTGAGCTTTTAAATAATATTCTTAGCAACACAACAAGATTAATGAAAGAGGTATATCGTGTGATTTCAAAGTCTGTAATAACGCAGTATTAATTACCTAATTAGATAGTTGTGTATGATGGCAAATCACCAAACAACTTATGCCATCACACACCAAAATAAATCACATTAGTTAAGAGTTTAGTTCTAATAAGTCAACTCTAACTTGCTCTAACATTTGTTGATATCTGACATCTGTCATACCACTGCCAAAATTACCGCTTACATATTGCTGTAAAAGTTTTTCTGCTGCTTGATAGTCTGCCTTTGCACTTTTTTTATTTCCTAAATCCTTGTGCATTTTTCCTCTTAATAGGTACTCTTCAGCATTGGTACTGCTATCACCAATCAATTGAGATAAATCGGCGATCGCTTGTTGTTTTTCTCCTAACTTTTCGTAAGCCCTCGCCCTATTCCAATAAGCATCACGACTGAAACCAAACTTACCTGTATTTTGTCTAATTACTTCTGTATAATCTACCACTGCGGCTTGATAATTACCAAGATTATAATAGGAATTGGCACGATGATAATATGGTTCTTCAGCTTGAGGACTAAGCCGAATTGCCTGGGAAAAAGACGCAACAGCCCCAAGAGAGTCTTTTTTACAATCCTCTTGAAAGTGTCCCATAGCTATAAAGTTAGTTGAAGTATTGAGGAATACTGGCTTTAAAGTTGGGCAGGTAGTGTTACTAGAAGCCAGAATTGGCATCACCATTGGTATTGAAAAACCCAGCAGCACAATAGATGAAATATGAGCTAATAAAGAAGGTGCAGAAAAGCTAAATTTCATAATTATGTAATCCAGAAAATTGGCAATATTAGTAGGATTAAAGCGCAGAAGTTGTGCTTTTTATCTTCCAATAGTCTCATTTTAGCTAGGAATTTTTGTATAAACCTGGGTCTGCCAACTCCAACGACATTGCCTGTTTGTTTATCAGAGAGATTCTCTAGATATTGCATCACCAGTATCAAGGTAGAATCGTCCTTTCCATGAAATACACAGTAAAAACGGCGTTTTTCTGTTAAGTAATGTTTTGCCAACATATTATTCTCTTGGGCAGTTGCGAAAACCCGTGAGGGAAGCCAACACAAACCTAAGTCATAAAAATTACAGAGAAATCTATGAAGTATTTAGGCTCAACAGTTGTTGCTACGGTTACATTAGTGCTGTCGTTGTTAACTCAAGTGATGTCCGTAGCGGGACAAATCCCTATTCAAAGTAAACTTTCGTTGGTTGCAGTCTCCTCCAACACAGAATCAACATCACCACTAGCACAAGTTAATACTAGCAGCACAAAAGTTACACATCTGATTGAACAGTTGAAAACTGACAACAGAGAAGAGCGGGAAAAGACTCTGGTAAAGTTAGCGACAATTGGTCAAGAGGCAATTCCTACTTTGATCAAAGCATTAAAAGACCCAGATAAGCGAGTACGTAGTGGAGTTTGCAAAGCTTTGGGTAGAATTTACCATCAAGCCTCTGCTGATGATGCCTCTGCTGCTGTACCTAGTCTGATTGTTGCACTCCAAGACTCAGAAGTAGAAGTACGCCGCAGTGCTGCTTTTGCATTGAGTCAGATGCCTTTATCTACGCCCCTGGAGAAAAAACAAACTCTTGCTCCTCACCTTGCTATAGCTCTGAAAGACCAGGATAGAGATGTGCGGATTTTTGCAGCCCTAACTTTGGAGTCATTTGTTGACAATCAAACGTTATTAGCTGTGCCAGAAATTACTTTTGCGCTTCAAGACTCAGAGCCGGATGTACGTACCCTTGCCGCTTTAGCTTTGGCTAAGATGAATGCTTTCCCAGTATTGATTAAAGCCCTTCAAGACCCAAATAAGAATACACGTATTCTGGTGATTGATACCTTACCATTCATAGATACAAAGCACGAACAAACACTACCATTCCTAAGAGATGCTCTTACATACCTGAGAGATGCTCTTAAAGATCCAGATCCGGATGTGCGTCATCATGCAGCTATAACTTTGGGTTTAATAGGTGCAGAAACCTCTGCGCTTTTCCCTGAACTCAGAGCGACTCTCCAAAATCCAGATCCGAGCTTACGTGCTAATGCTACTTTTACCTTAGCGAATATAGAAATAAAACCTGCTGATTTGTTATCAGAGATCATTTTTACTGCACTAAATGATTCGGATGAGCAAGTACGTCTTAACGCTATTTATGCTTTAGTACGAGAAGAATATCAAACTTTTGGCAAAGAACTTCAAGCGGCTCTCAAATCTCCTGTACCAAAGGTACGACAAAATGCTATTAGTATTGTGGGATATATTGGATCGACAGGAATTTCTGCAAAAGCTAATTTACCTCTGCCAACATTAAATTCCGCTATCCAAGAACAATGGCCAAATTTTACAACTCAACGTGGAATAGATTTCTTAAGTTTCGGTGAGTTTTATGGAACAAAAATTGGTGTTGAACCAAAAACTGTTTTTTTAGAACTCATATCTGCTCTTCAAGATACAGATGTTGAAGTACGTTATACTGCTGGTTCAGGATTGTTTCATAGCTCTGCACAGCTAATAAATACTCTATCTAAATCTGATGCCGAAATAGTAATATCTCATTTTGAGACAACTTTAAAAACATTGCGAAATCAAAAAAATCTTTTCTCACAACAAGAAATAGAGGCACTGAACATGACTTTACAGGAGCTAATCAAGTCACAACCAAATTAATCCCAATTAAGGTGTAATACCCACTTTAATAACTTTGCGTGCTTTCATGTCGTGAAAAACTTGTTCTAAATCTTGTAATTGTCGCTGTTCACTAATTAACAACTCAAAAGGTATTTTGCGACTAGCAATTAATCTAAGTGCAGCCTTGACATATTGAGGTGTGTTGTGAAATACACCTTTTAAGGTGAGTTCGCTGTAGTGTAATTGTTCTGTGTTAACTGTAATTGTTGTATCTCTAGGACAACCACCAAATAAATTTACAGTAGCACCAGGACGGGCGCAGGCGATCGCAGTTTCCCAAACGCTGGGTACTCCTGTTGCTTCAATCACCACATCTGCACCCCAACCATCGGTCAGTTCTTTGACTACGCCAGGAATATCGGTAATTTGATGATAGTTAAATGTTTTAGCCGCACCGAGTTTTTCCCCAATTTCTAATCTGTGGTCGTTACCTCCCCACAGCAACACCTCAGTATTTTCCGCTAAAGCAGCGACAAACATCAACCCAATCGCCCCATCCCCCAAAACTACAACTCTATCTTGAGGCTTAATCTGAGAACGAGCGACCCCATGCAATACACAAGCCAAGGGTTCTGTCATCGCTGCTAATGCTAACGGCAATTCATCGGGAACTGGCAACATATTATGCTGCACAATCGGCGCAGGAATTTTTAAGTATTCCGCAAAGGTGCCATTATTCCAAGTTAAATGGGGGCATAGGGAATATTCTTGGCGTTGACAAAAAAAGCATTTCATGCAGGGTGCGGAGTTGTTAGCGACGATGCGATCGCCTACTTGCCAACCTGTGACACCCGCACCTACTGCTATAATCTCTCCTGCTGCTTCATGGCCAAATAAGGTCGGTAGTTTTAGCATTTTGGCATGACCACCACGCCGCCATACTTTTAAATCTGTACCGCAAGTTGTCGCTACCCCTACTTTAATGACTACTTCACCAAAATCTGGTGCAGGGTCTGCAACTTGTTCTAGGCGTAAATCTTCCTGACCATAAAGTAATGCTGCTAGCACAGCCTTTTTACCTATTAACTTAGCTCCACCTGATTTTATCAGATAGAGCTAAACCATATATAGCTAAGATTTAGCACTCCGCACTTGCAGATGAGTGAGTAACTACATTGGTGTTGCGAGTGTCTACAGTAGTGAGGCGATTAGTATTTAAAAGCGGAACTTCCTGTCTACAAGATAAACAAAACCAATACAATTCACCGTGACGAACATGGCGGAGGATTGAACCACCGCAGCATGGGCAATTATTGACTAGTATACTCATACCAATCTCCTCCTGAAAAATGATTTTTGAAAGATGTTCAAGAAAATTGTTGTTTAAAATTAAATTCGACCAGCATGGATATAACATCGGGACATAATTTGGTTGTTGTCCCCTGGTGTGTAGTTACTTTGATCTCTATTAAACATTGGGATAGAACTGAATTTGTTTTCTACATATTTTCTTCACTAAATAACGCGCTAATTCCATAACCGCCCAAGTCTTTCCGGCTATTTTGTTAAGGATTTGGTAAAGAAAATCAGTTGTTTCTCGTTCTGTAAATTCTTAGTACAGAATGTTTATCTCATCTTCATAACAGATGTATTAGCTGCTAGCGATGTCATCATTACCAAGCCAATCTTTCCTGAAAAGATAATTAGGAAATAGAGTGATTCTGACATTGCCAAGTAATATGGCTGTTTGTGTATAGTTAATTTCACGTAAATATTTAATTTGCTTTCCTGCTAGATGAGGAAAATTTTCTTGTCTGGGAAAATTGGCTTGAGCTACATCAACCGACTCTAATTTTCTAGTGTTTAGCCCATGTTTTGGACAATGGCGATCACCTGTTGTGGTATTTTTGTGAAGACAAGCAACCTAAAAACGCCGAGTTAGAGGGTTGTGTAGTTGAGTAACGAATAGAGAATCTGCTAGTGCAGTACCGTTATTAACGGGCTGAATCTATTTGAGATGAAGTTGACGCTTGATGTTACTGATGCTGACGTTTACTGAATTGGGATCATGATTTGCTTTGTCAGTAAGATGCTCCCCACAACCAAAACTTCAATAATATTATTATGAGGAAATAAAATTACTACTGGCAAGTTTGCAATTTAAATTAACCTAAATTGATCCTGAGAAGGGTCATATTGGTTAACGGGATAGTCAATGATTCTGGATATATTTTATCTCACTAGTCATAGTTAATAACCTCATGCCTTTATTAATATAACTCATGTCTTCTAAGTTGCATCTGTCCTGGGGATCATAAAATAGTGAAAGATTTTGTATCAGAACTCACAAATATCTATAATTTGTAGCTAACAATACTAAAAAAATGTGATGGGATCAATTTTTTATGAGATGGATTTGGTGCAAATGGCTAAAAACCAATAAATCTGGTAAATATTAAATAATTCTAAAAAAGCTAGCGCAAAAAGCATTAATCAATTTCAGATTATAGTTAGTCAACTGATGAAAATTGCCACTTGGAATGTTAATTCGATTCGCACTCGTCTAGAGCAAGTTATTGATTGGTTGGGGCAAAATCCCGTAGATGTTCTGTGTTTGCAAGAAACTAAAGTTGTAGATGCAGATTTTCCGCGATCGCCCTTAGAGGATTTAGGCTATCACCTATATGTATCGGGACAAAAATCTTATAATGGCGTAGCCTTAGTTAGTCAAAAACCGCTTGCAAATGTAACTATGGGATTCATCCCCATACTGCCAGAGATTGATCCAATTTGGGATGAGCAGAAACGAGTAATTACTGGTGTTATCGATGGGGTGAGGATTTTAAACCTCTATGTTCCCAACGGTTCATCCATAGGTAGCGAGAAATATGAGTTTAAACTGCGTTGGCTGACAGTGCTACGGCAATATTTGCAAACACTGTTGTCATCTGAACCCGCTATTTGTATGTGTGGTGATTTTAATATTGCCTTAGAAGCCAGAGATATTCACGAGAAAGTCAAAGCAGAAAATCACATTATGGCTTCAGAAGCCGAACGCCAAGCCCTCAAAGATATTCTAGAATTAGGCTTTGCCGATGCTTTTCGTAAATTTACCAGCGAAGGCGGACACTATAGCTGGTGGGACTATCGCACCGCCGCCTTTCGTCGCAATCAAGGATGGCGAATTGACCATCATTATCTAACGCCTACACTATACGATCGCGCAGCCAGCTGCATCATTGATATCACCCCCAGAAAATTAACCCAACCCAGTGACCACACACCAGTAATTGTGGAATTTTAAGTAAGAGATTTTAGGATATTGGGTATGAGGGACTGGGGAAGAATCAATTCAAAATTCAAAAATGATGACTGGGTACTGGGTAAATCACCCATTCCCCATTCCCCATTCCCCATTCCCTATTCCCTAATCCCTAATCATTATGTTTTTGGTAACTGGAGCAACGGGAGATATTGGTCGTCGAGTGGTGCGACTGCTACGCCAACGGGAGCAGTCTGTGCGCGCATTTGTTCGCCTTACCTCGCCTTATGGTGAATTAGAACATCGAGGGGCGGAAATTTTCATTGGTGATTTAAAGCATGACAAAGATATAGCTAAAGCCTGTCGAGGCGTTCAATATATTATCAGTTCCCACGGTTCTGATAGTGATACTCTGGCTTTAGATTACCGAGCTAACATTGAACTTATTGATCAGGCGAAAGCTAACCAAGTCCAGCATTTTGTTTTTATATCTGTTTTAGGCGTTGATCGGGGGTATGAAGATGCTCCCGTGTTCAAAGCTAAACGGGCTGTAGAACGTTATTTAGTTGCTAGTGGCTTAAATTACACTATTTTACGTCCGGCTGGACTAGCATCTAATTTACTTCCCTTAGCCGAAAGATTCCGCGACACGGGCTTATATATATTGATTGGCGACCCGAAAAATCGGACTTCTATCGTCAGTACAGATGATTTAGCCAGGATAGCAGTAGATTCTGTGAGTATCCCAGGCGCACTGAATCAAATCTTTCCCGTGGGAGGCCCAGAAATCTTATACCGTGGAGACATTCCCCAAATCTTTGGGCGCATTTTTAATAAAGAGCCAATAATCATTAACTCGCCATTATTAGCGGTGGATGGGTTAAGGGCTATGTTGGGATTGATTAACCCACAAGCACAAAAGGCTTTGGGAACTTTTCGGACATTACTGTCCAACGAATTTTTCTGTAGAAAAGAGGAAATAGCTAATATAGAGCAAACTTTCAGTTTTTCTCTAGAGACTCTAGAAAGTTTCTTAAAACGCTATTTAGCAGTTTGACGGGGACTGGGGATTAGGGACTGGTGATTGGGTAATTTAGCTCTATCTTTCCGCCGTGTGCAACTTTTCTTCAAACCTAACCCCCAACCCCTTCCCTACAAGGGAAGGGGAGCAAGAATCAAAGCCTCTCTCTTTGTAGGGGAGGGGTTCGAGAATAAGTCGCACATCGCGTTATCTTTAGTTCCCAATCCTAAGTTACTCAGCAATTAGAAATTCTATTGCTGGGTAATTAAAGGAGTAAAAGCTAGAGAAATCGAATAAATTAGAGCATTCCCTGCTGAAACTCCCAGTCCCCAATCCCCAGTCCCCAGTCCCCAGCGAAGCACTGAGCTTGTCGAAGTGTCCCCAGTACCCAATCCCCACTTATGAAACATCCCCTATTAGCTAATGCGGCTCAAGCACGTCAAACCAAACAGGTATTTGCTAGACCAGAAGACCAACTATCCTATGAACTCGGTAAAGCTGTAAAAGAATTACCACCGCTTTACACGAGATTATTAGCAGGAACAATTAGCTTTGTGATATTTGGTGCGATCGCCTGGGCTGGTTTGTCGGAAATCGATGAGGTGGCGGTAGCACAAGGGGAATTAATCGCCTCTACTCAGGTAAGACCGGTGACATCTCTGGGTAATGGGGCGATTGTCGCGATTAAAGTAGAAGAAGGCGATCGAGTTAATAAGGATCAAGTCCTGATTCAGCGTGACCCAGACCTCAAACAAACTGATGTCACACGCCTCTCTCGCAGTAGCCAATTAATTCAAGAAGATTTGCAGCGTTTACAAGCAGAACGACTAGGCGATCGCACTGCAAATACAGAAATCCAAGACGAACTGCTAAAATCCCGCCTGCGCGACTACCAAGCCCGTCAAGCCGCCGCCGAAGCCGAAGCCAGTCGTCAACGAGCCTTGATTGATCAAGCAAAGGTACGCCTGACCAGGTTACAAGATAATCTTGCTAGTGCCAGAACTGGTGTAATCAATGCAAAAACTAACCTTGCCAATGCCGAAAATATTCGTGACAAGGTCGAAAGTAATCTCGGAATTGCCCAAAGTCGTGAAGAAAATCTCCGCACTTTGATTACTCCTGGTGCTGTCCCCAGAGTCGATTATCTGGAAGCCAAAGAAAGACTAACACGCGCCCAAACAGAGATTACCAGAGCTAAAGATGAAGTCACAAACGCCCAAAATCGCATCACAGAAGCCCAAGATAAAGTTACATCACTAGAAAAAGATATCGCAGCCCAAGCCCAAGAAATTCGCCAAGCCCAAGCCGCCTATCAAGCCGCTTGGAGTCAAGCACAACGTGTTGCATCAGAACGCAAAAGTGAAATTCTCACCCAAATTAATAAGCGTCAAGAAGAACTGACTAATGTCACTGGTCAATTAGAACAAGCTAAAAAAGAAACCGACGGGGAAACCATCAAAGCCCCAGTCGCCGGTACTATCTACAAAATTAAAGCTACTAAAGGGCCTGTCCAAGCCGGGGAAGAATTATTATCTATTCTGCCAGAAGGTGAAGAAATTCTCTTAGAAGTCAAAGTCTTGAATCGGGATATTGGGTTTATTCAAAAAGGGATGAAAGCAAAAGTGAAAATGTCAACTTTTCCGTTTCAAGAATTCGGCACTATTGACGGTGAAGTTGTGCAAGTTAGTCCTAATGCTACCGTTGATAAAGAGTTGGGTCTAGTTTTTCCTACTAGAATCAAACTGCAAAAACACACCCTTACAGTGCGTGGTCAAGAGGTGGCTTTTACTCCTGGTATGGCGGCTACAGGTGAAATTGTGACGCGGAAAAAGTCGATTTTGACTTTCATTCTTGAACCTGTAACTCGTCGATTTAGTGAAGCATTTTCTGTAAGATAATCAATTTTGAGATAAAGGTATTGGGTTGTTCTTTTGCAATGTAGAGACGTTGTGTAAAACGTCTCTACAACCCACAAAATTTGAACACAAAAAAGGAGTCTAAATAAGACTCCTTTTTTATTAGCGGCAGCTTCTTGTTTTAATTACTTAACAGTAACCTTACCGCCAGCTTCTTCAATGCGTTTCTTAGCATCTTCAGCAGCTTCCTTAGCAATAGCTTCCTTAATAGCTTTAGGAGCAGCTTCTACTAAGTCTTTAGCTTCTTTCAGACCCAAACCAGTGATTTCACGAACAACTTTCAGTACAGCAATCTTCTTATCAGCAGGAACAGATTCGAGAACTACGTCAAATTCGGTCTTCTCTTCTACTGGTTCAGCAGCAGCAACAGCAGCAGGAGCAGCTACAGCTACGCCAACGGGTGCAGCAGCACTTACGCCGAAAGCTTCTTCGATTTGCTTAACTAATTCAGCAGCTTCCAACAAGGTCAAGGATTTCAATTGTTCTAAAATTTGTTCGGTTGCAGCAGACATGGATATTACTCCTGTAATTTTTGATTGTTGTTTTCGTAAATTGGTAGCTAGCAATTGATAATTGGTGATTTACCACCTTTTACCTATTCACCAGCACTTGCACCGCTATTTTCTTTGTCAGCAACAGCTTGCAAAGCACGCGCCAGTCCACCAGGAACTTCGTTGATACCCACAGCAATTTTTGTTGCCAAAGCGTTGATAGCTCCCGCAATTTGACCCATGAGTTGTTCCTTGGATGGCAAGTCTCCTAAAGCTTTGACATCCGGTTCTTTCAGCAAGCGACCTTCCATTACGCCGCCGCGAAGTTCTGTCTTCTTGGAAACTTTTTGGAAGTCTTGGTAAGCCTTAATTGCCGCAGAAAAGTCTTCTTTAACTAACAAGAATGCTGAAGAACCTTTGAGCAACTCCGACATTGGTTGCCATTTTTCATCGTCTTGAATGGCAATACCCATGAAAGTGTTTTTGGTCACTTTACAGATAGTGCCGGTGGGACGCAACCGCCGCCGTAAGTCGGTAATTTCGGCAACTGTCAGACCTTGGTAGTCAATTACTATTGCCAAAGTTGACTCACTCAAACTTTCTTTGAGTTCCGCAACTATTTCTTTTTTGTTTTCTAGTGTTCTACCCATATCGGTTTCACCTCCTCAAAAAAACTGTCGATTTCTCCGGTGATTATTTTTATCTGACTAGGTGATAACAATAAACCCCAGCTGTCTCAGCCGGGGTTTATTATCAAAACTCTTAAAAGCCTTCAATACACACGATTCCACATGGTATTTCGACTATAGAGCTTTTCACCTCGGCAGGGTATTAAGCGAGTAGCACCTGCTGTCTCCGGCTTTGCTTATTTAATTTTGAGTGTTGGGTATTAGAGATTGGTGTCAAGGTTTTTCCTAGTACCTAGTAACCAGTCTCCAGTCCCCAATCGCCCTTAAGCTGCTTCGGTCAGTTTTAAATCTCTAAGAGCTGTAACATCGACTTTAATGGATGGCCCCATTGTGGCAGATACGTAAACTGAACGCCAGTAGCGGCCTTTAGCTCCTGAAGGGCGGTTACGGTCAATGGTTTCTTGTAATGCCTTCAAGTTGACT
The DNA here is from genome assembly GCF_050235535.1 of Aliinostoc sp. HNIBRCY26. GTDB lineage: Bacteria > Cyanobacteriota > Cyanobacteriia > Cyanobacteriales > Nostocaceae > Trichormus. Next base: position 882,016 of record NZ_CP189852.1, read on the forward strand.
AACAAATCTTCAGGCGAGAAGGATGCCTTACCAAACATAACATGAACAATACCTGTACGGTCAGCCCGGAATTCTAATTTACCTGCTTTGAATTCTGCGATCGCACTTGCTATGTCAAATGTTACTGTACCACCTTTTGGTGATGGCATCAAACCACGGGGGCCTAGTAATTTACCTAGTTTAGCGACCTGTGGCATCACGTCTGGTGTAGCAATCAATTTGTCGAAATCCATTCTACCTTTTTGGATTTCGTCAATTAATTCTTCTGAACCAACTACATCAGCACCAGCACCAGAGGCTTCTGTAACTTTTTCCCCACGGGCAATTACTGCTACTCTAACTATTTGCCCTGTACCTTTCGGTAGTGCAACTGTGGTACGTAATTGTTGGTCTGTATATTTTGGATCAATACCTAAGCGGATATGTGCTTCCGCAGCTTCCGCGAATTTAGCTGTAGCTGTTTCTTTGAGCAAAGCTAAAGCGTCTAAAGGTGCATAGTCCCTTTCTTCGACTTTTGCTTGCAATTCTCGCAAGCGACGTGATACTTTTTTAACCATTTTTATCTCCTGGGGTCAATTGCGAAGCTAGGCTTCTCCCCCTGTTACAATTTTTGATGTTTGATTGGCGATTGATCTAATATCAATCTTTAATGGTTACGCCCATGTTTCTGGCTGTTCCTGCCACAATGTTCATCGCCGCATCTATATCATTGGCGTTGAGGTCAGGTAGTTTGGTTTGAGCGATTTCCCGCAACTGCGCTGTGGTAATTGAACCAACTTTCTTTTTATTAGGTTCATTAGAACCTCTTTCAATTTTTGCCGCTTTACGAATCAATACTGATGCTGGAGGCGTTTTGAGTACAAATGTAAAACTCCGGTCTTCATAAACCGATATTTCTACAGGAATTACCATCCCAGCTTGGTCGGCTGTTTTGGCGTTGTACTCTTTGCAGAACATCATGATGTTAACACCATGTTGACCCAAGGCAGGGCCAACTGGGGGTGCTGGGTTGGCTTTTCCAGCATTCAGGGCCAGTTTAATGACCGCTACTACTTTCTTTGCCATTTGGATTTAGCTCTGTTTTTCTACCTGATTAAATTCCAGTTCTACTGGTGTGTCTCGCCCGAAAATCGATAGCAAGGCTTTTAGTTTACTCCGTTCTGGACTCACTTCAATCACCTCGCCTTCAAAATCCTTGAATGGGCCTGAAAGCACGACTATCTTATCACCAGTCACCATGTCAATCTTGACGATTGGCTCTTGTTCACTGGTTTGTTTGAATATACGTTCTACTTCTGAATGACTCAAGGGTAGTGGCTTAACGTGACCACGGCTTCTGCCTGTAGCTCGTTTTTGTTCTGCTCCCACAAAATTAATTACATGGGATGTATTGCGTACTACCTGCCAAGTGTCATCATCCATTACCATCCGCACTAACACATAACCAGGGAAAACTTTTTCCTCTGAGTGCTGGCGGCTACCATCTTTGCGGATTTTTACAGATGGCGTGTGGGGAATTTCTACTTGGATAATTTTATCTGCGACATCAAAGGTTTGAATGCGCTGCTCCAAGTTGGTTTTCACCCGTTTTTCGCAGCCGGAGGCTACCTGGACTGCATACCAGCGTGCTTCTTTTGACGCTGTTTCTGCTGTTTCCTCTGACTGCAACGCCGAGTTCATTGGTTCGTCTGTTGCAGAAGTCATCAGAATACCTGCTTGGATACCCAACTAAACAATCCATCAACCAAATAGATCAAAGAAGCAAAGAGTGTCACCATCAACAATACAGCAGCTGATTCGCTGACTAGTTGTTTGCGACTTGGCCAAACTACCTTCTCTAGTTCTTCTTTTGTTCCTTGAAAGAAATTGAGGAAGTTAAATCCGCCTGCGGGTTCTGTGATTTCTGCTTCGTTCTTTTTGGCCACGGTCGTTTATCCCCCCATCTTTTGCAATACAGCTACACTTTGCTCATTTTCATCCAGGTTGACAGCTTTAACTCCATCAAAAATTACTGGAAGCAAGAAAGCTGCAAGTATAAAACAACTACACCCGAAATCAATAGCACTTTCTGCTATCTTAGCAGGTGTGCTACTGTTTCGGGCTGTGTTTTTACTTTCGAGCGCGCCCTGGAGGACTTGAACCCCCGACATCAGGTTTTGGAGACCTGCGTTCTACCAACTGAACTAAGAGCGCACAAGCTGGGTTGGGTCTGTGTACTGCGATGAACTTGTTTCAGTTTAACGCACAATCGCTATGATAACACACTCTTGTCGAGGAAGCAAGCTAGCGGCAGATGCCGCCTGCTAACTTAAAGTGAAGTGCATATCAAAAAGGCAAAGTTTACAAGGCACGGTCAAAGCGTTGTTTAATGCGGGTAGCTTTACCAACACGGCCTCTGAGGTAGTAAAGTTTTGCCCGTCTCACTTTACCGCGACGGATAACTTTGATGCTATCAATTCGAGGAGAATGAACTAAAAATACTCGTTCAACGCCTACACCTTGGAATACTCTGCGGACTGTAATGGTTTCGTTGATACCGCCGTTACGCATGGCGATGACTACACCTTCATAGGGCTGTACACGATACTTTTCGCCTTCTTTGATTTTTACGCCAACTTTGACGGTATCACCGACGTATATTTGTGGAAGGTTAGATTTTAGGTGTTCCCCTTCGATGGAACGGATAATTTCCTGGGCGTTCATGGCTGCTTTGATTAAAAAACTCACGATCATCCATCATAAATCGAGAACTATGTTTCAGTCCACTAGTTTGGAAGAGATGAAGAATTAATTAAGGGACTTCCAACTAAAAAAATATTTCATCTGTAGGGTGCGTCAGTGTGAGAAACCTTCGCTATACCTAGATATTCCCTCTACTGACGCACCCTACCAACTTTAGCTCTCAAGAAAGGACTAAAGTCCTTACTACGAACTGAATCCTAGTATTTTTACATTGCTTAACATAGTTTAGTTTTTCTAGTCGTTCTAGGTTGAAAAAGGGGTCTATGGGTATAGGGGTTTAAGGGAAAGACTTTTTTATTTTTTCTGGTGTACGCAGTTTATGAGGGCTACTTATCCGTTCGTGAAGCCAGAAAATGTGACCGCTTAGATGCTGACAAAATTCTTTCAGCTAAACTTTTCCAATTGTCTTGCTGAGTAGATAGATATAAATATTTCTCAAAGATCCTAGTTTTAGGTTATATCCACAATACAGTCTCCGAAGGATGACGGTTATATTGTAAAAACTCTTGCTCCAGGTAGGAGATGTTTATGAAATTTAGTATTGTTATTTCTACTTATAACCGTCTCCATTTGTTACGTCGGGCGATTGATTCTGCACTGAAACAAACTATTCCTTGTGAAGTGGTGGTTGCTGATGACTGTTCATCGGAGGAAACGGAAAAGTATGTCAGAAGTTTGGGTGATGCGGTAGTTTATCATCGTAATCAGGTCAATCAAGGTCATGCGGTTACAGTCAATGCTGGTGTGGAGAAAGCTAGCGGTGATTGGATCAAGTTTTTAGATGATGATGACTATTTAGATGTTCATTGTATTGAAAAGATGAGTCAGGCGATCGCGCTTTGTCCTGATGCGGTGATTTGCTCTTGTATTGCGGCGCAAGTTGATATGGAGGAAAAAGAAATTAGTCGCACTCCCACTTTTGGCCCTGGGTTAGCTTTTTATATTCCCCAAGCAGATATTCACTACGGTATGCTGTTGGAACTTATCCCTTTTGGTACACCAGTTCAGGTTGCTTGTCGTCGTGATGCTTTCTTAAAAACTGGTGGTTGGGATTCCAAATTGAATACTAATTGTGATGATATCGATTCTTGGATTCGCATTGCTCAATTTGGTCATGGAATTTTCATCAATCAATGTCTTGCCTATCGGACAATTTGGCCTGGTGCATACAATCAAAAGTTTTCTTTTATCCAACGTCTAAATACCAATATTTTAATGAAGGAGAAAATTTATTCATTGGTTAATCAAAAACATCATAACCATTTACCCGAAATGGAAGACATCAAAAACTATTTAAAGTTGCATTGGACTATAGTGGCATTTAGGAGGAAAGATTTGCAAAGTTGTTTTGCTTTACTTAGTGCTTCTGCCTTTTCTTTTAATAACTGGCGTTTTTTAATCAATGTAGTTTACTCTCGACAATCAAAAATGTACCATTCACATATTCAAAAGAAGATTTTGTTAGATAAGTGATCATAGACATCTGATTTAATGATAGAAAACATTTGCTTGTAAATGTATAGGAATCCGCTTTGATTCCTGAAATCATTTGCGTAGAAAGGGAATAGGGAACAGGTAACAGGGAACGGAAAAGAAGTAACAGAGGTGTACCGAGTTTTTTCATAAATCAAATATGATTCCTATATACAAAATAAAAACCAAGGAAAATTCCCTGGCTTTTATTCTGTATTGAGAGAGGTAAAAATCAGGCTTTATCAAACTTTTTCTTCCAGAAATTTAGCCATAAAGACAGTGATTTAATCCAAGTGCCTCCTATTAAATCATGGAGTAGGGTGTAGAAACAGGGGATGATAAATAAAGTTAGTATTGTGGCTAAAGATAAGCCAGAAAATACAACTACGCCCAAGGGTTGCAGAAATTCCGAACCTTCCCCAATTCCCAATGCTAAGGGGAACATACCTAAGACTGTGGTGATAGTGGTCATTAAGACGGGACGTAACCTTTGGGGTGCAGCTTGTAAGATGGCTGTTCTGCGGTCTATTTGTTCTCGTTCGCGGATTTGATTAGCTAATTCCACCATGATGATTGCATTGTTGACAACAATACCTACGAGTAGAACTGCACCGACAATGACAGTTGCACCAATGGCTGTTTTTGTGATGTAGAGTCCGAAAATACCACCAGCTAAAGCTAGAGGAATGGTGAACATGATGGCTAGTGGGTCAATCAGGGAATTGTACTGCACCGCCATGACCACAAATACTAAAAAGGTAGCTAATCCGCCTAAAATCTGTAATGAACCTTGTAATTCTTGGTTAGATGTGGCGGCTGCACTGGGTAAAACACTCACGCCTTCTGGTAAGTCTAGACTATTTATGACATCTTGTACTTGGGCGATCGCATCACTGAGGCTAGCACCTTCGGTTAAGTTACCTGCAAAAATGATGACTTGGCGTTGGTTGATGCGCTGAATCTCGCCTGGGGCTTGGTCTTCAACAATTTGAGCCACATCACTTAAGCGGACTTGACGATTACCATTGACAAATAAAGGTAATCTTTCTAGTTGAGAAGGTGTTTGGACTGTAGTTTCATTTAATTGCACTCTGACATCAACTAAACGATTACCCCGTTGTAGTTGGGTAGGAACGCTACCTTCTAAGGCTGTTTGAATTGTATTCCCGATATCTTGGGTGTTTAATCCTAAAGCTGAGACTCTTTCCCAGTCGGGACGGATTTGAATTTCCGGTTGTCTATCATCAGCATCGGGACGGAATCTAGCCTGGGTGACGCGTTCTTCTAAGGCTGCTAATACTTGACGACTAGCTGCTTCTAAACTCTGTGAGTCGTTACCTTGGAGAATTACGTCCACATCAGCGTTACGCACAGGTGAATTATTGACAATTAAACCTCGCACTTGGCCTGGTGATATCCGCAGACGAATACCGGCTAGATTTAACTTGTTAACAGCTGCTGTCAGTCTTTCAACGTAAGCATCTACGTTAGTACCGGTTTTGAGGGTAATGTTGCTAGTACCGCGCAGGGGATTAGCATTGGTAGTAGTTCCGAATAATGCACCACCGGCGGTAGAAAAAACATATTCTGTTTCTGGTTGTTGGCGGATGATTTCTTCTACCGCAGTCATGACTTTGCGGTTAGTTTCTAGGGGTGTACCTGGAGGAAATTGAGCAAAGAGGTTGGCTTGTCCGGTATTGATGCGGGGGAGAATTTGCTGGGGAATTTGGGGGGCCATCCATAGACTACCACCACCGAAGATGAGTATAGCGATCGCTACTGTTACTAATCGCCAACGTAATATTTCCTGTAGGAAACCTCCATACATTCTGGTAGAGGCTTCAAAACTGCGATTAAATTGCTTTAGTAGCCAAAAGTTGCTCAAATTACTCGAAAATCGCCAGCCTAACATCCGTGATGCCATCATGGGGACAACGGTAGCGGCTATCAAGATGGAAGCTGCAACGGAAAAACTAATGGTAAGAATTAGTTCGTTGAATAATAAAGCAATAAAGCCACCAATGAGCAAAAATGGTAAGACTGCCACTAAGTTGGTACTTGTAGAGGCAATTAGGGCTGATTCTACTTCTTGGCTACTTTTTTCGGCTTGAGCAATTAATTGTTGTGGACGCAAACGGCTTTTGCTATCCTTCCCTGGTGTCATCCCCACACCTTCAGCAATGCTTTCTAGCATGACGATGGAGTTGTCTACGACAATACCCACACCCAAGGCTAAACCACCCAAACTAAACACGTTGACGGATAAGCCAAAGACACCCATGAGGATAATTGCAGCTAGGGTGGCTAGGGGGATAGCAATGACGATGATAAAGGTTTGGCGCAGAGAACCGAGAAATAGTAAGACTGCGATCGCGGCGAGGGCTGTACCAATTAACCCAGAACTCGTAACATTAGAAATAGAATTACGGATAAATTTTGATTCATCTAAGGTAGGTGTAATGATTGTGCCTTCAGGGATAACACCTCCCGTCCGCAACTGTTCTAAACGGGTTTTTACAGCATCAACTACATTGATAGTATTGGCATCTGGTTGCTTTTGAATACTGACTTTTACCGCCGGTTCACCATTTAAGGAGACATATACCCTCTGTTGTTCTGAACCGTCGATAACTTGGGCGAAGTCTCGCAGATAAACACGACGACTGGGGACTGGGGACACTTCGACAAGCTCAGTGCTTCGCTGGGTATTGGTGACTGGGGAAGAGACTTCAAAGGAGAGGTTGCTAATTTCATCGGCGGTTTTAAATCGCCCCACAGTTCTGGTGAGTGGTTCAGAATTTACACCTAAAATCCGACCCCCGGAAATATCTTGGTTGCGGTTTCTCAACTCATCTAAAACATCAGTTAAACCTACACCCAAGGCTTGCAAACGGTCTAAATCGAGGTTAACTCTGACTTCTTCTTGTAAACCCCCCGATACGTCTACCCCTGCGACCCCAGGAACAACCCCTAATTCCCGTGCTAATTCTTCCTCCGCAAATACCCGCAAATCAACCCCTGTTAAAGAAGGGGAAGTTAAAGCCATTTCATAGACTGGTAATTGGGAAGGATCAACTTTGAATATGCGTGGTTCTTCAATGGTATCTGGTAAAGTTCCTCTGGCTCTGTTGAAAGCTGCCGTCGAATCGTTTAACGCTTGGTCAATATTACCGCCCGGCTGAAAGTATAAATCTATGCTGACTTGCCCTTCACGAGTTTGAGAAAAAACCTGAATCACACCCTCCGTAGCGGAAAAAGCCTCTTCTAACGGCTTAGTGACTTCATCAATGGCCACCTCTGGTGAAATACCTGGTGCTTGTATCCGCACACCAATACGGGGATAGGTAATAGAAGGCAGTAAATCTACTGGCAGTTTAATAATAAAGAACACACCTAAAACTATCACCGCCAAAGTAAGCATCAGTGTGCCGATATGTTGGCGGATAGAGATGGAACTGAGACTAAATCCACCACTTTTATTGACTTGCTGCATTTTTATCGCCCTCTTTGGGGAGTTAACAATTCAAAATTCAAAATTTAAAGAACGGATTCTTAACTAACTCATTAGTCATTAGTCATTAGTCATTAGTCATTACTCAGCACTCATTACTCAGCACGGGCTAAACGCCCCGCTTCCGCTAACAGCACTCATTACTCAGCACTCAGCACTCAGCACTCATTACTCAGCACTCATTACTCATTACTCATTACTCTCCACTAACTCCCCGATTTTTCAGACAGTATAGAAAGACGCACAGCATCGCCATCTTTTAAAGGTCTACCACTTCTGACAACATAGCGATCGCCTGGTTGTAAGCCTGATAAAATTTCGACTTTGCCATCAGCTTTTTCCCCTAGTGTGACAGCACGAGATATAACTTTGGTTTTATCTGCGGCATTTGCTAATACGTAAATTGTGCCGTTGTTCTCTGCGGCTTTGTCTCTATTTGATTTTTGTAAAGCTGTTTGGGATATGACTACTCGCTGGGCTGCTGGCGACGCAAAACTAACTCTCGCTAGTAACCCGCTACTAATATTGTTACTGTTGGGTATAACTACTTCCACCGGAATTAATCTGGCGGTTGCGTCGGCGGTGGGAGAAATCCGAGTGACTCTACCAATTAATTTTTCCTGGGGAAACGCATCTAAACGAACTTCTACGGACTGACCTATTTGAATGCGATTTAATTCCAATTCGGATACTTGCACGACTACTTTAATGCGGCTAAAGTCGGCAATTTTTAAAGCTTCACTCCCAGCTTGCAGGAGGTTTCCTGGTTCTGTAACTTTTTCGGTGACGACACCTGTGATGGGAGAGATGAGACGGGAGTAGGAACGACGTTCTTTGGTTTGGGCTAATACTGCTTGTTGGGCAAAAACTCGACCTTTGGCGGCGGCTTCGGCTTGTTGTTCTGTCCGCACCCGTTCTTGGGCGGCGCGCAGTGCTTGGGCAGAGGTTTTGGCTTTGGTGTTGGCTTGTTGGGCTAGTTGTTCGGAAATTGCCCCTTCTTTAAATAATTGCTGTTGGCGGTTAGCATCAGCTTCGGCTTGGACTAACTCTAGCCGCAACCTTTCTACCTCTGCATTGGCATTACTGATTTGGGTAGAGGCTCTAGCTACTTCTGATTGTAGGGCGGCTAATTCGGCCTCTGCTTGTCGGAAGTCAGTGGAGAGGATGGTGTCATCTAACTGACCAATGGTTTGGCCTTGTGTTACTGAGTCACCAACATCTGAGTTTAAAGATAATAACCTACCTTCTACTTGCGATCGCAGTGATACTGTCCGGTATGGTGTGGTTGTACCTGTATACTCTGTTTGTGGTTGCAATCTTTCTATGCGCGCAATAGCTACATCTACCGGAACCGCTTGGTTTCTTTCTCTGCTTGTCCGTTGTTGAGATTGTGCTTTTGCTGATTCTTTCGGTAGAGAACCACAACTAGCTGTGAATATCCCTGTACTCAACAAACAAAACATTAATAAGTAATGGAAAATCCTGCTTTTTTTGGAATGATTTTTCTGATTCTCATCAAAAATTGTCTGATTTAATTGCCAAGTGGGAGTGTAAGTTTGCTGCTTCATCGGTTTTTGCTGTAATTTTGGGTCTGAATGATCGATTTAGCTTGTTTAAACAAGTTTTTGATTCACAGCTTTCTATTACTAAACAAATCCATATATTATGTTATCGGTTGGTAAACATAGAAAGTCATAAAGTTGTTTGATAAACTTTTGGTGCTAAATATTACTATGGTCACAAAATAATGACAAAGTAATGTCAAAAATTTTTTTTACTGTTATCTTGCTAGTATTACAGACAGAAAGTTTCTAGTATCAGTTAGCCAAAACAATCTGGCATACCGCTAAAACCTAGCATTCATCATCAATAGATATCACATAACAATTGATCTTCTAGATGCTGCTGTCGCCATTGTTTGGGAAAGGAATATTTAGTTTTACTAAATACAAACTCTATCGTAACAAAAATACCTCTGTAATCACTGCTGATTCTCAGTATTTTCGCGATGTATTAAAAATTTTAAAGTGGAATTGCATTTTAGCCCAATGTATTATATATGATAAGTCCAATTTTTATTCCTTTTAGGTGAGGACAATTACGCGTGATATCACCCCTAACAATTGCACAAACTGCTGATGAGTCCCAAATCATCGAATTTTTTCAAGCATCAGTTGGTCAGTGGCTCTCGGAAAGGCGTTACTATACTCTTCCAGACGGGAATACCAAAGAAGTAGAGAGTATGATCGCCATCCGATTTTTAGAGTCAGGGTGTGAGGAATTACAAAGGCTAGCTCAAATGCACAATTTAACCGACACAATGATGTTGGTTGGTGGTGCGGAAGTTAGTTGGTGTAGTAAAAATAGCTTAACTAATAAGAATGAATCCGCAGGTTCGACATTATTTGGTGCGTTAGGAAATATATTGTATCGCGATCGCGGTTTTGCCACTTCTGAACCCATTACCGCCAAGTATTCTTTCCCTAACAGCAAAACTCTATGTCTGCGGACAGAGTATAACAATTCAGTTTTTGAGGAAGAGTTAAAGCTAGTTGGTAGCAAATATCGCACCCGACAAACCATTATTTCTCGTGCGGGTGAGCAGGTAATGATTGGTCAATATTTAGAGAAAAGATTAGCCTAGTTTGTGATTTGTTGGTGTTTCAAACCCCGATTGAGAAATCGGGGTATTTGATGTTTCTGAAGAGAATCTGCTTTATCGTTGACGCTGGAATTTCAGCATACCCATTGTGACAACTGATAATAAACCCAAAATCACCCCAGGTTCAGGTACAGATTGAGAATTATCTTCAATCGCAAATAAAGTTGTGGTTCCGCTAATTTCATTAGAGACAACTAACAAAGGTTTACCATTAGGACTATTTGCGGCTGAAATCAACAGTAAACCTTCGGGGCCTAAATCTCCCACGGCTGAACTTGCTGGGTCAGCTAAGAAGTCACGATTGTTAACATATTTAACGTAAACGGGTTTTGTTGGGTCGGTGATATCATAAACCATCACCCCACCGATACGCTCTAAACCCACGAAAGCGTAAAAGCGTCCGTTAATTTCCGCAATTTTGACATCTTCTGGTTCTGGGCCTTTGTTGTCGCTGCGGTTATCAAAGTTATTTACTCCATGATCAGAATTGAAAAAATTGGGTAGAAGTTGGGCGGTAATTTGCTCAAAGTCGTCGCCACTGTCATAAACTTGTTGAAGTTTACCTGTAGCTTCATCCACTTCCCAGATAGAAAAGGAACGACCACCAAAAGCGTAAATCTGCTCATAATCACCATCATTATCTGTATCACCTAAAGTATTGGTGACTGTTAAACGCCCCAGATTACTATTTTGTTTTAAGACAACAGCATTAGGGAAGGCTGTAGGGTCGAGTTGATAAGCGTTATTACCCACCCTGACTTCTTCTGCAAAACCTTCATAGCTACGCGCATCACCTTCATTTGCTGTGACAATATAGGTTTTACCATTGACTTGATAGGAAGCTATACCATCGGGTTGGTACATCCCCAAGACTGGCCAGTTAGTGATATTGATAGTGTTATCGCGATCGCTCGCATCAATGCCATTGCCTGGTAAACTATGATCCTTGAAGCCCAAAGGCAGAATATCGGTAATTTGATTGTTAATCAAATCAAGGACAGCGATCGCATTATTTTCTTGCAATGATACCCAAGCTTTTGTCGAATCGGCAGAGACGGTGATATATTCTGGTTCTAAATCTTGAGCGACGGTAGCATTAGGGCCAAAAATTCTCACTCCTGACGCGCGTAACTGGTCAATTTGGCTGTTAAATTGGTTAAAACCAGCGTTGATGACACTAAAATCCGCAATATTAATAATACTGACTGAGCCTTCTGGGTCGATGCTATCAGGCTTACCATAACTATTTGGTTCACCTTCATTCGCCACTAACACACGAGTCCCATCGGGTGTAAATGTGAGCATATCAGGTAATGCTCCCACAGTGACAGAATTGAGAAAATCACCGTTAGCGTTAAAAAATACAGCCTTACCGGAGTCTTGAGGAGATATTCCTTGCACAGCCGCCGCAAGTAGCCCGTTTTTGAAGGTAACGCTATTAACACCGCCACCATAGGGTGTAATATCTATAGTCTTGAATAACGAAGGTGAAGTTGGGTCACTGATATTAATGACATCAATACTGCTAGTACCACCATTGACTACAAACAGTCTTTGATTCACAGGGTCATAGGTAGGGATTTCTGCTCCACCTGCACCAAATAAGCCTGTGCTGTAAGTACCAAGAGTTTTTAATGTTAACGCTGCGGCTGGAGTCGCCATTCCTCCCAGCAAAATCGCGGTGGGAACTAGTAGGCTAATAAGCTTTTTGATAGTCATGATTGTAGTGAATGGTGAAATCGCTTAACTTTTGACCTTTTGCCACCAATTGAAGACATGAGAATATTTCCACTCGGCTAAAATTCTGCCTAGTGGACTTTTCATGTGTTTTGTCAATCAGACTAAATCAATGGGTGCAATTACCGAAGAGGCGGAGGGGAAGGGAGCAGGGGTAACATGGGTATCAAGCCTTGTCCTTATAGGGAACTCAATCTGGGGCGGAGTACACTCCGTCTCAGTCTTCCCCCTTGCTCCCATGCCTCTTCTAACCCGCAATGAGAAGGGCTATCAATTACGGTTACAGAGGCAAAGCTAACGATTTAAAGTTAAGTTTGATTTAACTAAAGGTTAAATAAAGGTTAAGCACAGTATTTTTACTGAAACTTTATGAGGTGATATCAGGATTTATCCCAAATTTATACTTGTATTCACTATTGTTATGCTTGGTAATTTATACCTGCAACTCAAACCCAGGTAAAACATCTTCCCCCAATAGCAGACTTGGCATTTTCACTATTGCTTTGGCGTGTCCCTGACGATAAATTTCTACCTCTTCATCTTGAGGGTTAATGAGCCAACCTAAACGCAAGCCATTATCTAGATATTCCTGCATTTTATCTTGGAGAGTCTTAAGGCGATCGCTCTTGGATCTCAGTTCTATCAGAAAATCTGGTACTAGTGGCGGAAATTGTTCGCGTTCTTCGATAGTTAGTGCTTCCCATCGTGATAATTGTACCCAAGCTGCATCAGGCGATCGCTTCGCCCCATTCGGTAGGCTGAAGATTGTTGAAGAACTAAACACTATTCCTAATTTTGTTTGGCGATTCCAAAGACTCAAATTAGTAATCAAGTTGGCTTCGAGTATACCAGTTTCTCCGCCTATTGGTGGACAAAGGATTAGTTCTCCAGTAGCACTCAATTCTAAATTTAAATCCCGATTCGCCATACAGACTTGATAAAACTGCTCATCAGTGAGGCGAACTTTATACCCCATACCCCATACCCCATGCCCATTTAATAATGATTGCCGGACTTACGATGATGCACGGCTGTCACACCATCCTGATTTAACACCCTGCCATTATCTACAGTTGCGTACACTAACCAATGATCGCCTGATTCCATACGGTTCTGCACTGAACATTCTAAGTAGGCTAGTGCATCTTTGAGGATGGGACTACCGTTAACAGCTTCTTCCGTCGCTACATCAGCAAATCTGTCTTGTGCAGGGCCAAAGGGTTTGAGGAAATGTTTCATTAAGCCTAAATGATTCCCGTCTTTCAAGACATTGAGAACGAATTTATTGCCTGAGTGTGTCAAGCTTTCTACAGCCCTATCTTTAGCCACAGCAATAGTTAAACCAGGGGGACTAAAGCTAGCTTGCGCCACCCAAGAGGCTAACATTGCACTAGATATATCTCCTTGCTTGGCGGTGACAACACACAACGAACCCACAATGCGTCCCACTGCTTGTTCGACGTTGGTGGCGGGTTGACTGGTGGTGCGGACTTTCTTGGCTTTCTTCAAGGCTTGGGCAAAGTCAGTTCCCGCTTCTTCACACAACTGCAATGTTGCTTCGTTGGGTTTGAACTTCACGCGGATGGTATCAAAACCAAAGCGATAACCTGCGTCTTTGAGTCGGCTTTCAATTAAATCGACAGCTTCCCCACTCCAGCCAAACGAACCAAATACACCAGCTAGTTTATTGTTAGTGGCAGTAGATAACACAATTCCTAACGCTGTTTGTACGGGTGTAGGTGCGTGACCGCCGAGGGTAGGTGAACCAATAACAAAACCCGCAGATTTTTCCACAGCCGCCCGAATTTCTTCTGGTTCAGTGAATTCGCAGTTAATTGACTCCACAGCAACCCCAGCTTTAGTAATACCACGCGCGATCGCCTGTGCCAATGTCGCTGTATTCCCATAAGCCGAAGCATAAATCAACGCTACTGTCAAGTCAGCCGAAGCTTGTTGTTGAATCCACTCTCGATAGGCGTGAGTTAGTTCAATTAAGCCGTAACGCACTATCGGCCCGTGTCCGGTAGCGTACATCCGCACGGGTAAATCAGCGAGTTTATCGAGGGCGGTGTCAACTTGTTTGGCGTGGGGTGCTATTACACAATCAAAATAATAGCGGCGGTCTTCATTAATTGATTGCCAACCTTCATCAAATACTTGGTCGCCGCAAATATGCGCCGCGAATAGTTTATCAGAGTAGAGAATTTCCGTTTGGGGGTCGTAGGTGCAGAGAGCATCTGCATAACGGGGGTTGGGTGTGGGGATGAATTGTAAATGATGACCTTTGCCTAAATCTAGGGTTTCATCGCCCCGCATGACGAGAATTGGCAAGTCTTGATTTTCTAACGCCCCCCGCAAGTTAATTGCCCCTGGGTTGGAACAGACAAAAGTAATTTGGGGTGCAATTTCTAGTAAAGCTTTTAAAGTAGCGGCGCGGTTGGGGTTAACGTGACCGAGAATCACATAATCAATGGCTTTGACATCAAATCTTTGCTGTAAAGCCTCTAAGTAAATTTGCGTAAAAGTTTCCCCAGGCGGGTCAATTAACGCAACCTTATCACCTTGAATTAAGTAAGAATTAGCAGTCGTACCCTTAGCCAGAGCGTATTCAATTTCAAATCTTAATCTAGACCAGCTGCGCGATCGCACAATTGTTGTATCTGTACCGATGGGCATGACTTGAATGTCACGGGGTTTATTTACTTGTATCATATGTCACTTGTTTTAGTAGTATTTTTTGATAAGTTTATTGCTGGGTTTAAAGCGTTGCCATAGTGTAGGCAGGGTAGACAATTGTAGTAAATCGGTAGCTATTTATCATTAAAGCTTAATGTGTCGGATTCGATTTTCAGCGTTTATTATGAATAAGATAAATGTTTAGTAATTCTAAATATCTTTGAGACACCTTACATCATCCATGAACAGAGCGATCGCCTCAAATAACGCTGTTACAATAAAGCCATACTCGATGCCACACTCATTAAAATTGCGGGAGTCAAATATTGTTCTAGATACAATATGAGTATTTTAGGTAGCAAATATGCAAAATCTCACCAGAATTACCCGTAATCCAGAGGTGATGGGTGGTAAACCCTGCATTGGGGGAATGCGCGTTACTGTTGGTACTATCGTCGGTTTAATGGCATCTGGACACAGTAATAGTGATATCCTCAAAGCGTATCCTTATCTGAAAGAAGCTGATATTTATGAGGCACTTGCTTATGTTGCATCACCATTGTGAACGTATCGCCTGACATTGCCAATGTATTGCGTAACATTGTGATTGTACCGACTAACATCAAGATTGTATTGCCTGACATTGCCAATGTATCGACTACATAATCAACAACTACGCCGCAACCATTCTAAAATTTCATTAACTGATTGGTTGAGTGTAAAGACTTTGAGGGTGTTGTAGTTTGGTATGGGGTCGCTAATCAAACAAATTGTACCTTCAAATTTGCTGATGGCGTTGAGAAACGCTTGGCTGTATGTCGCCTCACCTGTAGGATTAGTTGCACCTGCGTAAAATACTAAAACTACTCGTTTGTCAGTTTTTAGTAGTTTGAAATAAACTTTTAAAGCTAACATATTGTTTGGTTCGCCAGAAGTACGTTCTGGGCAACCTTGGCTAACCATTTCGGCATAAATTTCGGCTGCTGGGTTATCTGGCTCGATGAATTTACTCGTGTCGATACAGATTAGGTGAATGTTTTGGCTAAGTTGAGAGTCTTTGTTAATTGCAGCTTGCAAGCCTTGGGGTAAGTCAACATAAGTACAAATGACTTCTTCACGATTTTCTTGATACCACGCATCGTAAAAATCTGGGTAGGACATATTTTCGGCGCAGTAAAAAAGAATATCGTGACATATACCATAAGGATCGGTCTGATGTTTATCTACATGATTTTTTAAACTTCTAACTACTAGGCTAGATAAACTTACAGAGTAGTTTACTTCCTCTAAAATAGATTTTAGGCTCTCCAATGCTGCTTCACATATTAATTCATGATGATTAAATTGTGTTTGAAAAATTTCCAGAAGATCATGAACTGATTGAACTCTATCAAAAGAAATTTTAACTTTTTTCCGTAGTGCATTTAATATATCTAAACCTGAAATGTCGCCAAAATATGAAAATTGCATACCCCACATTTCTTTTTTAGATTGCAGAGGAAATTGTAAATATTCATACATTTCTTCAGGAACTCTCAAATATGGAGGAGAAAGGAATAAATGATTATAATAAAAATTATGATAAAAATGTGGATATAAAAAATTAAATTTTAGTTCATAATAATCTTCATCAAATTGTATTATCTGATTAAGACTACAACCTAAAAATTCTTTGATTCCATTCTTCACTAAAATATAGGCTTTACTAGCGTATGCTCCTTCAACTTTATTTTTAGGCTGTAAAAATTCGCAAATTTTTTGGATAAATGCTTCCTTATCCTCTTTACTCACATCCACATCCTCTCTTCCCAACCACAGCAAAATTACCTCTCTCCATTGTGGTTCAAAAATGCGGTAAATTCTTTTTTTTGTATTATCAGGAACATGATTCAAGAAATCTTTCCGCCAATCTTTAACTTTTAACGCAGCAAAATATTCTTGAAAGTTGGGATGAAAGAAAGCATAAACTTCATCCTCAGTTTCAGCTACTCTGTCTACTAAATTTAACCAACCAGCCTCACAAGCTAATTTAAATAATCTCTCGTCCATTTCTTGACGTGCTAAACTACTTGTAAAGCGAAACCGTGCAGGACTGTTAATACCTGCAAAAGCTAATTTGCTTAAAGCTTGGTGTAATTCATCTTTTAAATCATCCGAGTTACACAACTCAGTAGATAAATCCGATTTCCATTCATAAAAATAGCGGGTAAATCTCTGATAAAGTGCTGCTTTCGTTTCTGGTAGTTCTCCCTGCTTATCTAAATAGAATGTCTGACACAACAGCGACAAACGCAGAGGATTCGTCACCAACTTACGAATATTTTCATGTTGAGTTGCTTTTAATTTATCCTGTAGTGTCTTCCCTTTCGCTAAATTGCCAGCACGCTCAAACCACTGTTGAATAAAATCATCAATTTGTTCTGGTTTAAACTCTTGAGTTTTATAAGTATCAAATCCTGTGAGTGTATTATTAACCTGGGCATCCCAAACATTTAAGCGACAAGTTAATACTACCCGCGCCTGTCTCAGAGATGCTGTCAGTTCTCGATTAATTTTGGCTAATGCTTGCACAGGTGAATTTTCACCCATTTCATCCACACCATCTAACAATAGCCAAACTCCCCCTTTACCAAAACATTCAAGTAATTGACGTTCAATTTCTGGCGTGACGACAGCATCAGATTTAACTAATCTCATCGCATCAGTCAGCCATTGCTTGAGTAAATATTCCTCAATTGTTCTTCCCTGTAAGTTGGCGAGAGAAATACAGACGGGTAAATCTTGAGTGTTGTTTTGAATAAAGGCAGCTATTGTACTCAATAAAGTAGTCTTACCTGCTCCTGGTTCACCAATGACAGCAATATGTTGATTATTTCCGCTTGGCTGTTGTGTAATTACTTCTTGTAGAAATGCGTCATGTTCATAGGTTTTGACTATGACTTCTGGCGTTAACTCATAAACATTTGCTCTGTCTGGCTGTTCATTTAGTTGTCGGCGTTGCTGCTGTTGGCGTTCCACTAACCCCAAAGGAACATAAACGTTAACTTCAAAACCTTGTTCTGTCGCTTTGCGTCTGAGTCTTGCTGCTTCCTGCTGATTTTTCAGCATGGTGATGCAAACTTCACGCCAGTTAATTTGTGTAGCTTCTAACTTAGTATCATTACTTGGCGCATTCCACACATCAACACCAACAATTTCCTCTGGCTTCAAGTCAAGAACAGCAGCAATTAACTCAATAGGTTCTGAGCCAATTTTGTATCCCCATTTTGGGTTAAATAGCCGTTTAACTTGATCAATAGTTACCTTTGCTTCTTTTCTGATGTCTTCATAAGTAAAACGTTTCTCACGCTTTTTTGCTTGGAGTTTTTCTAAACCTTCCTTACTAGCAAGAAAACCTTTAGGTCTACGTGGTTGATTCATCAGTGCGGTTGTGTTGCGTAGCCATATTCTACACCGAGTGAATGGAATTTACGGTTACACAGACAATATTCAGTCCGCAACGACAGACTTTGTTGATATAACGGCAATTTCTCAACCAGTTGTAGAAAAATTTTAGGTGTGCAAATTCATACTCGCATTTATCTGCATTGACTAGCGTCTAGTTAGTGATGGGGTGGAATGGATATTTTTTGAATCATCGACACGCAGGGAGATTTAACAATGTCCACGCAGCCATCTAAAAAACTGTCTATTCCATCCATTAGAAAATTTCTTTCGATGAAAAACAAAATAAGAAAAGTGATTGCTTTGTTGTTAGTTCTGCAAACTCTACTTTTAGGTGTCCAAGCTAAAAGCCGCATTCAACAGGGCGACTCAGCTATTGAGGTGATGATTTGGTTGATTAACCAATGCTTCCCTGTGCTGCAACGGGCTAAAAGTTTGGAGGATGAGGAAGGAAAGGGTAAAAAGTAAAAAGGGAAGGGGAGCAAGAATCAAAAATCCCCCTTTTGTAAGGCAGGGCTGTTTCATTCGCTCAGATTAGGATTTTGTCAAGAGTATCAGCCAGAAATTTTAGTGAGTCGGCAATCGAAAAATTACTGTTTCAAGGAGAAAATTTAAGTGCGATCGCCTGGTTTATCAGGAAATTAAGTTGTTGAACTACCTGATTTTTTTGATTGATACGCTTGTAAATTATGGACTTTTAGGGAATGAAACAGCCCTGCTTTTGTAAGGGGGATTTAGGGGGATCAGGATGAAATTTTTGTCTAGTCAATTGTAGAGAACGAATCTTTACCCCTAAATTTTAAGATGGGGTGCGATCGCCATAACTCATCAGAGGTATATCTTATCTATATTTCTCCACAGATTCCACAGTAACATTGAGTTGTTGAGCAATCTGTTCTACACTCATCCCAGTTTTAAGTAACACTGGAACGATAACTGGCAAAAGTTCAGCTTCCCGTTCTTCTCGACCTTGTTCTCGACCTTGTTCTAAACCTTCAGCTTTGGCTTCTTGATATACTCTTGTCTGCTCTATATTCAGTCCTAGCATAGCTTCTACTTCCTCTCTACTCAAAGACGAAAACTTGTACACAGCAATTGTCGTAATGATTTCGATGATTTCGGTTTTCGGCAGTGTGCCTGTTTCTTCTAATTTTACCCGTTGAATTAGTTGCTTGGCTTGCTCTGCCATTGTTTCAGAGGATGCGGTTGTCAACTGCATTAAATTGATGCTGATTGGTAGAGTATCAGAATTCCCTAATTCATCTAAATAAATGCGTTGCACTTGGTCGCTATTTAAAAATATGCGATGAGTTATTTTATCGCTTGGCTCTAAACTCCGTGATGGAAATATTACTACACAGTACCAATCATCGTATTGAGATTGATTACGGTACAAATAGGTGAGCGACTCGGTAAAAAAGCGATGATAAAGACTTTCGTCTTTCTGAAATTGTACTTCAGCAAAAAAGATAACTTTGGGCGTTGCATCTTCTGGTGGTAAGAAAACACCATCAATGCGAGAGGCGGTTTCTTTGACTTCGACTGATTCAAATCGATAGTTTTGCGCCTGTGCAGGACGATTATCAACTAGTTCAAATATTAATGCTGGAAATCGTTTGAAAATTTGGTAATAAATAGAGTCGCGTTTCAAAAAAAAATATAACAAAATTTTGATTATTTGTGATTAATTTTATCAGGTTTTACTACGTATTAACAAGAATTATTCATGATTTTATAAATAATTTTTCTAAGTTAATTATATTAAGAAATAATACTATTTCGCTCTATTAAAACTTATGATTTTATCAAAAAAATCCTTTTTTATGTATTGACAAGTATAAAATTATACTTTAATATTAAGGCATAAATAAAGGCGATCGCCAAATTCCACTCAGAAAACAGCGATCGCCTTTATTTAAAACCCAAACAGAATAAAAGCGATCGTGCAATTCCGGCAAGAAGACAGCGATCGCTTTTATCAAAACCCAAACTGGAGTTTAACTGCTATGTTCGCATATTTAACAAAATTTGCCCAATTCCACAAAGATGTCAGTTTTCCAAGCAGCCAGCAATTACCACAACAGCTATTTCCCCAAAGAGAACCGATTAAACATTTGCTAATTGGTTCGCCTAAAGCCGTCAACAGTACGATTCACTACTTGCATATGCTTGGCTATGCTAATGTCGGTGATTGGAGTCCATTGCTACCAACAGAAAATCCAGGTGAAGTGATGAGTATTTTGACTCGACAAATTTTGATGCAGTAATTTAAGGTTCGTAGTAAGGACTTTAGTCCTGATGTTTCTAAGGACTGAAGTCCTTACTACGAACTTGTTTTTTAGTAGTGGTTTCCGACTTTGCGGTGGTGGACGGCTGTCAAGCTTTCGAGTTTAGATACCCGTCCTGCGTAGACGGTGCTGTATACTGCCCAGTGATCACCGCAGTCCATCCGGCTTTGGACTTCACATTCCATGTAAGCTAAAGCATCAGCGAGGATGGGCGCGCCATTTTCGGCTTTTTGGGTTCTGATTCCTTCAAAGCGGTCTGCACCAGGGGCGAATCGTTTTAAGAAGTGGCGCATCAGGGTTTGATAATTACCTTCTTCTAAAACGTTGAGGACAAAGCGATCGCCTACTTGCATTAGAGATTCAATTGCTCTATCCTTAGCTACGGCAATGGATAATCCTATGGGTTTGAAGCTGGCTTGGCTAACCCAAGACGCTAACATCGCGCTGGAAACTTCGCCTTTTTGGGCTGTAATAATGTATAGTCCGCCGCTTAGTCTCCCCAAGGCTTTATCTAAATCTGCACTCAGGGATTTCATCGCTTTAATACTGCGATCGCGTGTTACCCACTGACCTAAGTCTGTCCCCGCTTCTTCACACTGCTTGTAAGTGTTTTCCGTGGGTGTTTGTTTAATCCGAATTTCTGGAAAAACTGTGACTAAACCTAAGTTGCGGAATTTGGTCAGTAAAGGATCTATCGGTTCATCATCACCACCGCCTGTTTCAAAGATACCGATGGCTTGTTTTTCTTTAGCAGAACCTAAAACTGTACTTAGGGCAGCTTGAATACTACTATTACCAGAAACTGGTGGCATACCAATTACTATTCCGGTACAGCGTCCCACTAATTCGCGCAGTTCTTGTAAGTCTATCCCTGAACCTAAATCTACTACTTCCACAGCTACGCCTGTTTTATTGATACCGTTGATAACGCTTTGGGCGAGGCGATCGCTATAACCGTACTCAGAAACGTAAAATATCCCAATAGTGTTTTCGGCTTTGTTTTGGGTTTGACTCCATTTCCGGTAACGTCCAATTAATTCTTCCACGTTATGGAACAACAAAGGCCCGTGACCAGTGGCGACCATTTTCACTGCGGGTAGTTCTCCCATCCGTTTGAGTGCAGATAATACCGACCGCGCATTTGGCCCCATTAAGCATTCATAGTAATAATGAAAATCTGCTTCAATGGTTTTTAAATCGTCGTCAAAGGTGCTGTCGGAACAATAGTGCATTCCAAACGCATCGCAGGTGTAAAGAATTTGGGTTTTGTGGTCGAAACTAAAGATGGTGTCAGGCCAGTGTAAATTCGGGGCGATGACAAATTCGATTTCGTGACCGTTACCTAAATCCAAGCGATCGCCATTTTTGACAATCTTACGCTTAAATGGTTGATGTACTAAGTCTTCCAGAAATTGGATTGCTACCTTAGAAGCCACAACTGTAATTTCTGGCGATATCTGCAACAAATCTTTAATTAAGCCACTGTGGTCTGGTTCGGTGTGGCTCACAATCAAATAATCTATATCAGTGGGATTAATTAAGCCTGTGAGGGTATCAAAATAGAGTTGACGGAACTTTTCGTGGGAGGTGTCTACTAAGGCTGTTTGCTCACCGCGTATCAGAAATGAGTTATAGGTGGTACCGTTTTGTAAACCGAACTCAATATCAAAGCGATCGCGATCCCAATCTAGAGAACGGATGGTGGTAGTATCTTCCGCAATTTCTCCAGTCTGTATGGTGAGCCGTTTTTCAGTTTTATCGGTGACTGCTACCATAACTATCTCCTTAACACAATGAGTATTTATTCCTCTAGTCTTATTGTGGCACGAGTTTATTGTTAACTTTTATTAAAAAATCTATTGATAAGTTAAAAAAATCAAAAGTGTGAAACCGTACCAACATCCAACATACACTGAGAAAGCCTGGCTAGCCGTAGAAATCGGTAACTCACGGCTACATTGGGGTTTATTCATTGGGGA
The DNA here is from genome assembly GCF_050235535.1 of Aliinostoc sp. HNIBRCY26. Classification (GTDB taxonomy): domain Bacteria; phylum Cyanobacteriota; class Cyanobacteriia; order Cyanobacteriales; family Nostocaceae; genus Trichormus. The sequence continues at coordinate 904,528 of NZ_CP189852.1, forward strand.
AACTTTGGTGGGGACTGGGGAGGAATCAATTCAAAATTCAAAATTCAAAATTCAAAATGAAGAAGGATTGGGGACTGGGGATTGGGAAAAAGAAATTATTTCACTCCTCACTCAGCACCGGCTAAACGCCGCGCTATCGCTAACAGCACTCAGCACTCCCCTACCTGTAGTTATCGCCTCTGTCGTACCCAAGCAAACCGCCATTTGGGAAACATATCCTCATGTGCGTGTTCTGACTTTAGACCAAGTACCCCTCAAACAGACATATCCGACATTGGGAATTGACCGCGCTTTGGCTTTGTGGGGTGCGGGGATGACTTGGGGTTTCCCGATGTTGGTAATTGACGCAGGGACAGCACTGACTTTTACCTCTGCGGATGCAAATCAGTGTTTAGTTGGTGGGGCGATTTTGCCGGGGTTGGGTTTACAGTTGGCGAGTTTAGGTCAAAAAACGGAACAATTACCGCACTTAAATATAGACACTCTGCAATCTTTACCGCCACGTTTTGCACTCAATACACCACAAGCAATTGAAAGCGGTGTAATTTACACTTTATTATCTGGAATTAAAGATTTTCTTGAGGATTGGTGGCGATTGTTTCCTGATGGGAAAGTGGCGATGAAAGGAGGCGATCGCACTTTATTATTTAACTATCTGCAAGTCTTATATCCTGAAATCGCTCAACGTTTGATAGTAGAAGCAAATTTAATCTTTTGGGGAATGCAAAAAATACATCAAACTTAAGTTAATCACTTGGCGGATGCTCACCAATTGAATATAACACTCGGCGCAAATTCACTACACCTTCTCTATTTAACTGTAGAGTTTCTACAGTCGCTCTACCTGTGGGAGTCAAACCTATAACTAAAGTGAAGTCATGATTCCATGTAAAATTCTCATCCCACAGTTGTTGTCGTGGGTTAAACAAAAGTACAATTTCACCACTTACCGGGTCACTACCTTGAATTTTATTATATTTGTGGTTGTTACAACCTTGGCAAGATAAAGCTAAATTATCTAGACTAGTTTCTCCTGCTTGACTTCTAGGGATGATATGTTCAGCAGCAAAAGCTTGCATAGCAAAACGTTCTTGGCTTTTACAATATTCACAACATCCTTTCGCCCTTGTGGCTACTAACTTTTTTTGCTGTGTAGTCACTCTTTTGTTAGACATCGCCTGTGACTTCAATCCCTAAATCTTTCATCAATGTAACTAGTGAAATTCCACGCAGTTTTGCTAACTCTGCTAAATTCTCTATACGCTGTGTTTGTAATTGTTCTATGTTTTGAGTTAGTTGCAATAACTGTTGATGTTCATCTTCTGTGAGAATTTCGTCATCTCTTTTAGCCGCTAACTCTTCATAATCTCTCTGTATATGTGCGGGAATACCTTGATTAATTTTGAGTAATAATTCCGCTTCCGTCTGTGGTAGTCGAGTAGCTTTACGCTGGGCTTGTAAAGCAATAACTTGTGATACAAATTGTTCTAATTCAGACAAGTTTAATTGTTCAACTGCCTTGAGCAAATCTTCTGAAGATAAATTTACTTCAACTTTGACGATTGACATTCTTCGCCCCTTGTCTGCTGATTTATGGGTAATTTTATTTTAAGCAACTAACAATATAAATGGACTAGCCCCTATTGCCTAAAATAAAATCCCGAATATCTCCAGCTACAACACCAACACAAGATTGTGGTAAATCATTTCCAGCGTGGGCAATCATTCGCAATTCTGCTTGAGAAATCAGTTTACTGTAAACTTCACTGCGAGTTAAAGCATCCGCAGAATCTTTACCACCTTGTAGAATTAACACCGGAATTTCGATTTCAGAGAGTCGGTCTTGTAATAATTCGGCGGTGATTTCCGGCTGTTGTCGTTGAAATAATAATTGGCAAGCTGTGGGAAATTGCTTGACCTTTTGGTATGTTTGCCAATCCTGGTCAATTTTCTTATCTAGACCAAAAATTTTAGTTAAAAATCGCAGCGATCGCATTATCTTAAAATATACAGGCGATCGCTTGACTAACTTCTGCATTCTCCGCCACTCGGCTTCCTGTCCCGGAATTTTTACACCTTCTGGTGCTAATAAAACTAACTTAGCAACCTGTTCGGGATATTTCAGCGCGTAACTAGCAGCAAGCCAACCCCCAAGGGAATGTCCGACTAAATAGACTCTTTCTAATTTCAAAGCCTGCAAAAATTCAGCAATACATTCCACTTGCAAATCAATTGAGTAATGAACGTTAGGATTTTCTGACTCTCCAAACCCCAATAAATCTGGCGCAAAGCAGTTAAAATCCTTCGCTAACGTCTCCATCACCCCCACCCACTGGCTACTTTCACACCAACTTCCATGTAAAAGCACCACAGGTATCCCTTCACCAGCCTCACGCCAGAATAATAGCCCTTGAGAAAGTTTCCTCCGGGCGTTACGTAAGAACATATCCATCTTGATTTAGCAACCTATACAGTGAATTTCTCAGTATGAAATTAGCATCTTTAGTCTCAATCTAAGTTGCTAATTTTACCTTAAAACTTCACTCCATCAGCAAAAGTATTTTTTCTCGAATCTGACACCTCCCTACTTGAGCCTTTAAGCTAGTGTTGTCAAACCATTTAAATAATCACGTAATTGGCGGGCGTGATCATGAGACATTGGTTCATGAGGGAGGGAGTCACGACTAAAAGCTTGGATTTCCATCACTTCTAATTCATCCTGAATAGCCATATTCCCTTTGACTTCCGCTTCCACCACCACACAAATTGAATGAATTCTGGGATCGCGTTCGGGAGAAGAGTAAACTCCTACCAAACGGTTAATACGCGCTACTTCTAGTCCAGTCTCTTCCATTAACTCCCGATGGATGGTACTGGGAATATCTTCTCCCCAGTCCACCATACCCCCAGGCAAAGCCCAAAGGCCATCATCACGCCGCCTAATCAATACAATTCGCCCGTCAGGTAATATCGGGATGATACTTGTTCCTGTAATCGGGTGACGGAAAATAACTCCTAATACAGCTTGTCCAATACGCCACAGACTACGTGCAGATTGGACGGGTGTCGCAAAAAAAGCAAGAACTTTCAATCTGAAAATGTATATAATGTGTAATTTAATCAAATCACATGAGCATGAAATCAACTATTGAAAAAGTTGATTTTTGCTTTAAACAAATAGGCTCATGATTTTGAGAGTACATTGTAACAAAAAAATAGTTATATCTAGATATATTATCTATATTTATGAAAAACTCCTAGATTTTAGCTCAATTAGTCCATCAATATTTATCTTTAATTCTGACTTAATTTGAGATTAAAATTAATTGTTAAACTCATATGGTTAGTACATTAGTTTATATAATCTAATATGCGACAAACAATTACAGATTCCTGTTCATTTAGGATTTATTTCTGGGAAAATTAATAATTTTTGTAAAAAATACTATTTTTATCTATAAATATCATCACTAGGATAACAGTAAAATTCTTCTCGTTTTAGCAAATATTGACATTCTTCGGTTAAATAGGGTAGCATGGTATGCTGTTCAAACTATCTCCAGTTATAATCTAGGCTAAAACTTTATCAACAACACTAGTAGCTGATATTGTCTACTAAATGCCTAGACACTTATTCTGTTGTTTATTCATGAGGTGAATATGGCAAAGCGCCGTAACCCAAAAAAAGAAAAGGCGCTACGAAACCAGGCCTATGCCCGAAAGTTTCGTAAACGGACTACAACCGGAAAGATGCAGAGAAGATTCCAACAAAGATCACCTAAGAATGAGGAAGATGAAGGCGCAGCAGCAATTGATGCTGAATAAGCCACTTGATCAAGCTTCGCTTTTTGGTGTGAATTAGGGGTGGGTATTGGGCATCGCGCATTGGGCATCAAAATAATTAATGTTTTTCCCCATTCCCCGTTCCCCATCCCCCATTCCCTACTCTGATATTTGACTACGGGCAGCCAAAATAGCTTTATTTACCTGCTCAAAACCTGTGCCGCCGTAACTGTTACGTGCGGCTACAACTGTTTTTGGGGATATAGCTGTATAAATATCTTCCTGAAAAGCTGGGTGTAATTGCTGCCATTCATCTAGGGTTAAATCTTTTAAGAGTTTACCTGCGGCAATGCTGGTTTTAACTACTTTCCCTACAAGATTATAAGCTTCTCGGAAAGGAACTCCCCTAGCTGCTAGATAATCCGCAACATCGGTGGCGTTAGAAAAATCTTCTGTGACAGCTTCATTCAGGCGGTGAGTGCGGAATTCTAAACCCTCACGCAGCAAAATAGTCATCGCTTCTAGACAGGCTTTGACGGTTTTGACGCTATCAAATAAACCTTCTTTGTCTTCTTGCAAATCTTTGTTATAAGCTAAAGGCAGTCCCTTCATAATCACTAGCATAGCCTGGAGATGACCAAAGACTCGGCCTGTTTTACCCCGGACTAATTCAGGCACATCAGGATTTTTCTTTTGTGGCATGATGCTAGAACCCGTAGCACAGCTATCTTTGAGGGTGACAAAACGAAATTCTTCTGATGACCACAGAATAATTTCCTCAGATAGCCGACTCAGGTGAACCATAATCAAGCTAGCAGCACACAAAAATTCGACGGCAAAATCGCGATCGCTCACTCCATCCAAGCTGTTAGCATAAATATCATCAAAATGCAATAGTTTGGCGGTGTAATGTCTATCTATGGGGAATGTCGTCCCAGCTAAAGCACCACAACCCAAAGGCGAAATATTTACCCGGCGATTAACATCACCTAGACGTTCCCAGTCACGTTGTGCCATTTGGAAGTAAGCCAACAAGTGATGAGCTAAACTTAGAGGCTGGGCGCGTTGTAGGTGGGTGTAACCAGGAATGAGAGTTTCGACATTTTGTTCCGCAATCTCTAGTAATACGCCCTGAAATTCTCGTATTAGCTGTTTGATTTGTTGAATTTGGTCACGCAAGTAAAGCCTAGTATCTGTACCTACTTGATCATTACGCGATCGCGCCGTATGTAGTTTTTTCCCCACATCACCGACAATTTCCGTCAAGCGTCGTTCTACAGCAAAGTGAACATCTTCGGCATCAATACCAGGTTGAAATTGCCCTTGGCGGTATTCTTGACGGATTTGTTCCAAACCAGCCACTAATTGTTCCCCTTCGGCTGGGGAAATAATTCCCGTCTGCGCCAACATCTGGGCATGGGCTTGAGAGCCTGTGAGGTCGTATTCTATTAACTCTATATCAAAACTAATACTGGCATTAAAACTGGCGATCGCTGGATGCAACGCTGATTCAAACCTCTGACTCCACGTTTGTTTTTCGGTCATAGATACAATAAAAGGCAAAAGTAAAAAGTAAAAAGGTGAGCCATTGCGATGGTGTTAGCGCAGCGTTAGCGACGCAGGAGCGTCGGCAGTGCGATCTTGGGGGTTTCCCCCATGAGCAACTGCCGAAAGGGTTTCCCGGCATAAAGCAAATGGCGTTAGCGCAGCGTTAGCGACGCAGGAGCGTCACCCAAAGGGCAAAAGAAGAACGTCTTTTGCCTTTTACCTCTTGACTTCCTACTGCCTAATAGCTACCCATGTCAACCGTACTTAGTCAGGTTTCTAAAGGCATAACCAACTACTACACCAATCAACAATGCCCAGATTTGACCACTTTGGACAAACTGATTCCAGACTTTCTGCATCTGACCGATGACATCAGGGTTGGTAACATTTTGTGCTAGAACAATGACATTGGGAGGTAAATCCCAAAAAGTTTGAGATATTAAATCACAAAAATAGTTCATCTTGAGTAATAAATTAAGTTAAGACTTGGGCGTGTCAAAAAGACCAAATTAAAAAGTCAAAAAATTTTTGTCTTTTGCCTTTTAACTTTTTCTCCCTAATCACTCGCTGTCATAACTCAAGATGTAGCGGATGCCATCCGTAATTTCTCGGCTGTTCGCAAAATTTGCCCAGCTAGCACTGCTGCGCCAAAACCGTTATCAATATTGACGACTCCCACCCCAGCCGCACAGGAATTCAACATAGTTAATAATGGTGCTAAACCGCCAAAGCTAGCACCATAACCGACACTTGTAGGGACAGCAATTACAGGACAATCAGCTAAACCCGCCACCACACTAGGTAAAGCCCCTTCCATCCCTGCGACTACAATTAATACTGACGCTGATTGAATTAGATGGCGGTTACTCAATAATCGATGAATGCCTGCTACACCCACATCCCAAAGTCGCAGCACACGAAATCCTGAAAGTTCAGCCGTAACTGCGGCTTCTTCCGCCACAGGTAAATCAGCCGTACCCGCAGAGAGAATCCCGATCAACCCATCAAACTGCGGTTCGATTTGATCTGGGGTAATGGCGCAAATTTTCGCTAGTTCGTAGTAGCGTAAACCCCGAATTTTTGGTTGTAATACGTTGTAAACTTCCGGTTCAATGCGAGTAGCCATCACCACAGGGTTACGCTGACGCATAACCTCCATAATTTGGGCAATTTGCGCTGGTGTTTTCCCTGGCCCCCAAATAACTTCAGGGAAACCAGTTCTTAAGTGACGATGATGATCAATTTTGGCAAACTCCCCCACAGGTTCATAGGCTAAATCCTTGAGAGAATTTAAAGCCATATCTGGGGTAACTTTACCATTGGCAACCGCCTCTAGGAGCGATCGCAAAGTTTCTGGTTGAGTCACGGTAGATTTAGGGATTGGGAAATGGGGATTAGGGACTGGGGACTGGGGATTGGGGAGACTGATTTCGATGCCCTATGCCCCATGCCCCATTCGCTATTTAACAATTTTGATTTCATGTATGTTCCAGAACGCACCACCTAAAGCTGAGTATTGAATCCCTTCAAAGCGATCGCGTACTGCTGTCATGGCTAATGGATTTACCAAATAGATAAACGGCAAATATTCTTGAGTAATTCTTTGCGTTTGGGCATAAAGTTCTTTGACCTTGGCTTCATCAAATTCCTGAGCAGCTTGGATATATAGCTTACCAATTTCTGCTTCCCAAGGTGCTACTTCTCTACCTTCAATTGGTTTTTGTCCCTCTTGGGGTTTTTGATTAAACATATGTAACCCACCGTCAGGCGACCACACATTAGCCCCATCATTTGGTTCTAAACCACCTGTTAAACCTAATAAAGAAGCTTCCCAATCGAGAGTATTAGCAAGTTTATCTGTATAGGTATTCCATGCCAAGGGTGTAAAATCAACTTGCATACCAATTACAGCCAAGTCTTGCTTAATTTGTGAGCCGATGGCTTCCCTGATTTTATTACCGGAATTAGTCAGCAATGTGAAGCGGACACGATTGCCATTAGCATCTAATAGTTGATTTTGCTCGTTATATTTAAAGCCAGCTTTTCTCAGCAATTCCTTGGCTTTCTCTGGGTTGTAATCGTAAGTTTTGAGATTTTCTTTTGGGGGAATATAATAGGGACTTTGGACTGTAATTGGTGAATTTTGTGCTTCGCCTAAACCACGAAATGTATTATTAATCATGGTTTGACGGTCAATAGCATAGGCTACTGCTTGTCGAAATTCCACTGTATTAAACCAACGCGATTTTATTGGGTCTACTAGTGGTTTACCGTCTCTTTTACCTTTATTTAAATTGAATAAAACAAAATTTGTGCCTGTTCCTGGTTCTTTGCCGTAAATCTTGAAATTACCCTGCTTTTCTTGCACCTTCAATAAAGAAAAGTATTCGGCTGTAACGCCCACAGAATCTAGTCCACCGGAACGAAATTGTAGTAGAGAATTATCTGTATTTTCGACTATTTGCCAAACTATACGTTCAATGTAAGGTTGTGGTTGGCCTTGAGCATTTTTGCGCCAGTAGTAGGGATTGCGGCGAAAAATTACCCGTTCACTAGTATCATAGCGTTCTAGTTTATAAGGCCCGTTGACAATGATTTCTCCTGGAGGTGTATCAACGCCCCATTTACTTAAAAATACAGGCTTACCTTCTTGGTCTTTTTGTTGGACAAATGCTTTTAAAGCATGGGACGGTAAGATAGGAGTACCCGCATTGAGAAGAAACGGTCTGAAGGGTTCTGGTAAAGTAAATTCTACACGGCGATCGTCGATTTTTTTAACTGTAGGTAACTGACGATTTACACCTATTCTAAAACTATCTTTTACATCTGATGGAATCGCTGAATTAAAATAGATATCGTTGTAAGTAAAAACTACATCATCAGCCGTTAATGGCTTGCCATCAGACCATTTCAACCCCTCTCTCATGGTGAATGTAAATCTTAACTTGTCCTCAGAGATTTCCCACGATTCTGCTAAAGCTGGTTCAACTTTACCCGTTAAAACATTTTGGTTAATTAACCCCTCATAGGTCAATCCAAAAACATTAGGAGATTCTTGGCTGAGAGCTAAATTAAAAGTTTTCGGATCACTGAGAATACTGGTAACTAATTGCGGTACTTGTGCAGCATCAGCATTCATTTTCAGCCTATTTGGGTTACAAGCTGCAACTGTAGCGGCGGTAAATACAGCCAGAATTATTAGTATCCAGAAACGTTTAATGATATTAACAGAGGTGTTTTTGATTGACATCATCTTACATTTTTCACTTAATTAATTATTTTGAGATTGCCACCAACCGAGAAAATCTTGAGTTCGGGAAAAGTATCTAATACCACTTCTTTGCAACAATTCTTGTACTTCTTGTTTACCAAAATCATTGGTGTTGCTACTCATAAATATCTTTTCACATTGATTATTTAAATCTGCATGATTTAGAATGCAATTAAGAATTAGGTTATCTAAAATGTCATTTTTAATATGTAGTGTTTCAGGCTCTATAAAATTCTGCTCTATGATGTTTCTAAGTACGTAGCTATTTAAATTTATTATTTCTGCTTTGTCAATTAGTTTATCTATAGCATCATAAAGGCGATAATTAATTTCATTAAGTGTAGCTTGATTTAGAATCAGTGTCTGTTCTAAGTGAAAAACTGCATTTTGAGCATTAATAGAAGCTATGTTTCGCTTGGATTTATTAATTTGTTTATTTAATTCCTGTTTGAATTCATAACGATCCTTTTTTTCTTTTTCCAGTGTGTTTAAAGCTTCTAAGAAGCATATATTAGGTATGAGGATACGCAGTGAATTAGGCGTTTTGTTAAGCAGTTCGATAGCTGCTAAATCTTGTCCCTGAGCAATACCCATAATGAAGTTAGTTTCAACGTACAGTATCTTCATCTAGATTTACCTGAGAAAGAGTAGTTCCTCCTTCGATAAGTTGCAATAAACCGATGTTTTTGAGCCTGTCTGATGCCGGTGGTTCTAGTGATTTCCAGTGATAAGCTAAATCTCTTAACCAAGCTTCCACCAGTGTTTCTAAATAAAATCCTGAGATATGATTTTTACTACTCAATTCGCTGAAAGTACCGTCATAACTATTCAAAATATCGCTAGTTTGCATGGACAGTAAAGGTTCTGAATAACTCTCACTAGTATCTTGAAAAATTATGATACTTGCTAGGTCTACTAGCATAATAAAAGGCTTATTCCCGAAGGATAATTGCTTACATTTATTAATATTGTTTAAATAATGTTTAATTAAAAGAACAGCTTGTTGTTTGTCAGCATTCGCCGCTAGTTTTCTAGCCTTTACTTCAACCAACAAAACAATTCTCTCATGCTTATCTAAGACAACAATATCAGCAATATAATTACCCCTTGGAAATGCAGCAGCTTCCATTGTTTTAGTTCTCCCAGGCAACTAGTAAAGTTGAATCACTTGGCTCAATTAATTCTCAGGTACGCATATACTAACCATGCAAAATCCCTGATGAAAACGATCTTAATTAGAAGATACCAGCAAGACTACAGCATAGGCAGAAATGCCTTCTTCTCGTCCTTCTGGGCCTAGTTTCTCATTGGTTGTGGCTTTAATACCAACCTGATTAGGTTGTAGTTTTAAAACATCTGCTATTTTGTCACGCATAGTTTTAATGTGTGGTTTCAACTTGGGACGTTCTGCAACTACAACTGAGTCAATATTGCCTATTTTCCAGCCTTGATCACGAATTAATTGATCTACTTGGCTTAACAAAACTAAACTATCTGCCCCAGCCCATTGGGGGTCAGTAGGCGGGAAATAGTGACCGATATCGCCTAGAGATAATGCGCCCAACATTGCGTCCATAATGGCGTGAGTTAGTACATCCGCATCACTATGTCCTAATAAACCCAATTCATGAGGGATGTGGACTCCCCCCAAAATTAAAGCGCGATCGCTCACCAGTCGATGGATATCGTAGCCGTTACCAATTCGGATGTTCATGAGTCTTAGTCAATAGTCAATAGTCATTAGTCAATAGAGAACATGGAACAGTTTTTCTCATGTTCTCTATTGTCTACCTTGTCTACACTTGTCTACCTTGTCTCCCCCTGCTCCCCCTGCTCCCTGCCCCCTGCCCCCTGCCCCCTGCCCCCCTGCCTCTCCTGTTGCCATTTAGAGAGCAAATCAGGACGGCGATCGCGTGTTTTGTCTATCTGCTGTTCATAACGCCATTTGGCAATAGCAGCATGATTTCCAGATAGTAAAACATCTGGGACTTTCCAACCACGAAAGTCGGCGGGACGGGTGTATTGTGGGTAATCTAATAGTCCTTCTTCAAAACTTTCGGCCGTTAAGGACTCGGTTTTGGCCACAGTTCCCGGAAGGAGACGCACCACACCATTAATCAACGCCATCGCCGGAATTTCTCCCCCTGTGAGGATGAAGTCCCCTAAAGATACCTCACGGGTGACAAGATGCAGTACCCTCTCATCTACCCCCTCGTAATGCCCACAAATTACCACTAATTGGTCGTAATTGCTGGCTAATTCTCGTAATAGGGGCTGATTGATGGTTTGTCCTTGAGGACTCATTAAAATCACTTCTCGCCGGGGTAAAACTGGGAGAGATTCCACCGCACTGAAAATTGGTTCAGGCTTCATCAGCATCCCTACACCACCCCCATAAGGTTCGTCATCTACCTTGCGGTGCTTGTCGGTAGTAAAGTCTCTGGGATTAGCTAAGTTTACCTGGGCAATTTGTTTAGCCAGGGCTTTACCCAGCAAACCAGAGTTCAGAACCGAGGTAAAACAGTCAGGAAAAAGTGTAACTATATCAAAACGCACAGTAATTCGTATTCAAGAACACTAATCTTAAGAATGAATGTCTATCAAACACAAGCAGCCAATGTAGGTTAAAACTACATATAGGCTTTATCAATAGTATCTAAAAGTCTTGCAACTCTTGGTTTTGGTTAAGCTCAAAGTTTTTCTAGTTACTTAAATTTATGTTTAAATATTGTCACAACTAGATTTAAATAAATAATCTGAACCAGGTTAACAACTTCCAGGATGTATCAGGCCAGCCTCAGAAAATGTGTGTAAAGACCTGCTCACTCCAAACCCAGAAGGGAAACCTAATCCCAAATGCTAGAGGCGAACACAGCCCCTAAGCAAATTTAAATCAGTCTGGAGACAGTGGACAGGTGAAAAACAAGGCACTGGCTTTGAGGAACAGCAAAGAACACCAGAATAAATGAGGCTTCTTGTGACTCGAATGCAGTGTCCTCTCTTAAAAGCAAAGTCCAAAAACTATCAGGCTAATCCACCTTGTTAAATTCACACGCCATTCGCCATAAGCCGGGAAACCCGTCCAAAGCGATGGTTCCTGAAGTTGTTGACAGGAGAAACACAATGCCGGAATTAAAAGCTAAATCGCTGGAAATGAGGACACCCCAAGCAACAAAAACCGCCGTTCTGGTAATCGGAGGCGCAGAAGATAAAGTTCATGGACGCGAAATCCTGAGAACTTTTTTTGGACGTTCTGGTGCAAGTAAGGCTTATATTACAATTATTCCATCTGCCTCTCGCGAACCCGCGATTATTGGTGGTCGGTACATCCGGATTTTTGAAGAAATGGGTGCTGAAAAGGTCGAGATTTTAGACATCCGTGAGCGGGAACAGTGCGAATCTCCCTATGTCAAAGAAGCCCTAGAAGCCTGTAGCGGGGTATTTTTAACAGGAGGAGACCAACTGCGTCTCTGTGGTGTCTTGTCTGATACACCAGCAATGGAAATTATTCGTAAGCGGGTGCGCGCAGGACATCTGACCTTAGCAGGCACAAGTGCAGGTGCAGCAGTGATGGGACATCACATGATTGCTGGCGGTGGTAGTGGTGAAACGCCAAATCGCTCCCTAGTCGATATGGCGACTGGCTTGGGATTAATCCCCGAAGTCATTGTTGACCAACACTTCCATAATCGCAATCGCATGGGTCGTCTCATTAGTGCAGTTGCCGCCCATCCCGATAGACTAGGAATTGGCATTGATGAAGACACTTGTGCCGTATTTGAGCGCGATGGGTGGTTACAAGTCATGGGTAAAGGCAGTGTCACCATTGTCGATCCCACTGAATTAACCCATACCAACGAACCCCACGTTGGCGCAAATGAACCTTTGACCGTGCATAACTTACGTCTGCATATCCTCAGCTATGGCGATCGCTTCCACCTGTACCAGCGCACCGTATTGCCTGCTGTACACCGCATCTCCAGCTGACGGAATAGAGTACCTGAGGTTAGACTGAATTGATCGCCTATTATTCTCTGCTGTAGAAAAACCCAAGCAATACATAAAATAATCAAAAAAACTGTTCATTTTAAACAGTTTAGCGGTCAATTCCAGTAAGAAACTAGAATTTTGGTTCCGAATCTCCATCTACCTATTCCCATGAGAATCCTCAAGATCCAGACCTTACGCGGCCCAAACTACTGGAGCATTCGACGCCACAAGCTGATCGTCATGCGCCTCGACTTAGAGAACCTTGCCGAGAAACCCTCAAATGAAATACCTGGTTTTTATGAAGGATTGGTAGAGGCACTGCCAAGTCTAGAAGGTCACTACTGCTCACCTGGCTGTCGTGGCGGCTTTCTGATGAGAGTGCGAGAAGGCACGATGATGGGTCACATTGTCGAACACGTAGCCCTAGAACTTCAAGAATTAGCTGGAATGCACGTTGGCTTTGGCCGCACCCGTGAAACGGCTACACCTGGAATCTATCAGGTAGTTATTGAGTATATCAACGAAGAAGCAGGACGTTACGCAGGCCGAGCCGCCGTCAGACTGTGCCAAAGTATTGTAGACCGTGGACGATACCCGAAGGCAGAACTAGAGCAAGATATTCAAGACCTGAAAGACCTCTGTCGTGATGCTTCCCTTGGCCCTTCCACAGAATCTATTGTCAAAGAAGCGGAAAAGCGCGGTATTCCTTGGATGCAGCTAGGCGCACGTTTTCTGATTCAACTTGGTTATGGCGTGAATCAAAAACGGATGCAAGCCACCATGACCCAAAAAACTGGCATCCTGGGCGTAGAATTAGCTTGTGATAAAGAAGCCACCAAACGCATCTTAGCGGCATCAGGGGTACCCGTACCTAGAGGTACAGTAATTAACTTCCTAGATGATTTAGAAGAAGCTATTGAATACGTAGGTGGTTATCCGATTGTCATTAAACCCCTAGATGGCAACCACGGACGGGGTATTACCATCGATATCAGAAATTGGGAAGAAGCCGAAGCCGCCTACGAAGCTGCTAGACAAGTTTCTCGCTCCATTATTGTCGAAAGGTATTACGTTGGGCGTGACCATAGGGTACTAGTAGTAAATGGGAAGGTGGTAGCAGTTGCTGAACGTGTACCAGCTCATGTTGTAGGTGATGGCAGATCCACCATCGCCGAACTCATCGAAGAAACCAACAAAGATCCTAACCGTGGCGAAGGACATGATAAAGTCCTCACAAAAATCGAACTAGACCGCACTAGCTATCAACTCCTCGAACGGCAAGGTTACACTCTCAACAGCGTGCTATCTAAAGGCGCGATTTGTTATTTAAGGGCAACAGCCAACCTCAGTACAGGTGGTATCGCCGTAGACCGGACAGATGAAATCCACCCGGAAAATATTTGGTTAGCCCAAAGGGTAGTGAAAATCATTGGTTTGGATATTGCGGGGCTAGATATTGTCACTACAGATATCAGCCGTCCCTTGAGAGAGTTAGATGGCGTAATTGTGGAAGTAAATGCTGCACCAGGGTTTAGAATGCACGTCGCCCCCAGCCAAGGCATTCCCCGCAACGTAGCTGGCGCAGTTATGGATATGCTGTTCCCCCCTGAACAATCGAGCCGCATTCCCATCCTCAGCGTTACAGGGACGAACGGTAAAACCACGACTACCCGCCTACTCGCCCATATTTATAAGCAAACAGGTAAAGTAGTAGGATATACAACCACAGACGGGACATATATCGGAGATTTCTTAGTAGAATCTGGTGATAACACAGGCCCACAAAGCGCGCATTTGATTTTACAAGACCCAACCGTAGAGGTTGCAGTTCTAGAAACAGCCCGTGGAGGCATTTTGCGTTCTGGTTTGGGCTTTGAGTCTGCTAATGTGGGTGTGGTATTAAATGTGGCAGCAGATCACTTAGGCATCGGTGACATTGACACCATTGATCAGTTAGGCAACCTCAAGAGTGTGGTTGCAGAAGCAGTATTTCCCAATGGTTATGCTGTACTCAACGCGGACGATCGCCGTGTCGCCGCAATGGCAGAAAAAACCAAAGCCAACATTGCCTACTTTACGATGAATCCCAGTTCGGAACTAGTGCAGCAGCACATCCAAAAGGGAGGAGTCGCCGCAGTTTATGAAAACGGCTATTTGTCAATTGTTAAAGGTGATTGGACACATCGCATCGAAAGGGCAGAAAATATTCCCTTGACGATGGGTGGCCGTGCGCCGTTTATGATTGCTAACGCCTTAGCAGCAAGCTTGGCAGCCTTTGTCCAGAATGTCACCATAGAGCAAATTCGCGCCGGTTTGAAAACCTTCCGGGCTTCGGTGAGTCAAACCCCAGGACGGATGAACTTGTTTAACTTGGGTAGCTACCACGCCCTAGTAGATTATGCCCATAACCCCGCCAGTTATGAAGCCTTGGGTGCTTTTGTGCGTAACTGGACAACCGGACAACGAATTGGTGTAGTGGGTGGCCCTGGCGATCGCCGCGATGAAGATTTTGTCATGCTAGGAAAACTAGCCGCCGAAATTTTTGACTACATCATTGTCAAAGAAGACGACGATACTAGGGGTAGAGCAAGGGGATCAGCTTCGGATTTAATCACCAAAGGCATCACACAAGTTAAACCAGATGCCCGTTATGAATCGATTTTGGATGAAACCCAAGCCATTAATCGAGGTTTGGACATGGCTCCCGACAAAGGTTTGGTAGTAATTCTGCCAGAGAGTGTCAGCCGCGCTATTAGATTGATTAAGCTACGCGGTGTAGTAGCGGAAGATATTCAGCCACAAAATATTCACTCCTCCGTTGTTGATAACCAAAATGGCATAGCATCTAATTCTGTAATTAATACTTTGCTGTAGTTAATAGTAGAGATGGGAAAAGTCGCATCTCTACTATTAACCGTTGCTCAGTTAAGAGTTTAAAAAATCTATTTTTCTTCTTGTTCCGAGGTGGTATCCTCACTAGGCGTTTTTAGCTCCTCCTTAAAACCTCGTAGGGTTTTACCTAGTGCGCTTCCCAGTTCGGGAATTTTTTTCGGGCCGAAAATGACAATAGCGACGACAGCAATAATCGCTACTTCTGGCCATCCTAGTCCAAACATATAAAGTTTCTCCTGAATTTTTTAGTTGTATCAGTCCGGTAGGGTGCGTCAGTGCGAGATAATCTAGCTATACAAATAAATTATTTATACTGACGCATTCTACTTATTACTTACTAACGTGTATCAAGACTCATCCTCATAAGATTAATCTAAACGAAAATAGGGAAACTCTCACCACCAAAATTAGCTTCTATTGATTGGAAAAAGATAGGTTTAAAACCGAACTTGCGTCCCGCTACGCTAACGCCCAAAAAATCCTTATCTAACAAGGTAGGTAGAAACCCCAACGCCACTTGACGGCAGTTGCTTTAAGTCGGGAAACCCGCCCAACGCACTGCCTCCTTTATGCCGGGGAACCCGTCCACCGCAGTGGCTCCCCCTTGTGGGTGGCTGTCTTGAATTTTGAATTTTGAATTTTGAATTTTGAATTGATTCATCCCCTTTGAATTGGTATATCCAACCAATCACTGATTTCCTGGGCTAACCATTTTAATTCTGCTTCCCATTCAATGATGCTATTAACACCAAGTTCATATTTTCTTACACCTGCCCAAATTTCTAATTTGGCCGGAACTTCAGTGCGATGACCTTCACGATCTCTAGTCCAATATTTTTGGATATAAACTAGTTTGTTAATGCTGGTTTTGCGTGAAGGACTGGAACGGTGGTGTTGAAAACCAAACAGTTCGTCATAAAACATAATTTCTTGGTGATCGATACGTAAACGGGTATACCCGAATAGATGGGAAATTATGCCACAGAACAGAGTGGCACCCACAGCCAAAAAAGGTAGTGAAAATGCGAGCAAGGCGAGATTGAGAGGAAAAGAGGCCAGCAATGCCGAGATTGTCCAAGGTAGAACAAAAGAATTCCAGGCGATCGCAAATGCTCCTGTAAACAGCATCGACCAACTAAAACCCTTTGGAGGAATGACAATTTCCAGCACATCCCAATTTTTCGTGAATTGGATTTTGCTACCTGCTGGTTGAGAGATCACCAAACTGCTACTAATATCTATTGGTGCTGGCGACCCTTCTAAAGCTTGTAGTGCAGCACTTGCAGAACTGAATCTTCGTTCTAAATTAGGTTCAATTATGAACTTGAGCCAGCGCGTCAAACCTGAACTGAGATTTACTACAGACTCAAACTGTATCCGAAAATCTTTTTGGGGCAAATCAGCAGGATGAGTCCCCGTGATTAAGTAAATTAATGTTGCACCCAAACTATAAAGGTCAGAAGAAGTAACAGTACGTCCGCCAAACTGTTCTGGTGGCATATAGCCGTAAGTTCCCACTACAGTTCTAGTTCCGCCTTCTGTTGCCAAAACAGTTTGGACTGAACCAAAATCTACTAAATAGACTTGGCCAACACTATTTCCAGAACGCTCCCCCAATAAAATATTGCTAGGCTTAATATCACGGTGGATTACAGGGGGGTGCAGTCCATGTAGATATATAAGAATTTCTAAAACTGCTTTAGCTACTTGTTTAACTTCAGTTTCGGTAAAAGTTCTGCCAGATTGTAGGTATTGCTCTAAAGTTTGGGCTGGGATATAACTCTGTACTAGAGCAAATCCTTTGATGTTAGGTGAATTTACCTCAAAATAGTCAACATATCTTGGAATTGAGGGATGTGATAAAGATTTGAGAGTTTCTGCCTCACGCTCAAATAGTTTGAGATCATCCCATTCAAAATCACTACTAAAAGCTAACAATTTAACAACTACCAATTCACCAGTAACTAGATCCTGAGCAAGTAGAGTCCTTCGCCCTGCTTTTTTACCCAACTGTTGTTGAATCTCATAGCGATTATTGAATGTTTCCCCAATCATAATGAGTGCTGAGTAATGAGTGCTGAGTGCTGAGTAATGAGTGCTGAGTGCTGAGTAATGAGTGCTGAGTGCTGAGTAATGAGTGATGAGTAATGAGTGATGAGTGATGAGTAATGAGTGATGAGTGATGAGTAATTAGTCATTAATTTGTCGCCTCTATCCCTCTGCTTCCCCTGCCCCCTGCTCCCTGCCCCACCTTCTTGTACTAGTATAATTGCGTATTCCTATGCCTTCCCAACTTTGGCCTTATGTTACACCTGGTATTCCTGATGAGTTTTTCGAGCATTTGCCGGGAATTCCACTTAGTCAACGAGAAATTCGGTTGTTATTGATTTCTCAACTGCGTTTAGAACCTGATTCGGTTTTATGGGATATTGGCGCAGGTACAGGTACAATCCCTGTAGAAGTAGGGTTATTGTGTCCAAAAGGACAGATTGTTGCTATAGAACGGGATGAGGAAGTAGCTAATTTAATTAAACGTAACTGCGATCGCTTTGGTGTCAAAAATGTGGAAGTGATTGAAGGTAGTGCGCCGGAGTGTTTACATGATATTAAAGTCAGCCCTCAGCGTGTCTGTATTGAGGGAGGACGACCAATTCAAGATATTCTGCAAACAGTTTGGAATTATTTACCGTCATCGGGAAGAGTAGTAGCGACAGCCACTAATCTAGAAAGTTTGTATATGATTTCTCAAAGTTTTTCCCAGTTGCAAGCGAGAAATATTGAAGTTGTACAGTCGGCGGTTAACCGACTAGAAAGACGCGGCTTCTCTCAAACCTTTGCCGCAGTTGATCCCATTTTTATCCTGAGTGGTGAGAAACTAGACTAGGTATGGGGAATAGGGCATAGGTCATGGGGCATTGGCTATGGGAAATTAGTAACTAGAGACCAAGAAATTCAGTATATTGATTAAATAAATCACTTAACCAGTCCCCAGCCTTTCAATTTTGGATTTTGGATTTTAGATTGAATCCAATCCAAAATCTAAAATCTAAAATTCCTAGTCCCCAATCCCCATATTAATTACTTCTATGCCTTGGTCTCGAATTATTAGTGGAATTATTGCGATCGCTCTTGCTTTGGGTGCTGTCCTATTAGGGGGTTGGTATTTTACTATCATGCTTGGTGTTGTCGTTTTTTTGGGACAACAGGAATATTTTGATCTGGTAAGAACTAGAGGTATTGTCCCAGCCGCTAAAACTACACTTTGCTTGAGTTTAGTTTTATTAGCTGTTTCTCAAATTGATAACGCTTTAGCGGATGCTGTGATGCCGATGGCGGGAACATTTATTTGTTTTTACTTACTGTTCCAGCCGAAAATGGCTACCATCGCCGATGTTTCAGCTTCAATCATGGGGCTATTTTATGTAGGGTATTTGCCCAGTTATTGGGTGCGATTACGCACAATTGGTAGTACAGCTATCAGCAATTTACCTTTAGGTGGTTATTGGCCAGCAGCTTGGCAAGATTTTTTTACAGAACATAACTTTGCTGCGCTACCCCAAGGTTTAACAATTACGGTACTAACTTTTTTGTGTATTTGGGCTGCTGATATTGGTGCGTATACCATCGGTAAATTTTTTGGGAAAACTCGTCTGTCTGATATTAGTCCCAAGAAAACTGTTGAAGGTGCTGTCTTTGGGATCAGTGCTAGTTTGGTAGTCGCGCTGGTGGGTGCTTACTATTTAAAGTTGCCGCAATTTCTGATCACAGGTACGACCTTGGGGTTACTGATTGGTCTTGCTAGTCTGTTGGGTGATCTCACAGAATCAATGCTCAAGCGGGATGCAGGGGTGAAAGATTCTGGTCAATTAATCCCTGGACACGGTGGAATTTTAGATCGTACCGACAGTTATATCTTTACAGCTCCAATAGTCTATTATTTTGTCACCCTGATTTTACCGGTGATGAGTCAATAGTCATTAGTCATTAGTCATTCAGGGAACAGGGAACAGGGAACAGGGAACGGTTTTTCTCATCTCTTGCCTTGTCAACCTTGTCTACCTTGTCAACCTTGTCCCCTAAACCCCTCAAGGATTCACATTCACTCGTCCGCGACAAACTAATTTATTGGGGATCACTGTGAGTTCTTCGAGATCAACGTCTGAGCCTAGATGAAAATTGTAACTATCGCTACTTTCTAAGATGGCGATCGCATTTTCTGTGACTTTGATCTGCGATAGTTGCAACTCTTGTCCACTCAGCAAATTTAAGGAGAAATTAATTTCTAAAGGTATTTGTTCGCCCGTAGATGCTACGATAGCATTCAGCTTGATGATTTGATTGTCTAAACTAATCTTTTGCCAAATCACAGGCTTGGATTTTGGACAATATTCTGGTAAAAGTTTAACCAGTAAATCATTCAAAGCAGCTGATAACAATTCAGAGGAGAGAGAAGCGTTTAGTTGCTCCTCTTCTATGGTCAAATCTCCTACTACTGGTACTATGTGTAACAGTTGCAAGGGCTGCCCTTTGAGGACTTGCCCTATATTGATTTGAATATTTTCTGCTGCTAGTTTAATTTGGGTAATATGGAGACCTTGATAGACAGCATGATCGGCAAAGATGGCAACCCAAGGAACGCAACCGGAAAGCAGCTGGCGATCGCTAGCTTTGATATCCACTTCCATCTGAGATACTTGGCTGACTTGCGCCCTTAACCATAGCTTCAATGCTGTTTTAAGGACGCTCGTAATTATGCGGATTTTGTTAACGCCTTGGGGAAGGGAATTCTGATCTGGCATTGAAATATTTTAATTGATGGGTAGTTGCTCAGTGACAACTGAGCTGCGACAAGCTCTAAATGTAACATTTATGGCTACTTCCATCAAAATGCCAATATGATGAATATTATATAAACCATTAGATCAATGACCGTAATTTCCACATGGAGGCTAGGTTACAGAAAGTATTATCGGAATTAGGTATAGCCTCACGTCGAGAAGCTGAGGAGATGATTCGGCGATCGCGTGTGCGGATCAATGGTGTATTAGCCCAATTAGGACAAAAAGTTGACCCCGAAAAGGATACGATTACAGTTGACGGACAGCCAATATTGGCCAAACGTCGTCCACCCCTAGTGTATGTTTTATTAAACAAACCTTTGGGAGTAGTGTCAACTTGTCACGATCCCCAGGGGAGAACAACAGTTCTAGATTTATTACCACCAAAATTACGTCAAGATATTGGTATTCATCCTGTTGGTCGTTTAGATGTCAATTCTTCTGGTGCTTTGATCCTCACCAATGATGGAGATTTGACTTTTAAGCTCACCCATCCGCGTCATAGTATTCCCAAGACCTATCAAGTTGTTGTTCAAGGCCATCCCTCGGAAGTAGTGCTGGAAAAGTGGCGTAGGGGTGTGCTGTTAGACGGGAGAAAAACCCGACCAGCCCAGGTAAGTTACTTAGAAAGGCTAACTAATAGCAGTCGTTTAGAAATAGTTCTCCAGGAGGGTAGAAACCGCCAAATTCGTCGTGTAGCCGAACAGTTGGGGTATCCAGTCGTGAAGTTACATCGGAGTGCGATCGGCTCTATTCAACTCAAAACACCAAAAACGCCAAGCTTAAAAGAGGGTCAATATCGTTTTCTCCAAGATGATGAAGTTCGCTGTTTGCAAAACCAAACAAAACACATACCTACTAATGATTCTGCTGAGGTAAGGAGTAGACAAAATCATGAAATGGTTCAAGAGAAAAAATAATGAACAGCCGCAACTGTCCCCAGATGAACAAAGAGCCGAAAAATTAGCAGAATTAGGCGCGCAGTTGTGGGCTTCACGTCAAGAAAAGGGTTTATCTTTAGAGGAAATGGTGTCATTAACCAAGATTCCTCGCCGTCTGTTACAAGCAATTGAAGAAGGTAATTTAAATGATTTACCTGAACCAATCTATATTCAAGGCTTGATCAGACAGTTTGCAGATGCACTAGGTTGTAATGGTGTAGACTTCGCTAGTCAATTTCCTGTAGGGTTTTCCACCGTTAGCACTCCCTCTGCAACTCCTACTCAACCCATCTCAATGGGTTTACTACGTCCCATACATCTTTACTTACTCTATGTATTCTTGATTATCTGCTCCGTCAGCAGTTTATCTCACGTATTGAATAATGCTGCTTTCAGAGCTAGTAATAGTGAGCCAAAACCAAACAATCAAGAAACCGTCGTCAATAATCAAACCCATCAATCTGCTAATTCCGCAACTGTTCCAGTTAGCAACCGCCTCGCTGCTAACACAAATGATCAACCAGTCCAAATTGGTGTCACCTTAAAAGCATCCTCTTGGATTCGAGTAGTAGCCGATGGGAGAACCGAGTTTGAAGGAGTATTACCAGAAGGAGCGCATCGGGTTTGGAAAGCACAAGAACAGTTAACTGTCAGAACTACTAATGCTGGTGGTGTGCTGATGAGCGTTAATCAGCAAGCACCCAAGCAAATGGGGGAATTTGGTGAAGAGGAAGAAATTAAAATTGCTGCTGCTAAACCAGAATCATAGAAATATAGAGGAAAAGCAGGGGAAATATCCCCCCAATTCCTCGTTTCCCCTATTTTCCTTGGGGAGCGCGTCCGTAGAGTTTAGTGAGATTTTTTAAGCGATCGCCTAACTCTGGTAATAAAGCTCCCGATTGATAACGCCACTGCCAATTTCCCTCAGCAGTGCTTGGATAGTTCATTCGCGCTTCAGTTCCCAAACCCAAGATATCTTGTAGAGGCATAATCGCTTGATTAGCAACGGAACTTAAAGCCAACCTAATTAAATCCCAGTGAATTCCTTCGGGACTGACACAACCCAAATACATCAATAGATTCTGCTTTTCGTAGTCATTGGCTGTATTAAACCAGCCGACAGTTGTGTCATTGTCGTGAGTGCCAGTATACACAACGAAATTACGACCATAATTGAAAGGTAAAAACGGATTCCCAGGATCAGAACCAAAAGCAAAATGTAATACTTTCATCCCAGGAAACTCATATTTATCTCGCAAAGCTTCAACTTCTGGTGTAATAATCCCCAAATCTTCCGCTAAGACAGGTAACTTGCCCAAACTTTGCTTAATCGCATCAAACAATTCCTCTCCTGGTGCTGTTACCCACTCACCATTAATTGCTGTTTCTTCTCCTTGTGGTACAGCCCAAAAAGCTTCAAAGCCTCGGAAGTGATCAATACGAATCACATCTATATAATCAAGCATCGCCTCAAAGCGACCCAACCACCATTGAAAGTTTTGCTTTTGCAATTCCTCCCAGTTATAAACCGGATTGCCCCATAATTGACCAGTAGCACTGAAATAATCTGGGGGAACTCCTGCCATTAATGCAGGCTGCATTGTTTCTTCATCTAAACAGAAAATATCGGGATGCGCCCACACATCGGCACTATCTTGCGCTACATAGATAGGAATATCGCCAATAATTTGAATGCCGCTCATGTTAGCGTAAGTTTTCAATTCTGACCACTGGCGAAAGAATTCAAACTGTACAAACTTATAATAAAAAATCTCCGCCGCTAATTTTTGTTTAGCATCTTCTAAGGCGGTAGGTTCACGCTTCACCAATTCCGTTTCCCAAGTATGCCAACTTGTCCCGTCGTGAGCATCCTTGAGAGCCATAAATAAAGCATAATCATCCAACCAATAGGCTTTGCTGCTGCAAAATCCGGCAAATTCCGTTTGTTGTAGAGGCGTAGCTTGAGTTTGAAAATTTTTGCAGGCAGTTTTTAATAGACCTAATTTAATCGGGATCACGCGATCGTAATCTACTTGAGAGTGATCAAATTCTGGTAAATTAGCAAAATCCTCCTCTGCTAACAAACCTTGCTCTTGTAATTTTTCTGGGCTAATCAGTAAATAATTCCCCGCCATTGCCGAATAAGAAGCATAAGGAGAATTACCATAACCAGTAGGGCCTAAAGGTAAAACTTGCCAATATTGCTGGTAACTGTCCCGCAAAAAATCAATAAATTTATAAGCTTCCAAACCCAAATCTCCAACCCCAAATCGACTGGGAAAGCAGGTAGGATGCAGCAAAATACCACTGGATCTAGGAAAAGGCATATTTATTGTGAAATATAGGAGCAAGCGATCCCATAGAATTTATCACGCCGAGGTCAGCTTGGAAAGCTATCCTTTGGTGGTAAATCGGCACTGGTGAGTAATGAGTGCTGAGTGCTGAGTGCTGAGTGCTGAGTAATGACTAATGACTAATGACTAATGACTAATGACTAATGACTAATGACTATTGACTATTGACTATTGACTATTGACTATTGACTATTGACTATTGACTATTGACTATGTACAAAAATCCTGCACCTACCGTAGATATCATTATTGAATTGATAGATAGACCTCATCGTCCGATTATTTTGATTGAACGCCATAATGAACCTTTGGGTTGGGCGATTCCTGGGGGGTTTGTGGATTATGGTGAACCTGTGGAAGTGGCGGCGCGACGGGAGGCTCTAGAGGAAATCGGGTTAGAGATAGAATTAATTGAGCAATTTTTGGTGTATTCTGACCCCAAGCGTGACCCCCGTCAGCATACTATTAGTATTGTGTTTCTCGCCACTGCTACAGGAGAACCACACGCTGGGGATGATGCTAAAGATGTGGGTATTTTTGAGCCTTGGTGTGTACCGAGTAATTTATGTTTTGACCACGATCGCATTTTGCGGGATTATTGGCGTTATCGACATTATGGGATTCGTCCCCGCTTCACAACTGAGGAAATATGAGTAAACAAATTATTCGTACTGCACAAGCACCCGCACCAGTAGGGCCTTATAATCAAGCGATCGCTGTTTCTGGTCGAATGCTATTTGTAGCTGGACAAATCGCCCTTAATCCCTCCACCGGTGAAATTGTCGGTGGTGGAGATGTCAAGCAACAAACACTGCAAGTCATGGCTAATCTGGAAGCTATCTTAACTGCTGGTGGGGCAACATGGGCTGATGTGGTGAAAACCTCTGTGTTCTTAGCTGATATGAATGATTTTGCGGCTGTGAATGGAGTTTATGCCCAATATTTTGATGAAGCTACAGCCCCCGCCCGTGCTTGTGTGGAAGTATCACGTTTACCAAAGGATGTATTAGTGGAAATTGAGTGTATCGCAGTGATACCCTAATTCCCAATCAGCTGTCGTACCTTTGATTTGCATATTAATATTCGCAAGGGGGCAGGGTGCAGGGGAGAAAGTTTACAGCTTTTATTGGTATCAATCTTACCCATGCCCCATGCCCAATGCCCTATCCCTCATACCCCATTTCATTTTTCTTAAAGCAAAGCACCACCACAACTAGAACCACATCCAGCAGTGCAACCATAGCAATAATCTGCCGTTTGAATTTCATCAATTAAGTTTAAACTGCCAGATGTTAGTAATTTAGCGACAGTTATATTTTCGCCATTGGCAGTTTTCGCAGGTAAATTCATCATTTGATTAAAGTCGCAATCATATACATTGCCTAAATAGTCTACAGATAGCTGATCACGACACATCAAATGCTCAACTGTACTCTCGTTAAAATGGGATTCTAAGAACTGTAAATAGCCACTATAGAGTTTTTTACGTTCTAAATGAAAGAGAGTTCTACCAACTGGTAAGTTAGTAATTGTAAATAGGTGATTAAATATTACATTGAAATTTTCTTTGAGAAACAGTTTATAATCTTTTTCTAACTTGCTTTGTTCTGGTGTTAACGAAAATTTTTCACTATTAGGTAGTTGGGGATTATAAACTAAATCGCAAATTAAATTTGCGTCTGTACCATAGCCTAACTGATTTAGCCATTGTAAGGCTTTAATGGAAGCTGTAAATACACCATCACCCCGCATTTTATCAACGTTATCTGCTAAATAACAGGGTAAAGAAGCAACTACTCTTATTTGGTTTTGAGCAAAGTATTCTGGTAAGTCACCAAACCCATTTTCAAAATAAATTGTCAAATTGGAACGAACTATTACTTGTTTCTGATTTTTCCTGGCGGCTGCAACTAATGATTTAAAGCCATAGTTCATTTCTGGTGCGCCACCAGTCAAATCGACAATTTGAATTTCCGGGAATCTTTCAATTAACTCAATTAATTGTTCGCAAATTTGTGGAGATAATTCTTCTGTACGCTTCGGACTAGCTTCTACATGACAGTGGTTGCAGCTAAGATTACAGCGTTTACCTAAATTAACTTGTAAAACATTAATATTTTTTTTAGTTAACTGAGAATTTATTTTTTGAGCAAAGGGAGTAATAATTGTATTAGATGAATTAGAAATTTGATTAATCATTGGTGATGCTCCCTGAATTTGATTACTATTACTATCTTTGTAAAAATCTATAAATTAGACCACTAAAAATTGTGGAAGTAGGCAATGTTAAAATCCAAGCGATGATAATTTTAAATACAACAAACTTGTTGACTTTTTCTGTAATAATTCCCGCTCCAAGAATAGAACCAACAGCGACATGAGTTGTAGAGATAGGTAAAGCAAAAAAATTAGCTATAATTACTAATATACTAGTGATAATGTTAGCTGATAATCCTTGAGTTGGATTTATTGGTGTGATTTTTAAACTGATGGTTTCAGCAATCCTTTGGGAACTAATCAAACCGCCTAAACCCATAGCCATCGCAATAGTAATTATTGCACCTTGTCTAGAAAAATATTCAATGACAATTACCAGAGATACTAATCTAGGAGTCTCATAAAAACCTTGAATAAAGCAAATCAACCCAGCACTGATATAATGAATATTATCAACTAGTTTTTGGTTGACGGCTAGAGATAATTTTGGTTGAATATATTCAGTTAAACTGTAAATGCCTGCACTTAAAGAAATCGCGATAATAGGGCTGATAAATAAGGGTAAAACAAAAGAATTTAAAAGTATTTTTGAATTAGCTTCAAGTCCAATCGCTACTAATGAAGCACCAAAAATGGCACCGATTAAACTATGGGCAGTGGAGACGGGTAAGCCCAAATTAGTCGCAATCATCACAGTTAAAGCAGTAGCGATCGCCACCGCTATATGAAAATTATCACCTTGAGCGATCGCGTCTCTCACGATACCCTGACCAGAAAATCGCTGAACTAAACTATCAGCAAAAAAAATGGATGTTAATGCACCTGCAAAAGTTGTGAAAGTTGCCCATAAAATTGCTGTTTGGTAGCTAGTTATACGACTACCAAATAGCGTAGCTACACCTTTAAAATTGTCGTTAGACCCTTTAGCGTAGGCTAGAAATAGCGTAGCAATAAATATACTGACTTCCCACATTTTGAGGATAATAAATTAACAACAACCACCACCGCTATAATGCCAGGTTGATTCAGTAATCATTATTTCTGATGGCTTTAAAGCTCCTAGTTTAGCAGCAGTTTTATCACAAACTGCTGCCGGAATGCCACGTTGCAATAAATGGCCAGCCGCATCATCAAAAAATGGTTCATTACCGGCATAAATAGCGGTTTTTCCTGTAAAAACACAAGCACCATCTTCAGGAATTGCCACTTTAAAAGCCACTGAATCAAGACTTTCTAAAAGTAGATGCTGTTCTAACTGATAAGTTTCTGAGTCTAGCAAGCGATAAGGGCGACGGGCGCGGATTTCAATTTGACCAAAGCCAACATCAATAATCCGTTGGATATATTCTGCGTAGGTGAGTGCGCCTGATAAACACATAGCCCTTAGCCTTTCATCTTGTTGCAAATGCTGAGGAATCGGACGGGTAGCAATGGGATCACTCATTTGCAAACGTCCACCTAGTTTTAACACCCGATAAGCTGCTTGTAGCGCACGAGTTAAATCTTCAGGTGCAAAAATATTAAACAGGCAATTCTGAGCAACAATATCTACGGATTCATCAGCCACAGGTAAATTAAAAGCATCGCCGTCGCGAATTTCCACAAAACTGGGATCAAACCACGGGTTTTCTTTAGCTGCAAGTTCTAAATTATTTCTTGCTGCTTCCCGCATAGCCGCAACCGGTTCAACCGCAATTACTGCACCAGGACGACGGGAAAAATAAGCAAATTGCAAAGCTTCTAAACCGCCACCAACGCCGACATACAAAACTGTAGGCTGATGGGAAAGTTCAGTGGGGTGAACAGTAGTCCCACAACCGTAGTTCATATCCTGCATCTTGCAAGGTATTTTTAACCCTGGAAGTTGCATAGGTGTGCTTTGAACACAGCAAAGTCCTATTTCTGGAGTTTGGGCGACTTCGCTGTAAAATTGGGCGGCTGTCTCTAGGTAACTCATAACACTGTTTGAAATTAAACTGTGTGCATCCTAATATAACTAGTTATGAGTTACATGAGTTTTTGCTAAAATTATTTCCCTGCAAGAGAGGGAACCGGTCTTTCCCGCCAAATTTGAGTAAAAAGCACACCATCGGGATGCGATCGCATTCCAAATTTTCCCCTAGAGTAATCTAAAAACTCTAAGTAAACCGATAAATCTTATAAGCGCATCAAAATCTAGAATTTTTTGGTGAGATGAGCATTGACCGTAGTTAATAGTTCTTCTATATTGAAGGGTTTAATGACATAATCAGTCACAGCAGGATCTAAGGGTGTAGTGCGATCGCTCATCTGATCTGGAGCGATTAATAAAATTATCGGCACGCGCTGATCAATACTCCGCAAACGACGGCTAATTTCTAATCCCGACCCACCAGGCAAAGTCTCATCTAAAATAACTAAGTCTAGCTGTAACGCCTGTGCTGCCATAAGAGCAGTTAAACCATCGTAGGCGACGCTGACTTGATAACCTTCATAGTTCAGTTCTAACTCTATAAATCGGGTTAGCTTGACTTCATCTTCAACCAACAAGATGTGGGTCATGATCGAGCAAAAGTAAAAAGATAAGGTAAAAATATTAAGATACCTATAATTGAAAATTTTTGCCTGCACATAGTTGCTGAGACTAATACCATTTTGTGTTGGCAGATTATATGTGTATCTAAATAGTTCTCCGTTAGCTTAGTATACTTTTGCGTAACTCACAAGGGGAAATCTGTAATTACCGATTAACCAATTTTGGATTTTGGAAGAGAAGCTGAAACTCGTAGCCTATTCCAGAATCTCGAAATAATACGGTATTATCAAGTTGCTCTGAAATTGAGCAATGAGCATGAATTAGCAATAAGCTGTTATATCTTCACCACATTCATCAGCCAAATAGCAAAGAGCCTTAAAACGTAAACCTACCACTTGTTCGTAGAAAGGATTTAATTTACACATTGGCGGAATGTGAAATAGTTGACGACCAAATAATTTGACATCACGTTCAAATGGACATTGAGCAGGAATAACCTTACACAACAGATGAGCTAGTTTAGGGTTATGTATTTCGATACCTTCTAACCATCTGCGAATCGGCTCAAGTAGGTCGTTGTGGGATTGAATTTGAGAAAAAGTAGTCATAATCTATTACCTTCATCATTTTACTTGTGTTTTGCGTTTAACCCTCTATATATAAATACAGTTAGGCTATGTTGTTTTATGCAGTTCTCACGCCTGACTAAAGTCATGTCTGAGATACTTTTAACTACATCTGCAAATATCGTTATTACAGAATATGAGGTTAGTTGACTGTTCAACCGCAGAATTTTATATTTTAAATTTTGGATTTTGGATTGAATCTAAAATTGATTGACTGGTTATCGGCAAAAATGTGCTAATTGAATGGGCGACAGCTTACCTTCCTAAACGCTAGGCTAAAGAAGGCTACTTAATTGCTGGAAGCTTTGAGCAACAAGAGGCTAAGAAAACAAATGACTAACGAATTTCTCAAAAACAAAAAGTTTATTTTTGACCGATGGGCTTATAGTTATGACTGGCTCTTACCTTCTGTGTTTTATCGAGCCATCCACAAACGCCTGTTAGAATATGTGGACTTACCAGAAAGAGGCAATGTACTCGATTTAGGCTGTGGTACTGGTCGCTTGCTAGAACGTTTGGCTGATCAATTTCCCCAATTGCGGGGTACTGGTTTAGATTTATCAACTCAAATGTTACAAATCGCCCGAAAAAGTAACCGCCATCGTCCCCGGTTAATTTTTATTGAAGGTAAGGCTGAGGCTCTACCTTTTGGGGATGGTCAATTTGATGCTGTGTTTAACACTATTAGTTTTCTGCACTATCTAGAACCAAAACAGGTGTTACAGGAAGTGGCGAGGGTTTTAACTCCTGGTGGACGCTTTTATTTGGTTGATATCACCACAAAAAAAGAGAAAGAACCACAAGCATTGTCAATTGGTCATCAAGGAATTAAATTCTATAGTCCCCAACAACGGGAAATTCTTGGTTCTGCTGCTGGTTTGCGATGTTTACAGCATCACTATTTATTGGGGCCTGTTTTGCTGACGGTGTTTGTTAGAGAGGAGTGCTGAGTGCTGAGTGGTGAGTGCTGAGTGCTGGGTGAGGAGTGAGGAGTGAAGATGGTTAAGAGTTCTGATTTAGCGTTGCTTCATCTTGATGTTGCATGAAAATTACGGGAACTCTCAGGATTTTTTTACCTAATTGGGAGATTTTAAATTTGTTTTGGAGTGATTTAGGTAAATTTTCAAAGTCAACTTGCACAAAACCAAAGTGATTGTAAAACTGCGCTAGTCGCTGACCTAAACATTCTAAATATAAAGGCTGTGTGGCTTGAGTGATGAGATAGTGTGTCAGGAAAGTTGCTAAACCGCGACCTCTCCAATTTGGTTTAACAACTAAACTACCGAGTTCTTGAGCTTGAGAAAAGTTACGCAATTGTCCGCAGGCTATGACCTCCCCTTGAAATTCAATTACCCAAAACTGTTGCCAGTGTAATTGGGTAGGGTCAAGCATAGCTGAAAAAACTAATCGTCTGAGCGATCGCATATCTTGAGATGCTGCTTTTCTTAGTCTACATCCAGATGGCAGTGATAACTCGCTCTGTCTCATAAATACTTTTTCAATGGGGAATAGAAGAGATTTTGAGTGAGAATGGTTTAATTTTGTTGGTTCTTGCCAAGTTTATACGCGTTGCTAAACAATACTTTCGATAGACTAAGCAATTAAAGATAACCAGATTCTAGATAGATAAAATTACCATCTCTAAATTTTTATAATGATGCCTGAAATAAATGAAGGAGTATAGTTATGTCTGAAGAAAAGAAACAAAAATCTAAAAATCAAGAAACTACACCCACCGCTTCCGGTGGCTACCAAACCCCTCTCCAAGAAGATATCCGCAAAACTGGTGATGCTTCTCAATCTGATGCGAGAGAAACTGCTAAACCAGAAGCACCAGGAGAAGATAGCGTGGCCGGAAGCCCCAATCAAGGAACGGAATCCCGTTAATAAGAGTTTAAGGGTGTAAGGGGATAGGGGTGTAAGGGAAAGTAATATAAATTCTCTGATTTCAAACAAGTCAGAAGGCAAAAGAAAAACATCTTTTGCCTTTTATTTTTGATCTTTTTCCTTTTTCTTTTTGCCTTTTGCCCTTCGGGTTCGTCAGTCGCTCATGGGGGAAACCCCCAAGACCGCGCTGACTCACCTTTTGCCTTTCTCATATGCTTCTTAATGCCACAATGGGATCGAGTTTGGCGGCGCGTCTGGCGGGGACTACACCGAAGAATAAACCGATACCACCGGAAATACACACAGTGGACGCGATCGCTACGGGAGATAAGGCCGATTCTAAAGGTGTCAAAGCCGCTACTAACATAATGCCACTGACACCAATTCCTGTGCCGATTAAGCCGCCAATGGCTGAGACAATTACTGCCTCAATCATAAATTGCAGTAAAATATCTTGCTCTGTAGCACCAATGGCTTTTCTCAGTCCGATTTCTTGGGTGCGTTCGGTGACGGAAACGAGCATAATATTCATGATGCCGATACCGCCTACAAATAATGAGATGCTGGCGATCGCTGCTAACATGGTGGTTAATGCGCCAGTGATTTGTCCCACTACTTGCAAAGCATCTTTTTGAGTCCTAATGGTAAAGTCATCTTCACCGATGAGTTTGTGGCGTTGGCGTAATAAATTCGTGATTTGAAATGCTGCTGCATCGACGCTTTCAGCGTTTTTGGCGGAGGCGACAATATAACTTAACTCCAAACCGTAGGGAGAAGTCCGTCCTACGATGCGGTTCGCCATTGTAAACACAGGAATCAAAGCTGAATCATCATAATCTACACCTAAGTTTGAACCTTTGCCTTCTAAAACTCCGATGATTTGAAAGCTGGTGTCTTTGATTCTAAATTGTTGCCCTACCGGATTACTATTCCCAAACAGTCTATTAGCTAACTTTGCACCAATAACTGCAACTTGATTGCTGCGCTTCATGTCTACGTCGCTAAAAAATCTGCCTTGGTCAACTTCAAAATCTCTGACTATTAAAAAACTCGGTGTTGTACCAATAATGTTGACATCAGTATTTTTATTACTATAAGTCACTACTTGCCGACTATTTAATTCAGCTGTGATATTGGCAATGGTCGGTACTTGACTAGCGATCGCTTTGGCATCTTCATATACTAAAGTCTTGGGCAATTCTCTGGAAATGCGTTCAGTTTCCTGATTCCCTGGAATGATAAATAATACATTCGGCCCCAAAGATTCCAATTGTTTATTGACATAGCTTTGTCCCGCTTCCCCAATCCCAATCATGGCAATTACGGAAGCGTTACCAATGACTATACCCAACATGGTGAGTGCGCTACGTAGTTTATTTGATAGCAGAGTCTTCCCTGCCATTTGCATACTTTCTAGGAAGTTCATTGGTTTTGTTTTTCCTTTGCCTTTTGGATTTTGTAATCTTTGGGTAAGTCAATAAACACGCGATCGCCTGCTTGGATTCCTGATACAACTTGGGTTTGATCTTCGATTTGCGCGCCAATTTTCACTTCCCGAAATTGGGGTTTATTTTGAGCATCAGTAACTAATACGCCTGTTTTGCCTTCTTCGGTGAGAATTGCCACGGTGGGGATAACTAAAGCATTGTTGAGGCGATCGCCCAAAAAGGTCAAATCGACGTTTAAGCCCGAACGTAATTTATCTGTACCGGTGTCCAGAGCTACTCGCACCTGAAAGGATGTCACACCCTGTTCTACTACAGCTTCCGGTGCAATTAAACGCACCCGTCCTTGGAAAACTTCTTCAGGATAAGCATCCGCCACAATTTCCACCTGTTGTCCTGGTTTAATTCTGCCAATGTCAGCTTCTGGGATTTGCGCTAATATTTCCAGGCCTTTAGCGACAGCGACAATGGAACTAGAAGTGGCTGAGGCACTGGTGGATGCAGAAGTAGTAGGAGTTACAAAAGCCCCGATATTGGCGTATTTTTGGGTGACTATGCCGGAAAATGGCGCAATGACTACGGTGTCTTGCAGTCTGACTTCGGCGGCTGCTAACTGCGCTTGAGCGATTTTCACAGCAGCTTGACGTTGGGCAATTTCTTCTTTGCGGCTACCCTCTTGCAACAATACCAAAGCTGCACGGGCTTCAGTGACTGCTGCTTCCCTGGCGGCGATGACTTCGCTACGACTACCAACTTGCAGCAACGAGAGTTGTTTTTGGGCTTCAGCTAAATTAGCTTTGGCACTTTTATCTTCACTAATAGCCTGATCAAGTAGTTGTTTTCTCTCTGCCCCTTGCTGGTATAAATACTGATAACGCTTTACCTGCTCTGTAGTGTAATTTTCCCTAGCGCGGGCTGCATCTACTTGGGCTTGGGCTTTAGCGATTTCTTGGGGACGATTCCCCGATTTGGCTTCGGCTAATTGGGCTTGGGCTTGGGCTAAACGCGCTCTAGATTGAGCAATTTCTTGGGGACGATTCCCCGCTAGGGCTTCGGCTAATTGAGCTTGGGCTTGGGCTAAATTGGCACGATACTGAGCAACTTGGGCTTTGATATCACCTATATCCATCCGTGCTAGTATTTGTCCTTGCTCAACGCGATCGCCTTGTTCTACATATAACTCAGCTAAAACACCAGGATTTTTAGGGCTAATATTTACACTCTGCACTGGGACAACTTTTCCACTGGCTGTAATCCGTAGAGTCACATTTTTAGCCTCTACAGGTACAGTCAGTTGCGTGACATCTTGTTGACTATTGCCACGATTCACAAGACTGTAACTAGTTGCAGCAGCAATTAAACTCCCAGCTACTAAAAACCCCATCACCCACCTAGCTGGGTGCTTAACTTTGCCAATCAAGGGAACTTCAATGTACGCAATCATAAGTAGTGGTCTATGAAAAGTATTGGTGGTTTGATGAGGAATGAGAATAGTTAAGAATATTGTAGAAATATATATTTATTTAACACTGATTAGGATTAATTCACTAGTTGTGTCTCTGATTTAACAGTCATCCTAGCCTTGATTCATTAAATGTGCCTTCACCCTGTAAGGTGAATGATATGGGGTATGGGGAATGGGGAATGGGGCATGGGGAATAGGGAATTATTCTCCCCATATTTGAGTAACATCATCCATATGGGTGAATAGACGCAAAAAATAGTGAAAGGATGCAGACATATTAGTTTCTGCATCCTTTCAAAATAGGTTTAATACTAAGTTCGTAGTCAGGACTTTATAGCACTTCTCATTTGTATGCAATACACTTTGACCTCTCTCCAAACCTCTCTCCTACGAGGAGAGAGGCTTTGAGTTTTACTCCCCTTCCCTACAAGGGAAGGGGTTGGGGGTTAGGTCTGTATTTGACTCAATTGCAAACCGCTATAGTCCTTTTGGTTCGCGCAGCGTCTCGTAGAGAAACCTTGAATTATTTACCTTGTTCTCCTGAAATGTTGTCAGATCAGTTAACCAGCTTGCCTGTGAGAGTTGCGATCGCCGACAATCAAACCATCCTGGACACGAATAATTCTTTTAGTTTGGGCGGCAATATCTGGTTCGTGGGTGACGATCACAATTGTGATGCCTTGCTGATTGAGTTCTGTGAGCAAGTTCATCACTTCGTAAGATGTCTCTGTATCTAACGCACCTGTCGGTTCATCCGCTAGGACTAAAGCTGGGCGATTTACTAAAGCACGGGCGATCGCCACCCTCTGTTGTTGTCCACCAGAAAGTTGACTCGGACGGTTATGAATTCGTGCTTCCAGTCCTACTCTTTTTAAAGCTTCTAAGGCTTTCTGCTGGCGTTTTCGTTTGGGGATATTGGCGTAAACCATCGGTAACATGACGTTTTCCAACGCCGTGGCTCGTGGTAATAAGTTAAATTGTTGGAAAACAAAGCCTATCCTGTGATTGCGAATGTAGGCTAACTCATCATCATCGTAGGTAGTGAGATTTCTGCCCTCAAAGCTATAAAGTCCACTACTGGGACGATCCAGACATCCCAAAATATTCATCAATGTAGATTTACCTGAACCAGAAGCCCCCATAATGGCAACATATTCTCCGGTGGTAATAGCAAGTTGAATGCCTTTGAGGATAGGAACTCGAACTTCACCTAATTGATAGGTTTTGGTAATAGATTCCAACCAAATCATTGACTTTATACCTCTTTTTTAGTGCTGAGTGCTGAGTGGTGAGTGCTGAGTTATGAGTAGGGAGTTTTGAGTGGGGAGTGGGGAGTTCTGAGTGGTGATACCAAATTGGGATAGGTAGTATGAGTATGGTTATGAGTTTCTGGAACAGCCTCTGAATCTCGGTTTTCAATCTAAAATCCAAAATCCAAAATCCAAAATTGCTATGAGTGGTGAGTTATAACTGATACAGTTGATGGTTTTGAGTTGTTAGTGGTTCTTGATAATGGGTAAAGTTGAACGATTTGAGGATTTGATAGCTTGGCAAAAGGCGAGAATTTTGACTCAGGATATTTATCAAGTTACTCAGCAGGGTAAGTTTGCTAAAGATTTTGGATTATCAGGACAAATACAAAGAGCAGCAGTTTCTATCATGTCTAATATTGCTGAATGCTTTGAACGAAGTCATTTAGGGGAGTTTCATCAGTTCCTGGCAATAGCTAAATCATCATGTGCTGAATTACGTTCTCAACTCTATGTGGCTTTAGATATCCACTATCTTGATCAATTAAAATTCCATCAACTTCTAACTCAAGCAGAAGAATTAGGCAGAATTATTGGTGGTCTTCGCTTCTCCGTTGCGCGAAAAAAACAGCAAAAAGCACAGTAATCACTACAAAATAAATTCCATAAAATCCAATAACTCATACTCACAACTCCCCACTCAGCACTCAGCACTCAGCACTCAGCACTCCTAATCACTACGCAACGCAGTGATGGGGTCTAATCTGGCAGCGTTCCTGGCTGGAATGACTCCTGCTACTAAGCCAACAGCCAGCGATAATCCAAAGCCAACGATGACTGATACGACTGAAATCACAAAGGGAAATTTAAAAATAGTGGACGCACCAAAGGCAATTAACACGCCGCTAACTATCCCTATACCGCCGCCAATAATCGAAATAACGATCGCTTCTGCTAAAAATTGATTGAGAATGGCGGAATTTGTCGCGCCTAATGCTTTACGAATGCCAATTTCTTTGGTTCTTTCCACAACGGAAACTAGCATGATGTTGGCAATCCCAATTCCACCCACTACTAAGGAAATGCCTGCGATCGCTACTACCATGATAGTAAATAAACCTACTACATTCGTAAATGTACTGACAATATCCGCTTGGTTAGTTAGGCGAAAGTCATCTACTTCTGGTGGGTAAATATTGTGCCGCAAGCGCAAAATATTGGTAACTTGAAATTGTGCGGCTTCTAGTTTTTCCTGATTTTCTGCTGTGACTAAAATGCCACTGACAGAAACACCAGCCAGGGCATTATTACCCACTAGACGTTTTGACATACTCGTCAAGGGGATGAAAATTTGGTCATCCCTATCCATTGGGCCTTGAGAACCTTTAGGTTCCATAATGCCAATAACTTCATAGGCTTCTCCCTGAATTCGGATTTTTTCCCCAATAATTTGATCACTATTTCCAAACAGGGTTTTCTGCACTGTCGGCCCGATAATTGCCACTTGTGCAGATGTGTTTAGTTCTTCTGGTGTGAAAAATCTTCCTGTTTGGGGGTGGGTGTTTCTGGCTTCTGGGTAGTTTAAATCTGTGCCGTAGATGGTGGTAGTTGTGTTTTCTCCGTTGTAAACTACCTGGGCATTCCGTTGTAAGTAAGCAGAGACAATTTCAACTGAGGGTGCTTGTTGGGCGATCGCTTTGGCATCTTCCCAAGTTAAGGTACTGCTAGAACCCACACCTTGACGAATATTGCCACTCCTCGCAGATCCCGCTAAGATTTGCAGCACGTTTGTTCCCAAGGATTGAATTTGCTGCTCTACGCTTTTCTGTACTCCTTGTCCTACGGAAGTAATCGCAATTACAGAAGCAATACCAATAATCACACCCAGCATGGTCAATCCTGTGCGTAATTTATTACTCCACAGGGTTTCCGTTGCCATTGACAAAATTTCTAAAAATGGCACTGAACGGGAATTATCCTGTTTAGAACGAGGATGAATCGCCTTGTAAAAACCCTGAATCATATAATTAAATTTAAAGATTTTTTATACATACTCGCCCTTATGCCCCTAACAGCATTACTGAGAACGACGACCTCCCCCTGTCCCTGGCAACAGTCCGCCTCTTGGGGTTGATTGGGTTCTTGTTCCTGGTGGGAAACTGAGCAGAACTTTTTCGTTACCCGTCAGTCCCGATTTCACTTCTGTAAAATTATTAGCTGTGACTCCAGTTTCTATGGGAGTAAATACTGGTCTATCTTTTGCACCCATAACAAACACACCTGTAGCATTTTCACGACGCACTACTGAGGCTGTAGGTACAACTAAGGCGTTTTCTATTTCACCAACTTGAAAATCTGCTTCGACGTTCATCGCCGATCGCAATAAGTTTTCGGGGTCGGAAAGTCGGATTTTGACTTGAAAACTGGTGACATTCTGCTCAACTGTGGCTTGAGCTGCAATTTGACTCACTTCACCTGTAAAGGTTTTGCCAGGGTAAGCATCTGCTTTAATGGTGACTTTTTGACCTAAGCTAATTTTGGCAATATTAGATTCGGAAACATTGGCGACTACTTCATTTGTCGCTGCTAAAGCCAAAATAGATGAAGATGTAGCAGAAGATACGGCACTACCAGAAGTTGTAGGTGTCACAAATGCCCCAGGATCAGCATATTTTTGGGTAACAATACCGTCAAAGGGGGCGCGTAGTATAGTGTCGTTAATTTGAGCTTGAGTATTTTGTAGTGAACCACGAGCCGATATTACCTGGGCGCGCGCCACATCAATATCTTCCCGTCTCGAACCGGCTTGGAGTAATGCTAGGGCTTCTTGTCTTTGTTTGACTACAGCCCGTGCTTGGGCAATATCTTCTGGGCGCGAACCAGCTTGTTGTAGTGCTAAAGCTTGCTTTGCTTCATTCACTTGGGCTTGCGCGCTATCGCGATCGGCGCGTTTTTGGTTTAAAACCTGGAGAGCGATCGCACCTGCACTGTAAAGTTCTTGATTGCGGCGAAAATCATCTTCTGCCTTTTGCAAGTTAGCTTGACTACTCGCTAACCTCGCCTGAGCCTGAGCAATATCTTGGGGGCGATTTCCCGCTTCCGCTTTTTGCAAATTCGCCAGGGCTTCATCTAATTGGGCTTGAGCTTGAGCAATATCTTGAGGGCGATTCCCAGCTTGGGCTTTTTGCAGATTTGCTTCGGCTTGTGCAAGTTGTCCCCGTGCTTGGGTGAGTTGTCCTTGCAGATTGGAATCATCCATATAGGCTAAAATCTGACCCTGTTTGACGAAATCCCCTTCTTTGACTAACAGTCTTTTGAGAATACCAGAATTTTTCGGACTTAAGTTAATCGAGCGTTCCGGTTTAACAGTACCGTTAGCTGTCACCGTGATCGATAAAGTTTGTCGCTCTACAGCCTGTGTCAAAACTCTGCGCCGTGCTTCTTGGCGGGGACTCACTGCTACTTGATAGTAACTGGTGTAACCAATCCCACCTAAAAGACTCAGAGCAATCAACCAAGCTAGCCAATTTCTACTTTTTTTCTTGGTTGGTGTGACTAATGCTGGTGTATCTACAGGGTTGGATGTTTCAATCGTCATTTATAATCCTGTATTAAATTTGTGCAGAAAGCGGTTACAGAGCTAGTTTTGCCAGGCTAGAACTGTAACCTAAAAGCCCCTTGATGAGCAATAATTAGAGTCGAATTAATGTACCATTTGGTAATCGAATGAAACCATTGCTCTGTCTTACTACTCTTCTTACAGGAACAACTTCTCGACTAGGAAGAATAATATCCCCATTAGGCAGTCTATAGTAACCTGCGGTACGTAGTCTCACGACTCTCCGAGAGGAAACCACTTGCCCATTAGACAATCGGTAGTCCCCATTTCGCAATCTGACTACTCTGGGGTAAGACTCTCTGGTGTAAACTACTGCTCTATGAGAATTTCTTGGTTGTGCCTGTGCTGGTGTACCCATTGCTAAAGGCGAAAAAAGTAAGACTGTTCCTAGTAAGAGGATGGCACGTTTTGGGTTTAACATAAAAATATTTCCTGGTTTGTACTGTTGTTGCTATTTGCTGGTGTTCCGGTGTAGGGAATCTATCCGGCTATGCCAGTAATTATCACCGCCGTTTTAGCCATCTCATAAGTGAAGAAAGTCATTAATATATAGGCATTGATGTAGGAAAAAAGTCATAGCCTCATTAGTAAGCGACTGATGACATCTGGCCATCTTATTTGTCATTTCTATGTCAGTTTTGGTAATTAGTAAGATTAGGAATATAGTGTTTACCAGTCTGCTGAATTCCAAAATTATCTGCGCTTAATCATTCATTG
Organism: Aliinostoc sp. HNIBRCY26; assembly: GCF_050235535.1. GTDB lineage: Bacteria > Cyanobacteriota > Cyanobacteriia > Cyanobacteriales > Nostocaceae > Trichormus. The sequence goes on from NZ_CP189852.1 coordinate 943,886, forward strand.
ATGCTTCAACAGAATCAAAAAAGCTATAATTACCGCATATTTAAAAATATGTAAAAGTATTGATAATAGCTGTCAACTCCTACATATTTAACTGCACAAATCGCAATCAGCCAGTAATTTCAGTAATACAATCAGATGATTATAATTTTGAGTAATTAAATTCTTCAGGATTGTTGGGCTGTAACATATCAAATAAATGTTGACGTTGTTCGGGTTTAAGTATTTCTCGTATTATTAACATACTTTCAAATCTCATATTATCTAACGCCAAATATAAATTTTGCAGTTGTTGGTATTTATCACGGATTTCATCTGCCGTAGCAGTTCCCATCATCATGGTGATTAAATCTGATGCAACTGGCTGTAGTATTTGTTGATTTTGCAGTATTTGTTCTTGATTTTGATAAAAATTAATTGCTAGTTTCTGCTGCTGTTCTAATGTCAAATTGAACAATTGAGATAATTCGATCAATTGAAATTCCCACAAATAGTTTTGCTCAGGCATTGGTAAACTCAATGATTGTGACTGAGGACATGGTGCAGCTAAAAAAAAGTTAATCCCAAAACAAAAGCAGATAATTCCTAACAGAAAAGCACGACGTAGCCACATAAAAATTACCCTCAGCAATAAAATGTAAGCACTAACTTATTAATTAAGCAAAAAAATTTTGAGTTGGCTCGATCATTCTTGGTGTTGCTAAGTTTAGAGGCGATCGCCACCTCATGAAATTTTCCGGTTTGGCTCAATTCATCCCTTCATCATGCAACACCAATTATTTAGTGAGGTGCAATTCCCTGCCAGACTATCTCCACTAAGTTTTCTACAAATAATCTTGTGGCTGTTGAAGATTTGACTGATTGATGAAGTTCTATTCCCGTCTGAGGTGAGTGTGTAGGTGAAGTCATGGGAGATGATATTTGCCCCAAAAAAACATAGTTCATCAATGCACCCATGATCATATGAGCTAAAGCTTGAGCATCACAAGAACGAAGCCGCCCTTGATTCATCTCTCGTTCTAGAAAATCCATTAATATTTTTAACTCTTGAACAGGTTTTGCATTTTTACCTCTCATCTCTGGTAAATCCATACCACGAGAGCGGAGCATCATCATACGTGGAAAGACGACGCTATAAAAGTCCAAAATCTGGAGAAATATAGCAACTAGATTTTGCTTGAGATCACCTTGTCCACAAAAAACCTCTAATTCTTTTATCCAAGGGGCTGTATCAGGCATACCCATAGCTGCAAAAAATAGGTCTTCTTTAGTGGCGAAGCGTTTGAAGATAGATGCTTCCGAAATTCCAGCTCGTTGAGCAATTTCTAGGGTGGAGCCACTAAAGCCTTTTTGTAGGAAGACTTCACGGGCAGCATCTAAGATTTGCTGGTTAGTGATTTTAGGAGTACGAGCCATAAATAAGTAATTGGATACTTATTAATTTATCTGGTCGAGGGTCAAGAGTCAATAGGGAACAGGGAACAGGGAACAGTGTTTCTCATCTCCTACCTTATCTACCTTATCTACCTTATCTACCTTATCTACCTTATCTACCTTATCTACCTTATCTACCTTATCTACCTTATCTACCTTGTCTACCTTATCTACCTTGTCTACCTTATCTACCTTGTCTACCTTATCTCGCCTATTCCCCATTTGCTATTTGCTACTTTTGTGCTAACAACTTGTAAAATTTGCCTGCCACCTCAAGCGGATATCGTTTAAGCTAGCTGAAAGATTATGTGATATGTGATTTAAGAGGCGGTAGTGTGCCTAAATACTTTCGGTTAGTTTCTCTGTTAGTTGTCTGTGGTTTGTGGAGTGTACCAAACACGGCTCATGCTCAGGCATTAATACCCCATGCTTTACAATTAGATACGGCTAAATTAGAAAAGCAGGGATTGGGTTTAGCGCAAGAAGCGGCTCAACTGGGTCAGTTTCAACAGTTTGAGTTGGCTTTACCAAGAGCTAGACTAGCTAGTCAATTAGCTCCTGGTAATGACAAAGTTTGGTTTCTTTTGGGCGGGTTGCAGCTGCAAACAAAAGATTATGATGCTGCGATCGCATCTTTAAATAAGGCCAAATCCCTGAATCCCAAAAATGCAGATGTTTTATTTGCGTTAGGTTCAGCCAATTTTCAACAAAAAAAATATCCAGCAGCTATAGAACATTATCAAGCAGGGTTAAAGTTAAAACCCAACGACCCAGAAGGATTATTTGATTTAGGTAATGCTTACTACATGGTAGGACGCTTACCAGATGCGATCGCGCAATATAACAAAGCTGTGGCACAAGACCAAAAATTCTGGCCAGCGATTAATAATATTGGCTTACTTGAATACGAACAGGGTAATGTTGACGCAGCTATTAAACGCTGGCAAAATGCTGTGGCAATTGATAAGCAAGCCGCAGAACCATTACTTGCTCTAGCTGTCGCCCTATATTATAAAGGCGATCGCCAACAGGGGTTATCACTGGGAGAAGCAGCCTTGCGGATTGATCAACGCTATGCCAATTTAGATTTTCTCAAGGAAAATCTTTGGGGCGATCGCTTACTGTCCGATACGCAAAAATTCCTGGAATTACCCCGCATCCAAGCTGCTTTAGAACAAAAAGAAAATGCGCCGAAATAGTTGACGCATCAACTCCCACAAATTAGAGATCAGTTGCAAAAATAGATTGCGTTTTGTCATGGAGTAGTGAGTAGTGAGGAATTTAGTCCCTGATTAAAAATTCCTCTTTTCTCTACTCCCTTATTTTTCGCGAGTGACTTGCATCTCCTTCGCTTCCCTGTTAGCAAGATTTTCCAGCACCTAAATTTGTCAGGCTTTCCCTACTCACTCAAGCGATAGTATATTTTTTAATTGGAAGCACCTGAATGGGTGACAACTTCTGATACCGAATTGGGATAGGTAGTATTGTTTCGAGATTCTGGAATAGTCTAAGAATCTAGGCTTTTAATCCAAAATCCAAAATCCGTCTTGAAAAGTTTCCTACGGTGGGAAACCCGCCTACAGAACTTTTGTCTTCGACACGCTACGCGAACGCAAAATCCAAAATTGGTATGAGCGACTAATTTCCTACTTGCGGATTAGAAATAAATATAGTACGTATATACTAAATAATGAGGAATTGTTCATCAGAAACATTAGTGAGGGGATATTCCTCAGAAAATGTCTGAAGTTTTCATTAGTTGTCTTTAGGGAGAAGTGCCACAATTTGTTCAACAAACTGTTGATGGTCTACAACAGGCTTAGAAATATAGCCGTCAGCACCACTGAGTTTGAGAAAATTTTCGCGATCGCCCTCCATCGCGTGCGCCGTCACTAAAATCACAGGTAAATTCGCGGTTTGGGGATCAGACTTTAACATTTGGGTAATTTTGATGCCGTCTACAGATTTACCTTGATAAACACTTCTAGAGAGAGAAACATCCATTAAAATGAGGTCTGCTTCTCCAGCATGGGCAATTTTCATCACTTCTTCTACATTTTCTGTATGTTTAACACCTAAACCACCTCGTTTAGTCAAAATCTTAGAAAAAACGCGGGCATTAATGAGATCATCTTCAACAATCAAAACAGTTTTCATGAGAACTTTATGTATAGAGGTAAGGGGGAAAAATCAACTCAAAGTTTAAAATCCCCTTGGTTGAATAAGAATACCGCCAATGGGAAGCCAGAAACCAACATTCACGATTAAGAAATCTCATCATAGCAATTAACTTGAATACAGCACTGTATGCAATTTATAGTCGTGAGCATCAGTCAGCATTTGATGAAAAGACTTATCTCCTTTTTAATAGTGTATGTATACACTCATTATCAAGGATGATCCTACGGCTTTTTATACCGTGATAATCAAGACTATGTTATGAAACCCATTTCATCCGTTATGCTTTGTTTGCTGCATTATTTAGTAACACTGATTTTTGTATAGTTCAATCTCAGGGAAAAAACTCATGGCAAAACAGTTAAACCTTCTCTCTAAGGGACAGGTAATCACAACAGCCCTGCACACCGAGATGCAACGGTCTTACCTAGAATATGCCATGAGTGTGATTGTCGGGCGGGCATTACCAGATGTGCGTGATGGTCTAAAACCAGTGCATCGCCGGATTTTGTACGCTATGCACGAACTAGGCTTAACACCGGATAGACCTTATCGGAAATGCGCCCGTGTTGTGGGGGATGTATTGGGTAAATATCACCCTCATGGTGATCAGGCTGTCTACGATGCCCTGGTGAGACTGGTGCAGGATTTTTCCAGTCGTTATCCCTTACTAGCAGGACATGGTAACTTCGGTAGTGTTGACAATGACCCACCGGCGGCGATGCGCTACACAGAAACCCGACTCGCACCCATTAGCCATGAGGGGATGTTGACAGAAATTGGCGAAGAAACAGTGGAGTTTGTGGGTAACTTCGATAATTCCCAGCAAGAACCTACTGTTTTACCTGCTCAATTGCCCTTTCTGCTACTGAATGGCTGTGCAGGAATCGCTGTGGGGATGGCGACAAATATTCCGCCCCATAATTTAGGGGAAATTGTTGATGGGTTAATTGCCCTCATCGACCAACCAGATTTAGCAGATGAAAAATTACTAGAGTTAATTCCAGGGCCTGACTTTCCCACTGGTGGAGAAATAGTTGGGGATGCGGGGATTCGCGAAGCTTACATTACAGGTAAAGGTGGGATTGTGTTGCGGGGAGTCGCCACAGTCGAAGAAGTTCCTGGGGGTCGGGGTAGTAAGCGACGTACAGCCATTGTGGTGACAGAATTACCTTATCAGGTGAATAAGGCGGGTTGGATTGAAAAGGTGGCTGAGTTGGTGAATCAGGGTCGCCTCCAAGGGATTTCCGATATTCGAGATGAAAGCGATCGCGAAGGAATGCGCGTTGTTATCGAACTCAAACGCGATACTAATCCCCAAGAAATCCTCCAACATTTGTATCACCAAACAGCTTTACAAACTAACTTTGGGGCGATTCTGCTGGCAATTGTCGATGGACAACCCCGTCAGTTAAGTTTGCGGCAACTTTTACAGGAATTTCTCAATTTCCGAGAACAAACACTCAATCGCCGTTATAGTTACGAGTTAGACAAGGCACAAACGCGCCTACATACGGTTTCAGGACTATTAACGGCTTTGTCGAATGTAGATGCAGTCATTGAAATTTTGCGACAAGCCGCCGACGGTAGCACAGCCAAAATTACCCTATGTAGCCGGCTAGATTTAAGTGAGAGTCAGGCGGATGCGATTTTAGCTATGCCTTTACGTCGCCTCACAAGTTTAGAACAGCAAAATCTACAGCGTGAGTTTGAAGAACTCAATGAACAAATAACCTTACTGGAAAAACTATTGAGCGATCGCAAGGAATTACTCAAAGCTTTGAAAAAAGATTTGCGATCGCTCAAAAAGAAATACGGCGATTCCCGCAGAACTAAGTTAGGGGGAGAGGAATTACCAAAAGCCAAAAGTACAGATAAACAAGCTAGTTCCACCAGTACAGAAGCCGAAACAGAATCTACTGCACCTCTAGAGGAAGTAATTTTAGAATCTACCCATCGCGGTTATGTGCGGCGAATTCAATTATCGGGGAAAAAAGCCAAACTAGAAAACGGTTTAAATGATAATGATTTTATTATTCAAACCGAATTGACTGATACCCACAAAGATTTGTTGGTGCTGACTAGTGGTGGTAAACTCTACCCCATCAAAATCGGAGATATCCCCCCCACCACAGGGCGTTCACCACGGGGAACACCTTTAATTACTCTGCTCACAAGTACAGCTCAAGGTACTCAAGAAGCTGTAGTGAGTCGCTTTATTCTCCCGACGGATTTAGAAACTCAGCAAATCGTTTTGTTAACCAAACAAGGACGAATTAAACGCTTGTCTTTGAGTGAACTATCGAACCTGACAAGGCGGGGAGTGACTATTATTAAACTCAAAGACGATGATGAATTGTTGCTCACACAATTCACCAAATCAGATGAAGATTTAGTCATAGCTAGTTCTGGCGGGCGATTGCTGCGTTTTCCGGTGAATGACGAACAACTAGCCATCATGGGACGCACCGCGATGGGTTTACAGGCTTTACGCATCCTCAAACATCAACACATGGTGGGTTGTGTGAGTTTGACTCAAGCCACACACTTATTGTTAGTTACAGAAGAAGGATTCGCTAAACGCTTACCAATAAATCAACTCAAGGCTGCTAATCGTGCGGACTTGGGTACACAAGCCATCAAATTTGCCAGCAAAACAGATAACTTAGTTGGGATGGTGGGGGCGATCGCTAATTCCGAAGTTGCACTTGTGACTAACAAAGACCGATTAGTGCGGATCTCTACAGATACAGTGTCGATTTCCGGGAGAGACACTAAAGGTGAAAGCGTCCTACAGCTTAACCGTGATGAAAAAATCATTACAGTTGCTGAGGTTAAGTCATCGTAGGTTCATACAGTGCTTGAAACAGAAGTAATTGTTTGACTGTTGATAAGTAGAACAAGGTAAATAATTAAAGGTTCGTAGTGGGAACTTTAGTTCTCTCTACGAGACGCTGCGCGAACAAAAAAGGACTAAAGTCCTTACTACGAACTAAATCCTATTATTTTTACATTGCCTAACATAGTTTGGTTTTTTCTATTCGTTCTACTTAGTTAACAGTCAAACAATTTTGGCTTTTGGATTAGCTGAAGCAATCTAAAATTCGATAAAACTCCTATTTAATGGCAAAGATTATTAATAGTCATATACTTTATAGGAAAGTCTGATGGATGTTTTAAATGAGGTGTAGGTGAGCATCAATACTGCTCTTATTATGCAAGCTAAATCCAGATCAATTCCAGAAAGCTACTGTTTTCTCTAACCTCTACACTTGAAATTTCCCAAAAGCATCTGCTAAAATTATTGATAAATAATTGCAATATTCATCTTTCGTTATGGAAACCACTGCAAGTGAGTGCTTGCTAATGTGTGTGTTCCATCTGTCAAAAGAGGGATGTATGAGGCGATGTCTTGAATAAAAAGAAAATTTGCCTTTAATTTAAAATCAGAAAACTATCAAGAAATGTTGCTAGTTTGAAAAAAATTGTTATATTAATTTACATACGGCAACAATCATTAGTAAATTGCGTTTGGAGTCCACCATGACAGACACAACAAAAATCTCTGCGCCTGTAGTTGAAGACCGTAATGCTTGGCGTTGGGGCTTTACTCCCCAAGCCGAAATCTGGAATGGTCGTTTAGCAATGATCGGTTTTTTGGCAGCTGTGTTAATTGAACTGCTCTCTGGTCAAGGTTTCTTGCACTTCTGGGGTGTTCTCTAATATCGACTGCACGTAATTTCAATAGATAAAGTATAGATAAATAGAAAACCTGGAAGATTAACTACCTTCCAGGTTTTTATCAGGTTTATTCAAGAGTCCAAAGTCCACAGTCAAATAGTTAGTTGGAAATTTGACTATTGACTATTGACTATTGACTACCGAATGTATTCTTTCAGCACGCTGTTCCGGTTAGGGTGGCGTAACTTGCGGAGTGCTTTGGCTTCGATTTGGCGAATCCGTTCGCGAGTGACGTTGAAAATTTGTCCGATTTCCTCTAAAGTCTTCATCCGTCCATCATCTAAGCCGTAGCGGAGTCTTAGAACATCGCGTTCACGGGGGCTGAGGCTATCAAGGACTTTTTCTAGGTCTTCCCGCAGCAAGTTTTTGGATACTTGATCTTCTGGGGTTTCGCCATCGGATTCAATAAAGTCACCCAAGCGGGAATCTTCTTCTTTACCAATAGGAGTTTCTAGAGAAATTGGTAATTGAGCAGATTTCGCAATGAACCGCAGTTTCTCGATGGTCATTTCCATGCGAGTAGCGATTTCTTCTTCTGTGGGTTTGCGACCCATTTCTTGAGACAGTAACTTGGTGGTTTTCTTGATTCGCGAAATGGTCTCGTAGAGGTGGACTGGTAAACGAATGGTGCGGGATTGATCCGCGATCGCTCTGGTGATGGCTTGGCGAATCCACCATGTAGCGTAGGTGGAGAATTTGTAACCTTTCTCATGGTCGAATTTTTCTGCCGCCCGAATCAAACCCAGACTACCTTCTTGGATTAAATCTTGGAATGATAAACCGCGATTCATGTATTTTTTGGCAATAGAAACTACCAAACGTAGGTTCGATTGCACCATTTTGTCTTTTGCTCTGCGACCGATGTGCAGACGATAGCGAAATGCTGATAGTGGTAGTTGGACTGCTTCCGCCCATTCTTTATATTCTGGTTCGCGTTCTAGCTGGTCTTGCAAGCGATCGCGCACCCGTTCTAGCTCTAATAAATCGGCAATTTTCCGCGCTAATTCAATTTCTTCATCAGCACGCAACAGCCGAATTCGACCGATTTCTTGCAAGTAAAGACGAATCGAGTCCTCGGTATAGTGCTTTTTCTTGCTTTGTGTCCGACGACGCGATTTAGCGGCTTTTCCAGACTTTGCGTCGTCCTCATCAGACTGAGGCTCTAAAAAATCATCAATTTCGCCTTCATCGGTAAGCAGCAAGTCCTCCTCGTCATCAATTAAGAGGTCTTCTAACTCGATTTCTTCAGGCTGATTCATTATTTCTAGGTCAGGCTGATAAATGCTATCGAGTACGTTGTTAGCCTGGTTCATGCCGCGTTCCTCATGCTCCTTGCAGAATCAATTACTCAAGATTTGGTTACTGCTCTTTTTAAAATGAGCTAGTTAACAAAGAAAAAAATAGGGTTTTAGATGGATTTCCCTGATGTTTGAAAGGAAGTTTTGCTCTTCCATTACGAATGTGAATAGCTTTACTGGATAGTAGCTTACTCACTTCATGCGAAGCCAACATTTTTGCTGTTGTTGGCAACTGTATAACTGGCTTGTATCAAAAAAGACTTGTCTTGATAAAAAATCTACCACTTCATAGAAATAAATTATGACTGTTGGCATATTTTCCTATAAAGACTGTTCCGATTGTAGCCTGTTTCACAAAAATTGCACTCTTTTTGTGTGTTAATCATGAAGTCATTAAGCAAGGTAAAGCCACTACTATCAAAAAGACATAAAACATGGTAGTGATGCACTTAAATTTTCTCTAAAGTTTTTGGGAATTGCAGTGGCATTATCTTTACATTCGCTGGAATTTAAAGCTGTCTTCACACAATTTCTGGTATTATGTAAAACATGAATCACCTAGAAATAGTGTATTTCATGTTAACTTAGTCCGGCAGCATTGAGTCACCCATTTTTACATTTCCTTCATAAAAGTGTTAGTCCGGAGAATTGGGTAAGACTTTCCACTAAATCAAGACACCAATCGGAGATAGCTCTTGTGTTGAAAGACTGAACTTCTTGTGTGTCAATCTCTTTTACTAGTTAGTAAGGGAGGTGGAAACTACCCTGGTGATAGTTAATTGAGATGTCAGGAATTCAGCCTTATTCACACATTAGCGCAATGCTGAGATTTCAAACCTCTGAATCTTGACAAACTTTGATTATTGTATCCAACGATATTTTAATCAATTAAAAAGAGATTTGACAGTTGAGATTCCGGATCTTTGCCAACTTAAAGCAAAACTTTATCGAATACAGATGAAATGTTAGCCCTCTCAAGTTAAAAAGAGAACATATTAGCCTGCTAGTAACAGACTGTTGTTGCCTCTTTGCATCAGAGAAGCAAAAGCTTGATTTTAGTCATCATATAGATTTGAAAGTGATTTTCTATGGGGTGGTTTGTTAAAAAACAGCAATAAATTCACCTGATTGCCAGGGAAATATTGTGATTTTGTCATCTTCGATGCTGAAGATACGACACTAGTTAGATTATTTTGATTAATTGGTGGCTTTGCTATATCAGCTTAACAAATACTGTTTCTGATGGTAGCGTTAAACAGCTTAGTAGCCAAAAATTAATACTTTTTTGAATTACTAAAGCAATAAAAAATAATATTCAATCAATTTGATGAAAAACTCTTGACACAAAGTCATTTTTGTGCTTTTTGGCATTGGGAAAGCTAGCAGTAAGGTTAATATTTTCTTAATGTATATTATCAAACAATTTTACCTAATGAATAATAAAAAATTCCTCGGAACGATTTTCGAGCAGAGATTCTGCATTCCGAGGATTTTTTGGTTTTGAGAGTTTAAGGGTTTGGGGGTATGAGGGTGTGAAGGTTTAAGGGTGTGAGGGTGTGAGGGTGTAAATCAATATAGTTGCAGATAAGCCTTTTTATCTTTTACTTTTCCCAGTTCTCTTGTCTTTACACGAGAACTTTCTGAACTGAACCGTATTGAGGTATGAATTATCTGAATTTTTACCCCTAAACCCCTAAACCCTTACACCCTACAGTTACCGAGGAGTGGTTGGGGTTGTTGTAGGTGCTGTGTTTAAACTATTGGAAAAATCTGGGGGTAGGATGACCTTATCTACTACATGAACGATACCGTTACTGGCGGGAATGTCTGCTTGAGTGACTTTAGCATCATTGACAGTAATAGTCTGATTGCTTGGGTCTACTTTGATATTAACTGGTTTACCTTCTAGGGTTTTAAGCTGTCCTGATTGGAGTTGTTGAGAGGTAAATCTTCCGGGGATGACGTGATACGCTAAAAGCTTAACTAATTGCTGTTTATTAGCTGACTGCAAAAGATTATCAAGTGTGGTTTTGGGTAACTGTGCAAAAGCTGCGTCAGTGGGTGCAAATACAGTGTAAGGCCCTGGTGTGGTTAATTGATCGCTTAAGCCTGCGGCTTTAACTGCTTTAAGTAATGTTTGAAATTGTCCTTGGTTGGCTGCTGCCGTTGCTAGTTCGGCTAAATTGCGATTAGATGTGGTGGTGCTGTTAGGAGTGGGTGAAGTATTAGTAACTGTAGGAGTAGGTGATACAGGTGGAACAGTTGCTGTGTTTACAGGGGTTGAGGTAGCTTCTGGAAGGTTAGTTGTGGGAGTTTCTGTAGTTGGTTGGGTGCAGGCTGATAGGGTTATCAGACTACCCGCACCTAGAATATTAAACAATGCTTTAACTGCCAAACTGCTGTTTGCTGTCATGGCTTTGGTTTAATTTCATTGCGATAAAGATTTATTTACAATAGTCAATTTCTTTTTTTTAACCTTCCTCATCCCAATGGTGTAGTTTTTAGGGAGGGGGAGCATTTAAAAAGGACTTCCAATTAAAAACAATATACTAGCGTTGATGGCAAGGGAGCAGGGGGCATTGGGCATTGGGCATTGGAGTAGAAATCTACCTTGTCTACCTTGTCCCTAGTCCCCAGTCCCCAGTCCCCAGTCCCCAGTCCCTAGATATCTAAATCTGTCAAGTTGAGTTTAGAACCATAGGTTTCGATAAATTCGCGTCTGGGTGCGACACGATCGCCCATTAAAATTGTAAAGATGCGATCGGCTTCGGCAGCATCTTCAATTTCTACTTGCTTGAGGGTGCGCGTTTGGGGATTCATGGTGGTGTCCCAAAGTTGTCCAGGCATCATTTCACCCAAACCTTTGAATCGTTGGATGGTATAGTTGGCGTTGGCTGGGAATTTGGCAATTATTTCTTGTAGTTCGCGATCGCTGTAACAATATTCATGATTGCGTCCCCGTTCTACTTTATATAATGGGGGGCAAGCAATGTAAATAAAGCCTTGTTCAATGAGCGATCGCTGATATCTATAGAAGAATGTCAGTAAAAGTGTGCGGATGTGCGCCCCATCTACGTCCGCGTCGGTCATGATTACAATCCGATGATAACGTAGTTGGGAAGCGTCGAATTCTTCACCTTTGACACCTAAACCCAAGGCTGTAATTAAGGCTTGAACTTCGTTGTTCTTATAGATTTTCGAGTCGTCAGTTTTCTCGATATTGAGGATTTTACCGCGTAAAGGCAGGATGGCTTGGGTGCGGCGATCGCGTCCTTGCTTTGCACTACCGCCTGCTGAGTCGCCTTCCACAATAAAGATTTCTGATTCTCCAGGGTCGCGGGAGCTACAATCGGCTAATTTACCAGGTAATGGAGAAGATTCTAGTACAGATTTGCGTCTGACTAACTCCCTGGCGTGGCGTGCTGCTTCTGCGGCTTTGAACGCTTGAATGGCTTTATCTAAAATGGAATCTGCTATACCTGGGTGAAATTCTAGGTATTCGGTTAAAACTTCCCCTACCAAGGAATCAACAATACCTCTAACTTCGGTGTTTCCGAGTTTAGTTTTGGTTTGTCCTTCAAATTCGGGGTCTGGAACTTTTACGGAAATTACCGCCGTCAAACCTTCGCGGACGTGTTCACCACTGAGGTTAGATTCATTTTCTTTAATTTTATTGCGCTTACGAGCGATCGCATTCAAGGTTCTAGTTAAAACCGCCTTCAAACCTTCTAAGTGAGTACCACCGTCAACAGTCCGAATGTTATTGGCAAAACCCAGTACGTTATCTGTATAAGCATCGGTACACCACTGTAAGGAAACTTCTATTTGAACGTTATTGCGTTCTCCCTGTACATAGATGATTTCCTCATGTAGTGGTTGCTTCTCACGGTTCATGTAAGCGATATATTCTTTGATCCCACCCTTGTATTCGTAGGTTTCTACCTTGGGTGTATCGCTTTTGAGGAGTTCTAGACGATTATCCGTGAAAGTGATTTTCACTCCTGCATTCAAATACGCCAATTCGCGTAACCTAGCTGAGAGGGTAATGTAATCAAACTCAGTACCAGTGGTAAAGATTTGATCATCTGGCTTGAATTTAACAGATGTCCCTGTTCTTGCTTCCTTATAAGACTTGGCGACTAGTTCAGTGACAGGAATACCCCTTTCATATCGCTGGGTGTGAACTTTTTTATCTCGCCAGACTGTGACTTCTACAAGTTCTGATAAAGCATTAACAACAGAAATCCCAACCCCGTGTAATCCCCCAGAAACTTTATAACCACCGCCGCCAAATTTACCGCCAGCGTGCAGCACAGTCAATACAGTTTCTAGAGCCGATTTCCCCGTGCGTGAGTGAGTATCGGTTGGAATTCCCCGACCGTCATCCGTCACCGCCACTGAACCGTCAGCATTCAGATCCACCTCGATATGAGTACAGTAACCGGCTAAAGCTTCATCAATAGAGTTATCGACCACCTCATAAACTAAATGGTGGAGTCCTCGCGGGCCGGTAGAACCGATGTACATCCCCGGTCGTTTGCGGACGGCTTCCAGACCTTCCAGAACTTGAATCTGATCGGCACTGTAACTGCTCGTCATGAAAATTCTCCTGATGTGTGGGGTTGAAATCGCCCAAGGGCTATAAAGTCAAAACACACCAAAATTTTAACACAAAAGGCTTGATGGCGACTGTAGGGCAATTTTGTGAGAAGTTTATATAGGGGATGTATCCCCATAAGTTTTTTGAATTTATTCCTTGAATATTTCAAATTTCACAGATTTATAACATACACTAGGGGGTTTTGAGTAGAAAAGACAAAAAGCTTGTAGCGTCTGGTATGGGAAGTGGCAAAGGCTTCAAGATTTTAGCATAGAGCGGGGCATGGGGTATGGGGCATGGGGCATGGGAGACAAGGTAGGAGATGAGAAAAACTGTTCCCTGTTCCCTAATGACTAATGACTAATGACTAATGACTAATGACTAATGACTAATGACTAATGACTAATGACTAATGACTAATGACTAAACTAATCGTAATTTGTGGTGCTACTGCGACGGGGAAATCTGGGTTGGCTTTGAATTTGGCGATGCGGTTGGGTTCTGTAATTCTCAGTGCTGATTCTCGTCAGGTTTATCGTGAGTTTAATATTGGGACTGCGAAACCGACTTTGGCGGAACAAGAATTAGTTCCTCATTATTTGATAGATATCTGCGATCCCCAGGAAACAATGACGGTAGCAGACTATCAAGAACAGGCGCAAAATTTAATTAATTCTCTTGGTGTTTCTCCACTGCTACTTGTGGGGGGTACTGGCTTATATATTCGCTCGATTGTACAGGGGATGAAGATTCCTAAAGTTGCACCGAATTATGAATTGCGATCGCAGCTCGCATCCCTGGGACAAAATACACTCTATAGTATGTTGCAGCAAGTTGATCCTACGGCTGCAAAAAAAATTCATCCCCATGATCCCGTGCGGACTCTACGAGCTTTAGAAGTATTTTATGTGACGGGAATTCCCATTTCTGAGCAGCAAGGAGAAAATCCCCCGACTTATCCAATTTTGCAAATTGGACTAGATTGTGATGTGGAAAAATTAGCACAACGTATTGCTAAACGTACTGCACAAATGATAAAAGATGGTTTAGTGGGAGAAGTTGAATATTTGTGTCAAAAATATGGTGCTGATTTACCTTTATTAAATACTTTAGGCTATCAAGAAATTAAACAATACTTAAACGGAGAAATTTCTTTAGATATAGCTAAAGAATTAACAATTTTACATACAAGGCAATTTGCTAAACGCCAACGTACTTGGTTTAGAGCTTATCCTCAAATTGAATGGTTTGACAATAATGATCCTAATTTATTGGATAATGTATTGCAGCGTGCAGAAAAATTTATTACTTATGATTGATTGACTAGTGTGCGATTCAAGAGTTTTGCAATGAAAATTCAAATAAATACATTATTAAACATCTCAGTTTTATTTAATATATTCTTTATGAGCTTAACTGCTTTTTTTATTTATAGGAGAGGAGGTGTAGTATACATATATCAAAAAATGGATGAATTAATTCATAATCGTCATAAATATAACGCTTCAGTGTATTACCACCACAAAACCAGTCAATTTGAAATGTTAAGCCACTCCAATGAAAATATTATTTTCTTGGGAGATAGTCTGACGGATGAGGGAGAATGGTTAGAATTATTGAATAACCCCAAAATTATCAATCGTGGAATTGGTGGAGATACGATAGAAGGAGTTTTAAATCGTATCGATAAGATATTAGATTTAAAACCAGCAAAAATTTTCTTAATGATAGGTATTAATGATTTGGCATCTCAACATAAATCATTAACAGATGTGTTAATAATATACAAAGTTTTACTAACAAAGATTCAAACTGAATCACCACACACAAAAGTTATCATTCAAAGTCTTTTGCCTGTAAATAATGAGAAAGGTTTCTTGTACGACAACTCTCTGATTATGCAATTTAATGCAGAGCTAAAAGAACTAGCAAAAGAGTTTAGTTATGAATACATAGATATATTTTCTCAATTATCTGACAATAAAAATCAGTTAGATAAAAAATATACATTAGATGGAATTCATCTAAATGGACAAGCATATTTAAAATGGAAAGAAACAATTGAAAAATATATGGAAAATGACTAAAAAGTCAGTAAATCTTAGTAAATATTTGTAGCTAAAATAGCGCAGGTGAGAAGAAAGTTTCCAGCTTCAGCGCATCAATCCTAAGTTTTTCCCCACCGACTTACTGAATTTTAGAGTTAAAATAATCAAGCCTTGGAGACAGTCCAGTAGGCAGCCCCTAGCCCCGTAAACAAATACAATTCATTATATGAACGCTACACAAGAACAACTAAAGGCAAAACTTGAACAGGCTTTGATGGCTGCTTTTGGCGATGAGTACGCCGGAGTAGATCCGATTTTAGTTCCTGCTAGTAATCCTAAGTTTGGTGATTATCAAGCTAACGTGGCTTTGTCGCTGAGTAAAAAATTAGGGCAGCAACCACGGGCGATCGCCTCTGCTATTGTTGGAAAATTGGATGTGTCGGAAATCTGCGAAACTCCAGAAATCGCCGGGCCTGGTTTTATTAATCTCAAACTGACAACAGCATACTTAGAAGCACAACTTAACGCCATTCACGCAGATTCTAGGCTTGGTGTTCCCACCGCCAAACACCCACAACGGGAAATTGTTGATTTCTCCAGTCCGAATATTGCTAAAGAAATGCACGTCGGACACTTACGCTCTACTATTATTGGTGATTGTATTGCCCGGATTCTAGAATTTCGCGGACATGATGTATTGCGTTTGAATCATGTGGGTGATTGGGGTACGCAATTTGGGATGTTAATTGCTTACCTACGGGAAGTTTATCCTGAAGCATTAACTACTGCAAATGCTTTAGATATTGGTGATTTAGTGAGTTTTTACCGCCAAGCTAAACAACGGTTTGATGCAGATGAAGCCTTTCAAGAAACTGCACGCCAAGAAGTAGTGAGACTGCAAGCAGGCGCAGAAGATACGCTTCATGCTTGGAAATTATTGTGTGAACAATCACGCCAAGAATTTCAAGTAATTTATGATTTATTGAATATCAAATTAACTGAACGTGGGGAATCTTTTTATAACCCTTTACTTCCAGGAGTTCTAGTAGAGTTAGAAAAATCTGGTTTATTGGTGGAAAACCAAGGCGCGAAATGCGTTTTCTTGGATGGATTTACTAACAGAGAAGGTGAACCTTTACCTTTAATTGTACAGAAATCGGATGGTGGTTATAACTACGCCACAACAGATTTAGCTGCACTACGTTACCGCATAGAAAAAGACGAAGCTAAACGAATTATCTACGTTACTGATGCTGGACAAGCCAATCACTTTGCTCAATTTTTCCAAGTAGCACGGAAAGCTGGATGGATTCCCGATGATGTGGAATTAGTTCACGTTCCCTTCGGTTTAGTATTAGGTGAAGACGGCAAGAAATTTAAAACCCGTTCTGGTGATACTGTGAGACTGCGGGATTTATTAGATGAAGCTGTTACTCGCGCGCGTACTGATTTAGAAGTGAGATTAAAAGTAGAAGAACGGGAAGAAACAGCCGAATTTATTGACAAAGTAGCTGGGGTAGTTGGTATCAGTGCGGTGAAATATGCGGATTTAAGCCAAAACCGTACTAGTAACTATGTTTTCAGCTTTGATAAAATGCTGGATCTCAAAGGCAATACCGCGCCTTATATGTTGTATGCTTATGCTCGGATTCAAGGAATTAGCCGCAAAGGTGAAATTAACTTTGCAGAATTAGGCAGCAATGCCAAGGTAATATTGCAGCATGAAACAGAATTTGCTCTGGCGAAATTCTTGTTGCAATTAGGTGAAGTGATTAGCACCGTGGAAGAAGATTTACTCCCTAATCGTTTATGTGAGTATCTTTATGAGCTAAGTAAAAAGTTTAATGTGTTTTATGACCGCAATCAAGGAGTACCTGTATTAAATGCAGAAGAACCACTGCGGACATCCCGCTTAGTTTTATGTGATTTGACAGCAAGAACTTTGAAACTCGGTTTATCTTTGTTGGGGATTCAAGTATTAGAGAGAATGTAGGTTTAGAGAATGCGATCGCTTGCTGCTACATGGAGTATCCCCTAAACATTTTAGAATGAATCATGTAGAGCAGCGATCGCCTTTATTGATTAATCAATTTATTTTTGAATTTTGAATTTTGAATTTTGAATTGTTAACGCTTATCCTCTGTTCCCAGTCCCTAACCCCTGTTCTAAGAACTCACAGACTTGCTCTAATGAGTCTAAAACTTGGTAGGCTAAACATTTAATTTCTGGTGATGGTTTTTCTATATCGGGAATCATAATTGGGTACATTCCTGCGCTGAAAGCAGCTTCTATACCTACACATGAGTCCTCAAATACTAAGCACTCCACAGGTGCAATATTAATTCTGCGACTGGTTTCTAAATAGATATCTGGCGCAGGTTTCCCTTGAGCAACATCTTCACTCGTAACAATAGTAGTAAAGTATGGCAAAATACCTGCATTGGTAAGACGGCGGATAGTGCGATGACGGGATGTACCTGTAGCTAAAGCAATAACTATACCGGAATTATTTAACCAACGCAGTAAATCTAATACCCCTGCTTTTAATGGTAAACCTTCTTGAAGTTCTCGGCGATCGCCAATTTCAATTCGCTGTGCTGTCACTGACTCAAAGGGAAAACTACCCCCATATCGTTGTTTGAGAATTTTTTCTCGCCAAGATAAATCCCGCCCCACAAACTCAAAGTAAAAATCATCACTCATCAGATAGCCATGACTAGCTAAGGCTTGCTTCCAAGCCCAGCGAGCAATGCTTTCTGTGTCAAACAGTAACCCATCCATGTCAAAAATAGCAGCTCGGATATTCGGTAGCACACTTAATCCTCTATTTACACCTTGACAACACTTAATTACAGCAGATAGTGAGTGAGATACAACCTTTAAGAATAGAATTCATACACCAAGAAAATCTAGCTCCTGTTCCCTGTTACACCTATAAGTAGAACCACTGGAAGAACCCAGCTTATGTTAAGCAATGTAACAATACTAGAATTCAGTTCTTAGTAAGGACTTTAGTCCTTTTCTGTTCGCGGAAGTTTCGGAGAGAGAACTAAAGTTCTCACTACAAACCTTTAATTATTTACCATGTTCTACTTACACAATTATGCTCTTCATAGGCAAAAATAAATTTTATGTCTATTTATCAGCAAATTCTAATTTAATTATGCACATCTATAGTAAATCATTTAAGTACAAAAAGACCCCCGACTATTTGAATTTGTCGGGGATCTTTGACTAAATATTTTCACCGATAAAATCTGATTAACCGACAGAATCTAGATTGATTTTAACAACCTTATTCTTTTCCTCTTCCGCTTTCGGTAAGGTCAAATGCAAAATACCATCTTTGTAATCGGCTTTGACATTAGTATTTTGAATACGTGCAGGTAAAGGAATTACACGTTGGAATTTACCATAGTGGAATTCACTCTTGATTTTACCTTTCTCTTCTGTCTTGGTTTGAGATTTCCGTTCACCGCTAATATATACGGCTTTGTCGGTGACTTGCAAATCAATGTCTTTACCTTCTACACCAGGAATTTCTAGTTTTAAGTAGACTGCATCATCTGTTTCTTGTAGTTCCGCAGCAGGAACTTTAGTTGCAGTCCGATCTAAAATTGTTGTGCTTAACATATCTTCGTCAAAAATGTGATTGAGTTGACGTTGAATGGTGTTCAGTTCTTGCAAAGGATTCCAGTGAATAAGTGCCATATGTTTCACTCCTATGAGAATTAAGTTGTGTTTAACTGAATGTTTATTGTTTGATTTGTTCTCATCTTATTCAGGAATACTGTAGGTGTAAATTCGGTTTTTATCACCTGGGAAATGATGATTACCGAACTCATCTAAACGTTACGGTAAACCCGTTTTATCTGGTTCGGTAAACCCTACAAAGCCAGATAAATAAGTCTCATTCCTATATATAGAAATACGACTTGTTTACAGAAATCATAGTTCTTAAGTAGAGAACAGTGGAATTTACGGGGATATCATTAATTCATGTTTCATTAATTCTCTGTCATCTAAATAGCAGAACTACTGATTAAAATTTTCATACAGTAGAGATTGACAATAACAACGATATTCCTGTCAAAGATTCGCAACAAATATGTTAATTAATTGGATTTACTTAATAGCAGCAATATTGTTTGAAGTCTTAGGCACAACCTGCATGAAACTATCTGATGGTTTCAGAAACTTAATTCCTTCAATCTTGATATTTGTATTTTATGGTTGTGGTTTTACTTTCTCTACTCTTTCCCTAGAGAAACTTGATGTTGGTGTAGCTTACTCAATTTGGTCTGGTTTAGGCACAATGTTAATCGCTAGCATTGGCATTATTTGGTTTCGTGAATCGATGTCACTCACCAAATTTATTTCTATTGCTTTAATTGTGATTGGTGTCATTGGCATTAATGCCAGCAAATAAAATAAAAAAACCTCATTCATCCCAAATTGAACGAGGTAATGAACAGAGGAAATCAACAAGAGTTTATCTATTTAAAGTGCATATTCAGCACTTTGAAGTAGCAAGCAACGCCTCAAACCATAGCAGCAGACTTAATCTAGTCTGGCTGCTTTTTTTGGAGAGCAACCAGGATATGCTGCGCTAGATTGAAACAAGCGATCGCTTAACTGTCAACACTCTATCAAAACCCATCTAGCCTTTGTCGCCACTTTGACAAATTTTTTCGCTATAAAAATTCAACAACCTTTTTGTAGATATCACCAAAGATAGAAAATGTATAAAATTATTAAAGATTCCAGCAGTCTTGGGATATGAAGCTGTAATAAAATAACGAAACCTACCTGTTGATTACAGTTAACCAACACGCAACTAGTCATATCCAAGGGATTGGAGACTGGGTATTGGGGACTGGGGACTGGGGAGATAAGGAAGACAGGGGAGAGAAAACTAATAACTAATGACTATTGACTATTGACTAATAACTAATTAAAACAATGTCTCCATTCGGTATTGCTACCAGCCATCTTACTCACACCCTAGAAACAGGAACAGCGAAGCTTTGGTTGTTGCTAGTGGGAGTTAACCAATACCAAGATGAGAGACTTCCCTCGCTACGTTACTCGGCTGTTGACTGTCAAGGGTTAGCTGCGGCTTTAGCTGATGCAACACAAGGTTTTCCCCATAAACAAGAATGGGTTCATCACGATTTTGTCCCCCAACAGCCCCTATTATCTAAAGTCCGTGATAGTTTAAACCAAATCGTCAGCACAGCCGAATCACAAGACACCATATTATTTTATTTCTCCGGTCACGGAATGCTAGAGCCAAACTCCCAACAGGCGATTTTGTGTCTAGCAGATACCCAAACTGATGATTTACTCCACACAGGTTTAAGCTTACAAGAACTTTTGCAACTTTTAGGGAATAGTCAGGCACAAACTCAATTAGTTTGGCTAGATGCTTGTCATAGCGGTAGCCTTACCTTCAGAGGTGCAAGAGGCGACACCACCCAGTCTGCTGTTCCTAACCCCACTCCCCAAATAGTGGAATTACTTCGCCATAGAGCCAAGCAAAGTAAAGGTTTTTACGCTCTACTATCATGTGACACTAATCAACAGTCATGGGAATTCCCAGAATTGGGACACGGAGTATTTACCTATTATTTAATGCGGGGTTTACGCGGTGAAGCGGCGGATAGTCAAGGTTTAATTGATGCGGACGGGCTTTATCGTTATGTTTATCACCAAACTAAACAATATATAGAACAAACTAACCAGCAATTACGGCTAATTAACCAACAAAATCGCACCAGAGGCGACAACAAACTTTATTCGGAATATCCCCTACAAACGCCTAAACGCATTGTAGAAGGAGTAGGTGAGATTATTCTTGGGGTGAAACCTGCATTACTAGAAGTTGCTGATAGCAGACAAGCGTTAATTATAGAAGGATTAGCTACCAATCAGACTGTTTTGGGGTTAAGTAAGCTATTGCAGGCTGTGGGAAGTTTTGCAGTTGAGTATTGGCCTCGCACTCATACCAGCCAAGATTTACAGACAATAATTCAAACCTGTTTACACACCATAGAATCAGAACGGCAAACTCAACCGCAAAACTTAGCCACGGTGCTGTTATATTTGCGGGGACGTTTAGCCGCCACAGAAGCGGGAGAACCTATTTTATTGTTGGGAGAAGATACCCGCTTGAGTCGTTCTTGGTTAAGACAACAACTCAGACGTTCTCTCTATAACCAACAAATCATTATTTTAGATGTGCTGACTGATAGTCAAGGAACTGTCAAAGATTGGGTAGAAGACCTACAACTGGGTTTTGAGCAAGGACAATGTATTATAGCGGCGGCTTCATCCCCAGAAGACTCCGAACAATTTGCCCAAGCTTTATACTCTACTTTGCAAGCAGCCCAAGCACAACCGAGTTTATCAGCTGCTAGCTGGATTAGCCAATTGCAACAAATTTGGACAGCAAATTTACTCCCTTTACAGATTTGGCTATCTGGTACTCAGGGAGTGATTGAAATTATTCCCACTGTCAGTCATAGGAGTAATCAGACACCAGCTAGCATTGATTTAGGCATCTGTCCTTACTTTGGATTACAAGCCTTTACTGAAGAAGATGCACAGTATTTCTACGGAAGGGAAACCCTCACCCAACAACTTCTAGCTGAGTTAGAGAAAAAATCCTTTCTGGCGATAGTTGGGGCTTCTGGGAGTGGGAAATCTTCTTTAGTACAGGCGGGTGTGATGGCGCAACTGCGTCGAGGTAAACAATTACTAGGAAGTCAAGATTGGTGGGTGAGAAGCTTTCGTCCTGGAAAACACCCTTTAGAAGCTTTATCGCGGCGGATGGTAGATAGGGGAACTGAGCGAGAAAAAGCCTATCAGCAAATGCAGTTAGAAGGGATTTTATATCAAGGTGCGGAAGGATTCACCCATTGGGTGCATCAGCGACCTGAACCAATGGTAGTTTTAGTAATAGACCAATTTGAAGAGTTATTCACTTTAGCAGCTAGCGAAGACAGGCAAAGATTTCTAGAAATCGTCTTGGGAACAGTCGAGAAAATCCCAGAGAAATTTAAGTTAATGATTACCCTACGGGCTGATTTTATTTCCCCTTGTTTGGAAGTCGCAAAATTAGCTCAATTATTACAAAAATCTAGTGTTTTATTACCACCTTGCTTAACTAAAGAAGAATATCGCCGGATTATTATTCATCCGGCGGAACAAGTGGGTTTAACGGTAGAACCGGAGTTAGTAGAGGTATTATTACAGGAATTAAATTACTCTCCTGGCTATTTACCATTATTGGAATTTGTTCTAGAGCAGTTATGGGAATATCGGGAATGTGGTGTAATTCCTTTACAGGCTTATCAGCAACACTTGGGCGGAATTAAAGGGGCGTTAGAAAAGAAAGCCCAAGCAGTTTATGAAAGTTTAGAACCGGAAGTGCAAGAATGTGCTAGATGGATTTTTTTAGCTCTAACACAGTTAGGAGAAGGAACAGAAGATACTAGGCGACGGGTAGGAAAATCAGAGTTGGTGGTGAATAAATATCCGGTGGCCTTGGTAGAGAGGACATTGCAGATATTAACGGCGGCTAAGTTGGTAGTCGTGAATGTGGAAGAGGGACAAGGGGGACAAGGTAGACAAGGGGGAAAAGAGGAATTTTCTACATTATTGAGTTCATCGCCTGTGACGATTGAGGTAGCCCATGAAATTATTATTCGTCACTGGTCAACGTTACGCTGGTGGTTGGAGGAAAATCGTAGTAGATTGCGATCGCTACGGCAAATTGCACAAGCTGCTCATCTCTGGGTACAAAATGACCATCAAGCCGACTTTCTTTTACAAGGTGTACGGTTAGCAGAAGCGGAAGAAATTTATATCAATTACACCGATGAACTATCTTTAGATGTCCAAAATTTTATTGCGGCTGGTTTACAAGCTAGACGACAACAGCAACTCAAAGAACAAAATCGTCTCCGACAAGCACAACGGGCTGTAGCGATTATCAGCACCTTGGGGTTAACTGCTTTCGGTTTAGCTGTACTTGCTTACCAACAAACTCAAAAAGCCCAATTACAAGAAATTCAAGCCCTCAATTCCCTAGCCGCTAACTACTTGCTTTCTCATCAGCAATTAGAAGGACTCGTAACCAGTGTACAAGCAGGTAAGGAAGTACAGAAAATTAACCTGGGCTTTCCGCCAGCAGTCCGCAGCCAAACTGCAACTATATTGCAACAAGCTGTTTACACTACCCAAGAACGCAACCGTTTACTGCATAATTCTTGGGTGACAAGCGTGAGTTTTTCCCCCGATGGGGAAGTTTTAGCCTCTGCTAGTGCAGATAACACAATTCATCTGTGGCGCAGTGATGGAAAGTTACTCAATACTCTTACAGGTCACAATGATGGGGTCAATAATGTAGCCTTTTCCCCCGATGGGGAAATTTTGGCTTCCGCTAGTGCCGACGGTACAATTAAACTCTGGAATCGTAGCGGTAAATTACTCCATACCTTGCAAGGCCATACTCAAGGTGTTAATAGTGTGAGTTTTTCCCCAGATAGCCAAACTATAGTTTCTGGTAGTGCTGACAATACAGTGAAACTATGGAGTCGTGATGGTAGATTAATACTTTCTCTACCTGGACATACTGGGGCTGTGAATGCTGTTAGCTTTTCGCCGGAGGGTGACACCATTGCCTCAGCCAGCGATGACGGAACTATGAAACTGTGGAGTATTGACGGACGGACATTAACAACAATACCCGCCCATACCAAGGAAGTAAACAGCGTCAGTTTTAGTCCCGATGGTAAAACCATTGCTTCCGCTAGTGCAGACCACACAGTTAAACTCTGGAGTCGTGATGGTACTTTACTGAGAACTTTGGAAGGACATCAAGAAGGTGTGTGGCGAGTGATTTTTTCTCCCGACGGACAGATGATAGCAACTGCCGGTGCTGATAAGAAAATCATTCTCTGGTCGCGAGATGGGAGTATTTTAGGAACATTCTTAGGACATACTCACGAAGTTAATAGCCTCAGTTTTAGCCCAGATAATCGGGTTTTGGCTTCGGCTAGTGATGATAACACTGTCCGACTCTGGAATTTAAATAGAACCATACCCAAAACTTTTTATGGACATAAGGGTAGTGTGAGTTATGTGAGTTTTATTAATAATGGTGATACATTAATTTCTTTGAGTGCTGATAGCACCATGAAGTTTTGGAACTTAGACGGACAGATCACCAAAACCTTCATTTCACCCATTCCTGATGTTACCAGTGTGAGTTTTAGTAGCGATCGCAATTTAGTCGCCTTAGCTAGCACTAGTCAAGGTATCCAAATTCGCAACCAAGACGGGACTTTACTCCGTACCCTGCAAAGTCCTAACCATTGGGTAACGACGATGAGTTTTAGTCCAGACAATCAAATTCTCGCCTCTGGAAGTGCAGATAAAACAATTAAATTGTGGAGTGTGGATGGTCGTTTACTCCGTACTTTGTCTGGACATAACGGCTGGGTGACAGATATTAAATTTACTCCCGATGGGAAAAACATTATCTCCGCCAGTGCCGATAAAACCATCAAAATCTGGAATTTAGATGGTCAATTACTGCAAACACTCAAAGGTCATAGTGCTAGCCTCTGGAGTGTAGCGATTTCTGCTGATGGTAAAGTTATTGCTTCAGGTAGTCAAGATGCGGCAGTAAAACTGTGGAGTATCGAAGGTCAACTGTTACACACCCTACAGGGACACACAGATTTAGTGTTGAATGTCAATTTTTCCCCCGATGGTAAAACCCTCGCTTCTGCTAGTGATGACGGCACTATTAAACTGTGGAATGTCACCAACGGAACTTTATTAACTACCTTCCAAGGACATCAAGGCAGTGTGAGGAGTGTGAATTTTAGTCCCAACGGTAAACTACTCGTCTCTGGAGGACAGGACACAACAATTAAATTGTGGAATTTAGACGGGATAGAACTACAAACCTTAGATGTAGATCAATTACTCAATCGAGCTTGCGATCGCCTTAATGATTATCTCACTACTAACCCTAGTGTGACTCCTGAGAATTATCAGTTGTGTTTCGGAGAGTAGGGAGGTAGAGGGCAGGGGAAGAAATAAAACCAATTCGCAATTCGCAATTCGCAATTCGCAATGATGCTCTCGCCCCGCTACGCTAACGCAATTAATTCAGCCACCCACAAGGGGTGGGGGTTTTAACCTATCTTTATTCCGATAAAATAATTTGAAGATTTAAAATATCATAATTCCCCCTTCCCTGGTAGGGAAGGGGGTTAGGGGGTTAGGTCTGGCGTTACTTGATTAATATCCAATCAAATGCAAGACATCACGCAGGACACTATAACCTGCTAAATCCCACAATAAATAGGCGAGAAAACCAATCATTGCTAACCGACCATTCCAAATTTCTGATTGGGGTGTCCAACCAAATAAAAAAGCGTTGCGGTCTACACCATTGTAAGCATTAGCAACTGGTGGTAAATCCGTAGTAGAACGAGTTTCGCGAGTTTCCATTTTAGTCTCCTAACTATTTAATCTATTTAGACTGTTTTCCTCACTTTTGTGATTACTAAATGCACCAACAATGCAAAATTCATCACCAGATTCCAACTCAAAAGACCTGAGAAAATCTGACTGATTTTGAATTAGTATTAGTAACCAATTAGATGTAAAACATCACGCAGGACGCTATAACCTGCTAAATCCCACAATAGATAGGCGAGAAAGCCAATCATCGCTAACCGACCATTCCAGATTTCTGCTTGGGGTGTCCAACCAAATAAAAAGGCATTGCGATCGCGTCCGTTATACTCTGTAGCAATTGTTGGCAGATTACTACTGGAAGAACGTGTTTCCATTTTTTTACTCCAAACAATTTGTTACTTAACTTAACTTTAGCTAGCGATTATGTGATTGCTTTCTGTCAATAGATACAATCTCTGCACACTTCTTGCGGACGATTACTTGCAGCATTTTTCTGGCATCAAATCCATCTTCTGGAGGTGATGAAAATCATGTTTGTAAATAAATGTAAATTTTAGTGTGTAACTGTAATAAAGCCAGTTAATTCCTGAAATAAATAATTCCTGGGAAATTATTAAAAAAATAACCTTTTTGTTCTGAAATATTCGGCTTTATTTAGTTATTATTTTCTCATTTATAGAAAATAAACCGATATAAAAAATAAACTTCTATCTCGCGTCAGATATGCTTTCAATCTTTAGGGAGATGATTTTAGTTGTTAATTTTCAGGATTCTAATAATAACCAAAAATGTAGCCAATACCCATAAAAACATACTTAAACCACCATTGCTACTCACAAACTAATTAACCAAATTTTCTAACCGACTAGTGCAAGGAAATACAATGTTGTTTCAAAGTACAGATATCATTACGGCACTCTACAAGCCTCTATTGTGGGTGGCACAAGCCCCAATTGATCCTAATCCCTCTAGTGTGTCACCAGCACAATTATCTTTGTTGACTTCGGGGCCACGCTTTTTTGTGGCTTTACTATCGGGCGTAATTTTAGCCTTTGCTTTCCAATTGGTATTAACTAATCTCTCCGTTGCGGCGGGGATTTCTTATTTGGGTCGTCCCTCTGATTCTAGTGGTGATTCGGAGGGCAGTTTGGGCGGTACAATTCGCAAAATTGGTACGGCTGTAGGACTTTGGACATTGATTTCTGTCACCATTGCCTTATTAATCGCCTCATTTCTCTCCGTCAAATTAAGCCTTTTGGTATTTGACCCCAGACTAGGGGCAATTCTAGGTTTGGTCATTTGGGGTGCGTACTTTCTTTTATTAGTATGGGTGAGTTCTACTACCGTTGGTTCATTAATTGGTTCGGTAGTGAATACCGCCACCTCTGGTTTTCAGGCGATTATGGGGACAGCTACCGCCGCCTTGGGTGCTAAGGCGGTGAATCAGCAAGTTGTTGCCACAGCTGAAGCCGCCGCCTCTGCGGTACGTCGGGAATTAGGCAGTGCAATTGACCCCATCAGTATCAGAGAAAACATAGAAGATTATATTGAAAAGCTGCGTCCACCAGAATTAGACGTAACTCATATTCGTCGGGAATTTGAAAATTTACTCCAAGATCCACAACTCAGAGGAATTGCTGCTAGTTCTGATTTGCGTCATATTGACCGCCAAAAGTTTGTGGAGTTAGTTAGCAGTCGCACAGATTTATCTAAGCGAGATGTTAACCGCATTGCTGATAGTTTATATAGTGTGTGGCAACAGGTGATAGGTCAGCAACAACCGATGCAAGACAGCCTGAGTGAATTGGTAAACTATCTCAAAACTCTCCCACCAGGACAAACCAAAACTGATGAACTCAGTGCCAAATTAGACAGATTAATTGCAGAACTGCGTCCAGGTAAAGGCGAGGAACAAAAAGCAGCCCCAGGGCCAATTCAAAGTACACTACAACAGGGATTATCGGCTTTAACTGGGGTAGTTTTAGGACGGGCTGATTTATCAGATTTAGATGTGGAAAAAATCTGGCAGGCTTTGACCACGGCTAAGGAAAAAGCTACAGTCCAAGCTGATAAATTGGGATTACCCACACCTTCGAGACCCTACAGTCCCATTCGCGCTGATGTGGAAAACTATCTACACACCACCTATGCTTGGCAATTGAGTGAAGAAAGAATTGCCCAAGAATTTCGGGATGTGATCTACGACCCAGCCGCCGACCCTGGAACAGTGCGGCGGGAACTAGAAAGACTCTCTCGCCAAGATTTTGCGAATATTCTCCAAGATAGGGGATTACTCACTCAAAGCCAAATTCAACATATTAGCGATCGCCTAGAAGCAGTCCGTCAGGAAGTATCATTACTAGTGACGGCGGAGGAAGAAAGGGAAATCTCTCAGGATTTAGAACGGCGAGTTGAGAGTTATTTACTAGTGACAGCCAAGGCTGATTTGACCCCAGAGGGAATTGAACGGGATTTTAAACCCCTGATTGCAGACCCTGATGCAGACTATGAAACTATTTCCCGACGGTTGGCGATTCTTGACCGTCAAGAAATGCAAAAAATCTTGCTGCAACGCAATGATCTTCAGTTTTATGAAGTTGAACGCGTTTTGGATGACATAGAAAAACAACGCGATCGCGCTTTGATAGAATCCAAAAACTTGGGAGAACAAGCCAAATATCAAGCTGAAACTCTCTGGTTAAATATTGAATCATATCTGCGTAACACCGATAAAGCCGAGTTAAACCCTGATGCTATTCGGGCTGACCTGAAAACCTTACTCGCCGACCCCCAAGCCGGTATTGCCGCCATCCGCGCTAGGTTGTCTCGGTTTGACCGTGATACCTTAGTAACATTACTGAGTCAACGGCAAGATATCAGTGAGGAACAAGCACAGCAAATCATCAACACGGTCGAAGACTCTTGGCACAGCATCCGCCACACACCCCAAGCCGTAGTTGACAAAGCCAAAGCCCAATATGATTCCGTAACTACCACCATCGCCGATTACTTACGCAGCACAGGTAAAACAGAACTCAACCCCGAAGGAATCCAACGGGACTTAAATCGACTGTTTGAAAATCCCAGTGAGGGAGTTGTGGCTTTGCGGCGGCGGTTGTCGCAAGTAGACAGAGATACCTTAGTGAAATTATTGAGTCAGCGTCAAGACTTGAGTGAAGCCCAAGTTAATGAAGTCATTGACTCCGTGCAAACTTCCCTTCGCAATATTGTGCGCGCACCCCGTCGCCTTGCTACCCGCACGCAACAAAGAGTCCAGAACTTCCAAACTTATCTGGAATCATATTTACGTTACACTGGCAAGGAAGAATTGAACCCAGAAGGTATCAAGCGGGATATACAATTACTTTTGCATGACCCAGCCGTCGGGATGGAAAGTTTAAGCGACCGCTTGTCACATTTCGACCGTTCCACAATTATCGCCCTATTGAAAATTCGCGAAGACCTCAGCGACCAAGAAGCAGCGCAAATTGCCGATAATATCATCGGTGTACGTGATCAATTTGTGGAACAAGTGCGGAGTATTCAACGCCGAATTCAAGATGTAATTGATGGAATTTTTGCCAGAATTCGTAACTATCTCAATTCCTTAGAGCGTCCCGAACTCAACTATGATGGTATTAAGCATGATATCCGTATAGTATTTGAAGACCCGCAGGCAGGATTTGAAGCCTTACGCGATCGCCTCTCATCCTTCAATCGTGAAACTCTCGTAGCCATCATGAGTTCCCGTGAAGATATTTCCGAAGCCGATGCCAATCGGATTATTGACCAAATCGAACGCGCCCGGAACACAGTCCTACAACGTGCTGAACGCCTACAACACGAAGCCCAACGCCGTCTAGAAGAAGTCAAACACCAAGCCCAAAGACAAGCCGAGGAAACCCGCAAAGCCGCCGCTTCCGCCGCTTGGTGGTTGTTTGCCACAGCAGTAGTATCCGCCATTTTCTCAGCTTTCGGAGGCGCGATCGCTGTTGTCTGGATTTGACATCTACAAAAAAAAGGGAACGGGGAACAGGGAATAGGGAACAGGGAAAGAAAAAAACTTTAGTTGTGGGTTTAACGCCCGCTAAAAACTTCGTCATTCTTTCAATCCCACACTTTTAAGTGTGGGATTTCCTATTGCCCGTTCCCTGTTCCCTAACCCTACCAAAGAACTTTGTAATGTCTAATATTCACACCAATTCACTAAAATTCTGATACAGATTCAAACCCAGAAACCCTTGTCAAGTCAGGATTTATCAATTGCGAATTGCGAATTGCGAATTGCGAATTGCGAATTGGTATCACACCTCCGCCGGGTGATATTCCTGCTGTCTTTCTACAAAGGTTTGCACCCGTGAACGATAATCCCTCACTGTCTCATCTACCCAATCACGTTCGTTACTGTTAGCATACAGATGTACTAAAGGTTCACTGGCATCTGGTAAAACTAATAACCAACTGTCATCAAAGGGTTGCCGAATTTTCACACCATCGATGAGTTCAAGGTTTTGGGCGGGGTGAGTTTCTACTAAGTAGCGCATCAATGCACCTTTAGCCGACCAAGGACAGCGTATAGTGTGGGTTTTGTGGATGACGCGGGGTAATTCTGATCTTACCGTCGCCAGCGATCGCTCCTGAATTGTCAGCATTTCGATAATCTTGGCAATGCAGAACATGGAATCAAAGCCAGGATGCAGTTGCGGGAAGATAAAACCAGTGTCACCGCTACCGCCCAACACCACATTAGAATTTTTCTGGCAAGCTTCCATTAAGGCTGTTGCGTTGGCTTTGGTGCGAATTACCCGGCCATCATGACGACGGGCGACTTGTTCCACTGCACTCGATGAATGCACCGGTACAACTACCGTACCTCTGGGGTTAGAGGTGAGAATCATATCAACCATCAGTGCGGTTAACAGTTCGCCACGAATGGGGAAACCAGACTCATCAACTAAGATGAGTTGTTCACCGTTGGCTGATACCTGCACACCAAAGTTAGCTTTTAAGGCTTCCACCACATGACCCAACTGAGTTAATAATGCTTCTCTATCAGTGGTAGATACGGCATTTTTATTCAAGCTGGCATTGAGAACTACCGCATCAGCCCCAAATTTGTCTAACATTTGCGGTAAAACAGCCCCTGAGACCGCATACACGTAATCAATTACCACCTTAGCCCGACTGTTGCGGAGGGTGGAAACGTGCAGTAGTTTCTCAAAGGCGGTGCAGTAGAGGTCTATGACTTGGCTGGGGTAAGCGACATCACCAATTTCATGGCTGAGGGCGCGGCGCATATCTTCTTTAAAGAAAGCCCCTTCAATTTTCTTTTCTTGGGCTTTGGAGATATTAATCCCTTTTCCATCCATGAATTCTATCAGGATGTAGTCTGGGCGATCGGGATGTACCCGTACATGAATTCCCCCGGCGATTTTCATGGTGGGGATGACTGTCCGGGCAATGGGAATAGCTGTAGAATCAAGGTTTTGAACATCTATACCCACTGACATTAACCCCGCAATTAGTGACCTAGTAATCATGCGGGAAACGTTGCGTTGGTCACGGGAAACGGCGACTTTTGATTGGGGTTTTAAAGTTGAACCGTAAGCAGCCCCCAATTTCACGGCAAATTCTGGGGTAATGTCGATGTTGGCTAATCCTTGTACGCCCCGTTGCCCAAATAAGTTACGTTGGGCAGTATTACCCCAAATTAAGTTAATGTTTAAAATTGCGCCGGATTCAATTTTTTTACTCGGCCAAACTCTCACACTAGGGCTAATTTGGGCTTCTTCGCCAATGGTGGACAAAGAACCAACCACCGCCGCTTCTAAGACATGGGCGCGACGGTCTACACGGGTTCCACGGGAAATCACACAAGCACTCAATTGGGCTTCGTCACCAATGATTGCACCATTCCAAATGATGGGACGCTTGAGATTAGCATCTGCACCTATGGTGACATTATCCCCAATGATCGTTCCGGCCTCAATTTGGACTCTCGCACCGATGCGGCAGTTACTCCCAATCATCGCTGGAGTTTCGACATGGGCTGAGGGGTCAATGTAGGTGTTTTGTCCCACCCATAAGCCAGAAGTCTCTTCTTTGTAGGCGAAATCTAATTTGACCTTTTGTTCTAAAGCATCGTATTGCGCTTCCCGATAGGCATCTAGGTGTCCGACATCACACCAATAGCCTTGAGCGATGTAACCATACATTGGTTCATCTTTGGCTAACAGTAAGGGGAATAAATCTTTAGAAAAGTCGCATTCTGTATGGTCTGGGAGATACTCTAAAACTTCAGGTTCGAGAATATAAGTACCGGTGTTGACGGTATCCGAGAAAATTTCGCTAGTTGATGGTTTTTCTAAAAAGCGTTTAATTTTACCTTCAGCATCAGTAATTACTACACCAAATTCAATGGGGTTAGGAACTCTGGTTAAGATTAAAGTTGCTTTTGATTGTTTTTGTTTATGAAAAGCGATCGCAGCTGTTAAATCAAAATCTGTGATACTATCACCACTAATTACTAAAAAAGTTTCATCCAAAAGTTCGGCAATATTCTTTACACAACCTGCTGTCCCCAAAGGTTGGTCTTCTTCTACGGCGTAAGTCATTTGTACGCCAAAATCGCTGCCATCTTGAAAATAATCCCGCAAAACATCAGGTAAGTAATGCAGTGTGGCAATCACTTCTGTGATTTGATGTCTTTTGAGTAAATTGATAATATGTTCAGCGATCGGTCGATTGAGAATCGGCACCATCGGTTTTGGTAGATCACAAGTTAACGGGCGAAGTCGCGTCCCTGAACCGCCTGCCATCAGCACTGCACGCATAAATCCTCCTTAACTTTTTGCAACTATTAGCTGCTTGTAAACCCGTGAGAGTGTATTGTGTTTTTGTCCAGTTTCCTACAAACACTGATTGAGAAGGAACTTCCGCTAGAAACATCTAACAGGTAATAAGTATCAGTGCTGTTTGTATAGGGTTGGCGAGACTTACGGTAGACTGTGCCTACCCTAAAAAATCAACCTTATGCAACACTCGCTACTAAATGAAATTCCGACTACTCAGGTTTAATTATGTTAGCTACCAGCAGCTTACCAAGCAACCAGGCAGAAGGAAAAAGTAATATAGAAAATCTTTAACACTGTGCCACAAAAAACACACAGTACAAGAGAAAACCCAAAAACAGAATATTTTGGTCTCTCTATTATGCCCCATGACGGCAGTTGCTCAACTTGAGGAAATACCAAGACTGCACTGCTTCCCCCATGCCCTATGCCCTATGCCCCATGCCCCATGTCCCATGCCCTATGCCCTATGCCCCATGCCCAGTTCCAACCGTCTTCTCTATTAGAGATAGAATATTTACATAATGTAGTATGTTTTAGCTTGAGTGTAGTCACTAACTAACGGAGTTAATACCCATGTCTAAGTTAATTATTTTGGGTTTAATTGTAATTTATGTGGGTGGTGTCTGGAAGTTCTGGAACGGTTTCACCAGAACTAATTTCAATCAATCTTTTGCTAATCGCATCAGTTTAGCTTTGCTATGGCCTGTCTTATTTATAGCTAATAAATCTTATCGTAGTAACTTCAGAAAAGCTCTGAAGGGTTAAATTAGCAGGGTAATGATTTTCTACTTTCAGACCCTATCTTCCACAAGAAAATAGGGTCTGAAAATTGGATTATTCTATTTTAGTTACACAAAATCAACAATCAGTTTCAGTGTTGGTTGCAGGGAAATTATCGTCTAGGTCTATTGTTACGCCAGATATGCACTGCTGTACCTGCGGCTGCACCGTTGACAGCATTATTTAGTGGTTTGTTGCATCGACCTCTACCACCAATTACTACTCCTGTCAATGTACTAGCACCAGCACCAACGGCAATATCTTGGCCTACATTACGACGACGGGGATTATTTCTTAAACCATTAGCACCATTCACCGCCGCACCTGCTGCTGCACCCTTGGCCGCATTTCTCACTACATTACATCCTGTCAACAGTCCGGTAACTGCACCAGCACCAGCACCAACTAGGGTATCTTCTACAATTCTTCTATCAGCAGCAGCAGGCTGTGCTGGTAGTAAAGTCAGACTGGCTAAACTTGCAGCCATGAAGCTTGGTAAAAATGCACGTTTGAGGGTTTTTTTCATAAGTCTCACCTTGTGGGAACACCTACATTTACAGCAAAATCATGCTTTTGCCATTGCAGATGTATATAGATGTTGTTATTCAGAGTATAGACAACTGCGACTATTTTAATGTAGTCACTATATCTCATCATGGCAATTACAAAATAGCAATTTCATCTACTAAAAGCCAGAGTTTTTTAATATTTATTAAAAGAATATTCCTTTGATAATTTTAAGCACGTCCTGAACAACGTATGTTTTGCAAGGGTTTAAGCAATACTTAAGTCTTAATTCTGTGTTAATTTGACTGTTCAGAGCAGAATCATATTAACAAGTGGACAGTAATAAAACTGGCACATAAAAAGATGTTTTATGCGCCGACATGATGAGTTGTAGCAGCTTTAAAAAGCTTGAATCCACTCTTTCACTGAGTATTCAGTCCAAATACCATTTTGCCAGTAGGGATCATTTTCAACTAATTGGCGTACAGTGGCTTCGTCTTCCGCTTCGTAAAGAGCAAAAACTTTGGTGACATCTTTGGTAGGGCCAATTGTAATTAGCACACCAGATTCTTTTTGTTTAGCTAAACCGGCTAGATGTGCATCACGATAAGGTGCGCGTTTTTCAAGAACATCTTCGCAGTAAGAACCCCACATGACATATTTGGGCATGATGACTTTAGATTGATTAACTACCTGTTGTCATCTTATGGGAAAACGGCATTGGCGCGAATAAGCTATTTGTTATGTATTGCTTTTCCTTGGTTTTAGCCAGGCAAAAATCTGTGTAACAGTTAAATTCAATTGTAAAAATTCCGGTACAGGTAAAACTTCATCCCCAGTCATTTCTATAGGTTGTTGTCCTGGCAAAAAGACTAACATCAAACGTTCATCTGGATCTATTAACCAGCCTAATTTAGTGCCGTGTTTTAAACAGTGAAGAATATTTGTAATTACCTTAGTGGTGTTTTGTTCTGGGGAAAGAATTTCAATTGTCCAGTCAGGATAAATTCCAAAGGTATTTTCAATTTCCCCATTCACATCAAAGGGAATTCGTTCCCAAGCAAATACGCTTACATCTGGAACTATCGAACGTCCGCCATAGACACTCGCAGAGTGGCTTCCCGCAGGGTACGTGCAGCGTAATTCTGGGAAGGCTAGGGCAATTTCTTGTGCTTCAGTTGCTTGGTTAACTGCATTACAAAGTTTTAGTTGTAGGCGGGAGTGTTTGCCTTGTGGCATTGGTTTTTGGTAGATACGACCATCTATATATTCACTAGCAGGTTTAGTTTCTGGTAGTTTAAGGAACTCTGCTAATGAGATTGATTTTTGCAGCGTGGTTGACATAGCTTTGTCAATGCCATATTTAGTTGAAATTTTAGCATTGTTCAGTTTTGGATTTTTTGGGTGTGCCTATTCTCCTGAATTTTGCTGCTGGAAATCACTTAATATTTCTTTACCTTTCCACAGTTTATGCTGCATTGACATTGTGAATGTATTGCCTGACATTGTGAGTGTATCGCTTGACCTTGTGAATGTATTGCCTGACATTGTGAGCGTATTGCCTGACATTGTGAGCGTATTGCTTGACATTGTGAGTTTATTGCTTGACATTGTGAATGTATCGACTAACTTTAAAATACTTGTGTGTAAACAGTAGCTTGTAGGAAAGAGTAGCAAGAATCAAAGTAGTAGAGACGTTGCATGCAACGTCTCTACAGTTACAAGGGAGAGGTTTGGAGAGGGGTTGCTTTTAACTTCTGAGGTTAACGCCGAATTTCTCAACTAAGGCTTCGCGGACTTTGTTGTGAACCGGCTCAACTTCGGTATCGGTGAGGGTACGATCGCTTGCCCGATATACTAGACGAAAGGCTAAACTGCGTCGTCCTTGGGGGACGTTTTCACCGCGATATTCGTCAAACAGTTCTACAGACTCTAGTAAGCCTTTACCAGCTTTGTTTATCGCTTTTTCTAGTTCGGCGACGGAAACTTTTACCGGTGCGAAGAAAGCGATATCGCGATCGCTGGCTGGGTAGGTAGAATAGGCTTTAAATGCGGGGACGAGTATTTCGTCTTGGTCTATTGCATCTAACAGCACGTTTAAGTCTAACTGGAAGAGGTAAACTGATTCTGGTAAACCTTTATCTCTGCGAATTTGGGGATGGAGTTGTCCGAAGATACCTAAACTATTACCACGAATCCATAATGAGGCGGTGCGGCCTGGGTGCAGGCGTGCGTCACGGCAATCGGGTTGATATTCTACTTGTATGCCTAATTGCTGGAAGACGTTTTCTAAAATTCCCTTGGCTTCAAACCAGGTCATGGGTTGTTCTTTACCGCCTTTTGACCATTTGCCCAGGGTTCTATCTCCACCCATGATACCAGCGATCGCATCTTTTTCTAACAAGCCCTCTTCTTCTTGCCAGAAAATTCGCCCAATTTCAAAGCCATTGAGAGAACCGTTACCTTGTTCCAGGTTGTATTGGAATGCGTCGATTAAACCGGAGATTAAATCGGTACGCAAAGCGGAATATTCGGTGAATAGGGGGTTACTTAAAACGATTTGTCGGCTATCCCCTGGTTTAACTAAAGAGTATTGCATTAACTCCGTTAAACCCTCCGCCCGTAAGGTGGCGCGTAACTTGCGGGTTAATTCTTGTTCTACAGGTAAATAACCAGCTTCGGCTTTGTCTGGTAAGGTATCACAGAAGTTATCGTAACCGTAGAGCCGGGCGATTTCTTCAATTAAATCAATTTCCCGTTCTAAGTCGCGGTAGCGATAGGGGGGAACGGTGACGTTCCAAACTTTTTCGCCTGTGGTTGTGAGTTGACAACCCAAAGCGGTGAGAATTCTTTCTACGTCTTGTGCTGCTAATTCCCCAGTATCACCGGAAATTACAGGCCCCAACAGTTCATTTACCCTGTCTAACCGCAGAGAAATGGAACGACTCCAGGTAGAGGGGTCAGGACGGGTATCTGCAATTTCTTGGTGGACGATAACACCACCAGCTAATTCTGTCATGAGGGACAAAGCGCGACGACAAGCCACTTCTAATTCTGCACGGTTGACACCGCGTTCATATCTTCCTGAAGCTTCGCTTCTTAAACCGACACTGCGGGAAGAACGCCGAATGGCGACGGAATCAAATAAAGCTGCTTCTAATACTAGGCTTTGTGTTCCGTCGTGGACTTCTGTTTCTTCGCCTCCCATTACCCCCGCTAAAGCCACGGGTGTATTGTTGGCAGTGATTAATAAATTTTGAGTGCTTAAATTGCGGGTTTGTCCGTCTAGGGTTTTGAGAGTTTCGCCGGAGTTAGCAAAACGCACACCAATACTGAGGTTTTCACTACCACCGACGGATTTTAAACGGTCTTTATCAAAGGCGTGTAGCGGTTGTCCCCATTCTAGTAATACATAGTTAGTAATATCTACGACATTATTAATGGGACGCACTCCCGCCGCCCGCAGACGTTGTTGTAACCATTCGGGGGAAGGGGCAATTTTCACATTATCAATGACTGTGCCGATGTAAGCCGGACAAGCTTGAGTATCAGCGATTTTTAAACTCAACGCCCCAGTATTTTGAGATATGGAGATTTCCCCAGGTGCGGGAATGCTTAACTTAGCTGTGGTTAAAGCTGCAACTTCCCGCGCTATCCCCACCATACTCAACGCGTCTGCACGGTTAGCGGTGGCGGTGACATCTAAAATTACGTCATCTAAACCCAATAGTGGACGCACATCACTACCCAAGGTCATATTTTCTTCTGGGAAAATATGAATTCCATCGACATCGGTGGGTAAACCGAGTTCCTTTAAAGAACAAATCATTCCCTGAGATGGAACACCGCGCAGTTTGGCGGGTTTGATTTTTAAATCGATATTGGGTAAATAAGTTCCTGTTGTCGCTACGGGAACATAGATATCAGCCCGGACGTTAGCAGCACCACAGACAATATTTAAAGTTTCCGCCGCACCGATATCGACTGTGCAGACACTTAGTTTATCAGCGTTGGGGTGGGGTTGACGCTCAAGCACTCTTCCCACTACAACGCCGTCAGCCCATGTGCTGCGGTCTTCAATGTCTTCGACTTCAAACCCTGCCATTGTCAAGGTTTCGGCTAGTTCCGTGTGGCTTAGTTTTATCTCTACCAGTTCCCGCAGCCAATTTAGAGAGATTCTCATGGAGTGTGCTTGTTTTCAGACTTTTACTCTAATGTTAGGTCGCCTCTGGTGTTTTGAGGTTTTCCCGTTCACCATCGTACTACGTTAGTTATTAGTCAATGGTCATTAGTCATTAGTCATATAGTCAATAATCATTTATGTGGGTTGAATGATTTCTAATATCATCTCGTAGGACAAGCTATCTAACTCTGATCTCTCTACTACTACCTCATAACCGAAATCATAGGCATCAAAGCCCTCATCCGTTAAGCTTATACGGTACTGAAAAGCCTCAATAAAATCCTCAGTTCCGTCTCCGTTCTCATCTTCGGGGGTAATGAAGTCTATGTGCTGGGGTTCTATATCGTACATACCGTTGATTGTTATGGTAATCATAGCTGGTTAAAGTTTTTGTCCCCTTGCTGGGAAGAGGCGGTGTTTAACTCGTTTACCTGAGTTTGAACTCAAAGATGGTGCTTGGTTGTTTTCATCCCCTTGCGGGGAAAGGGTAGTGTGTAACCGTTGAATCAGCAAAAGCTAAACTTAAAGCTGATGGTGGGATCAAACTGTTTCCGTCCCCTTGTGGGGAAAATGGTGGTGTTTAACAAAAAAGAAGGCAAACTTGGCAGAAGTGCAAGACGCAATAGAGCAATGTTTCCGTCCCCTTGCGGGGAAAGGGTAGTGTTTAACAGGGTAACGTTAAGAAGCCCATAAGTGAACTCAATAAAGACTTGTTTCCGTCCCCTTGCGGGGAAAGGGTGGTGTTTAACCGACATTCACGGGAACGCGATCAGCGTCGGCAGCGATGCCGTTTCCGTCCCCTTGCGGGGAAAGGGTGGTGTTTAACCACAAACTACGCCACAAGGTGAATGCCATATGTCGACCATTGTTTCCGTCCCCTTGCGGGGAAAGGGTGGTGTTTAACCTTCATGGGACTGCAAGGGGTTCATTAGTCAGAAACTAAAGTTTCCGTCCCCTTGCGGGGAAAGGGTGGTGTTTAACACCTTCTCTAGATACTGTAACCATGAGGGGTTAACTAGAGTTTCCGTCCCCTTGCGGGGAAAGGGTGGTGTTTAACCCTAATAGACACTTACAATCAGCATATAAAAAATACGGGGAGTTTCCGTCCCCTTGCGGGGAAAGGGTGGTGTTTAACCCCTACCCTGTGGAAACTATTGATATATTTAGTTTTCAAGGTTCGGTTGCGCCGGAGTACGGAAAACGGCGATGTATCAAAAAAATAATTACTGAGTTGCAGATAATTTTTTCTCAAAAATTAGCAACAGAAACAATTTAACGAAAAAACTCTAAGGAGTCAAGGCTAAAAATCTATATTAGCTACTAATTTTTGCAAATTACTCTTAAAATCTTGTAATAACTCGCAGCGACAAATTTCAAACGAACTTTACATTGCGTAACATACCCTCAAAAGCTTATCCATAAGCTATTTTCAAAATTGACAGCACACCAACAAACAACAACTTTCGTTACAAAAACAAACAATTTACCTTGAGCCAACCCCTTATTTTTATCTCGGTGTCTCATGAGTTCACTTACTTCGCGCTCTGGCAAAATTTTAGTAGTCGATGACTCTCCTGATAATGTGTTTTTAATTAAAACCATATTGGAGGAAGAAGGCTATACCATCGCTACAGCAGAAAACGGTTATTCCGCACTAGCACAACTGCAAGCATCTCCTTGTGACTTGGTGCTACTAGATTTAATGATGCCGGGAATAGATGGTTATGAGGTAACTAGGCGCATTCGTGGGGAAATGCAATTACAGCAATATATCCCCATACTCTTAATTACCGCCCATGATGCACCGAATGTAGCCCAAGGATTAGATTTAGGTGCTGATGATTTTATCCGCAAACCCGTAACAGTAGATGAATTATTAGCCAGAGTGCGATCGCTGTTGCGGTTAAAGCATAGCATGGATGAACGGGATGAAATCGCCCGTCAGCGAGAGGATTTTGTCTCCCGTCTCACCCATGATTTACGCACTCCCTTAGTAGCAGCTGACAGGATGTTGACGCTATTTGAACAAGGCGCGCTTGGTACATTATCACCACAAATGCAAGAAGCGATCGTCATTATGGGGCGTAGCAATAGTAATTTGCTATCAATGGTGAATACTTTACTAGAAGTGTATCGCTTTGAAGCTGGGCGAAAAACCTTGGCGTTTCAACCGGTGAAATTAAGTCAATTACTCCAAGAAGTAGCAGGAGAACTCACACCCTTAGCCCAAGCTAAAAATTTAAGCATCCATCTAGAGTTTGATGATACAGAAAATTCTACCACCGTGACAGGCGATCGCTTAGAGTTAAATCGCCTATTTACCAACCTCATTGGTAACGCCATCAAGTTTACTGAATCTGGTTCCGTGACTATCCGCCTGAAATCTTCTCCCTATGACAGTAAATATATAAATATAGAAATAGCAGACACGGGAAGGGGAATTTCACCCACAGAACAAGCCACACTCTTTGAAAGATTCCGCCAGGGGAGTCACAAAATTTCTGGTAGTGGTTTGGGGTTATATCTTTCCCGACGCATCGTCGAAGCCCATCACGGTAATATAGTTGTCAATTCTGAGTTAGGAAAAGGTAGTGTGTTTATTGTCTCTTTAGCGAAGGGATGACTGGAAAGTGCTGAGTGGAAAGTGTTGAGTGGAAAGTGCAGTGCTGAGTTATGAGGTGGTGAGTTAAAAGTGCTGAGTAATAAAAAGTATACTCAAAACCCAAAATTCAAAACTTAAAACTCAAAACCCAGCACTCACAACTCAGCACTAAATAAAATTATCTGTGAGGAAACAATGATTGCGATCGCAAAATCTAACATTCCAGAAATTTTACAAAAACAGAGAAATTTCTTCCAAACTGGTAAAACTAAAGATATCAATTTTCGCCTAGAACAATTAAAAAAGCTCAAGGAATTAGTTACCAATGAGCAACCGTTAATTATCAAGGCTTTAAAAGCAGATTTACACAAACCAGAGTTTGAAGCCTACGCTACAGAAATCGGCGCAGTTAAGGAGATTAGCTATGCTATCAAAAATCTCAAAAGTTGGGCTAAACCCAAAAAAGCAGATGTACCTTCGGAATTTTTTCCTTACTCCGCTAAAATCTATCCAGAACCCCTGGGAAATTTGTTAATTATCGGCCCTTGGAACTATCCTTTTCAACTAGTTATTTCTCCCTTAGTAGGTGCGATCGCGGCTGGTAATTGTGCTATTGTTAAACCCTCAGAACTTGCACCGCACACTTCTAATTTATTAGCGCAATTATTTAGTAAATATTTCCCCCAAGAGTATATCGCTATCGTAGAGGGTGGTGTAGAAACTAGTCAGGAACTACTCCAAGAAAAGTTTGATCACATCTTATTTACTGGCGGTACAGCTATCGGTAAGATTGTCATGGCAGCAGCCGCTAAACATCTCACCCCAGTTACTTTAGAATTAGGTGGGAAAAGTCCCTGCATTGTTGATACTGAAATTAATCTTGAATATACAGCTAAACGGATTGTCTGGGGTAAATTTCTCAATTGTGGACAAACTTGTATTGCTCCTGATTATCTGTTAGTAAATCGCCAAATCAAACAGGATTTAATAGCAACTTTGCAAAAAACCATCAAAGAATTTTATGGCGATCGCCCAGAAAACAGTCCCGATTATGGCAGAATTATTAACAAAAGACATTTTGAACGATTGACGCAGTTACTCAATCACGGTGAAATCATCCTGGGTGGTGACACTAATCCTGAGCAATTATATATCTCACCCACATTAATTGATCATGTCTCTCTAGATGCTCCCGTCATGCAAGACGAGATATTTGGGCCGATTTTACCCATCTTAGAATACACAGATATTACAGAAGCGATCGCCCTCATCAATTCTCGACCAAAACCCCTGGCTTTATACCTATTTTCCCAAAACAAACAATTGCAAACACGAATTTTGCAGGAAACTTCATCCGGTGGTGTCTGTCTGAATGACACCATTATGCAAGTCGGTGTTTCATCATTACCCTTTGGCGGTGTGGGTGATAGTGGTATTGGTAGTTATCACGGTAAAACCAGTTTTGACACCTTCTCACATTACAAAAGTGTCTTAAAAAATTCCTTCTGGCTAGACTTAAACTGGCGATACGCACCATATAAAGATAAATTAGCTTTACTCAAGCGAATTATTAAATAGCTTTGGGGTGCGTTAGTTAGAAAAATTTAGGTTTAACCTAACCCCCTTCCCTACGAGGGAATGGGGAAATTTTTTAGGGTTATACTAATTCTCTCTGAAGGGGTGACAAATAAATGATGTACAGAATAAAAAGCAACAAAATATTGCTTTTACTTGATTTGCGATCGCTAACCACGATACAACCTTAAACGCATAACACATCATTATTTTTAGCCTTTTACAGTCATGCGTTATCAAAAGCAACTCTTAGGATTCATTAGCTGCACTCTCCTCATGCAAGCTACTCCTGCATTGTCTGCACCTATTAATTCCTCTGGTATTTGTTTAAAAGAAGCTTCTCAATTTCCCTCTTTATCAACTTTCCTACCCTCACTCCCCCGTCTTTCAGTCTCCCTATCACTCAATGAGACAGCTTTATTAAATCAAGCTTTGGAATTAGCCAACAAAGGAAAACTTGACGAAGCATTACAACTTACACAAAGTATTTCTGATGAGGAAAAACGCTTTTATATTTGGAATGAAATCGCCAGAAGTTTAGCTGCTGCTAATCAGATTTCTACATCTGTCAGCTTTGTGCAGAAAATTGCCGACCCTGCGATTAGGAGCGAAATTTTTGGTAATCTAGCTAGAAGTATCGCATTAGTAGGTAAAACTCAGCAAGCTTTAGAAGTTGCAGCTAATATTGAAAACTCTGGTCAACGTACTTGGGTGGTGAGTGATATAACTACTGAACTAGTAGCAACAGGTAAACTCTCTGAATCATTAGAAATAGCTAAAAATGGTCAGAATAATTCTGACAAATGTTCAATTTTAAGAAGTATAGCTGTTAAATTAGCAGAAGTAGGTAGAGTATCTACAGCTTTGCAGATAGCTGACACAATGGAAGACAACTTTTGGCAAAGTTCTACATTTAACAACATTTCTAGCAAACTGTTAGAATCTCAAAAAATATCTCAAGCTGTAGAGATAGCTAAGAAAATTACCGATGAATACTATCAGAATTCTGCATTAGAGGAGATTGGCAATAGTTTAGCGCGCCAAAATAAATTTCCCCAAGCTTTAGGAATTGTGAAAGTTATCAATAGTCCAGAATATAAAGCTAAACTTTTAGTGACAATAGCAACCCAATATAGAAAAGTGGCACGCAACCCTGAAGCTTTAGCTATTCTGGCACAAGCTCTACAAATAACCAATGAAAATTTAGAAAGTTACACCAAAATTTCTTTATGGCGGGATATATCTGACGAATATAGAAGGTTGAAACAGCTTGATAAATCATTGGAAATTTTGTATAAAATAGATGCTCTAGAAACTCTCTACTAAAAATAGGATATTCGATTGTAGAGATGTTATCTTGTCAATTCTCTACAATCAATTAAGAGCGTATTTGAAAAGTGGTTGGCTGTGATTTTAGACCCTTTTTTATCCCCCCTAAACCCCCTTTTTTAAGCTATCCATTACCCGGACTTTCTCAACATTTACGAGAGTATTCACTCACGCTTTTTCTAACCCTGATTACTTCGTCCTTAATTCTCAATAAAAAGCCAATTTTAGCGAGAATACAAAAACCGAACTTGTCAAGTATGCTTGACCCCTTAGTCTCCAAGATGACTATAGAACGAGCGTTTTAGGATTGTAAAGAAAGATGTGGGTAACGCATAGCTTTTTAAGGGGGGTTATACCAATTCGCAATTCGCAATTCGCAATTCGCAATTCGCAATTAAGAAAGCCAGATAAAATCTTGATTTCAAGCTTTGCATCTGTTGCTTAATTTTGGAGAATTGGTATTAGGGGGGATCAAGCCCCATTTTGCACCCAACACAAAGATGTGTGTACACCGTAGTAGTAGGGAAGGGGGAAAATTAAAACTTCTCTCCAAGCAGGATAGGGGTTTTTCAAATGCCGTGAAAAGTCAGAATTAATCATGGGTAATTTCTAATTGGAATTACCTATGATTATTTTGTCTATTTGTTTTAATAAATCTGCTAAACTGCCGGAATTATCCAAGACAAAATCAGCCATAGCAGCTTTTTCTTGTAAAGATAGTTGACTATTAATTCTGGCTGTTGCTTGTTCTGAATTTAACTGATTGCGTTCCATTAATCTTTGTAGTTGCTGCATTTCAGTACAAGTCACAACCCAAATTTCTGTCACTAAATCAGTCATTTGGGCTTCAAATAATAAAGGTATGACTAAAACTATCGTTGATGCAGAAGATTGATGAATA
This sequence comes from Aliinostoc sp. HNIBRCY26, assembly GCF_050235535.1. GTDB lineage: Bacteria > Cyanobacteriota > Cyanobacteriia > Cyanobacteriales > Nostocaceae > Trichormus. The sequence continues at coordinate 988,413 of NZ_CP189852.1, forward strand.
GCTTGAACGAAGCGATCGCGCACATAGGGATGAATGATACTATCTATCCATTGGCGTTCAGTGGGATGGGAAAAAATCATCTCTCCCAGCCGAGAACGGTTGAGACTACCATCAGCTAGTAATATTTCTTGACCGTAACGCTGGGCGATCGCATCTAAAATAGGTGAATCGATAGCTACTGCATCCCTAGCATAGATATCTGCATCGAAAACAGGTAAACCATAGACGTTCGCCAAATAATTGGCGACAGTAGATTTACCCGTAGCAATACCCCCAGTTAAGCCGATAATGTGGTTGGTCATTAGTCAATAGTCAATAGTTTTCTATCCATTTGACTAAGGCTTGACTTAAGCCATCTAATGTATATTCTTCGGCTTCTACATCGACTCTTCCAAACAATTCATGACAGGTTTTAGAAGTTTGGGGGCCGATAGAAGCAATGCAGACTCCTTTTAAAGCGTTGGCGACATTACTTGTAAAAATTGTGTCTACCAATTGATAGAAAAATTGTACTGTCTTAGAACTGGCAAAGGTAATCACATCGACTTCGCCATTTTTTAAAGCGGATGCGGCGACTGGTGGGATACTACTAGGACAGCATGACTGATAAGCTGCTACTTCTGTAACTGCTGCGCCTTTAGCGTTAAATTCCTTCACTAACACTTCTCTACCACCGCTTTCGACTCTGGGAAAGAGTATCTTTTTTCCTGGAAGTGCTTCGGGGAAGGTTTCTATTAAAGAGTCAGCGACAAAATTGGGAGGAGTAAAATCAGGTTGGAGTCTCCGTTGTTTGAGACTTTGGGAGGTTTTTTCCCCCACGACAGCAATTTTTACCCCAGCTAAAGCACGGCTATCTTTACCTTGGGTTTGCAATCTGTCAAAGAAGTAATCTACTGCATTGGTAGAAGTCAAGATTAGCCAGTGAAATTCTGATAAATGATCAATTGCCTTATCTAAGCCTTCCCAACTAGAAGGAGGTGCAATTTCTAAAGCTGGCATTTCGATTACTTTAGCACCATAGGAGGTGAGGCGATCGCTAAATTGACTTGATTGTCCAGCCGAACGGGTGACTAAAATAGTTTTACCAGCCAAAGGTAAGTTACTAGACATAGCTTGGAGATGAGAATTTTGAGCCTTTGAAGATATTGTCTCAGGTTGTAGGTAATTACGTAGCCCCACAACTTCCCCAACCACAATGACAGCCGGTGACAACGATAAACCAGCCGTTTGTTCTAAGATATTCCCCAGTTCACCAGACCAAATCTGTTGCTGTGGTGTGCCAGCCCAACGGATAATTGCTATAGGTGTATGATGCGATCGCCCATATCGACGCAATTGATGGACAATTTTCCCCAGATTTTTACCACCCATCAAGATTACTAGTGTCTCTAAGCGCGATAAAGCCTCCCAGTCTAAAGCTTCCGTTTCGTGTGCTGTAAACACTGCAAAACAACGACTCATCACAGGATCTGTCAAAGGAATTCCCGCCAGCAAAGGCGCAGCTAAAGCGGAGGAAATCCCAGGAATGACTTCAAAATCACAACCATGAGTTTTTAAAGCTTCAATTTCCGAGGTACAGCGTCCAAAAATAAACGGATCACCTGATTTTAATCTGATAACTTGTTTACCAGCTTGACAATGCTGGACTAATAACTGATTAATTTCCGCTTGCGGTGTACTGGGTTTTCCCCCACGTTTTCCCACATCTAGCTTTAAGCAATGAGGCGAAACACACTCTAATAATTGTTCATCTACAAGGGCATCATAAATTAAAACCTCAGCCACAGCCAAAAGATGATGCGCCTTTACCGTTAAATAAGCGACATCTCCCAACCCCGCACCTACAAGATAGACTTTTCCTGTTTTAGTCATTAGTTATTAGTCATTAGTCATTAGTTTTTAAGGATTGATGACAATTAATAATTCCGCATTTTTTATTTAGCTGACTTTATTGCTCATCCTCTCTAATAATTGAGCAATCCTTTGGGCTTTTTCTGGTTGACGCTGTTTTTGGAAGAGTTCTTGAGATTTTTGGAGATTGGCTGTGGCTTCCTGTTGTTGATTTTGCAACATCAAAATATTGGCTAGCCTTAAATAACCTTCAGGATTTTTCGGACTACGTTGAATGACTTGTTGATATAAATCTTGGGCTTCTGCAACTTTATCCTGTGCTTTTAAGACATCACCTAAAAATAAGCGCACCACATCATTAGTAGAATTGATGTTAATTACTTTGCGGAAAGCTGCTTCTGCGCCTGGATAGTCTTGCTGTTGATAGAGATTTACACCTTGCTGGAATAAATTGGCGGTAATTAAAGTTTTGACGGCAAAATAAATCAGCAGAATAATGGCAATAATGACTATAAAAGTTGCCAAAACATTGGTTGTTTGCAAATTATCGAACATAATTTTTCGCTAAAAGACAGGCTATGGGAAACATTAAATATTCTAAGAAAAAAAGCTTCCAAATAAATTGATAAAATTGAGCGATCGCTTTTTTGTCTTGTAAGTCTACGGCTAAACTCCGCACCCACATCCAACACAATACTACTAAGTGCGAAATCACCAAAAATTCTGGGTTGATTAAGTCTACGCGCAATACCCCGACTGTAACTATACCCAAATAGCAAACAGTCAGTATCCACAGTGCCAAGTTAAAGACGGCTTGTGAACCTAATTGAATAGTAAAAGTTGTGATATTGTAGAGGCGATCGCCTTCTATATCGGGGATGTCTTTAAAAATGGCGATCGCTAGAGTAAACACCAAAATAAATATAGTTAATATCCATACTGCCAAAGGAATAAATTGATTATTTTGTAGTAACCACCAACTAAAATGCAAGAACAACCCTAAATTTACAATAGTTCCCCGCACTGAGAAAATACACAATGCTGCCCAAAACGGAAATCTTTTTAAGCGAATCGGCGGTAAAGAATAAGCTGTACCAATGGCTAAACTCAAACTCACCATCCCCAATAAATAAGGGCCATTTAGCCAGGCTACACCCAAAGCTAAAATCCCCATAGTGGTTACAATCAATTGTGCTTGTGTGCGGGTAAACTCTCCTGAAGCCAATGGGAGATGTGGTTTATTCACCTTATCAATCTCTACATCCTCCAGTTGATTTAATCCCACAATATAAACATTGCCACATATACAAGCTAGCCACGTACTCACAACAGGTATGATTTGAGCCACTGCAAAACCTGTAGAACTGACTGCTACAGCGATTAAATACAAACCCAACACACTTAAACTTGTACCAATAATGGTATGTGGCCGGGAAAACTTCCACAAAGCATACAGCCACTGGAAAGGGGAAAGCGATTGTTTCGTTGGCGAAGGACTATTTTGAGAACTCTGGGTCATGATTAGCTTCCAAAATTGTGTGACTGTTGACTAATGACTAAATATAAAAATACCCTGTTCTAGTCAGTGGAACAGGGTTTAATTTGGGGTGATTATTAATTATTTATTGTTTAGTGTATAAGATATTTTTGCAGTTGAAAGTCCCCTATGCCTCCACAGTCGCCCATCTTGGAAAGACCCCTTCCCTGTGGAACGCTTGGCGCAGCCTCTGGTAGAGAAGACCGCGCTACTCTCTGTGGCCTACTGTACATGAATAAATCGAACTTTTAGCTATTAGCGAGTTCTGGGATAGTAGCTTCCAACTTGAGGCAGTTAGCACCATCAACTTGTAATTGATATTCCACCTTATCCATTAATCGATTCATAATTAGCCACCCATAACCACCTTCTTGCTTATCTACTGGATTGGGCGGAAAATAAGTGGCTAAATCAAAGCCAGTACCGTAATCCCACACCTCCAAAGAAATATCTCTGCCTGTGAGTTCCAAACGCAGTAGAATAGGTATGTTCGACTGCTCCTTATGAGCATGACGGACTACGTTTGAGTAAGCTTCTACCAATGCTAGACGCAGACGACTGGACTGTCTTGACCAATCCACAGACTCACCCAATTGTACTTTTAAACATCCTAGCAACCAATTTTCGACGATACCTAAATAATTTAAGTCACTTGGTACGTGCAGCTCACTTTTCATCATTTACAAAACCTCCAGAGAAAGTATAGTTTGATCATCTTCTTGCACGGGGTTATCTGCCTGGATGCGAGCTAGTAAATGGTTCAAAGACAATGGCTGTGGTTCTTCCTGTAATATTTGCCACAAACCGTCCTGCTTAAGCATATAACGACTTGCTGGGAGATTGCCACCCACTGTATTTGCGGTCACAATTGATTTATTTGATACCATTGCTTCCGTGATTCCATCACTGGCTAGCAGTAATGTGTCTCCAGATGAGAGAACTAAACGACCTGACTGGGCTTGCCAATCAGCTAAAATTCCTAAAGGAATGCCACGAACTTTCAGATAATTTGGTTGTTCTACTACAGTGGAATGATTTGACCAAACTAATGGATAAATATGTCCAGCATTGGCATATACCAGTTCCCTGGTAGTGGGAGTAAAACAAGCTAAAACAAGTGTAATAAAGCAATTGTTGCTAATTAAGTCATTACATAAAGCCTGGTTGAGATTGTGTATAACTACGTGGGGATCAGCTGGTGTTTCCTGAGATAATTCCCGGCGCAAGACGGAAATAGCACTAGCCATAAACAAAGCAGCTGGGACACCTTTCCCAGAAACATCCCCCACCGCTAACCATAAGTCTCCTTTAGGGTGGACAAAGACTTCAAAAAAATCACCACCTACTTCTCGTGCTGGGTAACAGCACGCTTGTAACTTTGCTCCTTTAATATCTGGTAGGCTTTGGCGTAGTAGGTTGTTTTGAATTTGACGCGCAACTTCTAACTCGGCTTTGATTTGCTCTTGCTTTTCTTGGAGACGTTGGTAAAGTTTGGCTTGTGAAAGAGCTAAAGCTGCTTGCTCTGCTACACCTGTAATCAGTTGAATTTCTTCATCATGCCAAGGTTCATCTTGACCAAACTGATATAGGGCCAGCACTGCTAACAGGTCTTGTTGGTAAGATAGAGGGACAACCAAGTAATTACAGTATTTATCTTCGTATATCTCTTGAGCAAATTGATGTTGATGAGTTGCAAGCACCTTCTCAATCAGAAGAGTAGGGTCAAAAGCCTGATGGGGAAAAGAATTAACTGAATTTTGGTATGAGAATTGATTAGCTAAGAGCAGATCACCTTCTACGGGTTTGAGTAGACAACCTGTAGCATCAAAGGTTTGTCCTATGGTGGCGACAATCTTTTGTAGCATACTCTCATAGTCCAACGACTCTCGAATGGCCGTTGTCACTGCGTTAAATAAAGATTCTCGTCTTAAGGCTCGACTTAACTCTTGAGTACGTTTTTTGACAATGCGATATGTCTCAGTGGCCTGCTCAACTATAACTTTTAGGCGTTCTGGATTCCAAGGTTTAGTGATGTATTTGAAGACTTGACCAGAGTTAATTGCATCTACCAAATCTTCGACATCGGTAAAACCCGTCAGTAAAATCCGAATGGTGTCAGGAAATCGCTCTACTGTATGACTAAGAAATTCTGTACCATTCATTTCTGGCATTCTTTGATCAGAGATAATGACTGCCATTTCTCCTTCTTTTTCCAGAATTGCCAATGCGCCACGGGCATGATTGGCTTTATATACTTGAAAATCTCGCCTAAAAGTACGGTAGAGTAAATCTAAGTTATCTGGCTCATCGTCTACGACCATGAGCTTAAGTTTTTCTACCCTAGTTTCCGTCATATTGACTTTTATTTACAGGTAAATAGTCGGCGAGATAGTCAAATTGCCATCTCACCAAATTGCTAAAAATCCTGAAAAAGCGAACCTTTTCAGCACAATTATTATTTCTACGAGTATAACTTTACTCTTAATTTTCTGTACCCTTATATTTAACTTCAGAGTTCTGAAATTGGCAATTGTGGTAATTAATCAGAGACTAAAACTAACCGACTAATCCAGAACGTAAGGCACGGACTGCTGCTTGGGTGCGGTCATCAGCGCATAGTTTGTTTAAAATGTTACGCACATGAGTTTTGACCGTTCCTACAGTAATGTAAAGGCGTTCGGCAATAACTGCGTTACTACAGCCTTCTACAATTAACTGTAGAACCTCTAATTCTCTTTCTGTCAGGATGTAAGGATCTATAGTTTCTGGGTTATCTGTAGAATCTGGGTTTGATGTTACAAACTGGCGGTCTGTTTTTGGAGGATTTTGTTGTGCTTGTTGTAACACAATTCTGGCGATCGCCGGATCAATCCAAGCGTTGCCATTATAAGTAACCCTGACAGCTTCCAATAAGTTATCAAACTTAACATCTTTCATACAGTAAGAGTCAGCTCCAGCCGCAAAAGCAGCTAAAACAGCCTCCTTATTATCCTGAAGTGTGAGAATTAGCACTTTTGTTTCTAGCTCGTTGCCATTAACTGTGGCTTTTAACTCCCGTGTTAATTCAATGCCATCTTTATCAGGTAAACCAATATCGACAATTGCAATATCAGGTTGTACCATTTTTAACATACTCAATCCTTCAGCCGCATTAGCAGCTTCTCCTACAACTTCTATTCCTTCTTTTTGCGATAAAGCTGTACGAATACCTACACGAGTCAGGTCATGATCCTCAATCAGCGCAATCCGAATTTTACTCATAGTCAACTTCTACCCGTTACGCTACCTTAACTTTAAAAACTGAGTTTACGGACAAGACTTAAATAAATACTGTGTAAATAATTGTGTCTGCCAATAATATACTTGTCACTAAGTATCTAATCATCTCAACTGATGGAATTCTTTTCCATTTTGGCAATGATCACAGTCTTTTGATGAAGTATAAGCTGTTTTTATAATTTGTGACGACTAACAAAAATGACACAGTCTATAGGTTAGTTTCCCTCAGATGAGTGTTTTACCCAGTTTAATTTGGCTTAGAGACTCCCCTACACCCTATTAAAAAATTTGATAAACTATCGTTCTAGATCATCTGGTGTGAGACTAATTAAGAGCAAGGCTATGTTTCAAGCCCCTAAAGAGTTTTCAGTTTTGGGAATGCCTGTCCATGTGATAGATAACTATCCAAGTTGGTTGCTAGATTGCTGGCAAAACAACCAAGGCACTCATGTTATCACCCTCAATGCAGAAATGACCATGCAGGCACAGCAAAATCCCACTTTAGCAAAAATCATTAAAAGTGCGGATTTAGTCATTCCAGATGGTGCAGGAGTAGTTCTATATTTACGTTGGCTACTGTGGCAAAAAGTTAAACGTTGTCCAGGAATTGAATTGGCTGAAAAGCTGCTATGTGCTGTTGGGCAAAAGCAGACAGACAAAACAGTATTTTTCTATGGTGGCGCACCTGGAGTAGCAGCTACAGCAGCAGAGTTTTGGCAGCAAAAAAGTCCAGGTTTGAATATAGCTGGTACTCATTCCGGCTACCACACCGCCGAAGAAGAACAACAACTAAAACAAACCCTAACGCAACTACAACCCCAGATAATTTTGGTAGGTTTGGGAGTACCACGTCAAGAATTATGGATTTCCCAAAACCGCCATTTGTGTCCCCAGTCTATTTGGGTTGGTGTAGGTGGAAGTTTTGATATTTGGTCAGGGACAAAATCTCGTGCGCCGTCGTGGTTGGCTGATAACAATTTGGAATGGCTATATCGACTTTATCAAGAACCTTGGCGTTGGCGGCGGATGTTAGCTTTGCCGCAGTTTGCAGTGAAAGCCTGTATTTATCACTTGAGGGCTAAGAGTGCGACTTGAGGGTATTGGGGACTGGGGATTGGGGACTGGAACAAGGTAGACAAGGTAGACAAGGTAGACAAGGTAGACAAGGTAGACAAGGTAGACAAGGTAGAGTTTATTTCTCAACCTACCACTGACTACTCATTACTCATTACTCATCAATACTTCTCGGTTAAGAACAAAAGCAAGGTAAAGTGATAATTGTTCTCCAAGAAGTGGGATGGGAAAAATTGGTGCTGCTAAAAGATTTTTCGTTGATAACGCCAACCTTAGAAGCAGAGTTAATATTCAAAGCAATAGAAACAGTCATTTCGCCATCAGTAATCAGAGAAACTCTATCAGAGACAGACAGTGATGAAGAGCGAACGCGGAAATTGCCATCTGGGTTGGTAGTGTGTCTAGTCATAGCGATGAATCTATGGTCATCAGATGCAATGGGGGACGTACTGAAAAATCTGGTGAGTGGATTAAGTAGAGAATGGACGCGATTAGGGCAGTATTGGAAAGTACCAAGTAGTTCTTCAATTAGTGAAGCCAGACAGAGATTGGGATGTTGGGTAATGAGTCGGCTGTTTCACAAGATAGTCAGACCATTAGCGACAGTGCAGACTCCAGGAGCATTTTTAGGAGGACTACGAGTAATGGCAGTAGACGGTACAGTGTTGGATGTGCCAGATAGTGCGGCTAATGCCAGGGTGTTTGGATATCCAGGCAGTAGAAAAGGAACTAGAGCGGCATTTCCCAAAGTCCGTTTAGTATTGCTAATTGAGGCGGGAACGCATTTAATTGTTGATGCCTTGATGTGTCCTTACCGCATAGGAGAAAGAGTACGAGCTTTAAAATTACTCCGAGCTTGCAGTCAAGGGATGCTGCTGATGTGGGATAGAGGGCTACATTCTTACCGTATGGTTCATGCCACCTTAAAGTGCGGATGCCACTATTTAGGCCGAGTGCCAAAGAACGTTAAATTTCCCGTAGACAAGGTTTTAAACGATGGCTCATATTTGTCCTGGATTGCTCCAGACCGCAAATCCAAGAACAAAGGCGGAACAAGGATTCAAGTACGAGTTATAGAATATACTATTGACTCTGAAAATGGACAACAAACTTATCGTCTAATTACCAGTTTGATGGATATTGCTCTATTTCCGGCTTTATTGTTGGCTACAGAATATCATCAGCGTTGGGAAATCGAAAATACTATTGATGAGTTAAAAACCCATCTTAATGGACGTAAAACTCCAATTCGTTCTCTCAAACCCCGCGAAGTTGTTCAAGAAATCTACGGCTGGCTTTTAAGCCATTATGCAGTTCGTACTTTAATGTTTCAAGCCGCAACTGCTGCTGGCATATCTCCATTACGCTTAGGTTTTACTGGTTCTCTCAAAGTTATTCGTCGAGCTATTTCTGATTTTCAAGATGCTAATGGTGAGCAGTTACCCTTTTTTTCTCCAAGTTAATTCTAGAAATTATGGAGCAAAAAATCCCTCCAAGACAGGGCAGAACAAATCCCAGAGTAGTCAAAAAACCTCGTTCTAAGTTTCCATCTAGAAAACCAATCCACTCAGGAGCGGGTACTAAACGTCAACCACTCACTTTTTTTATTCTCAATACTGCTTAACTCTTAACCGAGAAGTATTGCATTACTCATTACTCATTACTCATTACTCAGCACCGGCTAAACGCCGCGCTACCGCTAACAGCACTCACTACTCAGCACTCCCTAACCTAAAGGGTGCGAAAAATTTTGAATTTTCTGTGTCAGATTTGTGATTCCTAAGTATTTCTTGGGAATCATTGTTTTTAGTCAACAGTCATTAGTCAAAAGTAGCATTAATCAATGCCTGTATTAACAACGCCCTTAACTACTGAAAATTCTCAGGATGGCGAACAGCAACATCTCGATGGTGGTGATGGTCACATAGTACAGTTACGGTCTGTGACTAAAACCTATGGTAACGGCTGTCCTGCTTTACTAGATGTCAGTTTAGCGGTGAAAAAGAAGGAATTTTTGTTTATTACTGGCCCTAGTGGTTCTGGCAAGTCAACACTGTTAAAGCTGTTGTATGGTGAAGAGTTGCCTACACAGGGAGAAGTAATTGTAAGTGATTGCAATGTTCCTGATTTGCGGGGCGATCGCTTATCATTATTACGACGCAAAATTGGCATTGTGTTTCAAGACTATAAACTGATTCCTCAGCGCACGGTGTCAGAAAATGTCATGTTTGTTTTGCAAGCACAAGGTTACACTCGCAAGGAAATTCAACGCCGCTTAGAACCTACATTGAAACTGGTAGGGTTGCTTTCTAAGGCTGATTGTTTTCCTGATCAACTTTCTGGGGGTGAACAACAGCGAGTCAGTATTGCACGGGCAATTGTGGGAACACCACCTCTACTTTTAGCTGACGAACCTACAGGTAATCTTGATCCTGATAACTCCTGGCAGGTAATGCAAATTCTGCAAAAATTAAATTCTTTTGGGGCAACGGTGATTGTCACTACACACGACGAACAATTAGTACGTAGGTGTAATCAACCAGTGGTACAAGTTCGTAACGGTAAACTATATAGGCAATCAATCAAAAAGGGTAAATAATCTTGGGGTATGGGGCATGGGGCATTGTTTTGAACTTCGCCCTTATACCCCAATACGGTTCAGTTAAGGTGGTGAGAGTTGATTTCTCAATTTTTGCTTGCTCTACCTATTAGACAATGAGCAAGATTTGGGGGATTCTCCCCCAAGCCCCCGATTGGGGGACGGTTGCGTCCCCCAAACCCCCTCCAAAATCATTTTTTCGTTTTTTGTTGAGTGATCATTTGCTGGTTTTGTTGAAATTTATTTTTTTTATCTGAACCGTATTGCCTTATACCCCTACACGCTTACACCCTTACACCCCTAAATAGAAGCTCGTTCTTTGACTTTAGTTGCTAAAGGCCTGAGAGTCGGTAAGGGTGTAGATGATTGCGATCGCTCGAAGGTTTGTAAACTCTCAAAGGCTGCTTCACGAATTGCGGTTTCTTCTTCTCGGCTCAAGAGAAAATGTAAACATTGCACGATATCTTGCTGTATTGCAGGGTCAAGTTTATAGCGGTTGACTATTTTGGTTAAGCGACGAACGGCTATTAAACGTTTGATGGCATCGGGTTCTGTGAGGTCAAGTAGCAGTTTCTCAAAGTTGTCTGCTTCACGATGACTGTAAAAATTGACAATTTGCCAGACTAATAAAATTAAAGTTAATAAAGTTCCTAGACCTTGGACAATAGTTCCAGCAGCTATCCAATGGCTATGAGAATCAGCCCAAATTGCCGCCGCCATATAGGTGCTGAGAGTCGCGATTCCACCACTGCTGACTGCTAGGATTAGTTGGCGGTTGGGACTGTTGAGAAATTTTTTGATTTCTTCCCAAGGTAATTGATAATGCCATTTGTGCATTGAGTGGACTATTAACATGATGCTAATCCCAACTAGCAATGCTAACAGTAATTTCCAGTTCCACAACAGCATAGCAACAAGCAATGTCAAAAAACCGAGAATTGCTCCTGGTTCAGAGAGACGTTGCATAGTTCGTTGCTTAGTGGCTTTGGTTTTCAACTCTGGAAGCAGCCTCTCAGGTATCTGGTTGATCAATTGCTGCCAAGAAGATACAGCCTTTGCCACAGTGTTTACCTACCTACTTACAAAATATGTATATTGATTACACTCAGTATGGTGAAGTTAGCCAGTTAAGCAATTTTAGATTTTAGATTTTGCGGAAAGTCTGAGCGGAGGTTTCCTCCGATCAGAACTTTTCCAAGACGGATTTTAGATTGAAGTTAGCGTATTCAGAAGCAGCACAGCGAGTATTTTGGATTTATTCCGTCCACTGTCTTGCAGGGAATGAACCTAAAAACCTCAATCCGAAATCTTTCTGAGAAAAGTAAACTACAGACTTCCGCAGAATTTAAAATCTAAAATTCGGAGGGTCAAAGAAAGCTGAAATTTTCAGCATATCTTACCTGGTCACTTTACCTTTACTCAGTAATATAAATCGAATATCAATATTACTCTATAAGCTTATCGGGGCTAAAGTCGGAAAAACAGGTTTTACTGCCGAATTTTTGAGTTTTGAGTATAAAAATAATATTGAATGTATTCTTAGGCACTTAAGTATAACAAGAGGCAAATTTTACTGCTAGATGATTAAGGTGTCTTTCTCCTACCCCACTTTGTAGTCGTTTAAAGACAAAAACGAAATTCATCAATGGTAAATTGACCATCGAAGGCGCAGAAGGTGATGGAGTGAATATTTTTAGCAGCAACAGACAAGAGGATGTTCGGGGATAAGGATGAATCGGAGTTAGCTAGATTTGCGCTAGGTAGAATACTTTGACAGAGCAATTGGCGATCGCGATCATAAGCTGAAAGCACTAATCGTTGTGAGCTGGTGACACTCGCACTCACCCAGTTAACTGGTTGTAAGAACGTGGCTTCTAAAAATCCGCCTTTAGGAGAACCCATTAATGCTGTTGATCCTAGTTTGGTGGGAAAGGCGGGGTTAGAAGGTTGTATGGCGATGGAGTTCTGAAAAATCACGCCCCATTGCTCGTATTGATGCTCCACTACTTCAAAGCACTTTAAATCTTCCAAGTTCAAACAGATACAAGTCGGTACGTCTACAGTAAAGTGTGCAGTCGCTTCTTCTAATTGACTGCGCTTGGCTGAAGCTATGATTTGATTCTGTACATCAGACTGTTCGATTCTACATATGTCGGGTTCAAGTTGTGACACTTGCGCTGATTGGAGAGTTACCTGCTTACCCACAATTTCCCACCTTACCATTAACCAGAGAAACACTATTCTGAGCTAGTACACCACAGCGATCGCCTTAAACCTTGCTACTGATGATGTACAGCCGTCCTTAACGGACGCTTTGACTCTTTTAAGAATAACAAAACTATCCGTAAGTTTTCTGTAGACTATCACAAAAAACCCACCGCCAAGTATTGTCTAAGTAATACTATTTACCAAAATTAAAACTAAGGAAACCTTGCTATATGGTGTTTTTAGGCAAAATAACCTTTTAGACCGAAAAAATAAATACTGAATCTTTACAACTAAACTAGTGATTTTACATCTACTTAATCTGACGCTAGCCAGAGGTTAGAAAATGATTGTTCAAAGATAATTGGGGACTGGGGATTGGGGACTGGGGACTGGGGACAAGGGAGACAAGGCAGACAAGGCAGACAGGGTAGACAAATCATAACTAATGACTAATGACCAATAACTAATGACTATTGACTAAAAACTATGATTCAACCACAGGGATTTGAACAACGCTCAATCATGACATCGCTGGGTAAAATGGCGTACTACACCGCCACTGGTTCCCTTTGGCAAGAAAATCCTCCTAAAACCACTGAAAAAGAAACTTTAGTGTTTTTGCATGGTTTTGGTGGTGGTTCTTCTGCTTATGAGTGGTCAAAGGTTTATCCAGCTTTTGCGTCAGAATATCGCATTCTCGCACCTGATTTAATTGGGTGGGGTCAATCTGAACATCCAGCGAGAAATTATACGATTGATGATTATTTGACGACGATTCGGGAATTTTTTGAGCAGACTTGTACAGAATCGGTGACAGCGATCGCATCTTCGCTCACAGCCGCATTTACAATCAGAGTGGCGATTACCCATCCCAATTTATTCAAATCGCTAATTCTGGTGACACCTGCGGGGCTTTCTGATTTTGGTGAAGACTATTCCCGTAGCTTGTTTGCTCAAATCGTCAGCGTGCCGATTCTTGACCGCTTACTATACAGCACAGGAATTGCTACTAGCGGCGGTATTCGGAGTTTCTTAGAACAGCGACAATTTGCCCAACCTAACCGAGTTTACGAAGAGATTGTAGAAGCCTATCTCAAATCTGCCCAGCAACATAATGCTGAGTATGCAGCGTTATCTTTTGTGAGGGGTGATTTGTGCTTTGATTTATCACTCTACATTCAACAATTGCTGACTCCTACCGCCATTATTTGGGGTCAAAAGTCCCAATTTACGGGGCCAGATATAGGTCGTCGCCTAGCAGAGAAAAATCCCCAAGCCATCCGCGTGTTTAAACCTCTAGAAGACGTAGGTTTAACACCACAGTTAGAACTACCGGCTGTCACCATCGGTCTAATTCGCCGATTTTTAGCATTGCTGAATGAATAGGGTATTGGGAATAGGGAATAGGGAATGGGGCATTGGGCATTGGGAATAGGGCATTGGAAATTAAATTAAAATCCCCCTTGTCTCAATTCCCTAATGACTAATGACTAATGACTAATGACTATTGACTATTGACTATTGACCAATTCCCGCAATTTATACGCAACTGCGCCAGTAGTGAGTAATTCTTTGGCTTTGACTATACCCGCTTGCATAGTGCTACAAATTCCACCGCGCCAGAGGTAAAATCCTCCATTCCATAAGGCTGTTTGCATGAGTTCGTTGGGTTTTCCCGCCAATACTTCCTGCATCTGGGCTAGCAACTCTGCGGTGGTGTTTAGGGGTACATTTTTGGTGGTGAAGCCGTAATCATGGGGTGAAAGTAGTAATCTTTCTATGTCTTGGGGTGGTTGAGATAAGGCGATAATAGCGGTGCGATCGCGTGGTAAATCACAACTGCCTTCTAGTCCTTTAATTAAGGTAAACTTTGTTACTCCTCTTAGTTCCAAGGCTGTCTGAAACATCCCTTCTGTGGGTGGATGGACAAAGCCTGCTACAGCGTGAGTTTCCCCAGCGTATGGACACCAAATTAGTTCCATTGTGGCAAAGGGTGGACGTTTACCTAATTGGTCACGGTATTCCCAAATACTGTTAGTTAAGGGAAAATGCTTTGGTGTATAAACAAACCCAATGCCTGTTTTCTCTAGGATGGCTTGAGTGTTTGCTAGTGAGAGGCTAGTCCAATCGACTTCTAAACCTTGCCAAATCTCTACTAATGGTAAACCGTATTTGGTAGGGAGGCGATCGCCGCCGTGCATGATGACTGGTTGACCTGCTGTGGCTAGTATCAGGGCTATGATGGGGCTGATGGGTGCTGTTCTGGTTTTGCCATCATAGGGTTGACCGAGTACCATAACTGGGTGTGTAGAGTTAATTGCCGACAGTTTTGGCCCTAATTCCTCATAAGCATCTAACATTCCCGCTAATTCTTCGCCTGTGGGACGTTTGATGCGATGGGCAATCAAAAACGCACCAATTTGGGCTGGTGTAGCTTCACCCAATAACATCATTTTAGTGGCAGTGGCAGCTTCTGCACGAGTTAAACTCTCGCTGGTATGATTGCCACTGCCTACTTTTTTCAGCAGATCCCTGAATACAATGCTCATAAAACGTAGATGGTCAACAGTCAGTAGTCAACAGTCAATAGTCAAGTTTGATACCAATCCACTAAAATCATGAAACAAATCCAAATCCAGAAACACTTGCAAAATATGGATTTCTTAATTTTGAATTTTGAATTTTGAATTTTGAATTTTGAATTAGTATGATACTGGGTACTATTGACAGTAGACATTTGACTAATCATAGCTTTAAGCAGGCGATCGCTGTTGCTGGAACTATAGATGAGATAGAATCTCATCTATGTTGTTAAAACGTGAAGGTTGTACGTAACACCCCTACAGTTGTGGTGTCATTGTTGCTATTACCTTCTGGGTTAAATAAAACAAACGCCCCTGGGGTAATACTGACATTATCGCTAACTTTCAGTCGATAATAGGCTTCTAAGTGGTAAGGAGTAGCGCGATTTTCACCTTCTGGGGTGAGTGAAGCTTCTCCACTAGCGTCAACACGGTGGAGTGGTTGACCAAAAAGAATCCCCGCCGCATTTCCCTGTTTGAATAAATCTCTGAAGTGAACCCCTACCATCCAACTAGTAAAGTTAGTGGAAGCGTCTACACTATTTGAGGAATCATCGACAAATAACGCTGCGCCATAACCAGATAAAGCTATCTGGGGAGAGAATCGCCAAGTTACCGTTCCCCCGACAGAATTAAGTTGGACTGGTGTTCCCAAAGGTACGCCAGCTAAAGCACCGATATCATTTCTGATTAATCCTGTGCCTAGAATATTGATTTCGTGATAGCTATGGGAGTAATTTAAACCAATATCTAAATCACGACTAGGTTTGAAGGTTAACTGAGCAGCAATTACACTACTACCACTAAATAAGCCGCCACCTAATGGTGTATTAGAAACGTCTGGGGCGACTTCATTGGGAGATTTTTCTGGAAGATTAGCATTAACACTGCCATATAAAGCTCTAAAGTCCAGACTTGGAGAAATGCTGTAAATAAATCCAGCTGCCGATGCTAAACCAGAACCAGAAGTTCCACCAGAGACGCGTAATACAGGATTTAATCCGCCAAAACGAGAAATTGATTCTTGTCCTTCACCATAAAAGGGTGTAATTGCTGGAAAAGCATCGGATGTTTCAGCCGCAGTCCCCGCAAACAAGGTTAATCTATTGCTAACGGGGAAGATATAGAGCAATTTATAAAGTTCAAGATTATTTGCCCCAACATTTGACAAATCCTTGACATTAAGTCCTGGAAACTGTGGCTCGAAACTAGTCCGCGCACTACTAGCACTGAGTAAATCAGAAGATAATCCTAAACTATTTTGTAAGCTACCTTGACCAGTTACTCCACCCAAAAAGTTGTGGGCTTGTAAACCGGTAATTAATAAATCTTTCCCAGTGAAGCTAGTGGTCAGATTTAACCGCACTCGATTTACTAAGATGGGGTTAGGGTCACTTCTTCCAGACGCACCACCAGTAGCAGCAAGAGCAGCAATAATGACTTCTCCATTCAGTTTAGTAGTAGTAGAAAACTGATTGGCTTCTAGTTCTGCTGTGCGGGCTTCTAGGGCATCTACTCGACCTCTTAATGTTGCCAATTCTGCCGCAAATTGTTCTTGCAGTTTTTGCAAGGTGGCTAAATCTTCTTTTTTAACTAAATCGGCAGTTGCAGTGGCTATCAATTCATTGATGCGCTCTAAACAAGCATTTAAACCGGCAGCGAATTCATAGCGAGTCATGGCGCGATCGCCACGATAGGTCAAATTCGGATAGCCTGCAATACAACCGTAACGCTCAACTAGAGATTGTAAGGCTTGAAATGCCCAGTCAGTCGGTTGTACGTCAGATAATTGAGATACAGATGTGACTTGTGCAAATGTGTCTGATGTTTGCTCAGGTTGTGCAGAATTGATTGCAGAGTCTGATTGCGTATCTGCGTTGTTTTGTTGCGCTTGTGCTGGAGATAAGTCTTGCTGATTAGTATTATCTGCTAGCAGTAATTCATCAGCAACAATTGTCTCTGAATTAGTTTTATTTATACTATCTTTAGTGTTAGCTAATTTTTGGTCGTTAAGCTCTGAATTAGTGATGGCTTTAACGGGCAAAATACCAGAAATTAAGCATAAGAAAATTACTCCCCCAGAAGAAGCTAGCAGATGTTTGTTCATGGCAATTCCAAGATGTATGCAGTCAAAAAGCCTGATTTAATGTTATTGATAAGTAAATCTAAAGTCCGTTGATCAAGTTAATCTAGTTAATTTTTTACCTGATTATTTCCACATGATTTTGGCTAAATTCACTTATCAAAGCATTAGTTAATAATGCAAGTATTAAATTATAGTAAATCCTATTTTGAGAAATAATTAACAAACGAAACTATTGATAGTTTCTATAGTTTCCATTATTTAAATTATGGGTAAATAAATATATTTTGTGGTATGTGCGAGCAATATGGCTGCGACTGGTTGGGACTTCCAACTAAAAAAATATACAATCGCCGTGGTGAGCAGGGGGCAGAGAGCAGAGGGAAAAATCAAATCGGTGGTTAATCGAGAGTTATCACTATACGTTGAAAAGCGGTTGTTGTATCGAGAAATTATAATTGGAGAGCGGGAAACGGCTATCTATGGCATGAGCGACATATTCGATTGTGGCATGACGATTATTATGGTTAACTTACCAAGCAAGGGACAATCCCGAACAAAGTTGTGAAACGGTGTTAACTACCGTTGAATGGCAACGCCAGTCGCCTCAAGTCGGGAAACTCGCCCACGGTGCTGGCTCATCTTTATGTGCGAGTGTGAACAAGAACCCAATTCCACCAGACGAGCCACCAACATTAACAGCAGCTGTACAGATGATTGCTCGACTTGGTGGTTTTCTGGGTCGTAAAGGTGATGGTGAACCCGGTGTCAAGACTATTTGGCGAGGGTTACGACGATTGCACGATATCGCTGCCACTTGGAAACTAGCCCATCAACTCTCAAGGCATACTTTCTGAATTTTGTCTAATCTTTATGGCAACCCCATCTCCTGAAATCACCTCTATAATTCCTTTTCAGCCTTTATTAAGAAAGATGTGACTAATGGATAGCATGAATGACGGGGGTTTTACGCATCACGACTTGTAACTCTAACTAAGAAGCATTTTGCAACTCAGCTGTGCGTATAGATAGCTGTTGTACCTGATTACCTCGTTGTACTTTCACCTGTAAAACTTGACCCAGGCGACTATTTTCGACGACGTTCTGTAATTGTTCTGCGGTGCTGATAGCTTGGCCATCAATTTGGACAATTACGTCTCCACGACGAATTCCAGCACTAGCAGCAGGTGAATTGGGGATAACTCGCATGACTAAAACACCACTAACTTCTGGGATAGTGAAGGCAGAATTAGGATCAGTGTTATTTTGTTTAGCTAAGTCTGGTGTTAAAGTTACCATCTGCACGCCTAGATAGGGGTGAGCGACTTTACCATCTTTTTGCAATTGTGTAGCGATCGCTTTCGCTTTATCAATAGGAATAGCAAAACCAATACCCATCGCATCAGTACGAATGGCGGTGTTAATCCCGATGACTTCACCTTTGTCATTCAATAAAGGGCCACCAGAGTTACCAGGGTTAATGGCTGCGTCAGTTTGAATAAAGTCTAACCGCTTGTCAGTAATACCTACTTGCGCGCTAGAACGCTTGAGGGTGCTGACAATACCCAAGGTAACGGTGTTATCAAAACCTAAAGGATTACCAACTGCGATCGCCCAGTCTCCCACCTGTACATTACTAGAAACACCCAAAGGCGCAACAGGTAAATTATTCCCCGCATTGATTTTCACCACAGCTAAATCTGTGACTTCATCAATACCTTGCACTTTGCCATCAAAGGTGCGACCATCTTTTAACCTCACCGTCACGCGATCGGCTTTATCCACCACATGGGCGTTAGTTAAAATTAAACCACTCTTATCAATAATGAACCCAGAACCTAAACCCCGTAGTTGTTCTGATGGTACTTGTCCTTGCAAACTGTCACCGAAAAATCTGCGGAAAACAGGATCATCAAAAAACGGATCAACACGACGGGTAATTGTGCGTTCTGTATCCAGCCTGACTACAGCTGGGCCGACACGATTCACGGCTGCTGTCACAAAGCTGCTGTTACCTACAGCCGCAACTGCTGGTGATTGTCTTTGAGCAATTAATTCTGGTGTATTCTCAGGGTTCACAGCACTAGGTGCGGGTTCTGCTTGGGAAGGTAACACACGCAGAGAACTGAATGTCAGCGCAACTCCTAGAATTATTGCTAATACATGAGTACCGAGTTGGCGTATAGACCGGGGGAGTTTAGTAAATCGCATATTCACAACCTAATCTAGAAGCCTAATTGTTACCTGATGGCAACAAATCTACTTAAAATTATTGTGGCAGATAGGGAAATATTTCTTGAGCCTTGACGTTGACTCTCAGCTGCAAGTTTCACTCTAGTCTGTCCAGAGTATTCATACAAGCGAAAACGTAAGCTATCCGTATTTTAAAGTTAAATGAATATCTCATCTCATTGCTATGCTGGCAATTTCCCCTGGCCTAGTTCGGGTATTACCCATATCTCTTACACCTGGTTTAGCCGATGGGCTACAACTGTTCTTCTCAGTTCCCAGTCTTAGGTTAGGATTTTAGTTATCACCAGTGCAGCAATTAACCATGAATGGCTCAAACCGATTAACTCCCGAATCTTCTTCTGTATCTGTAACCCCAGAACACCTACACAGTCACGATTTAGAAGATGGACATATAGTTCATTCTCACATCCACAGTGAAGAATCTTTACGGCGAATTGTTAACCGGTTATCTCGAATTGAAGGACATATTCGTGGGATTAAAACAATGGTGCAACAAAATAGCCCTTGTCCTGATGTTTTATTACAAATTGCAGCTGTGAGAGGCGCACTAGACAAAGTAGCTAGAATTGTTCTAGATGAACACTTGACTGATTGTATCGCCAGAGCCGCTAAAGAGGGCGATATAGAACTAGAAATTAAACAACTTAAAGCGGCTTTAGATAGATTTATGCCTTAAAAATCTTAATCTGCATTTTTGTTGTTCAAGGTATAAGTAACTTGTACTAATCCCGACTCAAATTTATTGACATCCTGCAAATTTAAACTACATTCAAGACTAGGATCATTCACAATCAGTGGTATCCCACTTCCTAAAATAATTGGATGAATAGAGAGAATCAATTCATCAATCAAGTTATGTTTCAAAAAGAAGTATATCGTCTGTGTACCGCCTACTAACCAAATATTTCCACCACTTGATTGACGTATTTGAGTGACAAACTCTTCCAAATCACGATTAATAAATGTGGCATTATTCTCTGTTCTACCTTGTTGCTTTTGGGAAAATACGAATACCTCCTTATCTGCGTAAGGATAATCACCAAAACTTAAAACCTGCTGATATGTCTTATTACCCATTATCAATGTATCAACTTGGGTATAAAAATCTGTGTAACCATAATCTTGGTCTGTAAATAGCCAATCTACTGCTCCTGATGATCTGGCGATGTAGCCATCTAGGCTAGAGGCTATGAATAAAATAATTTTTCGCATAAGCTTTTATATTTTGTAGTTATAAATCCAGTGTATTCATCATGAATATGAAACTAGAAAATTATATTCTTAATTATGAGTTAATTCAGAATTACAATCAGCCTTTAATTTTGTTTCTGCACGGTTTCATGGGACGTATGGAGGAATTTGACACAGTTACAAAAGTATTAAAAGATGATTTTTCCTATTTATTAATAGATTTACCGGGACACGGCAAAACTCAAGTATTAGGTGGGAACGAATATTATACAATACAAAAAACTGCCACAGCAATTATTGAATTAATAGAAAAATTAAAGATTAATCAATGTTATTTAGTTGGCTATTCAATGGGTGGGAGATTAGCTTTATATTTAACTCTCCACTTTCCACAGTATTTCTCTAGAGTTATCTTAGAATCGGCTTCTCCAGGTTTAGCAACAGAAACAGAACGCACAGAAAGAATCAACAGTGATCACCAGATAGCGAAAAAACTATCTAGATGTCTTTCTCAAGCTGATTTTTCTCTGTTTTTATCGAATTGGTATCGTCAACCTATTTTTGGCTCTCTTCAGCATCACCCAGAATTTCAGTATATGTTAGAGAATCGGCTGCAAAATAATCCTCTAGAGTTAGCCAAATCACTAAAATTTATGGGTAATGGTAGTCAACCCTCATTATGGGAAATATTACCCCAAAATCAAGTGCCTTTGCTGCTGCTGGTGGGTGAATATGATGAAAAATTTGTGCAGATTAATCAAAATATGGCTCAACTATGTCCAGTAGCGCAACTCCAAATAATTAGCAATGCTACACATAATATTCATTGGGAAAATACTTCAGAGTTTGTGCATCATCTTCAGTGTTTTCTCCAACAATCATCAATGTTTTAATTCTGAAATTGATTAAATTCATATTGTAGCTAGTGGAATACACTGTTTTCATATGGCAATCATACAGAACTTTTGAAGTGGGTCACACCAATTACACCCATGTTTTTTAAACTTTGATTTTACGTCGTTTGCTATACCTCATCAATATCAAATTTGCTGGAAATCATTCGTGATTAAAAGGCTCAATAACTTTTCCAAAAATCAGTTATGTGGTGCGATTTTTTTCAAATCAGATTTAATGGATGAATCTCTGTCTCAAGTCCTGAAGACGCTGGAATAGACTCTACTTAATCTCTACTTCATAAATAGATTTTTAACTAGATCAGTCTAGTTAACTAAAAATTTACATAAAAATCATTATTTTTTTATTTTAAAATCCCCCAAAGAATGTTTATCAAAAACACTATTAGTGGAATTTAAAGATGTTTTAATGTACATATTTTCTGAGTAAAATACGTAAATTTGTCAAGGTGTTACTGAAAGCTATTTGTTATTGTTATATAAATTAATACCAGTAATCTAGTCTCGATGAGCAATTTACAACAAGTTGACCCGGTGTTTCAAGAGCTTTTTGACCAGATGCAACCGGAAGTTAAACAATCTTTCACTATAGAACAAATGGCTGCGGTGACAAGAGCCTTCGGCTATAATGCTTGGACTTCTAACCATCCTCTGGACTTACGTTTTACACTCCCGATTCCTGGCCTGAGATTTTATATGGTGTTAATCGGTGGGCCGGAAAGACGTTCTAAAGAACGATTACAGGAAGGTAAAGTGTTGCATCCTCTTTGGACGACAAGCAACATCTTATTTTTTGTGGGACTTTTGGCGGCCTTTGGAATTTGTATGTATCCCATTTTACCTGCTCTTTTTTCCTTGGCGAGTTCCATTGTCCGTCAAGGTAACGTGTCGTCCCCAACTTCTATTCCTTGGATCTTTGATCAATCTCAGTGTGAAGACACGGGAAGAACTTGGCGCGATGGGAAATGTTGGGATAAAGAACACAATCCCCAATTCTAAATATTTATTTTGCAAACATCAGGAGTTACCTCAAGGCAAATATGAATGACAGAGAATTAGCACAAAATAACTTAGAACACGACCCATTTTTGCAAGGTTTTTTGGCTCGTATTCCCCCCCGAACAGCTGCAAGTTTCACGAATAATCAATTAGCAGAGTTAAAAAGGGTCTTCCAAACTCGCGCACAACGTCCGCATTATGTAGATATTCGGCTTTCTGTACCAGTCTTGAAAAAGCGATTCTATTTAGTTTTTCTACTAGGTAAAGAAAAGCGTCGGATAAAACGGGTAGAGGCTTATGTGGGCAAACCTGCTAATCAAACTTTAGTCAGACTTTCAGCTGTAGTATTGATTGCTTCTTCAATTTTTAGTGCCTACATGATTAATCAATTGTGGGTCAGTCGCCACGTTAATCAGACAGAAAATCAAACACCTGTGCGATTGCTCAAAAGTGAAAATTAGGTTTTACAGGGTCGCTGCATCTACCGATAATCAACATCTACCTATATAGGAATCCGCTTTGATTCCTGAAATCATTTGCGTAGGAAGGGAACAGGGAACAGGGAACAGGGAACAGGGAACAGGGAACAGGTAAGAAGGAACAAAAGTGTACTGAGTTTTTTCTCCAAATCAAATATGAGTCCTATAGTATCTGATTCGATTACCGAACATACTATTTTAAACAGGAAACAGGAAATTGACAGGGTTTTGTGCAATTAATAATGGTGAATTTAATGGCGATCGCATCTCTTCATCTGTAACATTCTTTACTGCTTGTAGTCTATCCCTAGCAAAGCGATAATGAACTCTATTAATTTTGAGGCAGGAACGCATGGGATACGATTTTAAGGCACTAGCAACACTTTACAAACATACTCTCCTCAACAATATTCTCCCATTTTGGCTGACTCATTCTCTTGATTGGGAACAGGGTGGATATTTTACTTGTCTCAATCGTGCAGGTCAAGTTTATGACACTGACAAGTTCATTTGGCTGCAAAATCGCCAAGTTTGGACTTTTTCCGTACTTTGCAATCAACTTGAAAAAAATGCAAATTGGTTAGAAATCGCCAGTCACGGCGCACAGTTTCTTGCTAAACACGGTAGAGATGCTGAAGGCAACTGGTATTTTGCCCTTAACCGTGAAGGACAGCCCTTAGTTCAACCATATAATATATTCTCCGATTGCTTTGCCGCAATGGCTTTTAGTCAATATGCCTTAGCCTCTGGGGAAGAATGGGCGAAGGATGTAGCTTTGCAAGCATACAATAACGTTTTACGCCGCAAAGATAATCCCAAAGGCAAGTATACCAAAGCTTACCCTGGTACACGTCCAATGAAAGCCTTAGCTGTGCCGATGATTTTAGCTAATTTGACGCTAGAAATGGCTTGGTTATTGGAAAGTGAAACTTTAGAAAGTGTCTTGGCTAGCACTGTACAGGAGGTCATGGGTGATTTTCTTGACCAGGAACGTGGACTAATGTATGAAAATGTTGCTCCCGATGGTTCACATATTGATTGCTTTGATGGGAGGTTAATTAATCCTGGCCATGGAATTGAGGCTATGTGGTTCATTATGGATATTGCCAACCGGAATGGCGATCGCCAAACTATTAATCAAGCTGTTGATGTGGTGTTAAATATCCTCGATTTTGCCTGGGATAGTCAATATAAGGGGTTGTATTACTTCATGGATGCAGATGGTCATCCCCCGCAGCAGTTGGAATGGGATCAAAAACTCTGGTGGGTGCATTTAGAATCTTTGGTGGCGTTAGCAATGGGTTATCGTCTCACTGGTCGTGCAGAATGTTGGGAATGGTATCAAAAAATGCACGATTACACTTGGTCACACTTTGCCGATGCAGAATATGGTGAATGGTTTGGCTATCTCAATCGCCAAGGAGAGGTGCTATTAAATCTTAAAGGCGGGAAGTGGAAGGGTTGTTTTCACGTTCCCCGCGCCATGTATCTGTGTTGGCAACAGTTTGAGGCTTTGAGTTCACAGGTAGTGTAGGAATTTAGCTGGTGATCTCTTTCCCATACCCCATGCCCGATTCCCCATGCCCAAAAACTCCATCTCCGTTCGGCTGAAGCTCATGGCGGAAGCTTTGCGGATGGAGTTTTTTATTTCTTCTTCCCTGTTCCCTCCCTATCGCGCTTGCGCTGCGCGTCGCGCACCACGCAAACAATTTCACCGAATCAAAGCGGATTCTTATATAGGAATCATATTTGATTTCTGAAAAAACTCGGTACACCTCTATTACTTATTTTCCTGTTCCCTACCTACGCAAATCGTTTCAATAATAAAGTCGGATTCTTATATATCCCTCTTATGTCACTTTCCGAGTAATCTAAATAAAAGGATTAAAAGAAAAAACTCTGGAAGGTAAGCAGGGCAATGGATGTAGAATTACAAATCCTGAAACATTTGGCAAGAGATGCACAGCCCACAGTTGCGCTCGTAGATAAATATTGTGCAGAGTACAAAGGCCTGTTCAAAGAAGTAAGAAATTATGAATGTTTTAAATATTTACACTTAGGGATAATTTCTCCTATTAAAAGAAAATCATTACCAGAGATAGCGAAAGTAGTAAGTATAAACTCAGCCCAATCATTACATCATTTTATAGCCAATTCAGACTGGTCAGTAAATGAGTTGAAGAGGCGAAGATTAGAGAAAATAAAAAGAGAATTAAATGGTCAAGCAATTACGGTAGTAATAGATGAAACAGGAGACAGAAAAAAAGGTAAAAAGACAGATTATGTAGCTAGACAATATTTAGGAAGCGTGGGGAAAGTAGATAATGGGATAGTTTCAGTCAACGCCTATGGAGTTTACGCTAACATAACTTTTCCCTTAATATTTAAAGTATTTAAACCAAAAGGAACATTAAAGGAGTCAGATAAATATAAAACTAAAATAGAGTTAGCATCAGAAATAATTACAGAATTAATGGAATCAGGCTTCAATATTGAATTAGTATTGGCTGATAGTTTGTATGGTGAAAGTAGCCAATTTATTAGAAAAATAGCTGAATATAACTTAGGCTATGTAGTATCAATCAGAAGTAATCATGGAGTCTGGTTGCCTTCAGGGCAAAGCGTTAGAGCGAATAAGTGGTGTAAATTTAAAAGAACATTTAGCAATCAAAAATCAGAGACTAGATACATTAGAGAAATAATCTATGGTAAAAAAAGAGCTATAACTTACTGGGAAATAACTACTGACCCAGAAACCATGCCAGAAAATTCTACCTCCTTCGTGATGACTAACCTTCAAGGGAATTTGAAGAAGACTTTAGGCGATTTATATGGATTAAGAACCTGGGTTGAATATGGGTTTCGACAGTGTAAGCAGGAACTAGGCTGGACAGATTACCGTTTCACTAATTTTCAACATATTGAGAGATGGTGGGAGATTATTTTTAGTGTTTATACGATGATTAGTTTAAATTCTCCAGCCTTCTTATGTTTAAATCAACCTTGTCAATTTGAAACTGAGACACCAGAAAATAAGGATGTTGATTTTTCTAATCATCCACAATGGAACCACGAATCTGGATGGAAGAATACTTTAAATAATCTACGTCTCATTATCCAACCACTTTTACTATTTTGGTTAATTTATCCCTGGTTAAGCATTTTCCCTAATTCACATTTATTATTGGGATTCAATCATTTAATTGCTGCAATGAATCAATTTAAACCCTCTTATGCTTCTGGATGATTTAGCTTCTGAACTACTTGCTTATCTCGGAAAGTGACAGAAGAGGGATAATCCAATCCCTAACAACAATTGAGAGCCATACCATGAACTTTGAATATCGCCTCAACTTCAACGACTTTAAAGAAGTAAATCAATTTCACTCAACAAGGATGATACTAAGATATTTATTAATCGTGGGTGGGATTGCAGTATTAATATCTTTACTGGGTTTGATAAATCAAGGGAATGTTTCTTTGCAGGAAATTCTATGGAGTGTTTTATTACCTAATATTTTACCTATTGTCTTCTTATACTGTCTTACTTACTTTTTTCAGCAGATTGTTATTAAGCGCGCCTGGGATAGTCAACCTAATTTCAGGCTCGAAATCCGTGTCGAAGCAAGTGATGAAGAGTTAAAAATTACTACGCCTTTGTCCGAATCTAAAGCGCAATGGTCACTTTACACACATTGGGGAGAATCTGCAAACCTATTTATGGTTTATCAGTCAGGCAACTGCTTAAATATGTTTCCTAAAAGAGCTTTCAGCACTAATGAACAAGTTAATGAATTTCGAGAATTGTTGCGTAGCAAGTTACCTAAGAAATAAATACATAACTGTTAATAAAAAGTCCCTTAACTCGGTGGTAACTCTAAAGGCATTGTGCCGAGTAATCCTTTGCGATAGTCTGTCAAAAGTTGTCTAGCTGTGCGTTCGACATCTCCTTGATGGCGATGTTCGGCTAAAACGTGTAAATAGGCTTCTCCGGTGTGGGGGATGGGGTCAAGGTCATAACGTGAGTATAGGGGTGATTTTGGTAATAATTCCCCGGCTTGTTCTTGGAGGGAGTTGATTAAATCTACGAGGGCGGCTGCAACTAGCTGATTATCGTAGGAGGCTTGACCGATATCGTCACAAATGGCGAGTTTGACGGCTGCTTCTTGATTCCCTAATTTGGCGGGGATGACTCCTGGCGCGTCGAGTAATTCTAACTGATCACTGATACGTACCCAGCGCAGTTGGCGTGTTACCCCTGGACGGGCGGCACTTTCGACAACACGCTTACCTAATAAACGGTTGATGAGGGCGGATTTACCAACGTTGGGAAAACCTATAACTACAGCCCGGACGGGACGCGGTAACATTCCGCGATCGCGTCTTCTTTGGTTGAGTTCAACGCCTGCGGCTTGGGCGGCTTTGGCAACGGCATTCACGCCTTGACCATGTTGGGCATTGGTAAAATAGGGTTCTTCATCCCGATTTTGAAAGTAATTCACCCACAGCGATCGCACTTGGGGCGGGATCATATCTAATCTATTTAATACTAAGATGCGTGTTTTATTGCCCACCCACTCATCGATTTGGGGGTGGCGCGTCGCTAAAGGTATCCGTGCATCGCGTACCTCAAAAACTACATCTACTCGTGATAGCTGTTCTTTGAGATTCTTTTCCGCTTTGGCAATATGTCCTGGATACCACTGAATCAGGTTGAGTTTGTAGTTATCTGTTAAGCCCATAGGTTAGGGATTGGGATTGGGAATTGGGGATTGGGAATTGGGAATTGGGGATTGGGATAAAAGCAAATTTATTGCGAATTGCGTTAGCGTAGCGGGACGTTAGTCCATTGCGAATTGCGAATTGCGAATTGCGAATTGGTTTTATTTTGTTGTTTCTCTTCTTCTTACGCCCTGACTTCTGTGTTTTTGTCTCTACCTGCTGATTGATGTAAAATTAGGCGATTGCCGTCGGGGTCGTAGGCGTAAATTTCTCTGCCGTGGGAGGCTACAATGATTTTTTCGGGTGGGGGATAACCTAAATTACTGATGTGGGCGATCGCTGTTTCTAGGTTACTCACCTCTAAACATAGACTCATTTTACTTTTTCCTGAGTCTAGAAATTCATGATTGTGTGTTTTTTTCGGTTGAAAAATCCCTAACCGCAAACCAGGAAACTGAAACTCAGCATAGAGGTTGGGAATTAAATTTATCGGATTTTGGGTCAACAAGTGCGTATAGAAATTTACTGATTGCTCAAGATTTGATGTAGCGATTGTCACAATTGTATTTGTACATTGTAAACCCATGTTATTTTAGCTGTAGCCGTTTTGTGTGCTGCTTACTCAATATAACTTAATTGTTACCAATCAACCAAAACTCCCACATTTGATAGTTGCTTAACTAGATGATTTTAATAGGGGAATTGTGATGATAAACTCTGCTCCTTTCCCTGGAGTGGAAATACATTCTAATTTCCCTTGGTGTTTATTGACAATAATTTGATAGCTGATTGACAAGCCGATCCCGGTGCCTTTGCCTACGGGTTTTGTGGTAAAGAAGGGATCAAATAAGCGATCGCGAATTTCTTCCGTCATTCCAGGGCCATTATCGGCAATGGTAATCATCACTTGCTGATGATCTGTCAGTTGCGTTTGAATGTGAATTTGAGGTGGTGTTGAATTTTCTTGCTCATCTGTTGTGGCATCTTCTAAAGCATCAATGGCATTTGCCAATAAGTTCATAAATACTTGGTTCATCTGTCCAGCGTGACAGACTACTTTTGGTAAATCACCATATTCTTTAATAATTTGAATTTCCGTAACTCCTGGTTTGGCTTTCAGACGGTTTTGTAAGATTAACAAAGTGCTATCAATACCTTCATGAATATCTACTAACTTCATGCCGTCTTCGTCTAAACGGGAGAAGTTTCGTAAGGAGAGAACTAACTGCCGAATTCGTTCTGCTCCTAGATTCATGGAATTTAAAACTTTGAGTAAATCTTGTGTGAGAAAATCTAAATCTATAGCATCAATAAATTCTCGAATTTCTGCCACTGGTGGACAATAATTTTGTTTATATAGTTCAACTAAATCCAGCAAATCTTTAACATATTCACGGGCATGGTTGATGTTACCGTAAATAAAATTCACAGGGTTATTAATTTCGTGAGCAATACCTGCTACTAATTGCCCCAAACTAGACATTTTTTCGGAATGAATTAACTGTACTTGGGTTTGTTGTAATTCTCGTAAAGCGGCTTCTAATTGCTGGGCTTTTTCTTGGGCAGTTTGGGCAGCGATGCGGCTTTGGGTGTAGAGTTTAGCTTGATCTATTGCGATCGCTAGCTGATTTGTGACGGATTGTAGTAGTTCTACTTCATGATCCAACCAAAGTCGAAAACCACTACAATAACTACAAGTAAACGCTCCAATTTCTCCTGATTGCGTGTGTACAGGCAAAGCTAAAAAAGCTGTTAGGTGAAAATCTCGCAAAAACTTTTGGGCGGAAGTATCTGTCAATGTCTCTACATTATCAATGCGGATAATCTCTTTATTTAAAGTTTTTTCGGCTATGAGTTGCACTTCTGCATCTTGAATTGCAGAAGGTAGTGAATATTTTTCAGGATAATTTTGGATTTCATAGACAATTTCCCAGGTAGGTACATCTGTATTTTGTCTGTACCACCAAAAAGCACAGCGATCAATTTGGAAAAGTTGATGAATTTCTGTGACTGCGGTTTCTACAATATAATTAAGTTCTAAAGAAGCGCGAATCTGACTAGCAAGACGGTTAAGTAATGCTTCTTTTTGGGCAATTTCTCGAAACTTTGCTTCCGATTCCCTTAGTGCAGCTTCAGTCTGTTTGCGCTTAATACCAATAGCAATTTCGTGGGCGACAATTCCTAAAATATCAAAGGTTGATTCACTTAATGTGTGGCGAGAAAACATGGCAATTACGCCTAATACTTCTCCTTCTACCATTAAAGGATAGCCAGCAAACGCTACCATCCCCTCTTGTTTAGCCCATTCCTTGTCACTGATGCGGGGATCTGTTTGTACTGAGTTGCTTAAATGGGGTTGACTTTCTTGGGCGATTACACCTATTTTGTATTGACCAACTGGTACACGTCGATGAAAACCGTCAATGTGGGTATACATTCCCGAACTGACTTGCAACTCTAGGATGTTTTCTTGTTTATTAAGTATCCAAATCCGGGCAAAAGCCGCGTCTAAATGTTTGACGATGGCTTCGGTACAGCCAGACATCATCTGCTGTAAAGTAAGACTTTGAGTCAAACAAGCATCAACTTCCGCCCGAAAATCTGCTAAATGAATTCTGTGAGTGAGAATTGCTTCTTGTTGTTTACGCTTCGTAATGTCGTAAGAAATGCCTACAAAATATAAAACTTGATTGTCGGCATTTTTAATCGCACCTGCACTACTTGTGTGCCATCGCCATTCCCCATTTTTATGCTTGACTCGATATTCAATGGGTTCTTGTTTTTTGCCGGTTTTAAACACCGTTGATAAATAATCTGCACAGCTTGGAACATCATCAGGATGTACGAAAGGAACGAAAGATTTACCTATGACTTCGGTGAGATTATGTCCGAGAATTGCTGTCCAATTGGGGGAAACATAGGCAAATTCACCAGTTACTGTGAGGACAAAAATAATATTATCGGAGTTTTCCAGAATATCTTGAAATTGATAATACTCATCAAGTAATTGTGTATTTAAACGATGATGATTTTCACGGATTAAGACAATAATTTCTTGGGATGATAAGGCTAAAAATTTGGCTTTAAAAGTATAAATGATATCTGCAACTGATAAATCATATGTTATGTTCACAGGCGATTGGGTTTGCAATGTCTTCGTGATCGCCTGTTGAAATTCATCCCCAATCTGCTGCGGAAATTGTTCGATAAAAGGTTTATCTAAAGTTATTTTGGGTAAGTTATCTGCATATTCTGTTTCACTTGGTTTGTATTCTAGAATTTTCCCTTCGGTATCTAGCCGTAAATATGTGTCTGGGATGAGTTGCAGTAGTCCTGATAATTCTACGCCTTTTTGGGATAGTTTCTGTTGAGTTGGGTTGTGTTCTCCAACTTCTGTTTGTATTTGTTTGATGGTATTTTCTACTGATGTAGATTCATTATTTGATAGTGACACCGTTTTACTACCCTGATGTGATTGATAATTTATAAAATTATGAGTAATTTCTGGCTTCGCATCTTCTCGCAGGAATTATTAAGTATGATTTTTTCAATTAAATACCTCCAGGCGATGGATTTGCTCAAAAAAATACTGCATATCAATTCACCAAATGGCTTGGGTAGATAGCTTGAGACAATTTTGGTACAGGCAGTGATTTTCCATTTTCCATACCCAATCAAATGGATGACGGTAAACAAGCGGATTTACGGGGTTTTGCAGCCAAATTAAAGATGAATCCTATAGGCAAAAAATTATTTACCCGAACTACTATTTTAATTTATATGAATTAAAAATTTCACTTAATTATTGATTGATTGATAAATATTTTACAAATATGCTAGATCATCACCACAGATACAGTATGGGTGATACTACGGAAAAATGGGTCAAACCCAGATGAAAATTAAAATCCAACAGACAAAATTATCTGTAGGAAATCTGAATCGCAGAACATAGCTAAAACCAGGATAAACACTGAGGACGAAATTAATAATAGTTAATTTTATTTTTATTTATCTGATAAATCAACTATTATGTATTGATTTTTTGAATTTAATTCATTGCGAAATATGCAGAAAATAAAACAAATGTGTGAATGTAATCTGCAAAAGATTTAAATTTATCAATAAGAATTCACATCAGAGAGGAAATTACCGCAAAATCTTCCGAAAGATAGGCTCAACTACTTGTAGATATAAAAGTTGCAGACTTTTTTTGTGTTATAAAACTCACAGAAATTATCTTATTGGCAGGCTACTCTATGGAACTAGAAAAAATAGGATGTTTTAAAGAGTACGGCGAACTGATTTTAGAAAAAATTAATTCTGTTCCGCAAAATCCTTCTCAACAAGAAGATTGGGTGCCTACTAGCTTAGATGAATGTATTTTACGTCTCCGAGAAAGTGCGGAGAAAACTGTAGGTCTTGCTACATCTCCTGTAAAAATCGGTGTGATGGGAGAGTTTAGTAGCGGCAAAACTTTACTTTTAGGTAGTTTAATCGGCTATGGGGATGCTTTACCCATCAGCGAAAATCCCACTACAGGTAATGTCACGGCTATTCATATCATCCCCCAAGAGGGCTTTGCCACGACACAAGTTGGTAATTTCACCGTGGAATATTTAACGCGGGAAGGGGTAAATGAGTGCTTGCGCTTCATGTTGGGGGAAGCGAACCGCCGCACTATCGCCGCCGGACTTCCCCCCATTCCCACCGCCACCCTGAATTCTGGAAACGAAATTCTCAGATGGTGTCAAGAAACTTGGAATAGCAGCAATAATTTAGAATTGCGTTATCTGGTGCGGGAATTGGTGGTGTTTTTACGCGCTTATGCTTCCTATGAAGTATTGTGCGGGAAACGCTACCCTATCGATGCAGTCACAGCAAAGGATGGGTTACAGTTAGCAGAACAACCAATGGCTATCCAAACCCTACGCTTTGAAGACTTACCGCCGGCGCATATTCGTTTACCGAGTCCCCCCCAAACCTTACCCACGAAGTTATTACAAAATAGTTTCCCGTTAATTCGGCGCATTGATATTGAGGTGAGAATTTCTGAAGAAATTTGGGATGTCACCGGTGCAGATAGATTTATTTTGTTAGATTTTCCTGGTTTGGGTGCGGCGAATTCTGGCGCGCGGGATACCTTTTTATCGCTGCGGGAATTGGCGGAGGTGCAGACAATTCTGGTACTGCTCAATGGTAAATCACCGGGGAGCGATCGCGCCCATAAAATTTTCACGATGATGCAACAGCAGCGTCCCGGACAAGACCTCAAGGATTTAATTTTGGTGGGTGTGGGACGGTTTGACCAGTTACCTTTAGAAAGTGAAGGCGGCGAGAGAGAATTAGATTTACTCATTGATGATAGTCGTACTCTCCAACTCACAGCTGAGGCGGTATTGCGAAAACTTAAGGTGTTGCAAACCACCATCGATGGCGCGAGCGCATTCACAATTAATCAAGACCGCATTGTCTTACTCTCTCCCCTATTGGGACTAGCCGAATTAGCGAAACGTTCTAGCAGTGTGAAAGCTGGTTCACCAGAATTTTTAGCTAACTTAGATTATCCAGAGTATTTAGAAAGGTCAAAGCGACTGCAACAAAAATGGCGCAAGTTGAGCGATCGCCTGTTAGAATCAGATCCGCGTCACGGTTTAGGCAGAAAATTGGGTTACTTTGCTCAAGATGGAGGTATCGCCAAACTGCGGGAGTTAATTCAAAACCATGTTGCGACACACGGACTCAAGCAACTATATGAAGATACTAGACGCGCCGCCGAAAATTTAAAATTACAACAGGAAAATCTCAAAACTATTATTGCCGAAATTCACGCCCAAGGTATTCCCACGGGTGATTCTGAGGCTTTAATTGACTTAAGAAACGCCATTGAAAGTTTAGATAAAACCTATCGTCATTTTCAAAAAGATATCGGGAAACAACCACTCAAAGACCGTCGGGGAACAGTGGTGAGTGATGTAGTCAAAGATGAACTCACCTTTAGGGTGATTAGTTGGAATCAATGGACTTTATTATTTAACAAAGTCAATAACGGCACAATTACCTTAACTGAATCAAAAGGTGCAGCCGGGAAGTTATTTGATAGAGGTAGTAGAACCAATAGCAGCATCCCGACTAAAAGCGATGACTTTTACCCCGCCTTCGCCAAGACAGTCAAAGAAGTGGAAGAATTTGCGCGCGATCGCATCCAGCAAGCTGTAGTAGACTTACTCAGTAGATTATCTCACCAGATTGCCCCAGAGCGCGATCGGCTATTGGCCATTTTGACTCCAGAAATGGAACAAGAAATTGAAGCCAAATTTGGCCCTGAAGAAGCCGATTTATTTTATCAATTGCTGTTAGGATGTGACCCCAATAAATGGCAAGACGTAATTTTAGAAGAGATTAATCAACAAGATAAATCTCTCGTACCTGAAATTATGTTTCCTCTAGCGCGTCAAGATGAAAAACACAATATCGGTCAAATCTTTGATTGGTCGCCAGAGAAAAATATGGGTTTAACTAGAACCGCTAATCATCAGTTATTTATCTTACGCTTACGTGATGAAATTACTGCCAGTGCTAGCCTACATTTGGTGCAGTATGTCAGCGAAGTTAATCAACAAGTCAATGGGGAATTAGAGGGGATTTTAGATCAAATTATACCCACTCTACAAAACCTCTCGAAAAAAGATGCTTTGCTGAGATTTATCGCCTCTAGTGATACCCAATCAGGTGGGAGAGTTCCGACTTGGCTCCAGAATCTCACAGAAATTGCTAACATTTCTGATTCCCTAACAGCTAATCAGTAATCAGTAATTAGTAATCAGCAAATAGGAATTAGTGATTTACAATCCTGATATCAAGCTGGTTATAATTCTGACACCTGATACCATTCTTAATTTTGAATTTTGAATTTTGAATTTTGAATTGGTCAGTTCTGCCTGTAAAGGAAGATAAAAAATGCCTGTAGAAATTCAACTTGTGCCTCGCTTCCAAGTGCGGGTTAATCATAGAAAGTATTTAGAATTACCCAGTATTCAACTGCTGGCTACGGGAAATAATGTACCTCACATTTCTAGCATCACCTGTACAGTTAAAGGCATACCAAGCGAATTAGCAACTAAAATTCAACAGGCGTATAAAAAGTTTGATTCTGAAGCCCCAAAAATTTCCCAAATTGGTCAATTAGAACAATATCCGTGTAAATTATCTCACCCTTTAACTCAAGCAATCAACTGTCATTTACGGGTAATGGTGGAATATTTTGATTCTGACCAGTCAGGAAATCCACTATTATCTGTAAGACAAAAAGTAGCAGCTTATTGTCATCTGTGGTCACTACCTATGGAAGAAAAAATCATCAGTAATCCAGTTATCAATCCTGTAGAAGTTCGTAGCGAAAAACCCAGCAACGGGAAACCGAAAAAAAGATTTCCTGGATGGTTAGCAGTAGATTTCGGCACATCTAATTCTACCGTCACCCTGTTCGACCCGATAGAAGTGCCTATTGCCGAAGTTTTACCCAGAGAACAGGAAATTAGATTGCGCGATCGCCTGTCCCAGTGGTTGAATTCTCCGGCTATAATTGCCTTACCGGAGGTCAGCGAAAGCGAATGGGATAAGTTTATTGTTGATATTAGTAAAAATCTGGAAATTGCACCGAGTAATTTAAGTGAAGTTTTTAGCGGTGAGAATAAATCGAGATTCTTAGAAGCGATTCGCCAAATCGAATTATGCTTAGGAAACAGCGATAGATTTCGTCGGGCTGTCAGTAAAAAACTCTATCAAATTTATCATGAAGTCTTCCGTGTTCCCACATTAGAATCTCAAAATTTAATTCCTGTAGTTTTAGATATTGATCGCCGAGATACAGAGATTCCTAGTGAGTTAGAGGTGGCGAGTTTAGAAGCAATCAAACTCCGCATGGGGAGAGCAGCTAGGGACAACCGAAAAAAAGCGATCGCACAGGGAACAAGTAGTTCCTTAAAAGAAATTATCAGCCGCTTTCACCATTCACCCAAGCGTTATTTTGGACAGGATAGAAAATTTCCGGTCATCTTGGAAGGTGAAGAAGATATTATTGATGTTAGTCAACTGATTCAAGCCGCATGGGCGCATTTAATCGAATTAACTGATGATTATCGTCAACGCGCCAGACGCAGATTTTCCGAAGGGGATTTTTTAACCGCCGTCGTCACCTATCCCACCGTCGCACCACCTGTAGTCAGGAAAGAAGTTAAGCATTTAGTTGAACAATTGGGAATTGATGATGTCCAAACAGCCTACGATGAAGCTGTATCTGTGGCTATCTTTTTCCTATGGCGAGAATTTGGCGGTAACTTAAATATTGGCATTGAATCTTTTAAAACCCGTTGTCGCCAAGAAAATAATAAATGGTCGCAAAATGTTCTCGTATTAGATATTGGTGGGGGGACGACAGATTTAGCTTTAATTGAACTCACCTTGGAAGATAATACACCCTACTTTGCCAATAATGAAGATAGGGGTTTAGGCGGCAGATACTATAAATTGACTCCGAAATTATTGGGTTCTTCCGGACATTTACAACTAGGTGGTGAGTTAATTACCCTGAAAGTGTTTAGACTATTAAAAGTGGCGATCGCTGATTTTTTACTCACAGCCGTTACTCAAGGCGATATCGAAAGCGATAAGCTAGAAGACTTAATCAACGCCGAATTAAACGAACGCTTTTTGGAACAAGGTAAATTCAAAAGTGGCAGTTTATTAAAATGTGTTGATAAGGAAAATCCCGAAGGTGACGCAGCTTATAAAGACGCGTTAGATACCGCCGAAAAAGTCATCCCCACCCGTTGGCAACAAGCACCCCAACGTCTGCAAACCTTCTATACACTTTGGGATCATGCGGAAACTGCTAAACTCAAACTAGGACAAAAATCCGATCATTCTCTGTTAACCTTCACCCTTTCCGAACAGCAAATTGCAGAACTCCTCACCCAAAGCGCGATTAAATTCCAGGTAAGAAATTCCGATAATATTTGTGTCACCATCGATAACCAACAATTTGAACGCGTCGCTTCCTCTGCTATTAAAGAAGCTATTGGTATTGCAAAAGGCTTAATGGAAAGTCGCCTGCGTCCTGAAAACAGCAATATCGACCCTTGGAACACCCATAAAGTTGATTGGTTAATCCTCTCAGGGAAAACCTGCAATCTCGACTTAGTACAACGGCAAATTTACCAAGAATTTGGCAAATCTCCCTATTTTGTATGGAATCCTGAACGCATTACCTTTGTGTTGGAGTACACCAAACTCGCCACCTCCGCCGGTGCTTGTTACGCCGAGAAACTGCGTAGGCTGAGATTTGACCCCGAAGAATCTAAAGGATTATTGCGGAAAGGCGCGAATCAACTAGAAATCGACGTTAAAAACCTGTTTTATTACCTACCTTGCAACTTCAAACGCAAAACCCAAAGCAACGAACTCCTCACCGTCTTTAAAGCTGGACAAGAACTCTACCAACTCTCGGCCTCAGAAAACGTGGCTAAAGTCCGTACAAATTGGGTAGGGATACAGTTAACTAACATTATTTACCGCCAAGACTACGAAGATGGAGACTTGCGCCTGTGGGGTAGCTTCGACGGGAAAAACTTGATGGAACAATTGCGGATGGATGAAGCGGAGTTCCTGCGAAAAATTAAAGTGCAGTTTGAAATCGACCAAACCCTACAATTTAAAGTGCTGTTGTGTCAAGGAAATCCCCATTACTTAATTGATGTTCCCGGAATTGACATTAATGCAGCTTTAACAAAAGTCTCAGAAACATCATTATTTACTAACGGAAAATTGCAATGGAATATCGCCGTTGAACGTCCTGATAAAGATTTAAATGATGGTGATATTGCGGTGAATGTGATTGAATCAGCAACAGTTGATTATCCAGATGCTTATCATTTGGTATTTGAAGTAGACAAAGACGGTAGTAAACCTCTGCAACAATTCCATTACTTATATGATGGTCAATCTGCATCAGGAAGCGGTTTAATTAGTAATCCTTTACCGCCTTTTCCCTACACTAATCAGCATACGTTTTATATGTACCAAACGGATGCAGAAACTCATACGAAAAAATGGATACGCATCGGCGCGTTAGCTAGACCCGATGTGAATACGGATTATCCCTGCCAGTATCGTGTAACAATTGATGACAAAGGTATTTTACGTATCCATGCTGGTGATGTACCTTATTTAACATCAGTAGATTTAGAATGTTTAACACAGGAAGGATGTGTCTATTGTGGTGAGTTAGACTTACAACCGAATGAGGTTGATAAGGAACGTGATCCTTTTTCCGGTATCCATTGAGAAACCTCACGCACCAGACGCAGAGAGTTTTCTGAGGGTCTTTGCGTGAGATCAAAACAGGTAAAACTCATGCAACATCTCAAGCAGTTATTGGGAATCGAAAAATCAGCTTTGGGGCAGTTATTACGGTATAGTCTCTATGGATTGGAGGCGACGCTGAGGAAGGCGCAAGCGGAATATCATCATGATCCTGGTGCTGAATTGTGTGATCAGGTGTTGTATGAGATTCACGATTTGTTACAGGTTAAGGAAGAGGCGAAACCTACTGTAAGTTACACCCAGAGTGAACCAAAATTGGGTTATCTGCGTGCGGCTTTTGATGGGGATGTCGAACTCAGTATATATTTGGGGAATTCGCCTTTATATAGTCAAACAGATGCGGATTTGTGGAATGAAATTCACCGCAAGCTGTTGCGAGTTCCTGAAGATTTGGCGGAATTTTGGCGACAACGTGCTTTAGATTTGGCGCAAGAAGTAGGTGCGATCGCAGATAGTTCTCATCTGCATTATTTACCTTTTGTTAGAGATGAAATTGTCTACCCTGGATTAAGTGGAACTGTAGTTGCTCCTGGGTTATGTTTATCTCAAAAAGCATTAGAAAAGACTAAAATTATTCCTGAATCTGCTTCTGAAGAATTAACTTTATTAGCCAGTTTTCTAGTATTATTAACTAAATTTATTGAAATTGAACCAGAGCTATATCATGCTTTTAAAAGTGTATTTAGCTTTGATGTCATTCATTTACATTCCCAACTAGAACAAAAAATCCAGTATGTGGAAGCATTAGGCGATCGCTTCCACCGTACCAAAAAAGCCGAAGAAAGCACAGATCCCTTGTCAATGCTACGTGCTTGGCTGGATATGGACGAGGCGATACATTCCCTAATCTTTGTCCCTCCCGCCGAAAGATATTCCTGGTGGGGTAAACTGCAACAAGAATCACGACGCGCTTTAAAAAAAGTGGCGGAGATCGCTAATAATGCAGGTCACGAAGTGAGAATACGTCAACTCACAGGACTTTATGCTGATATTTGTGCCTTAACTAAAGACGATTTACAACTAGAATGTGGCGGAGTTCCTGGGGAAGTTTTAACCTGTCTGCGAGTCTATGCCAGAATTAATCATGAAGGAATTCCTGGACGCGTCATCTTTCGTTCATCACGCTAGGAAGAATTTATCTTTACTATCAGGAAATATTAGGATGAAAGGATATATAAAAGGCCGCAATATCATTTTGTTAGAAAATTTACCAGATTCTTTTCAAGAAGGTGATGAGGTGGAATTAGTGATTACTTCAATACCTCCAACCAACTATCCTTCATCTAAACCAATATCTAGTTTAGGGCAGAAGCTGCGTCAAATTCGTCAAGAAATTGTTGACTCTGGTATTTCTCTCCTCAATGCAGAAGA
Source organism: Aliinostoc sp. HNIBRCY26 (assembly GCF_050235535.1). Lineage (GTDB taxonomy): Bacteria > Cyanobacteriota > Cyanobacteriia > Cyanobacteriales > Nostocaceae > Trichormus. Next base: position 1,027,938 of record NZ_CP189852.1, read on the forward strand.
AGTTGAACGGGAAAAAGCAGAACGTAGAGGCGGCTATCAAGGAGACGATTCATAAACTCAATATTATTTAACCCCACTTGTCATAAATACTTTCACGCCTAATAGATTTATCTACTTACCCTAAAAACCTTAACGCACTTTTGATAACCTCTCTGCGTTCCTCTGCATAAACCCTCTCTGCGAGACGCTGCGCGAATACGCCACTCTGCGTTTTAGGGACTTCCGAAAAATAAATTATCCAAATTTAGGAGATAATAGACCTCTTGCAAAAGTCACTATCCTAGTGTCTTTCTTTGCGTCTTTGCGCCTTTGCGTGAGGCAAAAAAAGATTTATGCAATATGTCTAATATTTTCTTTCTTCCCCCTGCTCCCTTGCCAAAAAAGCGATAGTATATTTTTTAAATTGGAAGTACCTTAAAAAATACTATCAACCCCCAGCCACCAAAGGTAAAACAAAAGCCATCAAAATTCCCAATAATACAATTATCTCTAAAACTCGCAAAAGCAAATTATTACCTATCCCAAAATTAGCTGATAAATTTCCTAACCAAGCGCGCAAATCATCCCACCAACGACTAGGCTTATCTTCAGGACGTACCTTTAACACAAACATCGAAACTAATAAAGGTACACCACCCACCTTGCTAGACATCAAAAGATGAATAGCCAAACAGACAACCATCACCACCCAAGCTGACAAATGCAAATAATACCAAACGTGATTTAACTCTCCTGTTGGTAGCCATTCTTCTTTCATCATTCTGCCGGAAATTAAGGCAAAAACAGAGGCCAGCAACATTAGAGTATTAGCAATTCTTTGCAAACTCACCCACCAAATCGGTCTACCAACCTGACTTAAGTTTTGCAAAGAATCCCCTTGTAACAGTCGTTTGTTTCCCGCATGAAAACTATACAGCGCGATCGCCGGAAACACAATCAAGAAAAAAACTGCAAAAGTTCCGTGAATATCGATAATGGCACTGATGCGGGGGATGAGGATTTTACCGAATCTGCCATCGAAAGTATTGTAAACTAAAAATCCAGTAATAATGGCGGCGATCGCTAAAATACCACTCACACCATGCAGAATTCGCAACAACAATGGTTGATAAGGAACAGAACGAGACATAAATATGATAGATTAACTATTCTAATTCACTTAATTGAATAAAATTTCCAGCAAAAGCCGACCTATTTTAGCTTATTATAAAATCGTGTTATTCACTCACTCAATTCTACCGTGATAAGAACTATTTTACGATTGTCGTGCATATTTATAATTTAATAGCTAATATCGATTAGTATTTTATGATGGTCAATAAGTGCTTAAAGGAATGCTAGAATATCTTAATTTTACTGGGTTTATTAAGGGTGTAATATATAAAACATACTTGCATGAACCTTTAAAAGAATTTAGTTTAGATGTATTTGATATCAATCAAGCAAGTAGTTATGGATTAATCAAGACACAGACCACAGAAATTGCTTATTCAAAATGGGTATCACCAAAGAGAACACGAAGTTACCCTCTTGCAAGAATTTATAATACATATATTTCATCTAAAGTAATAACAATTATTCCTGTTATCAAAGATGAGGGTAAAGATGGTGATAGAGATATTATTCAATATTCTACGATATCTTGGATGAATTTGTTAAATATTTATATCGTGCTTGCTTACTATAAAACAGCAGAGAGGAGTAACAAGAAAAATCAGTCCCATCGAGACAAACTCAGTAGACAACAATTTGATTCCGAACTAGTTAACTCTCAAATCAATGAGATATTAGCGTATAAACAAAGTGCTTTACACTGGAATAAATATTTATTTGAAGAAAGGTTTGCAGCTATTTTTGAAAAAGCTTTAGATTCTTATGATTCTATTTCTAATAGCACTCACATTAACGTTCATTCACGTCTTGGATTGGACAAATATTTAACAAGAATAATTAATGAATTTGAAGAATTTAAAAATATTTCCCTAAGAAAATCACAGCTTGCTAGTCAAAGAGAGTTAATGACTTCTCATAAACTTGAACATTTAGTAGATGGATTAAAAGCAACTTTTAGCATTGAGAACTATCTGGGAGGGACTTATTATCTTACTCCAGATGAAATATTATTTGAAGATAATATATACATCATACAAGAGTCAAAAAACTCCTCAACATCATCTTTACCCAAGTTACCTGATATTCAAGACGGTTTGTTCAAATTAATTCTATTTTCTAATTTGGATTCTTTAATTTGTAATGGTGTGTCAGTATCATTTATTACAAAATTAAAATTAACTGGTAAAAATATTATAGGCTCTATAATATTTCCAGATGCTTCAAATCAAGAATTGGAAGCTTTTATCAAGCTCAACAATAAAATTTTCAGCCACAAACAAAAGGAGATAATTAAAAGACTATTTTTGGAGGCTGAAAATAACCATAAGTTAAAGATAGAAATAACTAGTAACTCTTAACCACAAAATATTACCAATGCTCAAAAGCCCTCTCCGCTATCCTGGCGGTAAATCAAAAGCGATCAATCAAATAGTTGAATACCTACCAGGAAGTTTTGCTGAATTTCGTGAACCATTTATAGGTGGTGGTTCAGTATTTATTTATCTAAAGCAAAAGTTCCCTCATCTAAAATTTTGGATTAATGATTTAAATCAAGAGTTATTTTTATTTTGGAAAATCGCTCAATCTGAGCTAGTGCAGTTAGTTAAAGAAATACAGCAAATTAAAAATAAATATACTGATGGTAAATTACTATTTACAGAATTAACTAGTGTGGATGTTAAGAGCCTATCTGATTTAGAAAGAGCAGTTCGCTTTTTTGTACTTAATCGAATTACATTTTCTGGCACAGTAGAATCAGGAGGATTTTCCCAGGAAGCCTTTCATAAAAGATTTACATATTCTTCTATAGAACGCTTAGAGAAACTAGAAACTATTTTAGATGAAGATATTCAAATAACTAATTTGGATTACAGTGAACTTATTAAAGCCAAAGGTGATAATGTATTTTTATTTTTAGACCCACCATATTTCAGTGCTACCAAATCCAAATTATATGGAAAAGATGGCGATTTACATACATCTTTCGACCATCAAAGATTTGCTGAAATATTAAAACAATGCCATCATCAATGGTTAATCACTTATGATGATTCACCACAAATTAGAGAAAACCTTCAATATGCTAATATCTACGAATGGGAATTACAATATGGCATGAATAACTATAAGCAAGGAAAAGCAGCAAAAGGTAAAGAGTTATTCATTACTAACTACAAATTTAAATGTAATGTTGAAAAAGAAATAGATAAATATAACAAGACTAATTCTGCTTTGCAGTTGCAGCTTGATATTTTGATTTAACTTTTGAGAGGGTGCAATTTTCCGATAGGATAACTGCCATACACAATTCTTGTAATTATCCGTAACAGTTATCACTCTAATTATGACAACTTCTGCTGCTGTCACTGCCTCCCTAGAACCCTATCTTCTCCTACAACAGCTAATTGATGGTCAATCCCTCAGTCGTAACCAAGCCGCAGAATTAATGCAAGGTTGGCTGAGTGAAGCCATCCCCCCAGAATTATCCGGTGCAATCTTAACCGCACTCAACTTTAAGGGTGTTTCCGCCGACGAACTCACCGGTATGGCCGAAGTTTTACAATCTCAATCAAAAATGGGGACTGGACACAATTCTTCCCCATTCCCCATTCCCCATTCCCCATTCCCCATAGTTGATACTTGCGGAACTGGTGGTGATGGTTCTTCCACTTTCAACATTTCTACAGCCGTGGCGTTTGTGGTGGCGGCTTATGGTGTACCTGTCGCCAAACATGGTAATCGTTCAGCATCGAGTTTGACAGGCAGTGCTGATGTTTTAGAGGCGTTGGGCGTGAATTTAAACGCGCCTAGTGAAAAAGTCCAAGCAGCACTACAAGAAGTCGGGATCACCTTTTTATTTGCCCCTGGTTGGCATCCCGCACTAAAAGCCGTAGCACAATTACGCCGGACTTTAAGAATTCGCACAGTGTTTAATTTGCTTGGCCCTTTGGTAAATCCCTTACGTCCAACGGGGCAAGTAGTAGGTTTATTTACACCCAAACTTTTAGAGACTGTTGCCCAAGCTTTACAAAATTTAGGCAAGGAAAAGGCGATTGTTCTGCACGGAAGGGAAAGATTAGATGAAGCGGGTTTAGGTGATTTAACGGATTTAGCAGTGTTATCCGATGGTGAAGTTAAGTTAACTACCATTAATCCTCAAGAAGTTGGCGTAACATCTGCACCAATTACAGCCCTCAAAGGTGGCAATGTGCAAGAAAACGCCGTCATTTTAAAAGCGGTGCTACAAGGCAAAGGCACTCAGGCACAACAAGACGCTGTAGCCCTCAATGCGTCCTTAGCACTACAGGTAGCGGGTGCGATTCCCTTATTAGACCATACCCAAGGGGTGAAAGCAGCTAAGGAGATTCTACAGACTGGTACTGCCTGGACAAAGCTGGAACATTTAGTTCAATTCCTCCAGAACTAGCATCTGAGTGGGATTGCGGGCGGAACTCTACCACGTTGCGTTTAATGGTGACATCATAATTACCAAAAAAGTCATGTCCCAATAACCCCGTTTCTAATTCTGCCCCAGCGATCGCCACCGGTACACGATTCACTGTCACACCCCCCAAAGTCATCGAGTCCAAATAACCAATCGGAAATTCTACCGCCCTAGAACTAGCGGTGTTAGCTTTGGCTTTCCCCACTGGGATCACTCCCAAAGCATTGGCCATTGCTTGAGTAATCACTGTGCCACTCGCCCCAGTATCAACAATCATGTCAAACTGTTGCTGACCGTTGAAAGTCACACTCACCACAGGCGTACCACCAACCCGCCGTCTAATGGGGGCAATGTATACCCTTTCTGGAGTAATAGCAGCCGATACCGGAAAACCTGTTGTTTCTGTGGATACTTCTGTTCCAGGTGGCGGTACAGGAATAGTGAATTTAGATTCAGGTGTAGCATTTGCTACGGGAGGTGAGGACTGACGAGTCTTTGCCACTTTGACTGGGGGAGAAGCTACCGCTACAGACCGAGACGATGGTTTAGCAGCCGTATTAGCTTGGCGGATAGCATACTTCATTTGCCCCTCAAATTCAGCAATTTTAGTTTGGGCGATCGCAAACTCTGGACTTTGCCGTTCCACCTTTCGCATCAAAGTAATCGCATCATGATACTGACTCGCCACCAAATACCAATCATCCGGCGATTGTGCCGATTGACTAATACTAGTCGCACCTGCTGCCTTATCTAGTCCCATTTCAAAAGCACTGGGTTCTAGGGGCGATGATGGCAGGTTAGTTGATGTCGGGATATGGGGTGCAGTTGTAGGTTCTGCCGGAGATTTGGCTGTGGACAGATCATCAGTCACCACAGATTGCTGATTCCGCAAAACAGACGTTTTTGGTTGATTTGTAGTACAACCGACACTCGCAACTGCGATCGCACCAGACAGAAAAATCAGCGTCGCACGAGAAAAAAAGGGCTGAAGCATAATTTAATCTTGATTGAAACTGTCCCAGGACTCCTGCCACCGATTCCCATTGTAGATTTAATTCCCCATTGGAGAATTTAAAACCCAAAATTTCCGAATTATTCTTCTATTTTAATTTTTAATTAATTTATTTGGAAACGCATAATTTACCAACTTATGAGATAATTAACACTCGCAGTATCCTGAAAGCTAGGTACTGGATACTGGGTACTAGGTACTAAAAAAAATTAAGACGGGTAAACATCTCAGGGAATTAAAAAATTTATTTATCCCCAATCCCCAACCCCCAATCCCCAATCTCCAACCCCCAATCCCATTTATCAACTATGCCCCTGTCTGACACAATTCCTGCTCTACTAGTTTTGGCAGATGGCACTGCTTACCGAGGTTGGTCTTTCGGTGCGACAGGAACAACCATCGGCGAAGTCGTGTTTAACACTGGCATGACTGGATATCAAGAAGTCTTGACTGACCCCAGTTACTGCGGTCAAATAGTCGTGTTCACCTATCCTGAATTGGGGAATACTGGCGTTAATCCCGAAGACGAAGAATCCGCCAAGCCACAAGTACGCGGTGCGATCGCGCGCAATATTTGTCATCAACCGAGTAACTGGCGATCGTCACAATCCCTACCAGACTACCTGCAACAACACCAAATTCCAGGGATCTATGGCATAGACACCCGCGCCCTCACCCGCAAAATTCGGATGTATGGCGCAATGAATGGTGGCATTTCTACAGAAATCTTAGATGAAGCAGAATTATTAGAACAGGTACAAGCAGCCCCCAGCATGGCAGGGTTAAATCTCGTCCAAGAAGTGACGACGCGCCAAGTGTATGAATGGTCAGATCCCACAATCCCGGCTTGGGAATTTAAGCCAGCCACAACCAGCAATCAACAAGAATCTTTGACAGTTGTCGCCCTAGATTTTGGCGTAAAGCGTAATATTCTCCGCCGCTTGGCTAGTTATGGTTGTCGCGTGATTGTTGTACCTGCCGATACACCAGCAGCAGAAATTCTCCAATACAATCCAGATGGTATCTTCCTTTCCAACGGGCCCGGCGATCCGTCCGCAGTTGCCGAAGGTATAGCCACAGCTAAAACCTTGCTGCAAAGTCAAAAACCCATTTTTGGTATTTGTATGGGACACCAGATTTTGGGTCATGCCTTGGGAGCAGCAACCTTTAAGCTAAAATTCGGCCATCGGGGTTTAAACCAACCTGCGGGTTTGACACAAAGGATAGAGATTACCAGCCAAAACCACAGCTTTGCGATTGATCCTGATTCCTTACCACAAGCAGTTGTGGAAGTGAGTCACCTCAACTTAAACGATCGCACTGTTGCAGGATTAAAGCACAAATCCTTACCCATCTTCTCAGTGCAGTACCACCCAGAAGCTAGTCCAGGCCCTCATGACGCTGATTACTTGTTTGAGCAGTTCGTCCAAGCTATGCGAACAGCACAACAAGCAACTACAGCCCAAGTGAGTTAAAAAAGGATTAGGGGCTGGGGACACTTCGGCAAGCTCAGTGCATCGCTGGGGACTGGGGACTGGGGACTAGGGACTGGGGACTGGGGACTAGAGAGTAGGAACTAGGGAGTAGGGGAAGCAGAGAAAGTAAAGGAGATTTGACTCCAATACCCTGTTTGCCTAATACCCAATCCCCAATACCTAATCCCCAATCCCCAATCCCCAGTCCCCACTAAAGGCTATAGACAACAAGCCTAAAAACCATCTATACTTGAGCGTTTACTTTAACCATGAGGAGGGAATTATTGCTGAACCACTAAATCTAACCGTCAGCCTGAGAGGTACTCGTGAAGCACGGGATAATTGTCAGCTATTCCGCCTCACAGGTTTGTTAGATGCCTTTTCGGAACCGACATTTCGCAAAGTTCTAGGCAATAAAATTGAAGAAGGCCCAAAGCACATCATTCTGGATCTTTCGCAAATTGATTTTGTCGATAGTTCTGGTTTGGGTGCTTTGGTACAGCTAGCCAAGCAAGCTCAAAACGGCGACGGAACTTTGCAAATCGTCACTAACGCCCGTGTAACTCAAACGGTCAAGCTTGTGCGCTTAGAGAAGTTTCTCTCGCTGCAAACCTCTGTTGAAGCAGCTCTAGACAACATCAAGCAGTCTTGATCGCTTGGCCGAATAATTAATTAAGCTATTCCGAACAATGTATGGGATAGCTTAATTTTGCGCTATGCTGGCAATCACCTCTCCCAGTGGGAGAGGGAAAAGCCACCAAATTTGGCAACAGAATCATCAGAAAGAATCAGCAAGAAAAACGTTTATTCTATTAAAAATAGCGATAAAATTGTCAAATAATCCTGATAGTTTTCCACATACTGAGTCTATAAATACAGCACCGTTGTGAGAGAATAGAACCGATTTGAGAATTTTTACAAGACAAATACTAAATAAATTCAATCAGCCAAGGAATATTTAAGTTGTGAAGTCAAAGGAGGAAGAGTTATTAGATGGTAAAGATGAAAATCCCCAAATAGATACATCTTGGACTGACTCACTCTTAGCACACACAGCACAGTTCACACAACAGATTTCTCAGGGACAAATACAGCAAATCTCACCCTCTGCTCTAGCATATTTGGGGGATGCAATCTATGAGCTTTATGCTAGAATGTATTACCTGCTACCACTACAACGGCAAGATGCTTATCATAGACTGGTAGTAGCGCAGGTAAGAGCAGAAACACAAGCGCTACATTTGCGATCGCTAACTCCTTACTTGACAACAACTGAATTAGATATTGTCCGGCGAGGCCGTAACGCCGCCACAGGAAGACCTAAAAGAGTTAATCCTGAAATATATCAACAAGCAACAAGTCTAGAGACTTTAATTGGCTACCTATATCTCACCGATTTGCCACGCTTAACCGAACTATTGCAAAAAATCCATCCAGAGAAATAAATCATTATTTTAATCTCCATGATCGGAAAATCATTCAGTAATGGTTAAGTCAAGATGAGAATCGGTACGTTTACTCATGCTTTGTACCCAAAACTCCTATGAACAATAAGCCTAAAAAAATCAAGACCAATAGCGAACCTAATCGTGGGTCAGTGTTAAAACTCAAAGGTAAGCGTGTAGTCACAACTTCACCGCGCCTTCCCCAAAAAGGGGAGAGTAATTCCCACTCATCACATCCCCGTCGTCAATTTACACCCCCTACAGTTGCTGCCAAACCCACAACAGAAGACAGCGACATGATCTATGGTCGTCATCCAGTCTTGACTGCCCTAGAAAGTCAACGAGAACTCAACCGCATTTGGGTAACATCTCGTTTACGCTATGATCCCCGTTTTCATAACCTCATTCTCCAAGCCAAAGAAAACGGCACAGTCATTGATGAAGTAGACCCCAAACGTCTAGATCAAATCACATACCAAGCTAACCACCAAGGTATAGCCGCACAAATCGCGCCCTATTCATACATTGAACTACACGAATTGATCGCCCAAGCCAAGGCAGTCACTGATCCCGTGATTGTTGTAGCCGATGGGATCACAGATCCCCATAACCTGGGTGCAATTATTCGGACAGCTGAAGCTGTAGGGGCGCAAGGTCTGATTATTCCCCAAAGAAGAGCTTCGGGAATTACCTCTACGGTGGTGAAAGTCGCAGCCGGTGCTTTAGAAAACTTTCCCGTCGCTAGAGTCATCAACCTTGGCCGCGCCTTAGAAGAATTGAAAGAAGCAGGTTTTTGGATTTACGGAACTGCGGCGGATGCTAGCGAACAACTGCACACAGTCAGCTTCCGTGGCCCCATCGTCTTAGTCATTGGTTCGGAAGGCGAAGGTCTGAGTATGTTGACACAACGATCTTGTGATGTGTTGGTATCAATTCCCCTTTTAGGTAAAACACCTAGCTTAAATGCTTCTGTAGCTTCAGGTATGGCACTATACGAGATTTTTCGTCAACGTGCCGTTAACACTTTATACCTAGATAAATTACCAAAACCTCTTTAAAAATTATGAGTAAAAGAGTATAAAGAAATGTAAATAGAATACATAAACACATCAGACGTTTAAAATTCAGTACCACGTTGATAAATTGGCGGCAACCATGACAACAATTTGGCATAACCTGAAGGAAAGTGTAATTAACACATACAACGCACTTGGCTTGGCTTGGTGGGTAGAAATTGAAACTCAAAATCCCCGTTGCACCTACTACTTCGGGCCTTTTATCAGTTCCACCGATGCCAAACTAGCGACTAAAGGCTATGTAGAAGACTTAGAAACCGAAGGCGCACAAGGGATAGTGGTAAACGTCAAGAAATGTAAACCAGAAAATTTGACCATTGCTGACGACCTGGGGGAACGGATTGACCGCAAAGTAACGCCTGTCTTTAGCGGTCAACTTTAATTTAGGCGTGAGTCAATGGTCAATGGTCAATAGTCGATGGCTATGACTTTGAACTTTGGACTATTAACCTGGGACTATAGACTATCAACTACTTGCGGATGATTTGTTATCCAGATGTCAATATCACTGAGTAACTGCTGGGGTACTTCCCACGGGAAAAGATGAGCTGCGTTCGGATAGCAAAGCCATTGGCTGTATTTGAGGTGTTGAGCCGTTTCTAAACTGGACTCAGCTGTAATGTGGCGGTCTTGAGAAGCGGCAATGACCAGACTTGAACAATGAATTTGCTGGAGTTCTTCCAGACGGTTATATCCCAAAGCTATGGCACGGTAAAGGGCGCGGGTAGCAGCTGCGGAAGTTTGTAAATAAGCGGGTACAGCTGCTTGAGCAATGTAATTATAGGCGGTGTGTGTATGTTGTTGAATGAGGTAGCGGAATAGCGATCGCTTGCCAAAAGTCTCAATATTCCACTGCCAACCAGGTTTAACATAATTCAACAGCGCGGCCATACCCGTGTAAAAATTGTCTTGCCATGTAATTGGCGGATGACTCCCACGGGGTCTAGCGGCTGTAGCGATTAAAATTAACCCTGTAACACGTTGTGGGAGACGCAAAGCCAACTCCATCGCTAAAATCCCGCCTAAAGACCATCCCAATATCAAGCAATTTTCTATCTGTAAGCGGTCTAGCAGGGCTTCTAAGTCAGTTAGATGGTCTGTCATGGCAAAATTGCCCTGAAAACGACTTTTGCCGTATCCTCGCAAATCTGGGGCGATAGTTTGGTAACTTTTTGATAAATGATTAGTAAATACAGCCAGACTCTGACCACGGCCAGGATGTCCATGTAAACACAAAATCGGAAATCCCTGACCTTGAATATCAACGTTGAGGTTTAAAACCATCTTTATTGATTACTTACCTTACATAATTTTTGATTCTTCTTTATTACTTGTACCTTTTTACTTTTACCTTTTGCTTTACTTCGATGTGTATCCGCCAGCGTAAGTAATAACACACATTTGTCTGTATGTGGCGTGGATCCCGAAAGCTACCCCTGTCACCTGAAAATCTGTGTTAAAAATATTGGTGCGATGACCGCGCGATCGCACACCGTCATCAATAATTAATTGCATCACAATATCTTGGGCAGTGTGAGAACCATAACTAATATTTTCTGCGGCTGTCACTTGCCAAGTACCATAACGATTCATCCGTATAAATGGATCACTAGCATCGCTACCATGATGACCAACAATACCTTTCGCGCCTTGGTCTTTGACGTGATCCCTTGCAGCTAAAGACAAACCTTCAGATATGATTAATGATCCTACTGGTTTTGCAGACTTCAGAAAAGCGATCGCTTCATCTACTGCTTTTACCCCTTCTTGGGTTTGCAAATAAACATGATCAGCTAACTTGACTTTCTTTCCCTGAAATTGCCGACGATAATTTTCCAGAATCGGTAGGTAGGCTTGAGGGTTAATGCGTACTTTGTTAGTTTCTTCCACTACTTGCTGTTCTAGTGGTGAGAGTACGTATTTTGGGGATGATTTTTCGGGACTTGTTGAAGCCATTCCAGGTATAAGTTGCCAAGGTTGGACGCTTTCCTTGAATAATTTCATCGCTGGGAAACTCATGATCAGGATATATGTATCTTCATGACATCAGTGCAATTTTTCGGAATTCTTCATTCCTGAAGCTGAAAAACAGCAGTACAGGAAAATCCCATGTTCAATAGCCTATAAATACTGATTCTTAGCCAAAGATATTACGTGTATATTTATACTAATAGTTGTCGATCGCTGTGAACAATGCCATAAAGAAATGATAAAGAGTCCATCAATATCTTGCAAACTCAAGATGTTTGCATTCCCAGCCCCAAAGTAGATACATCAAACTCATGACTGAATTGACTTTACGCTTACAACAGGGAGATACCGAAACCACTGTCACCGTGAATCGAGACGTATTCACAATAGGTCGGTTGCCAGAATGTAACTTATACTTACCGGCAGGTGGAGTTTCCCGCAAGCACGCCCAAATTGTCAAACAAGCGAATGGTACATGGGTAATTGAGGATCTAGGTAGTAAAAACGGCACACAGGTAAATCAAACTGTTGTCAAAACATCTCAAAATCTAAATCATGGTGATGTCATTTGGCTGGGAAATGTCAGCTTGATGGTGATGGTTCACAACCCCCTACCACCACCACCAATTAAAGCAGTAACTTTTTATGAAGCTTCTGATCAAAGAACCATTTTACGTAATGCCAAACAACTACAACAACAATGGATAGAAGCTAACAGTAATGATGGTGATATTGGGGATAAAAATAAAACTATTGCCCGTCTTAAAGACTTAGTAGATATAGCAAAAAACCTTTGTGCAGCCGCATCCATAGAAGAAATTTTCTCTCAAGTACAACAAGTTGTATTTCGTTATCTCAATAGTATTGACCGTTTGGCTTTATTAATTGATGTTAAAAGTGATGGGCATTTAGAGTTAGTGAATGCGGGTAGTAGAGACCAAACTCAACAAGAATATCTCTTAGCAAATGCGAGTTGGATTAGTCGTAGTATTTGCCAAAAAGTTTTTGAAGAAAAGGTTGTAATTCAAACTGCTGATACGCAGAAAGATGAAAGATTTTCTGGTGAACATAGCATTTTACTTAAAGGCATTCGTAGTGCGATGGCTGTACCTTTGTGGGATGAAAATAAAGTAGTGGGGGTACTGTATGCCGATGCCCATTTGTCCTCCTATCATTGGGAACAAGACGGAGAAGAAGAACTGAGCTTTTTTTCTGCTTTAGCTAATCTTGTGGCATCAAGTGTACAGCGTTGGTTACTAGCAGAAAAATTAAAAACCGAAGAAGTAATTCGTCATCGCTTAGAACGTTATCATTCACCTGCGGTTGTGCAGCAATTGATTGCTGTAGGTGGTTTACCAGATGGACGTTTACCACCGGCAGAAAGTGAAATTAGTATTTTATTTGCAGATTTAGTAGGGTTTACCGCTATTTCTGAGAGATTAAAACCAACTGCGATCGCTGAATTATTAAATAAGTTATTTGAAGAAATGCTACAGGAAGTGTTTGCTTGTGGTGGTACTTTAGATAAATATATCGGTGATTGTATAATGGCCTTTTTCGGCGCACCCGAACCCCAATCCGACCACGCCGATCGCGCTACATCAGCCGCTAAGGGTATGTTAACTCGTCTAGAACATCTCAATGCTAATGGTTTCTGGCATGAAACCTTACAATTACGCATTGCTATTAATAGTGGTAAAGCGGTTGTAGGAGATGTGGGTAGTTCTCAACGGGTAGAATATACAGCATTAGGAGCTACGATTAATTTAGCAGCCAGAATGGAAGGTGTTTGTCCTCCTAGTGAGTGCGTAATTAGTGAAGCAACTTATCAGCTAATTTCCAAACCTGAAGATTTTGAAGAAATGGGAGATTATCGCTTTAAAGGTATTGATAGATTGGTGAAAGTCTATCAAACAAGGTTACATCAAATGCCAACAATTATTCATCCTTAGTCAATAGTCATTAGTCAATAGTCAATAGTCATTAGTCATTAGTCATTAGTCATTAGCTGCTGCTAATTTATAATTTTCATCTGTCTGGATGCTTGACTTATTATACTGAATTGTGATGTCCCGTATTGTTTCAAAATTCTGGAATAGGCTAAGAATCTAGGCTTTCAATCCAAAATCCAAAATCCAAAATCTAAAATTCAGTGGGTCAAAGCGGATTCCTATAGATAATCACCATGAAAAAAGAATCATTGCTTGAGTCTTTAGTCAATCTACTGCTACCTCTGGCATTAATTTTTGGTTTGGTGCTAATTTTAAATATCAATGTTGGTAAGATTGAGACAACAGAAGTCTCTAAAATTCCTTTAGAATCATGGCTCAAGCTGATTGTTGGTTATTTAGCAGCAACAGCAGAAATCGCCGCCGCCTTAGTAATTGGATTAGCGGTAATTCGAGGAATCGTCTATTATTTTCGGCAAATATTTGCTCGTTCTCGACAACATTTTGATTCTACAGAAGTAGTGCGTCTGCAATTAGGTAGATCATTGGCATTAGGTTTAGAATTTACTGTTGCTAGTGATATCTTGCGAACAGCAGTTGCACCTACACGCCAAGATATATTAAATCTGGCGGCAATTGTGTTGTTAAGAACTCTGTTGAATTACTTTTTAGAAAGAGAGATTAAACTAGTGGAACAGACTCATTCTACTAGTCGAGAAAATATTACTAGTGCAAATTTAGAAAGAATAGAATAAAGATTTTTTGCTTGTAGTGATGGCTTTAGCCCTTATTTTGAGGACTAAAGTCCTCACTACAAACACTATATCAATTGACACAATAAAATAGGTTTTGCATGAGCAGTATTAATAATTAGTAGCAAGTATAAAATAATTCAAGTTTAATTGCGAGATTTTAAGTTAGAACAACTAAGCCGTTTCTCAAAGACTACAATTTTGGTGGTAGCTACCCCGAAAAATATGTGTAACACTAAGAAGCTACCTCAAGCTATATTGAAACGGGAGGTCAGGAAATGGCGATCGCCACTATCAATCCCGCCACTGGGGAAACGCTCAAAACTTTTGAGCCACTCAATGATACAGAAATTGCTGCTAAATTAAATTCGGCACAACAGGCTTTTGAAAATTACCGCAACACAAGTTTTAACGAGCGATCGCAGTGGTTAAATACAGCTGCGTCAATTTTAGAGCAAGACAAGGCTGATTTCGCTAAACTCATGACCATCGAAATGGGCAAGCCTTACAAAGCTGCGATCGCAGAAGTGGAAAAGTGCGCTGCTGTGTGTCGTTACTATGCGGAAAATGCTGCCGATTTCTTGGCTGATGTTTCGGTAAAAACTGATGCTAGTCATAGTTTTGTGCGCTATCAACCTTTGGGAATCATTCTCGCTGTGATGCCGTGGAACTTCCCATTTTGGCAGGTGTTTAGATTTGCTGCACCCGCACTGATGGCGGGAAATGTCGGCTTACTCAAACACGCCTCTAATGTTCCGCAGTGCGCTTTAGCAATTGAAGATATTATCAAACGGGCTGGGTTTCCTGGAGGCGCATTTCAGACTTTATTAATCGGTGCAGCACAAGTTGCCGATTTAATGGCAGATGAAAGGGTAAAAGCTGCTACCTTAACCGGTAGTGAACCGGCTGGTATATCCTTAGCGGTGGCGGCGGGAAAACAAATTAAAAAAACCGTCTTGGAATTGGGAGGAAGTGACCCATTTATTGTGTTAGAAAGTGCTGATTTACCCCTAGCCGCAGCCACCGCCACACAAGCCAGAATGTTAAATACTGGTCAATCTTGTATAGCTGCAAAACGCTTTATTGTAGCAGAAGCGATCGCTGATCAATTTGAGCAGTTGCTGTTAGAAAAATTCACAGCCTTAAAAGTTGGTGATCCCATGCTTCCCGACACCGATTTAGGCCCTTTAGCCACACCTGGGATTCTCCAAGATTTAGACCAACAAGTCAAAACTGCCGTTAAAAGTGGGGGAAAAGTTTTAACAGGTGGACATCCTTTAGATATTCCTGGCAACTTTTATCCACCAACAATTATCATAGATATCCCTGCTGACTCACAAATTGCCCAAGAAGAATTTTTTGGCCCGGTAGCTTTATTATTTCGTGTGCCAAATATAGATACTGCGATTAAACTAGCAAATGCTACACCCTTTGGCTTAGGTGCGAGTGCTTGGACAAATAATCACCAAGAACGCGATCGCTTAATTACAGAAATCGAAGCAGGCGCAGTATTTATTAACGGCTTAGTTAAATCTGACCCCCGCTTACCATTTGGTGGCATTAAACGTTCTGGGTATGGCAGAGAACTTAGCATTCAAGGCATACACGAATTCGTCAATGTTAAAACTGTTTGGGTTAAATAGGGATTGGGTATTAGGTATTAGGGACTGGGTGTGATTTTTTCCCCAGTCCCTAGTCCCCAGTCCCCAGTCCCCAATCTTATGAGGAATGGAAAATGAATACGGCAGAATTATTGGTCAAATGTTTAGAAAATGAAGGTGTCGAATATGTTTTTGGTCTTCCTGGCGAGGAGAATTTACACGTATTAGAAGCAATTAAACATTCATCTATTAAGTTTATTACTACCCGTCATGAACAGGGTGCAGCTTTCATGGCTGATGTCTACGGAAGGCTGACAGGAAAAGCTGGTGTGTGTCTTTCTACCCTTGGCCCTGGGGCAACAAATTTAATGACTGGTGTCGCAGATGCTAACCTAGACGGTGCGCCATTAGTGGCAATTACCGGACAGGTGGGAACAGATAGAATGCACATTGAATCCCACCAATATTTAGATTTAGTGGCAATGTTTGCCCCTGTAACTAAGTGGAATAAACAGATAGTTAGACCGAGTATTACACCAGAAGTAGTGCGAAAAGCCTTCAAGCGATCGCAAACTGAAAAACCAGGTGCAGTGCATATAGATTTACCAGAAAATATTGCTGCTATGCCCGTAGAGGGCAGACCATTACATAAAGATAATATCGAAAAAACCTTCGCTTCCTTTGCTAGTATTCGCGCTGCTGCTGCTGCTATTTCTCAAGCAGTAAATCCACTAATTTTAGTCGGTAATGGTGCAATTCGCGCCCATGCTAGCGATGCTGTCACCCAATTTGCTACCCAAATGAATATCCCTGTAGCTAATACTTTCATGGGGAAAGGTGTGATTCCTTATACTCATCCTTTAGCCTTGTGGTCAGTAGGATTGCAACAACGAGATTTTATTACTTGTGGTTTTGATAATACAGATTTAGTCATTGCCATTGGTTATGACTTAATTGAATTTTCACCCAAAAAATGGAATCCTGAAGGTAGAATTCCCATTGTTCATATTGGAGCAGATTCCGCCGAAATTGATAGCAGTTATATTCCCAAAGTAGAAGTTGTGGGTGATATTTCTGATTCTCTCATGGAGATTTTAAAAGTAGCAGACAGACACGGCAAACCCAACCCCTATGCTATTAGTTTACGGGGAGAAATTCGCGAAGATTATGAACAATATGCCAATGATGAAGGTTATCCCATCAAACCCCAAAAATTAATTTATGACTTACGCCAAGTCATGGGGCCAGATGATATTGTGATTTCCGACGTAGGCGCGCATAAAATGTGGATTGCCCGCCATTATCATTGTCATAGTCCCAATACTTGTCTAATTTCCAATGGTTTCGCCGCAATGGGGATAGCAATTCCTGGTGCTTTAGCTGCTAAACTTGTCTATCCTAACCGCAAAGTTGTAGCCGCAACCGGTGACGGTGGCTTTATGATGAATTGCCAAGAATTAGAAACAGCATTGCGTGTAGGTACGCCGTTTGTCACCTTAATTTTTAATGATGGTGGCTACGGTTTAATTGAGTGGAAACAAGAGAATCATTTCGGTAAAGGACAATCATCTTTCGTGCATTTTGGCAACCCAGATTTTGTCAAATTAGCTGAAAGTATGGGCTTAAAAGGTTATCGAGTCGAATCAACTTTAGATTTAATTCCTGTACTTAAAGAAGCCTTAGCTCAAGATGTGCCGGCTGTCATCGATTGCCCTGTAGACTATAGAGAAAACCGCCGCTTTACCCAAAAAGCCGGTGAGTTAAGTTGTGAAGTGTAAATAAAACGTTCGTAGTCAGGACTTTAGTCCTTTCTTTATAATCAAATTCTTCGTTGGTTGATTTTTGAGGGTTTTAGTATTTCTAAAATCCTCAATTTTTTTAATTTAAACAAACTACTGAATTGGAAAATATTAACCTTACCATAAAATATTCATCCTATAAAAATCCATAATTTCTAACAAAAATTATGGATTTAGTGATTGACAAGTATAATTTTATACTTTATTGTTTAAACATGATAAAGGCGATCGCCCAATCCGGTCAAGAAGAAAGCGATCGCCGTTATCTAGCCCCTCTAACAAGGAGATAATTACAATGATGGCACAGTTTACACAATACTTGCAGAGTGCAGATATAGATACACTCAACCTCAGTCAATCTTCTACACAGCCAGTTCCCCAAAGAGAAAAGATTAAGCATTTGCTCATCGGTTCTCCCCAAGCCGTTACTAGTACAATTCACTATTTGCAGGTAATTGGTTACGCTAGTGTCGGTGATTGGAGTCCACTGTTACCTACGGCTAACCAAGGTGAGGTGATGAGTATTTTAATCCGGCAAATTTTCATCTAATAACCTGGATGTAGAGGCGTTGCGTTGCAACGTCTTTATTTTGATGTATTTAACCAATTTTCTCAATTTGCCGCCCTACTACCTCAAATATACTGTTAATGATCTGATATACTCTCAGTAGTTTTTCGATGGGTAGTGATGGCGCGATCGCTTCGGGTATCACCAGAGTATATTGATCAAGTTAATACAGCACTTCAGCGTCATGGCTATCCTAGTCAGCAGTCTTTGGCTAATGCAGTAAAAATTTCACTCTCCACAGTCGCAAGCTTTCTAAATGGTATACCCATTGACTCTGAGAGTTTCATAAAACTTAGCAATAGATTGGGGCTAGACTGGCGAGAAATAGCATATGAAGCATCAGAAAATACGCCAACTCAATCTTCAAGACTGATTAGATTAAAAAAGCAGCAAAATGGACTTCAGCAAGCCTGGGATACCCAGCACGAAAAAGTATGCCGAATCGGGAACGACTTAATAATTGAAACTGTGACAGAAAATAAATTTAAATTAGAAAAACAGCTTAAAGAAGAAAAAACTAAATTAACAAACTTAGAGGCTGAACTTGAGCAAATTGAAAAAGAAATAGAATCAACTTTACCGACAAAAATACCTGAACAGACAATTCAAATTTCTCTGCTTGAAACACAGCTAAAAAAGCAGGAAGCATCACCCTTCATCACTGGCACACCTATTACTCGCCCACGAGATTTCTTTGGACGCGAGAAAGAATTAAAACGATTGTTTAATCTACTCAAACGTCATCCCCTACAAAACGCCGCCATTATTGGTAAAAAGCGCAGTGGTAAAACATCCCTACTGCATTACTTAAAAAACATCACCACCACCCCAACAGAACAACTGCGTCCTGGTCAAAAATCTGATTGGCTACCCCATCCAGAAACTTACAAATGGGTATTTGTGGACTTGCAAGATGCACGAATGCAAAGCCGGGAAGGATTATTAAAACACATCCTAGAATCTTTAAACTTCAAAGTTCCAGCACCTTGCGATTTAGATCATTTCATGGATGGAGTTAGCGAAAACTTGTCTTCTCCCACCGTCATTTTATTAGATGAGATTGGTGTTGGTTTACAACGTTGTCCAGAGTTAGATGATAGCTTTTGGGAAAGTTTACGTTCTTTAGCAACCAACCATACACGAGGTAATTTAGCATTTATTTTATCTACCCCCGAATCACCGATTGATTTAGCACATAACACAGGACACAGTTCACCATTTTTCAATATTTTCGGCTACACAGCATTTTTAGGAGCATTAACCGAAGCTGAAGCACAAGAATTAATAGCAAGTTCACCAATACCTTTTGCGGATGAAGATGTGAAATGGATATTAGCTTGCAGTCAATGTCAACCACTGTTATTACAAATCCTGTGTCGAGAAAGATTGTTTAGTTTAGAAGAAGGAGAGAATGATTATAGCTGGCGTGATGAAGGTTTAATACAAATAAAACCATTTGCTGATTTATTAGATGAGAAATCGCAGGGTAAAAATGAAAGCACATCGAATTGAAACAACATTAACGGAAGACGGAACTTTGATCTATCTACCGTCATTGCGAGCGAAGCGAAGCAATCCCAGAGACTTTGTGATTGCTTCGCTTCGCTCGCAATGACATTTTATGTTTAATTATGGCTGCCTGCTTACAAGGAGTAAGAATGACGCAGCAATATTACATATACATCATGACTAATCAATATAACACCGTACTTTATACAGGAATGAATAACAATCTACAAAGAAGAGTTTACGAGCATAAGGAAAAATTAATTGCAGGATTTACGAAGAAATACAACATTAATAAATTAGTTTATTATGAAATATTTGAAAATGCCTATACAGCTATTAGTAGAGAAAAACAAATTAAAGCAGGTTCTAGACAAAAGAAAATTGATTTAGTCAATAGCATCAATCAAGAATGGAAAGATTTATATGATGAATTGTAAATTGGTAAATTGATGGTGGCGATCGCACAAATTAACCGTCATTGCGATCGCTACATTGTTCCCCGATGACTCAAGCTGTCATTGCGACCAAAGGGAAGCAATCCCAACCCCCTTGATGTCTCAGCCAGCGCACTCAGAAACTGTAGAAATTGCGATCGCTTCGTTGTTCCCAATGACTCAAGCTGTCATTGCGACCAAAGGGAAGCAATCTCAACCCTCTTGATGTCTCAAGCAGCGTACTGAGCAACCGTAGACATTGACATTGCTTGTCTACGACACGCTACGCGAACGTCGTTCCTCCTCGCAATGACACATCACAATTCCCACTCCATATAAAGAAAGGGAAATTATGCCTTCTCAAAACTCACCCACTAACTACGCCGAAATCTACACCTATGCACCTAAACCACACCCTAATTTGCTCATAGGTGGTTTACAACTGTTGTTTTGGCTATTTTTTCGACCTTTAGCTTGGTTTAAGCACGCAGAGCGTATTAGAGATGAGATTAACTCTTTAGCAGATTTAAAAAAACCATCTGTATGGCATCCAGTGCTACAAGGGTATTTAATTGTACCTTTGTGGGCTAATTTTATCCTTGGCTTAGTAGTTTGGGCATTAGGTCAGCCATTGCCAAATGTTTTGTCTATTGTCACCTCCAGCTTTGGGTGTTGTTTAGGATTGAGCGTGGCGGTTGGCGTGGCGGGAGGCGTGGCGGTTGGCGTGGCGGGAGGCGTGGCGGGAGGCGTGGCGGGAGGCGTGGCGGGAGGCGTGGCGTTAGGTGTGGCGTTTGGCGTGGCGTTTGGCGTGGCGTTTGGCGTGGCGTTTGGCGTGGCGTTAGGCGTGGCGGTTGGCGTGGCGTTAGGCGTGGCGGTTGGCGTGGCGTTAGGCGTGGCGTTTGGCGTGGCGTTTGGCGTGGCGTTAGGCGTGGCAGACGTGGCGTTTGGCGTGGCGTTTGGCGTGGCGTTTGGCGTGGCGGTTGGCGTGGCGTTTGGCGTGGCGGTTGGCGTGGCGTTTGGCGTGGCGGGAAGCGTAGCGGGAGGCGTGGCGTTTGGCGTGGCGTTTGGCGTGGCGTTAGGCGTGGCGGGAGACGAGGCGTTTGGCGTGGCGGTTGGCGTGGCGGGAGGCGTGGTGGGAGGCGTGGCGTTTGGCGTGGTGGGAGGCGTGGCGGTTGGCGTGGCGGGAGGCGTAGCGGTTGGCGTGGCGGTAGGCGTAGCGGTTGGCGTGGCGGTAGGCGTGGCGTTTGGCGTGGCGTTTGGCGTAGCGGGAGGCGTAGCGGTAGGCTTAAATGACGAAATTGATGAAAAAGACTTCAATGATTTAATGTTGCTAGGCTTATTCTTGGGTATCTCAGGAGGTCTAGGTTTTGGTGTAGCTGGTGGTGTGGTACATGGTGTAGCATCAGGCGTTGTGTATGGTGTTGTTTTTGCTGTGCTGTTATTTGTAGGTTGCACTATCAACTTATGGCGACCAATAGTTTTATATCCACTACTCCGATTATGGAATTTAGGGCTTTATCAGATGGAGCAAGAACGTATAAAACAGCGTTCTCTTCTATTAACATTGTCAAATCGTTTTTCTGAGCAAAGTGTCCCTGGAAATTTCAGACTTACAGAGTATATATTACGTTTTTATTATCAATTAATATGGACAAATATAGATAAATATTCCAGTGCATTACCCTATCATTCAGCCGTTTGGGATCAATTTCAAAGATTACCCCTATATGGATTAGATAAATACTTACTTTTGGTCATAGACTGTAATCCAGTAGAGGGTGAATATGCTATTAATTTATTCAAAAAAAATTATCAAAAATGGGTAGTTCAAATTGCCACAGATGCACTACGTTTAAGAAACTGTGATGATGTAGCAGCTATACGTGCGATTCATCTCACCATAGCAATTGACCAACTAGAAAACTCCACAAAATCTTTGCTAGCCATCTTTACTCGCATTAGTCAAGATGTCGATGCAGCGTTAGAACAGAGAAGTAATTACAACCAACGTATAGCTCTTAAAGCTGTAGCAGACAGTTTAAATGCACAGTTAGAAAACTTTAATCGCATTAATAATAAATACGCTTCTTTATTCAAACCTTTTGCTAAAAGATGGCTAGATATAATCAACAAATATATAGAAGAACTGGCTCTCAAAGTTGAACAAAGCAAAGAAATTGACAACCCTTATATTATTGGTGTACCACTCACACTAGAGCAAGCAATTTTTACTGGACGCGGTGACATTGGTCTACGTATTGAGAAATTACTGTTAGACCGTCGCCGTCCTCCCTTGCTACTATACGGTCAGCGACGCATGGGCAAAACTTCCCTACTCAACAACATCGGGAAGTTACTCCCCAATTCCATCATCCCCATGTTTGTAGACTTGCAAGGCGCACCCTCATCAGCCAGCGACTACACAGGCTTTCTCTACAACTTAGCTAGAGGGATGATAACTTCCGCCAAACAGCAAAGTGCGTTAAAAATACCAACTTTGACACGGGAAACATTAAAAGATGACCCCTTCACACGGTTTGATGAATGGTTAGACCAGGTAGAACAAATACTTGAACAAAATACCGCTTTGCTGATGTTAGATGAGTTTGAGACATTAGACAGCGCAATTACTAGAGGACGCTTTGATGAGCAAGATGTTTTAGGAATGCTGCGCCACTTAATTCAACATCGTACCCGCTTCAAGGTGTTAATAGCTGGCTCTCATACTATTGAAGAATATCAGCGTTGGGCTAGTTATTTAATTAATGTCCAAGTGGTGCATATTTCTTATTTAAAGGAAAAGGAAGCACGACAATTAATAGAAGAACCAGTTCAAGATTTTACTCTCCGTTATAAACCCGATGCAGTTGAGCGAGTTCTGCAACTTACCCGTTGTCATCCGTTTTTAATACAGCTACTTTGCGGAGAAATTATTGTCTTAAAAAATGAGCAAGACCCTTCTATCCGTCGTTTGGCGACTTTAGCAGATGTGGAAGCAGCAGTACCAGAAGCTTTGCAAAGTGGGAGCTTTTTCTTTGCTGATATTAAAAATAATCAAGTAGATGACGGTGGGCGGGATATTTTACGCTTAATTGCGGCTCAAGGAGAAAGAGGAATTGTAAGTAAGTTCACTTTATCACAACAGTTTCCTGACGTTTGGGAAAAAACTATTGAACTGTTATTACAGCGAGAGTTAATTGAGGAAGTTGGAGAAGGTTATCGCTTCCAGGTAGAGTTAATTCGATTATGGTTCACTCGGTAATTTACTGTGATTACAAGCGAAGCGATCGCAATGACACATCCCCCTTGTATTTTACTGGCGATCACAAAATCATGCTCATCCAGTCATCTCCTTTGAGAGGGGATTGCTTCCCTTTGGTCGCAATGACGAGTTCTTCTTCTCTTTTCTGGTTGGCGATCGCACTATAATTGAATTCATTGATTAGCCGTAACCAAGGTAAACACGGTAATTTCAGGACGGGCGAATAAACGCAGATGTAAGCCTGTCATTCCTAAACCTCGGTTGGTGTATAGGAGCATTTTTCCGATTTGATATTCTCCTGCGTAATATTTTTCACCCCAAGGCGGTAAGATGAGGGGTTTTAAGAAAGGTAGCCGGATTTGTCCGCCGTGGGAATGTCCTGATAGTTGTAAGTCAAATCTTCCTGTGGCTGCGCTGGTAGTCGCAAAGTCTGGTTCGTGGGCGAGTAAGATGGCTGCTCCCTGTGGGGGTAGTTGCTGCAATACTAAATCTAGACGGGCTTTACCCATACCTACGTCATCAACACCAGCTATATACAGTGTGGCGTTATCTCTTTTTAATGTGTAGATGTGATTATTTAAGTCAAAAACGCCGCTTCGTTCGAGAGTTCTAATGATGGCTTGGGTGTCGTTTTCATGGTCATGATTACCCAAAACAGCGACGGTTCTATCCCGTGGTGTAAGCTGTTCTAAAGCAGGTTTGAGTGATGGGATAAATTGCGGTAAGTTACGCGTTACCAAATCCCCTGTAATTGCTACTAAATCTGGGTGTTGTTGGTTAACTAAATGCACAATACGCCGTAAACGTGGCTCAGTCATCCATCTATCTCGGTGAATATCGCTAATCTGCGCTATGCGATAGCCATTAAACTCTGCTGGGAGATGGGGAAGAGTGAGTTGTAAAGTTTTGATCTCAATCCAATTTGGTTCAATAAATTTGGCGTATAATATGATGCAGAATATTAGTAAAAATAACCAGCGAAAATATTGCAAGACAATTTGACTGGCTTCCAGCAGCCACTTGCGATTTCTCAAGATGTAGTCTCCTGTGAAGTAACTGCCGGTTTCTTTGTTATGGTATTTTTTCAAGTCGGGCGATAAATCACCCAAGCGGTAGAAGCTTTATTGGGAATGGGGCATTGGGCATTGGGCATTGGGCATTGGGCATCGGGTATGAAATTAAAATTGCTCCAATCCCCAATCCCCAGTCACCTATAATGAGAAATGTGATATACTAGCCATTTCTCTCAATTACCCTTGGTTTATGGGACTGCCAATTGTTGCAATTATCGGTCGCCCCAATGTGGGCAAGTCTACCCTGGTTAATCGACTCGCCGGGGAACAAACGGCGATTGTCCATGATGAACCGGGTGTGACGCGCGATCGCACTTATATGCCAGCTTACTGGAACGATCGCGAGTTTTTGGTGGTAGATACTGGCGGTTTGGTATTTAATGATGACACCGAATTTCTGCCCCTGATTCGTCAACAGGCTTTAGCAGCTTTGACAGAAGCTAGTGCTGCAATATTTGTTGTGAATGGTCAAACAGGCCCCAATTCGGCAGATGAAGAAATAGCCGAATGGTTACGCCAACAACCAGTACCCGTCTTCCTCGCCGTGAATAAATGTGAATCCCCAGAACAGGGGTTAATTCAGGCGGCAGAATTTTGGGAACTGGGCTTAGGAGAACCATACCCTATCTCTGCGATTCATGGCAACGGTACAGGGGATTTACTAGACGAAATCATTAAACACATCCCCGTGGTGACAGAAGTACCGGAAGACAATGAAATTAAAATTGCGATCGTCGGGCGGCCTAATGTTGGTAAATCTAGTTTATTAAATGCTTTTGTTGGGGAAGAAAGAGCAATTGTTAGCCCAATTTCTGGCACAACCCGCGATGCAATTGACACTTTTTTAGAACGAGATGGACAAGCTTATCGACTAATTGATACAGCCGGAATTCGCAAAAAGAAAAGTGTCGAATACGGAACGGAATTTTTCAGTATTAATCGGTCTTTTAAAGCCATTCGCCGCGCCGATGTGGTTTTATTAGTGTTAGATGCTCTAGATGGTGTCACAGAACAAGACCAAAAATTAGCAGGACGCATTATTGAAGAAGGTAGAGCCTGTATTATTGTTGTCAATAAATGGGATGCTGTAGAAAAAGATTCCTATACTATTTACGACTACGAAAAAAATCTCGAAGCTAGGCTACATTTTACTGAATGGGCTGACACTATTTTTGTTAGTGCCTTAACCGGACAACGAGTAGAAAAGATTTTAGAATTAGTTAATCAAGCCGCCGCCGAACATAAACGCCGCGTCAGTACATCAGTAATTAACGAAGTTTTAGAAGATGCTCTCAAGTGGCACTCTCCCCCAACCTCACGGGGTGGAAAACAGGGCAGAATTTATTACGGTACACAAGTCAGTAGCCAACCACCCACCATTGCGTTGTTCGTCAATGATGCAAAACGCTTTAACGACAACTATCGCCGCTACATCGAAAGACAATTCCGCCAACAACTAGGATTTAAAGGTACTCCCCTGCGGTTGTTATGGCGGAGTAAGAAAGTCCGAGAGATGGAACTTGGTAGCGTCAACCGTGCAACTCGCGTTTAATAAAGTAAAAAGTAAAAAGTAAAAAGGTAAAAGTAAGAAAGTTTACGTCTTGATTTTGCCTTTTACCTTTTGCCTTTTGCCTTTTACCTTTTGCCTTATCTTATGGATTTACTGCGATCGCTACCATTAGGACTTTATCTCGAACAGCCCCAAACTTGGCTACATAAACTTGATCCCAGGGTCAAGTTTATCTGGTTGATGAGTTTTCTGACTAGTTACAGTTTTGCTAATAATCAGTGGCGCATACTACTAGTAGCACTGCTCATTATTTTTACTTTAGCTGCTAGAATTCCCCGACGAGTTTGGCAACAACAAATGGGCTGGCTGTTGACACTAACGTTTTTGGTGTTCGCCCTGACAGCAGTTTTTCCTGACGGCTTGGGTATCAATTATCAGCCACGTTTACCAGTGAACTCCCAAGCTTTAGCCCCACTCAACAACACTGCTAAAGCCCCAAATGAGCCAAAACAAGTAAAAAGTAGTAAAGACTATAACTATATTCTCTTTCATCAAGGCCCTGTCAAAATTAGTCGTCGGACTCTAGATTTAGGGACGCGCATCAGTACGATTTTGTTTACGGTAATTTACAGCACCACGCTATATTTATTAACAACAGCACCGGAAGAGATTACCGCCGGGATAGAAAGCTTGATGCAGCCCCTACGCCGCTTGAAAATCCCTGTTACAGAAATTACCTTAACACTTACTTTATCCTTGAGATTCATTCCCCTAGTCTTAGAAGAAATACAAAATTTAATTCGTTCCATCATGACAAGGGCGATTAATTGGAAAAAGTTAGGTTTAAAAGGCGGATTCAAAGTCTGGATGATTGTCGCCGAGAGATTATTAGAAAACTTGTTATTACGTGCTGAACAAATGGCTAGTGCGATGATGGTACGCGGTTTTACCAGTCCCAACGAACACCGAGTTCCGTGGCACGAATTACGTTTAAAATCATGGGATTGGCTAGCGATCGCAACTCTCACTATTTTTTGGGGAATCAGAATCGTTGCAGGACAGCAAATCTAGGGGTGTAAGGGTGTAAGGGTGTAGGGGTGTAAGGGAATGACTAATGACTAATGACTATTGACTATTGACTATTGACTAAATATCTATGTGGTACTGGCGATCGCTTCCATTAGAAAATCGTACTGGTGCGGAAATTTTCTCTGCCCTATTTTATCCCCACACAACATCTCAAATCGCTACTCTCCTCGAAAGTCCTTACCCCACACCCACTAACCAACCCCAACTGAGTCGCTATTCTATCTGTGCAGGCGCGCCCAGAAGAGTCAATGGTGTACCTCAAATGTGGACACCAGCCTTGGGGGGGATTTTTCCTTTACTGGAGGAGTTGTTGCTAAATGGGGGACAAGGTGGACAAGGTAGAATTTCTCCCTTGTCTCCCTTGTCTACCCCCTCTACCTTGTCTCCCCCCTCTCCCCCTCCCCACCTCCCCTTCACCGGTGGATGGTTGGGCTGGCTAGGCTATGACGCAGCCTGGGAAATTGAAGGGCTACCTTATACCAAACCTGACACTTTGCCCTTTCCTGTGGCGTTTTGGTATCAACCAGAAGATTTTGCTGTGTTAGATCATGTCCAGCAAGTCTTATGGTTAGCGGCTAGTGATGCGGCTAATCTTGATGAGTTGGAACTGCGTTTAAGACGAACAAATACAGAAAATTCAGTCCAACACATTACACCTGTTACTAATTATCCCGTCACACCAGAATTTTTAACCTCTCAGCTAGATTACGAAGCCGCAGTTAATCGTGCTAAAAAATACATTCAAGCGGGAGATATCTTTCAAGCCAACCTATCTTTAAGATTTTCCGCGAATACCTCCGCTAGAGGCTGGGCAATTTATCAAGCCTTACATAAAATCAATCCTTCGCCCTTTGCTAGCTATTGGCGCACACCTTGGGGTGAAGTGATTAGCTGTTCACCAGAAAGATTAGTCTTGTTAGAGAACACCCAAGCTCAGACTAGACCTATTGCTGGCACGCGATCGCGTGGTATAACGCAAGAACAAGACCAGCAACTAGCCAAAGAACTCCTCAGCAACACCAAAGAACGGGCAGAACATATCATGCTGGTAGATTTGGAACGCAATGATTTAGGGCGAGTCTGCGAATGGGGAACAGTCACCGTTGATGAATTGCTAACGATTGAGAGATATAGTCACGTTATGCACCTTGTTAGCAATGTTACAGGGCAACTCAGGAGCGATCGCACCCCCATAGATTTAACCCGCGCCCTATTTCCTGGCGGGACAATTACAGGTTGTCCCAAAGTCCGGTGCATGGAAATTATCGAAGAACTAGAACCAGTCCGCCGCAGTTTATTTTATGGTTCATGCGGCTATCTAGATTGGCGAGGCAACCTAGATTTAAACATCTTCATCCGCACCTTACTACTCACCCCCAACGCCCAATCAAACACAGTGTGGGGACAAGTAGGTGCAGGCATAGTTGCCGACAGCGACCCCGAAAAAGAATGGTACGAATCTCTGCACAAAGCCCAAGCGCAATTAGCCGCGCTGAAAATGGTTAATTAGGGGATTGGGGATTGGGGACTGGGGACTGGGGATTGGGTGACAAGGTAGACTTTACTCCAATGCCCAACTGCTAATAACTAATGACTAATGACTATTAACAATTTTGCCAAATTGTAACAATACAGACTGTTTCGATGAACAATTCTTAGGAAAATTCGCCTGTTGGCTATTTTGCTCTAACGAGCGATAATTATGGCAACATAGAGAGAAGTTAGAGTAAACAGTAGTATGAGAGTCGGCTTTTGCCCTGGACAACTTCACACAGCAAATTCCACAATTAGTATTAACTGCACACAACAGGGTAAAGATATTCTGCTTCCATCAAACACAGTAGATGGCGATCGCTTTGCAGGTCTTGTTGCCTAAAATGCTTGTGGAAATAGGTCAAAATCTCCCATACTTCGTTGTTTCTCTTTTACCTTTTATGAATGCCTTTTACTTTCCCGTAAAAGTTTCATCTACCCTACCTGAAAATAGATCAGGGTTTGTCTAAAGTCCTTTAAAGGGTAGAATTTGCCGATTTGCAAATCAATCTCCGCAAATATTCTGGCGACAGGGAGATATTATCGTCTGAATATTTGTCGCTCACTGCAAGAAAATATATTATTCTCCTACTTGATTAATAGATGAATCCAGAAAGCGCAGAAACTTACATCAATCATCCTACTTGGGGCTTACTATATCGGATCTGTATGGTTGATGAAGCCCAGGATTTGTTCACTACACTCTACGCCCAACGTTTATTTTTTTTGGTGGTGAACGACATGAAAGCTTTGAAATTTCAACCGATAGGGCGCACAGAGGCGAGAATGTTGTTGGAAAATCGTTTGCGGACTTTGCGTCGCAATGGTCAATCACAGGAGTACGATCAGCTTCAGAGTGTTTTCCAACGCACATTCCAATGACTAGTTCGATTAACGAACGTATTAATCAAATTCGTGCATCAATTCCGCCTTCAGTTCGGTTAATTGCTGTTACTAAGCAAATGCCAACTGAAGCTATTCGCGCCGCCTATGCTGCTGGTATCCGTGATTTCGGTGAAAATCGCATCCAAGAGGCTGCTACTAAACAAGCACAACTGCAAGATTTATCAGACATCACTTGGCACTTTATCGGCCATTTACAAACTAATAAAGCCAAAAAAGCCCTTGAACAATTTCACTGGATTCACTCCGTGGATAGCTTGCCATTGGCACAACGTCTGAATCAATTAGCCGGACAACTAGAACTCAGACCCCAAGTCTGTCTGCAAGTCAAAATCCTCCCTGATCCTAGTAAGTCCGGCTGGACTGTGCCAGAACTACTCGCTGATTTACCCGCCCTTGACCAGTGTGAAAATTTACAATTTCAGGGTTTGATGACAATTCCGCCAATGGGTTTAACAGACGCGGAAAATTTATATGTATTTAATAGTACACATCTTTTAGCCAAAGACATTGCTGCCCAAAACTGGAATCACATCAAAATGCAGGAGTTGTCAATGGGGATGTCAGGAGACTACGAATTAGCCATACAAGCTGGGGCAACGATGGTAAGATTGGGGACTATCCTATTTGGTAAACGCACTTAGGTAAAACAACCCTACCATTTTGTGGCTGTGTATTTATTTGCCCAGTATGATATACTTAGTTAAAAGTTAATACTGGTGCAATAAATCACACAAAAAATAATTTTAAGAAAAATAAACATTCAAAAAAAGCCATTTAATTCAACTTATTTACGGAGCGTTGTAGAGATATAATCTTGACTCAATTATTGTGTCTAGGTTAATGTACAGGCGTTCCATAGAACACCAATTTCAAAAATCAAGCGATAGATACACTCGCTTAACCACCTGTGATCTATAGCGACCTCAATATTGAATTTTGAGTTGTGATTTTGAATTGGTGCAACGCCAGTCCATTGCCAATAACAGTAGTAGATGCTACAAATAGCGATAAAATTATTGAGATTGTCAGCCCTTTGTAGCGTTGTGATTGGCTACATTAGCTATGAACCGGATAATAGAGGCAATTATCAGCAGGAGCGTCACTAAACATGAATAATATATTTTCTAAGTTGCGGGATTTTGTTGGTCTCAATGAACAAGTAGAATACGAATACTACGAAGAAGAACCAGATACAGATAACTACCAAAATCTGTATCAACAGGAAAATCCTCAGCCAGCACCTGCACAAACTGCCCCATCCAATCGACGTTGGCGAGAAACAGCGAATACAATTGGTGATGACGTGGAAACAGGAACAAAATCAACGATGGGGAATGTGATTGGTATGCCAGGAGCAATTAACGGGATTTCTGAAGTATTAGTTCTAGAACCTCGGACATTTGAAGAAATGCCCCAGGCAATTCAAGCATTGCGTGAACGGAAATCAGTAGTGTTGAACTTAACCATCATGGACCCAGATCAAGCACAACGTGCAGTTGATTTTGTGGCTGGTGGAACCTATGCACTAGATGGACATCAAGAACGTATTGGCGAAAGTATCTTTTTGTTTACACCCAGCTGTGTGCAAGTCAGCACCCAAGGTGGAGTTATTCATGAAGTACCCCAACACCCAGCCCGTCCTTCCCGCCCCGCAAATCCTACACCAACTTGGGGCAGCGAACCCAATCGGATGGCACAATAGGGTTAAATTAGTTATTAGTCATTAGTCAATAGTCCAAAGTCCAAGTTTTCGACTATTGACTAATGACCCAACAAATTTTAGATGTTAAATTTTGGATTTTGGATTGTGAAGCACCGAAAAATGGTGTGTAAGATTAAGACTAAAACCTATGAAGTTCTGGACTTTAACGTATTTTTCAATTCAAAATCACAAATCTAATTTCCAAAATTCTTTGACCAGTGACTAATGACTAATAACTAATGACTATCAAATTTGGTTTAATTGGTGGCGGGGTAATGGGAGAATCGCTCTTATCCCGCCTAATTGCGCGAGAAATTTACCACCCTTCAGAAGTTATAGTCAGCGAACCGCAGGCAGCGCGCCAAGCTTTTTTAAAACAAAAATATGATGTGACTGTCACCATAGATAATTGTTTGGTGTTTAGTCAAACTCAGGAAGTATTGTTTTTAGCAGTAAAACCACAGGTATTTACCGCGATCGCTCAAGAATTAGCAGATATTATTTTATTATCCAAAAACTCGCCCCTCGTCATCTCGATTTTAGCAGGGGTGTCTTTAAGTCAACTAGAAGCAGCATTTCCTCAATTACCAGTTATTCGAGCCATGCCCAACACCCCCGCCACTGTAGGTGCAGGGATGACAGCCATGTGTCTGGGTGCATACACCAACGCCAAGCACCAACAGCTAGCACAGCAAATATTTTCAGCCGTTGGGGAAGTAGTGGAAGTGTCCGAATCCTTAATGGATGCTGTGACTGGCTTATCTGGAAGTGGCCCGGCTTACGTAGCTATCTTAGTAGAAGCCCTAGCCGACGGAGGAGTTGCCGCCGGTTTACCGAGGTCAATTGCTAATCAACTAGCACTACAAACCGTACTAGGGACAACCAAATTACTGCAAGAGAGCAAAATGCACCCAGCCGAATTAAAAGACCGCGTTACCAGTCCTGGCGGCACAACCATTGCAGGTGTATCGAAATTAGAACAAGCCGGATTTCGTTCTGCCTTAATTGAAGCAGTCAAAGCAGCCGCATGGCGATCGCAAGAATTGGGGAAATGAGGGACTGGGGCGTATCAATTCAAAATTCAAAATTCAAAATTCAAAATTCAAGAGTTTTTCTGCCTCTGCTCCCTTGTCTACCAATGCCCCATTCCCAATTCCCAATGCCCAATTCCCAATCTTTACTGTCGAAGTTGACAAAAGACTCGTTAATATAGTAAACAGTCCGGTTGTAAAAGTGATTGAGTGAATTATCCCGCCTCATCAAAAGAACTAGACTTAGGGTTGATATTTCCCTTTGATCTGGATCAATTTCAAAAAGATGCGATCGCGTCCCTCAACGCGGGACGCTCTGTTGTCGTCTGTGCGCCCACAGGTTCAGGCAAAACTTTAATCGGTGAATACGCTATTTATCGCGCCCTAGCACATGGCAAACGGGTGTTTTATACCACCCCTTTAAAGGCGTTATCTAATCAAAAATTACGTGACTTCCGCGAAAAATTTGGGTTTGATAATGTAGGGCTACTCACGGGAGATGCTTCCATCAATAGGGATGCCTCCATTTTGGTGATGACCACCGAAATTTTTCGTAATATGCTCTACGGCACACCCATTGGGCAAGTCGGTATTTCTTTGGTGGATGTAGAAGCAGTGGTCTTGGATGAGTGCCACTACATGAACGATCGCCAACGCGGTACAGTCTGGGAAGAATCGATTATCTACTGTCCCCGTGAAGTGCAGCTAGCCGCCCTGTCAGCCACCGTTGCCAATAGCGACCAACTCACCGACTGGCTCAACCGTGTCCACGGCCCTACTGACCTGATTTATTCAGATTTTCGCCCCGTTCCCTTGGAATTTCATTACTGTAATCCCAAAGGACTCTTCCCGCTACTCAATGACAGCAAAACCAAAATTAATCCCCGGCTGGCTAATAGAGGTAAAAGAAGACAAGGGGACAAAGGCAGACCAGAAGCCCCCAGCATTCTCTACACCCTGAACCACCTCCAGCAGAGGGATATGCTACCGGCGATTTACTTTATTTTTAGTCGTCGGGGATGTGACAAAGCCGTTGCTGAGGTAGGTGACTTATGGCTGGTGGACAATGACGAATCCCAAATACTGCGGCGACAAATCGACGATTTTTTAACCCGTAACCCCGAAGCTGGACGATCAGGACAAATTGCTCCCTTGTATCGTGGTATTGCTGCCCACCACGCTGGCATTCTACCGGCTTGGAAGGTGTTAGTTGAAGAATTATTCCAACAAGGTTTAATTAAAGTCGTCTTCGCCACTGAAACCCTAGCCGCCGGCATTAATATGCCCGCTAGGACAACAGTAATTTCCACCCTATCCAAGCGCACCGACACAGGACACCGCCTGTTAAACGCTTCGGAATTCCTGCAAATGGCCGGGAGGGCAGGTCGGCGGGGGATGGATAAACAAGGTCATGTCGTCACACTCCAAACTCCCTTTGAAGGCTCAAAAGAAGCCGCCTATTTAGCCACTTCCCAGCCCGACCCCCTAGTCAGCCAGTTTACTCCTAGCTATGGCATGGTGTTAAACCTGCTGCAAACCCACACCATCGAGCAAGCAAAAGAACTCATAGAACGCAGTTTTGGGCAGTATATGGCGAC
The DNA here is from genome assembly GCF_050235535.1 of Aliinostoc sp. HNIBRCY26. Lineage (GTDB taxonomy): Bacteria > Cyanobacteriota > Cyanobacteriia > Cyanobacteriales > Nostocaceae > Trichormus. The sequence goes on from NZ_CP189852.1 coordinate 1,061,791, forward strand.
ATTACACCTCAAACCAGACTATGAGTTAATTGAAGACTTACAAGCCCAATTAGCCGGACTACATGAACAAATAGCCTCAGTCAGTGAACATGAACTGCTGATTTATGAAAAACTGCGTCAACGCCTCAAAGCAGAAAAGCAGTTGTTAAAAACACTACAAGAGCAAGCCCAAGAAGCACGAAAAGACCAAATTAAAATGCTGTTGGACTTTGCGGTTTCAGGGACATTACTGAGTCTTAAGGGTGAAAATATTATAGTTTCCACACCGTTAACAGCCGTTTTAGTTGGTCAGTCACCCACAGCAGGAAAATCTAGCTATTTGGTATGTTTAGGGCAAGATAATCGCTGGTATGTTGTTTCTAATGAAGACGTTGTTGATTTATACGCAGAACTACCCCGCCTAGAAGTTCCACAGGAAATTATTCCACCCCCACATTTAGTCTTTAAACCAGGACATTCCTGTCGTGGGGATGAAATGACAGCTGCGATCGCTCAAAATATCCCTGATCCTGATGGCTCTTTACATCTGTCTCCAGAAGTAGCTGAACAACTCAGTCGCGTTAATGCTGTCCAAGCGCAATTAGAAGCCAATCCCTTGTATAACTCAGGGAGTGTTGCTAAAGTTTTCAAGCGTCGGGAACGCTACGCGGAGATTCAAGAAGAACTAGAAGCATTACAGCAGCAAGTAGAACAGCAATCCCAACGTTATTGGGAAGAATTTCTCAATCTCATCACGATTTTGCAGCAATTTGACTGCTTAGATAACCTAGTCCCCACCCAGTTAGGACAAGTAGCCGCCGCCATTCGTGGAGAAAATGAACTGTGGTTAGGTTTAGCCTTAGCTAGTGGTGAATTGAACAATTTAGATCCCCAGCATTTAGCGGCTGTCATCGCGGCTTTAGTCACAGAAACCCCCCGTCCCGATAGCAGAGTCAACTTTAATCTGTCACCAGAAATAGACGCAGCATGGACGAAGTTACAAAAAATTCGGCGTGCTGTCTTAAAAATACAGTACCGTCATGGTGTAACCTTGCCGGTAGGGTTAGAGAATCGCTACATAGGTTTAATTGCCTTAGTAGAACAATGGGCGTTAGGTACAGAATGGGTAGAATTATGTGAAAACACCACCTTGGATGAAGGCGATGTGGTGCGAATTTTACGCCGGACACTAGATTTACTCTCACAAATCCCCCATGTCCCCCACTTACCAGATTCCTTGCAGCGTAACGCTTATCGTGCTATGCAACTCATTGATAGATTCCCCGTCAATGAAGTGGTGGAGTAATTGGGGATTGGGGATTGGGGATTGGGGATTGGGGATTGGGGACTGGGGACTGGGGAAGAAAAACTTCACTCAGCACTCAGCACTCACAACTCAGCACTCACTACTCAGCACTCAGCACTCACTTGTAAGGGTGGTAAATTATGAAAGCTTCTATCCCAACTGTGGCTGTGGCTACTTTAGCAGTATTACTGGGTTGTTCAACGCCTGGATTTGTCGCACCTCCACAGAAAACTGATTCCAGTGTAACTGTTGCTCAAGCACCTACTTTAAAAGACACTTTAATCGTACCAGGGGAAAGGGTCGGCCCTGTAACACGCACAACCACAAGGAAGGATTTAGCTAAAATTTTTGGTGCGTCTAGTCTAGTTGATAAAACAATTCCTGGTGTGGAAGGGATAGGTAGCTTTGCGGCAACTCAAGTTAAGTTGAATCAAGGACGTTCATTTTTAATAGTTTGGAGTGATAACAACCGCACCAAACCTTCAGAGGTGCGTGACTTGGGGACTGCGTGGAAAACCCGTGAAGGTATTGGTGTCGGGATTCCCTGGAGTGTATTACGCCAAAAGTTGGGAGATTTCAAACTCTTCGGCTTAGGTTGGGATTACGGCGGGACGATTCTCTTAGAAAGTAGTAAACTGTCTCGCTATGAAGGCAAGCTAATTATCAGGGTGAGCGCAGATACTAAAGCATCAGAAAGATATCCTCAAGATTATCAGGCTGTGTCAGGCGATCGCACTTTTGCTTCTACAAATCGCCGTTGGCAAAAATTAGGAATGAAGGTATCTCAAGTAATTGTCATCCTCAATCCCAATTGAAGAAAAACACCCTGAATCGATTTTGGATTGAATTTATTTACTCAACAAGACATCTATCTCCCTTGTCCCCCTTGTCTCCCTTGTCTCCCTTGTCCTTACAAGATCATATTCGAGTATTAACTATTCCACCAATCTTGAGCCTGTTGACGAATTAAATTCAACTCCTCTTGAGACATTTTATCGAGGTTTTTCAAAATAAAACTGATCCGTCCTTGGGTTTGCAATTTATCACGGTGTTGTTCTAGAAAATACCAATAAAAGAAATTAAACGGACAAGCATCTTGACCAAATTTTTCTTTGTGGTTATAAACACAACCTTTGCAATAATCACTCATCTTATTTATGTAATTGGCAGATGCAGCATAAGGTTTTGATGCTAATATTCCCCCATCTGCAAATAAACCCATCCCAATCACATTGGTTTGCATCACCCAATCATAAGCGTCAATAAACACAGCATGAAACCAATTTTCTATAGCTTGGGGTGAAATTCCTGCAATCAAAGCAAAGTTACTCAATACCATTAATCGCTGGATATGATGAGCGTAACCTGTATGTTGCACTTGAGTAAGAATCTGGTGTAAACAATTCATCTTAGTTTCACCAGTCCAAAAAAATTCCGGTAAAGGTCGAGTGTGGTTAAACCAATTTTGATTCGGATAATCTGCATCAACAAAATGATAGATTCCCCGCATATATTCCCGCCAGCCTAACACCTGACGGATAAAACCTTCTACACTATTTAATGGTAAATTGTGCTGGTGATAAGCTTGTTCTGCGGCTTGAATAATTTCTAAAGGTTGCAATAACCCCAGATTTAAGTAAGGTGAAATTAAAGCGTGCCACATGGTTTCTTCACCTGTTACCATTGCATCTTGGTGAGTACCAAAATCAGCTAATCTTTCTTGAATAAACCAATCTAAAACTTGCAATGCTTGGTGACGAGTCACTCCCCAACGAAATGGCTCAACATCCCCATAAGTTGGAATATTTAGAGATTTAACTTTAGTAATGACAGCAAGGGTAATATCATCAGGTGTAAACCATTGTGCTGGAGGTGTCTTTAATTTACCTTTGGGTGGCTGACGATTTTCTTTATCTAAATTCCACTGTCCACCAATTGGTTTATCTTTATCCATCAAAATCTGAAAACGTCTTCTACCTTCGCGGTAAAAATCTTCCATTAATAGGCGTTTACGATTTTTAGCCCAGTGATCAAATTCTTCTGTACTCCACAAAAAATGGTTGTTAGGAATTAAGTTAATTTGACAAGATAAATCTAAACTTTGGATGAATTGAGTAAATGGTCTATCATTGGGTATCATCACCCGCAGTTCAGTAATATTGTGGCTTTGAATCCATGCTTTTAAGGGTGTGATGAAATCTGCGCTGATTTCATAAGTAACAGCATATTTTTGCTGCCGTAATTCTTCAGCAAAGTGACGCATTGCTGACCAGACTAAGACTAATTTTTGTTTATGATAGGGACGTACCTGTATATGTTGCAGTGATTCAATGAAAATTACAGGTAGATTTTCTTGATGAGAACAACTTTGTAGTGCTGCTTGTTGTTCCCAAAGTTGATTGCCTAGTATCCAAACACCGATGGTCATTAGTTGTTAGTCAATAGTCATTACTCAATAGTCAATAGTCATTAGTCATTAGTTGTTAGTCATTAGTCATTAAATTAGTATAACAACTTAAAAATAAAATATGTTATGTAATTTAAAATACTAGGATTCAGTTCGTAGTAAGGACTTTAGTCCTTTTTTGTTCGCGCAGTGTCTCTTAGAAAGAACTAAAGTTCTCACGACAAACCTTTAATTACTTAGGTTTTTTGATTATTTGATTTAAATCTTCCTGCAACAAATTCTCGCTGATTGAGGTGCTTGGTTTTGCGTTTGGTAACTCGTTCACGCCACATCCGAAAACTAGATTCTTTCATTTCACGCCTCATCAGTGCAATCACTTGCTTTTCTAATAAGCCAAATTGCTTTTCAATGGCTTCAAAGGGAGTTCTATCTTCCCAAGCCATTTCTATAATGCGATCTATACTGTCAGAATCTAGTTCGGGTAATTTCATGGACGATTTGCAGTTTTTAATATTCTACCCATCAAATGATTTTAGGGCAAACAAGGCAAAAGTAAAAAGTTGAAAAGCAATTGCTAAATTTACTTATTCATTTCATTTTTTACTTTTTACTTTTTACTCTTTAGTTTATTAATTAATATCTTGCTTCTCTGGTATGAACAACGCGACAATTAACACCGCCATATTGTCTGCAAGTTTGTACAGCATATTGTCCAGCAATTGTACGACCCCTTTTAGGGTTGTTGGTATCATAACCCCAACCTGAACCAAAAGCACCATTAGAACCGACAGCTAAAGCACCCCAAGCATTTTTAAACCATACTGGAACTGAACAATCACCAGCACGAGATTTGCGTTGACAATGGGCTAAAGCTCTGCGTTCAGCTTCTTCGCGTGAGGAGGCGGTAACGGATGTGTAAACTCCTGTAGACTGAGAGTAAGCGATCGCACCAAACACATCACGGCTTTGAGCTTGGGCAACTTGGGTAAGTCCTGGTAAAGTAGCTAATACAGTGGCTGTTGCTAATAAAGTTTTCTGTAGTGTATTTGCCAACATCGTTTATGTGTGTGAACTCGATGTTCAAAACTACAGTTTCTTGATGTAGGCATTCCGCAATTTTATGTGTTACTTTCTGTTTCAGTTATTAGCTTTTGTCCAATTTTTGGTTCTGTGCCAGCTAATAACCGTTCAATATTAGTGCGATGACGGAAAACTACATAAAAACCACCAGCGACACCAAACAATATATAAGGTAAGGGTTGGTGGAAAATAACCATCACAATGGAAACCGCGATCGCGCCACTGATGGAACTGAGTGATACAATCCGCGATATTGCTACCACTACAGCAAACACACCAAAAGTAGCTAAACCCACTTGCCAAGACATCGCCAGCAAAATCCCCAAGCTGGTAGCGACAGATTTACCACCTGTAAAACCGAGAAAAATAGACTTGCTATGTCCCAAAATCGCGGCTAAACCGACTATAGTCACTAGCCAAGGTTGCCAAAGTTTTACGTCTACTGTGGTGGGAATCAGATTTTGATTAGAGGCGAAGCTAAATAAATAGTAGACTAAAGCGATCGCTAATACTCCCTTTAAGCAATCTACCAATAAAACGAATGCTCCTGGCCCTTTCCCCAAGGTTCTCAGCACATTAGTTGCACCTGTTGAGCCTGAACCCACTTCTCGGATATCAATACCCTTAAGTTGTTTCACTGCAATATAGCCTGTGGGGAAAGAACCCAACAGGTAAGCGACAAGTACAACCACACCACACAAACTTAACCAAACAGCCATAGGAAATCCACAAGCGTCAATAGTTTATAGGAATAGTCTATATTGAGTCGTCCAAGTTAATGCCATAAATCAGGCTACAGCAGCTAATACCAATTCGCAATTCGCAATTCGCAATTCGCAATTAAAAAACTTAGATGCAGCAAAGCTTTCAGGATTTACATCTGTATCAAAATTTTCGTGAAATGGTATAACATTGGAGCTTGTTGTGTTGGTCAGCAGCGAAGCAGGGGAGCAGAGGAGAGATTTGTACAATTTTCCCCTCTGCTTGCCACTACGCAAAGTTTGCGTAGCGAAGCACTAGGCACTAGGTATGGCGTTTTGTTTGCTCTCGTTTTAGCCATGAAATTGAGAGAAACACTCCTAAAGATAGTAAGCTGACGGACGTATTTGCTTCAGGAACGGTAGTCAAATTTTCCGTTGTGAAGGCAATACCGATTGGACGTGACAATTTATCAGTAGTAGGTACAAAGATAGCGTTACTATTACCCAGCGATGGTAATGGATCTCCTGTCACTCCGTTATAGCGAAGAATCGCCCCTTCATTATTTTGAGCTAAATTAAAACCGACTGTGTAAAGTGTATTATTTTCTCCGAAAGCTAAATTGCCAATGAAATTATTACTAGGATTAGTACCTGTATAATTCGTTGATAAAGTATCGATTAAAGCTCCCGTTGCCAAACTGTAACGCCTAATATCGTTGGCAAAATCGCTAACAAATAAGTCACCGCCTGTTCCCAAGGCTAATCCGAGGAAACTCACGAACCCGAAACTATCTGGTGATGGTGTTGGCTGCTCGATAAATACAGTAGAGGTCTTCGTAGCTAAATCGAAGCGCAATACCTGACTTGGTAGGCCAGGAAAGGTTGCTTGGTTATTCACAGCAATACTTCCCTGAGTAGTAACATACAAGCTACCATCCGGCCCAAATAACAAGTCATTTGGCCCATTTAATCCACCTGCTATACCGTTGCCTGTTGCAAAAACATCGATGAATGTACCTGTTGTGCCGTTGTAGCGGAGAATTTGGTCGGTAAGAAAACTACTGACGTAAAGCAATCCATCCGGGCCAAACGCAGCACCATAGGGTCGGGACAAACCTCCACCAGAGGCAAAAACATCAATGAATTTGCCAGTTTTTCCATCGTAGCGAAGGATTGCTGAATTACTTGGGTCATTACCGCTAGAGACATAAAGATTGCCATCCAGCCCAAAGTTCAAATCATCCGGGCTGACTAACCCACCATTACCCGATGTAATAAAATTTCCTAAGAATTGACCGTTCTTTTCGTCAAAAAGTACAACATTATTTCCTCTAGTGTTACTAATTAATAGGGTGGCATTGGCAGGCAATGTTCCTAAGCAAAAGGCACTAGCAGCACCCAAGACTACAGAAGATGAGAACGCGAAAATGTTTTTATTCATCAATTTGACGCAGTTGTAGTGTAACAACCATTGAATCCTCCGTACCGTCGAATGTTCATGGTTATACCATTTTGGATTTTGGACTTTGGATTTTGGATTACTTTACTGGTAAGCTTTTGGGAAATCAATTGGTCACAATCAATTTTCAAATTGGTATTAGTTTCACACTTTGTATTAGCCGTTAACTGTTGACTAATGACTAATGACTAATAACTAATCTAAAAATCATCATCATAATTTCTCATGGTTTTAGGATCTGGGGCGAACGCTAACCATAGAGGAAATTGCAAAAGTCCCAGGCTGATTTGCTCTTCGGAATCATCAATCAAAATTAACGGGAGTTGATTGGTTTTAACGAGGCGGTCTGCTTTTTGTGCTAAAGCATCAGCAGTTTCAAATAATACTACGCCTCTATCTGGGCCAAAGTCTGGACGACCTATTCCTAAACAGTCTTGTAAACCGCGCCGCCATTCACCTAGACGCTCAGGTGTATTAGCTAAAACTAGGGTACGGAGGCGATCGCCATATAGTTTATGCAATATCGAAATTGCTGCCGATGCAATCAATACATTTTGCAAACGACTCCCCATTGTCCGCAAAGCACCCCGTCCACCTTGGTTAAAAAACCAATTGGCAACTCTCTCAGCGTGGACTGGTTCAAAAGTACGACGTAATTGCCAAGCCGGGCCGTAATAATCGGGTTTATTACGGTATTGGTCGATGAGGCGGCGAATTTGTTTGGTTGTGTCTTGAAACTGTTGTGGCGCAAATTGCGGAGTTCCTGCTTGTGGTTCAGCCTGTTTTACTTCTTTAATCACTACGGCTGGTTTTTCTCTTTCTGTCACAGGTGGAACTAGCTGTAGTTGCTCGGCGGCGGCGGCTAAATCTTGTAAGCTACCAGTGAGATAGTCTTTAAACCCTTGTACCCGAATTGCTAGGTCTTGAGAAGCACCAGCAAAGGTAGTTCGCATCTCGTTGCGAATCCGTTCTTGGCGACGTTCTAACTGTTCTATAGAAATCTGTAGGGTTTGTTTGCGTTGTTCTAGCTGTACTAGAGATTCTTGTACTACTTTTCCTAGTGCAGTTTGAGTTTCCCTAATTTGTGCTTGAAGAGTATTGTATGTGGTTTGCAAGTTGGCAATTTCTGCCTTGAGGGTAGCTTCTGTATTTTGCAATTCTGCAATAACTTGTTCTGATTCTGCGGGTGAACCCAGTATATTACTTTCCCCTGCTGCTTCCTGCACAAATGCTTCTGATACAGAAGTATCAGAGACAACTTCAGAATTGCTATCCTCTGAAGAAAGATCATCAGATGAAGTTTGGGTTGCTATTTCCAGAACAGATGCTTCAGCAGGAGTTTCTGGATTTTCCGGCTGAGGGTTTTCTGCTTGGATTTGTTCCAACCATTCATCAATCGGTTCTGGGGTTTGAGATTCCTCTGGGTTCATAAACTATAATGCAATCCCTATAAAACAAAATAAATAGCTTTCAAAAATATACTATTGAGTGCCTGCGAGTTAGCTGAAAATTCCTGACTTATCAGTTTAACGCGAAACCAGCCACCGTCAAAGACACCCCCTATAGCTGGTGTTTTGGCTGGGGTGAACTCATAGTATTTGCAGCTAAATTCGTGGACAACGTTCTTCTAAACAGCTTCTGAGGGTTTTGGGGTCAAACAAAATCGGTAAAAAGTGAATACTGTTAATTTCTTTAAAATAAAACAGTATGGGAACGGGATACCAAAAAATCCGCCAATTTTGCCATTCTCGGTAAGGAAAACGCCGAATTAAATTTTCGCCTCTTTTGATATCCAAGTCAGTGGCGGTAAATTGCAACCGCAGCGTCACTGCTTGAAATAAGAGGAATAAACCCAACAGTGCAAATACTGCTCCTAGCAAGGGTTGTACAAACATGAGTGGAATAGCAGTAATTACCAGCACTATGGGGATATTATAGCTAGGCTTAAGTTCCACCGTTGATGTAAAGTTGGGAGCAATTGAACTAGTCACAGTTTCTTGTCCTGTTTTTTAGTAAACACTTCCTAATTGTAAAAGTTAAAAGTTCGCCAAAAAAAATCACTTCACCAATCACTCATACCAATTCAAAATTCAAAATTCAAAATTCAAAATTAAGAAAGTGATACTCAGCATACCTTTTAGGGTTTGCATCTGTATCAAATTTTCTGTGAATTGGTATCAGCACTCAGCACTCACTACTCACCACTCAGCACTCACTACTCACCACTCTCAAAACCCTTGCAACAACGCGCTACCCGTTCCCTGAAACATAATCCATGATAGAAAAAAGTTGCTGACAAAGATGATGAGCAAGGCTGTTACAACGGCTGTTGTCGTTGATTGTCCGACACCTTTAGCACCTCCGGTTGTGGTTAAACCCCAACTACAACCAATTATGGCGATTAACATCCCAAAACAACAGGCTTTAATCATCGCACTTAAAATATCCCAGCTACCTAGAAGGTTACGGGCTGAGTCTAAAAACATTGTGTCGGAAATGCCATACATACTTGTAGAAATCAGTAACCCTCCCAACATTCCTGTCACCAGAGACAAGAGGGTTAAGATAGGTAACATTAAGCAACAAGCTAGTAAGCGGGGAATGACTAAATAATCGATGGGGTCGGTTCTGAGCATTAACATGGCATCAATTTGTTCTGTAACCCGCATCGTGCCAATTTCTGCGGCGAATGCAGAACCAACGCGCCCGGCTAAGATGACTGCTGTGAGTACGGGTGATAATTCTCTTGTTAATGCTACTGCCAAAACTCCGCCTACTAGATTTCCTGCACCAAAATTAATAAATTCTCGCGCTACTTGAATAGTAAAGACTGCGCCTACAAACACAGCAGTTAGCAAAGCAATAAATAGTGAATCTGGCCCGACTGCGGCCATTTGTTCTCTAGTATTGCGCCAATGGATTTTTCCCCTCAGTAGGTGAACCATAGCTTGTCCACCTAAAAACACCGCCGCCAGCAATCGCTGACTCCACGTTCCTAAGCCAGATTTGGATGTAGTGTCACTAGTCATTAGTCATTAGTCATTAGTCGTTAGTCATTAGTTTAGTTCTCATCCTGCCTCCCCTGCTTCCTAGTTGCCAATCCCTAGCCCCCAATCCTCTACATTTCTGGAAATATTAATTTATCGTAATGATTTTCTCAGGATATATAGCTTTTCATGAACACGTTAAAAGTTGTAAAATCCTGTTCCCTAAAAAAATAAGCTTGGTTTAATAAGGGTTTTAGAGATACTTATATTTCTTCTAGGCAATGCACTGAGTGTACCAGGTCACTGTGTTTTTTAATGAAAACTTAAGATTTTTGACAGATTGACCGTTGGGTAACGATCGCACGTATTGTAGAAGAGGACGAATAGCTAATTAGCTATTGTTGACTTGATTTTAGGAGTTGGTCTGATGATGACTACTTTTACTCACTATCTTCGATCTTTGATCCTGGCGATGATTTTTAGTTTCGTGACTCCGCTTATCTTGATCGGTGGTGTATTGCTATTTTTAGGAGTTAGTGGTTATATTCCTCTGTTGCAAGAGTTAGCTGAGATGGCTGCGACTGGAGTATTGAATTTCTTAACTATCTTTGGCAGTGGATCTATTTTTAATGGCATTTTGGTCATTAGCCTCACTTGTGGCTTTGTGGGGGGTCTATTCGATACTTATGCTTACTATCGGTATCAAATTTTGCGTATTGATTCCTAGTAGTGGACGATCGCTGATGTTTGATAGGTTCAAGGTTAGTGCCAGTTCATCCTTATTACGGCTGACCGAATTTAGTTAATGGGAATTACTAAGAGAGTATTAATTATATTTATTAATAAGTATTCACTTTAAGTGCTATCACATAGCCGAAAGTTTGTCTGAGCCTGTAATAACAACGGCTAAGAGGATATTTGAATATTTATGACTGATGTATCAAATATTTTATCTGCCCTAACCTTCCCACGAAAAATGGAGGGAAAGAGATTTTTTTGTCCCTGCTGTAATAGCTAATGAAGAGAGAATAACAAAACAACATCTATATCAACTAGGAAAAACTTATTAAAATTCCTAGCGGTGATACAGTTTTGAGTCTTTCATGGAGGTCATCTGGTCACTAGACAATTTATAGTGAAATTATTGCTATGTTTATTTAGTTGCTCATGGTTTGGCCTTTTAAGTCCAAGTTTCGTAAACAAATTGCTAGAATTGAGATCACAGGTGCGATCGCTAGTGCTACGCGCAAACGTGTGCTAGAAGCATTAAAAACCGTCGAAGAAAAGAAATTTCCGGCTTTACTGCTACGTATCGACAGCCCTGGCGGCACAGTTGGGGATTCTCAAGAAATTTATAGCGCGTTAAAGCGGCTACGGGAAAAAATCAAAATTGTTGCTAGTTTTGGCAATATCTCGGCTTCTGGTGGTGTCTACATTGGTATGGGCGCGGAACATATCATGGCGAACCCTGGAACAATCACAGGTAGTATTGGTGTAATTCTGCGTGGGAATAACTTGGAACGCCTACTAGAAAAAATTGGTGTTTCCTTTAAAGTGATTAAATCTGGGCCTTATAAAGACATTTTGGCATTTGACCGAGAACTCACCGAACCGGAACAAAATATCCTACAAGAGTTGATTGACACTAGCTATCAGCAATTTGTAGAGACAGTAGCCGAGGGGCGATCTTTAGCAGTAGAAAAAGTTAAAAGTTTTGCTGATGGCAGAATTTTCACCGGACAGCAAGCCTTAGAATTGGGTATTGTAGACCGCTTAGGCACAGAAGAAGAAGCCCGTCGTTGGACAGCAGAATTAGTAGGACTTGATCCAGAGAAAACACCCTGTTATACCCTAGAGGAACGCAAACCCTTATTAAGTCGGATTCTACCAGGCAGCCGTCAAGTGTCTTCTAAACTAGGCGCAGGCGTTGATTGGCTGGAATTTGAAATGTCCACCAGTGGTTTGCCATTGTGGTTGTATAGGCCTTGAGGGGATTGGGGACTGGGGACTGGGGCTGGGGACTGGGGACAAGGGGGACGAGGGAGATTTTACTTGTATGCCCAATGCCCTATTCCCAATGCCCATTCCCAATAACTATTGACTATTGACTATTGACTAATAACTAAGGAGGATTTTGGCGTGGAGTGGCGAATTCAGGCTATTCGTGGGGCAACAACCGTTTCGGAAAATACAGTGGCAGCTATGCGAGAAGCGGTGACGGAACTGCTAGACGAACTCGAAAGACGAAATCAACTCCAGCCACAAGACATGATCAGCGTGACTTTTTCAGTGACGCGTGATTTAGATGCGATTTTCCCGGCGGCGATCGCTAGACCCCGGCCGGGTTGGGATAATGTTGCTATGTTGGATGTACAGCAAATGCACGTTGTAGGTAGTTTACAGCGTTGTGTCCGGTTTTTAATCCACGCCTATTTACCTACCTCTACTCCCATTCATCACATTTATTTGCGTGAAGCTAGAAAACTGCGTCCTGATTGGAGTTTACCCCAAGTTTTACAAGCACCGCAGCCAGTAGTAGAGTCAAAAGTTTAAATTCCTGGGCGCAGAATTTTCTCTGCTACTTGAGGAAACCATCGTTGTAGGAAAAACAGTAGTTTGGTTTTACCGATTCGCATTTCGTAGCGATCGCTTGTAAAATCATGCCAAAATTCATTTACCAGTGCATCAGGGGAAATTTTCCCTTTACCCCGTCCTTGAGTCATGGGTGTATCAACTAAGGGCGCGATAATTTCAAATACTTTAATAGATGTGGCTTCGAGTTGCCAGCGTAAGGCTTTAGTGGCAATATGTATCCCTGCTTTACTACCACAGTAGACAGGCGCGCTTTCTTTGGGAACTAATCCTAAACCAGAGGAAACATTGATGATTGCGGCTTCGGGCTTGTTCAACAGATGGGGTAACATCAGTTTAATCAATTGCAAGGGCGCAATTAAATTAGTCCGTAATTCTGCTTCGATTAACTCTGGGGTAATTTCTGGATTGGTAAATTCGTAGTTATATTGAATCCCTGCATTATTAACTAGAATATTCACATTTGGATAACTATTGACTAGTCGTTGCAGGTCATGAAAATCTCTTAAGTCTGCAACTTCTGTGATGATGTCAGGGAATATTTGCTTGACTTCAGATAATTTTTGTGCATCACGCCCTATAACAATCACTGTATTTCGCGCTTGCAAAAATTTTCGTGCCAATGCCAAACCAATTCCAGATGAACCCCCCGTGATTAAAACTGTGTTGCCTTGGGTGGACATGGGAGACTTCTGCACGGACAACTTGACAGCAATCGCCGCTATGAAGATTTGAGCAACACTCAACCAATAGGGTGTAGAGGGGCTAATGGTTTGATATAACCAAGCAGTGATTAAAGGTGCAATCATTCTGGCTAAAGCTTGCACTGTCTGAATATTGCTGTTAATTTGCCCTTGAATTTTTTCACCAACGCTTTTGGACATCAATCCAATTAGGGAGGTTTCCGCTAAAGGTTGACCAATTCCTACAAAAATAATACCTGTGTAGAGGATAACGATAGAACCGGTGATGGCAAATACGCCAGACAAAGCAAAACCCAAAGCTGTGATTAATGCACCAGTAAAGGCCATGCGGACTTCACCCCATTTAGGCAACAACCACGGAATGACGATCGCCTGATCTATGACACTAATGACACCAAATAGGGCAAATAAAGGAGCAATGCGTTGTGCTGGCCAGTCAAATTGTTCATTTGCTAAGGCGGGTAAATTAGAAATGAGCGTAAACATTGCCATATTGACAATTAAATAGCTCAACATCAGCCACCGCAAATGGGGCATTGTTAAACTAGCTTGCAATTGGGTGAAGGGATTCAATTGGGCGAAACTAGGTCGGGGAGAACGCTGGGCTGGTGCTAAACTTTCTGGCATGGCGAAATACCCCCGCACCACAGCCACCATAAAGGCGATCGCTACTATATAAACTGGTAACGTGGGACTAATCCGCGATGTGATTCCACTCAAAACCGGGCCGATAATTAGCCCTAGAGCCATCATCCCACTCACCCACGAAAAAGCACGGGTGCGTTGTTGATGTGTGGTGGTATCAGCGATGCTGGCAAAGGCCATGCTAGCCGTACCATCGGTTAACCCCACAATTAGCCATCCCGCAAAGAGAACAGCTAATGCACCGCCACTGCCAAAGATGAAATATCCCAAAGCAGAACCTAAAAGGCTGACTAACATCATGACTCGTCGCCCATAGGCATCACTGAGACAGCCAATTCCTGGCAGTGTCAAGAATTGCGACAGCGAGAAAGTAGCATACAGTAACCCGACTTCCGACACTCCACCACCATAAAGCCCCACCAGCGTCGGCATAATGGGATTGAGGACACCAAAACCAAAAAATGCCAGAAAGCCTGTATACAGGATGAAAGGATGTAATGTTTTTTTCATCATTGCCTTGAAAGCGCGACAACCGTTCGCCTAGCGTCTCGCTGCAAAAACTTAAGCCTTTGGCGATCGCATTTCGTAATACTTTCAGGTTTAACTTGGAATTATGGCATAGTCATTAACTTATGTTAATTATTTTGAAGATTTTTACGAATGCGGCTCAAAGATACGGGTGAAATTCCCAAATAAGAAGCAATGTGATATTGCTTCACTCTTTGATCTAAATTGGGATATTCTTGTAAAAATGTTTTGTATCGTGTGGTTGCATCATCTAAGAGTAACTCCGCCTCACGTTTCTCTTTCTTCAGAAACAATGCTTCAATCAACTTATGGTTAATTTCTTGCCAGCATGAATTACCTGCACACAATTGAAGGTATTGACTGTAATCTATGACAAGTAGTAAGGAATCTTCTATCGCTTCAATAAAAAAATTAGCAGGTTGTTGCAAAATTAGCGCGCCGTAAGCCGTCACAAAATGGTTTTCTGGACAAAATGATTTTGTGAATTCACTCCCTGCTGAGTTGACGTAGTAAAGGCGTAAAAGTCCTGAAACAACAAAGGCGATGCGAGAAGGGATTTCACCTGTCCTAACTAAAAATTCTCCGGTATTTAAGGTAATTTCTTGAAATACAGAGTTTAATTTTGCAAGTTCATCTGCTGGCATCTCAACCAAAGTTTGCAAAACACTGCTCAGTCGGAGATAGGCAGGATTCAACATAAGAATGTCATAATTCACAGAGATGTAGCAATTATATGAGTAGCGGGACGTTAGTCCATTGCGTTAGCGGAAGCGGGGCGTTTAGCCCATTGCGTTAGCGAAGCGGAACGTTAGTCCATTGCGAATTGCGAATTGCGAATTGCGAATTGATATAATTCCCCATTCCCATATCCTCAAAACGCAGATTTTCGTGTATGCTTTGTGTCCAAATATCCTAGCGATACGAGGGACTACACATGGAACGCGTAATTTCTGCCTTGGGAATCCTAGTATTTATCGGTATGGCTTACGCTATCTCGGTAAATCGCGAGGCTATACGTTGGCGAACCATCGCTTGGGGTTTAGGATTAGAATTTGTTTTTGCTTTAGTGATTCTCAAAACACCTTGGGGGCTAAAAATCTTTCAATCCTTGGGAGATATCATCAGCAGTTTTTTAGCCTTTTCTGATGTGGGTGCAAAATTCGTATTTGGGGAGAATTTTAAAGATCATTTATTTGCTTTTCAGGTACTCCCGACAATTATCTTTTTCTCCGCTTTTATCAGTGTGATGTACTACTACGGAATTTTGCAACGAGTAGTGCAGGTTTTAGCGTGGATAATGATGAAAACGATGAAAACATCGGGTTCTGAGTCATTATCTTGTGCAGGTAATATTTTCTTGGGGCCAACAGAAGCCGCATTAATGGTGAAGCCTTATGTAGCAAACATGACACAATCAGAACTTCATGCAGTCATGACTGGCGGCTTTGCAACTATCGCCGGAGGGGTTTTAGGGGCTTATCTTTCCTTTGGAATTCCACCAGAACATTTAATTGCGGCTTTTTTTATGACTGCGCCTACTTCTTTAGTCGTCTCAAAATTGATGTACCCAGAAACGGAAGTATCTGTAACTGCGGGAAAAGTAAAAATGGAAGTAGAAAATACTTATGTCAACGTCATAGATGCGGCTACTAGTGGCGCAATTGATGGTGTCAAGTTAGCAGTCAATGTGGGTGTAATGATTATTGCTTTTTTAGGATTGCTGGCTTTTGGTAATGCCATACTGAAATGGTTAGGAGAACATATTGGTTTACCACAACTATCTTTAGAGTGGATTTTATCTTTAGTGATGTCTCCTGTAGCCTTTTTAATGGGTGTACCTTGGGCTGATTGTGGACAAGTGGGTGCATTATTAGGAAAGAAAACCATCCTCAACGAATTTTTGGCTTATGGAGACTTAGGAGAATTAATTAAAAGTCAGAAAATATCCCCCAGGGCAGTAATTATTGCCACTTATGCCTTATGTAACTTCGCTAATATTGGTTCTATTGGTATTACTATTGGGGGGATGACGGGGATGGCTCCACAACGCCAACATGATTTAGCTCGTCTAGGTGTGAGAACGATGATAGGAGGATTACTAGCAGGTTTTATGACTGCTTGCATTGCTGGTATTTTAGTGTGATTTATGAAGATTTACGAGTTTTTTTAACATAGCCCAATTCCCAATTGTGGGATTGCTTTAATTGATTTAGCTTCCCTTGAATCATCAAATTTAAAGCAATCCGAGTATTGAGATAACCTTTAAGTAAGTAGTAGCCAGGTTTAGCAACCACACCGTCTACAACAGATTGATGAGTGCGGTGAATGACTCCACAATAAGTCTGCTCACTAGGTAGATGTAGTCTAAAAAGATACTCATATTGATAACTTTTAGGAATCATAAATATAGCATAGACATTATGCTGACCACGCCAAGGACGAATTGTAATTTTTTCTGCCTCAGTGTAGTATTTATTATTGACTGTGTTAATAAAGCCCCATTTAGCATGGCAATTTCTTAAAGGAAATCGCATATCTACAAAATAGAATATACACAAAATAGCAACTAAGCTCAGGACGAATAAGAAGAAGAATCGGAGTTTGAATAATAGCTTTCGCACTTGTTATACCCATCGACTTACTATAGGCTATTTTAGCTATTGAAACAAAGTGCGATCGCGATTTTCTGGAAATCTGAAAATACAAACTTAATTACTATATGATTTCAATAATTTTATTGATTATCTGCGTGAATTGTCCTGTTTTCAGTTAACTTCCTTTGTATAATATAATTTGCTTATCTGCGGTAAAAATGCGATTTTTTCTAATAGTTTGAAAATAGAAACGGCACAATCACAGCATCGCCTTTGACAAATTCTGTCATACCGCTTCTTACTCTGAATTTAACCAATCTTTTTGTAAAGATGATTCACTCATCAACGTAATATCTCGGTAATTCTATTGCTGATGTTTGATTTGCAGAAAACAGTCAACAGTTATCAATCAACAAAAACATTACCAAATGTGAAAATTTATACGTAAATACGGTAGCGATCGCTAGTTGGTTGTTAGATTAGCAAAGAATCTCTAAAATCAAGCAAGTTAGCGGCGATTAACAATGGTATCTACTACTGCACGCTTCTCCGATGTCCAAAACCATTGGGCGCGTCCGTTTATCGAAGCCTTGGCGGAAAGACGCATTTTGAATGGCTATCCTAACGGTACTTTTCGCCCAGATAACTCAGTCACCCGTGCTGAGTTTGCAGCGATAGTTGCAGCCGTCTTTAATGTTCCTGTAAAGCGTCCGTATATCTCTTTTATCGATGTTCCGGCGAATAACTGGGCGGCTGGTGCAATCAAAAAATCTTATGAAACAGGGTTTTTAACTGGCTACCCCAATAAAACTTTCATTCCTAATAATAGAATTGCCCGTGGTGATGTCTTAGTTTCTCTAGTCAATGGTTTAGACATTGCCACTAAAATTAAACCCGATTTATTAGAGAAACTACCGCAAATTTATCAAGATGGGACAAGTATTCCTAATTATGCTACTAATCAAATTGCGATCGCTACTAGTGCAGGTTTAGTTGCTAGCTTCCCCAACATCAAGCTACTCAATTACAATATCGCTGCAACTCGCGCGGATGTAGCGGCTATAGTTTACCAAGCTTTAGTTTATCTCGGTAACGCCCCCAAAATTAACTCTACATATCTGGTAGTTCCCCCTGTCACCGCACCGAGAACCGTTAAAGTCAGTCATCAAAGAGAGTTTCGAGGCGCATGGCTAACAACGGTGTGGAATAGTGACTGGCCTTCCAAAGCTGGACTTTCTGGAACTCAACAACAAACCGAATTAGTTGAGATTATCAAGCGACTACAAGAACTTAATTTTAATGCCCTAATTTTACAAGTGCGTCCTGAAGGCGATGCGTTATACGCTTCTAGCATTGAACCTTGGAGTGCTTGGCTATCGGGAACCCAAGGGAAAGCCCCAGAACCATTTTATGATCCCTTGGAATTTGCGATCGCCGAAGCTCGCAAACGTAACATCGAAGTTCACGCCTGGTTCAACCCCTACCGCGCCAAAACCAGCATCAAAGGAACGCCCAACGTCAGACCCCACATAGCTTTAAGCAATCCAGAAGTAGTATATCAATGGGGTAATCAATTATGGATGGATCCAGGCGCGAAAATCGTCCAAGATAGAGCTTATAACGTCATTATTGATGTTGTCCGCCGATATGATATAGATGCTGTCCACCTGGATGATTATTTTTATCCCTACCCCATTCAAGGTCAATCTTTCCCCGATGATAAAACCTACGCCGCCTATAAATCCACAGGTGGCAAACTTAGCCTAGACGACTGGCGACGAGAAAACGTCAATCAAATGGTGCTGCGGCTATCCCAAGGAATCAAAGCCACCAAATCCTATGTCAAATTTGGTATCAGTCCCTTCGGAATTTACCGCCCTGGACAACCACCGGGAATTACTGGCTTAGATGCTTACAATGTCTTGTATGCTGATTCTAAAAAATGGTTAGAACAAGGTTGGATTGATTATATCGCTCCCCAACTCTATTGGCGTACAGACCAGGCTAAACAAAGTTACTCTGCATTACTGCAATGGTGGACAGAAATTAATCCCCAACGACGACATATTTATACAGGTAACAACATCTCTCTACTAGACGGTAAAGTTTGGAAAGATGAAGAAATAGACAAGCAAGTCAAAATCAGTCGCAACTTAGTGAAAAATTTATCCTTGGGCAACATTTTCTTCAGTATGAGTTCGATTACGGATAATCGCCAAGGTATTGCTGACAAATTTAAAGATTCACTTTATGCTACACCCGCCATAGTACCTGCCATGTCTTGGCAAAATCAATCACCACCACCCCCACCCAAAGACCTACAATTTAATAACGGTAGACTCAATTGGCAACCAGGAGATAATCAACCTGTACGTTCATGGACACTATACCGTCAAAGTGGGGATACCTGGACACTGCAAAGAATCTTGTCGGCAGGCACAACTTTTGCTACTGTGCAACCAGGAACTTATGCTGTGTGTGCAGTGGATAGATTAGCTAATGAAAGTGAGGGTGTAGTCATCACAGTAAGTTAATCTATAAGTTTGTAGTAAGGACTTTAGTCCTAGAAAAATCAGCACTGAAGTGCTTACTACTAACCTAATTAACTTTCTTGCTATGCAATTTTTGAAACAAATCCGGCGTTTACCGAAGATTATTTATTTATTCATAGCTTTGGCGATCGCGCTTTTAATTAGCGGGTTATTCTTAATTAATTTAGAATCAGATGTTATAGAAATTAGTAGCATAGAGTTTATCGGACAAGCCACATTACCCAAAGGTTTATCCTTCCAAAAAACTCCAGTCGGTGGTTTATCTGGTATTACCTATGATGCTAAAACCGACCTTTATTATGCTATCTCTGATGATCGGGGACAAAAAGCCCCAGCCCGATTTTACACTTTTAAAATCGATTTAAATCAAGGTCGTCTACAAGATAATAGTATCAAGACAGTTGGTGTCACCACATTATTAAATAATCAAAATCAACCCTTCGCTTCAGGTACAACAGATACAGAAGGCATCGCTGTTACTCAAGATGAAACAGTATACATTGCTTCTGAAGGTGATGTGGAACAATCAATTCCACCATTTATTCAAGAATTTGACCTAGCTACCGGTAAAGCCCAGCGAAATCTACCCATACCACCCAAATTTTTACCTAATAAAAAGCGTCAGCGAGGAATACGCAATAATTTAGCTTTTGAAAGCCTCACCATTACACCTAACAATAAATATTTATTCACAGCGACGGAAAACGCCCTGATTCAAGATGGTGTCATAGCTGCACCAAATATTGGTACACCTTGCCGGATTTTGCAATACAATCTTGCTAACGGGCAACCCCAACAAGAGTTTCTTTATCAAACCGAACCTGTAACATCATTTTTTAATCCTACAGGTAGATTTGCTAGCGGATTACCGGATTTACTAGCTTTAGACAATCACAATCATTTTCTTAGTATAGAACGTTCTTTTACTGGTTTGAGCTTTACTGTTTTCTTATTTCAAGTGTCTTTAACAGCAGCCGATAATATTCAAAATATAGACAGTCTTTTAACAAGCAATACTCAAAATATGCAAGCAGCGCAGAAAAAACTCCTGTTAGATTTAAGAACTTTAGATGTCGCCCTAGATAATATAGAGGGCTTAACTCTAGGGACAAAACTCGCCCACCGAGAACAATTATTAATCCTAGTTAGTGATAACAATTTTAATTCCATACAGCGCACACAATTTTTAGCATTTAAGCTCAAATTTGCTTCTCCACTCATGATATTATTCCACCGGATTTTTCCACAAAATTAACTATTAATGAGAGATAGCTAATCTTTTGAATACGGCTATTAAATTTTCGTATAGAGGTATTTTCAGTAGAATTACTATAGTGCTGATCCTCTGAGATTGAGTTTTATTAGGGATTGCGTAAATTTCCTCATATCTTTTATTTAATCAATATGTTACATAATATTTAAGGAATTTTGCATAGTTATAAGCAAAATTCTGTGTAAAATTTAAATTGTTTTTTCTTGAAGCTATGACGCTTTTAAACTACACAATTATACCAATTTTGGATTTGGGATGTTGGATTTTGGATTAACAGTCTAGATTTATAGCCTATTCCAGAATCTTGAAACAATACTACCTATCCAAATTGAGTATTACTGATGAGGTGTGTTTAGCCTAACGAGTGCAAGAGTGACTTTCTCATATAAAGCAACGGAAAGCAGCTATCTCACTATTAATAGTTAGGAATCAGCAGCCACAACGAAAAGTGTAAAATTTAAACACGTAAAAGCTTATTTTCAAATTACTTAATTAACTCCATCAGATTTAACCGAATCTGAAATCTTAAAGTTAATGAATTCCCAAAATCACCATTATTTGATAGCGTCAAGTTTCCAAATATGGTCAACTCCAAGCCAGAGCCAGATATTTATATTGGAAAATTTTTAAACAATCGCTATTTAATAATAGACTTGATTGGCAAAGGCGGTATGGGACGTGTTTATTTAGCTGAGGATACAGCTAAAGGTGGTAAACAAGTCGCATTAAAAATCCTCACATTCAATTTAGCGACTCAAAATTTGTCTCAACGCTTTGGTAGAGAAATTTTCATTGGCGCGCAATTAGGACGCAAAAGTAAACACATTGTCCGTGTCTTGAGTTACGGTGTGATTGAGCATAGAAATCCATTTTATGTCATGGAGTATCTTCAAGGTAAAAACCTCAAGCAACTCCTCAAAACTCAGCCGTTAACAACCGGAAAATTTCTAGATATTTGTCATCAGATTTGTTTAGGCTTAGAATGCGCCCATCAAGGTATTACCTTCAAAGGTGAAATTTATCCTGTTTTACATAGAGACATCAAGCCAGAAAACATATTTATTACTAAAGATAGTCAACAAAATGAGATTGTTAAAATTTTAGATTTTGGTATTGCTAAATTTTTAACAGAACGCAGTGGGATGACTTTAACCGATTCTTTTATCGGGAGTTTACCTTACTGTTCCCCAGAACATATGGAGGGACGCAAATTATTAGATGTCCGTTCTGATATTTATAGTTTGGGAGTGTTAATGTTTGAAATGTTAACTTCCAAACATCCCTTCCAACCCCAAAGTAATTCTTTTGGTAGTTGGTATCAAGCTCATAGATTACAAATACCGCCCACCTTTGCAGAAATTGACCCCCAATTAAAAATACACCCAGAATTACAAGATTTAGTCATTAAATGTTTAGCTAAAGAACCAGGCGATCGCCCCCAAAATATTCAAGAAATTCTGCAAGTTTTAGAGCGAGTTAAAAACAAAATTACCGCTAATGTTGATAATAGTGATGTGTGGGAAAGTTTGCCCACAGTGCAGCTAATTCCTGTCACCTCTGTTTCTGAAAAAGAATGCTTAAAAAAAACCTGGCCAAAAAATAAACCCATTAAATCCGTTGGTTTTCCTTACTTGTTACATACAAGCCAAGGGATTATTCCTACATATTGGGCAATGCTCCCCAAGCAGGAAATCGACCAATTCATCAATAGAAGTCACAGCACGGAATTTATTCACAAAGTTACCCTATACCCGATGATTTTATGGGTAGCTGTACTGTACGATGCTCAACTATCACTAATTCGGTGGCTATCATCTTTCATTGATTTGAGAGACAATAGAGGTCAAAAAATTATTCAATTGTTAGCAGATACAGGATATTATCACTTATTATTTTTTGCCCTGGAAGACCCACATAACTGCGCCCAAGTGATGACACTCACCCTGACTGCTAAACAAAGACAACAACTAGTAGATTGGTTGAATATCACACAAAAATCTACGGCGACAGTATCGACTACACCAGAAGCAGCCAAAGCAAACTTAAAGGGAGAATTTGAAAAAATTAAGCTAGAAATCATGCAGAATCTAGCTAATAATAAACAACTTGATAAATTTGATTTAAAGAGTTGGTTATCCCAGTTGATTGAAAACTTCATGCAGTTATTCAAAAATAAAAATAACTAATAATTTCTTATGTAAGTTTTAAATTTTATGGCAATGTTAGAGGTTATATAAAGTGAATCCAAGTGCGTTTGCATCAGAACAAAATGCAGGACTAATTGCCAATCGCTACCAATTAAAAAAGATGATTGGAATTGGCGGCATGGGTGAAGTTTTTTTAGCAACTGATATGCTACTAGGAGGAACACCAGTTGCCATCAAATTTTTAACCCAAACACTATCTGATTCTAAAATTCACAAAGACTTTGCGCGTGAAGCGTTGATGAGTGCAGCTTTGAGTCAAAAGAGTCTGCATATTGTCAGAGCATATGATTATGGTGTCAGCGATCAGGGAAAACCGTTTTATGTGATGGAATATTTAAACGGCCAGAGTTTAAAAGAATTAATTCCCCTACCACTAGCGAAGTTTTTAAATTTAACCCGCCAAATTTGTTTAGGCTTACAGTGCGCCCATCAAGGAATTCAAATTGATGGTAAGATTTGTCCTTTAGTACACCGAGATATTAAACCAGCAAATATATTAGTTATTCCTGACCCAATTTTAGGTCAATTAGTGAAAATATTGGATTTTGGCATTGCTAAATTTGTCAATTATGCAGCAACATTCAGCACTAATAAAGGATTTCATGGGACATTACCTTACTCTTCACCTGAGCAATTAGAAGGAGAAAAATTAGATAATCGCTCTGATATTTATAGCTTGGGTGTGATGATGTTTGAGATGTTAACTGGTGCTAAACCTTGGAAACCAGAAACAGATTTATTTGGTGCATGGTATAAAGCCCATCACTTTGAAGCACCACGCACGATCGCCCAAGTCAGTCCCCAGCTAAAAATCCCGCCAGAGATTAATGATTTAATTATGGCTTGTTTAGCGAAAAAACCAAGCGATCGCCCCCAGAATGTCGGCAAAATTCTTCAGGTTCTGGACAGCATAGAACAGCCAAATGGTCATGTTTACTCAAATTTAACACCTAAAATTACACCCCAAGTAAATATTAATTCTCAGATACATTTAGCCTTAAAAAAAAATGTTCAAAAATTTATTTGGCCAGGAGATAAACCTAAACAGGAAATAGTTTTTCCTCATTTAATTAATATCTCTCACACATCGATGACCACACTCTGGTTGATGTTACCAACTCCAGAAATTCAAAAACGTCTACACCCGCAAATACACAACCGATTTATTTTTCTCTCATCGCCCCATCCGATGCTGTTGTGGGTGACACTACTTTACACTCCAGAAATAGAACCTAAGTGGCTACCATGTTACCTAGATATGCAAAGTTCTCACAATCGTCAGATGGTGACATCTCTAGTCAACAATAAAAACTATCCACTCATTATTTTCACTTTAGAACCACCCCATTCTTGCATTCACATCCTCAATAGTGAGATTGATCCTAACCAACAACAAAAGCTGAAATTATCTGTAGAACAAAGTCAAAAATTACCCCCAATGAATCAAGCACATTTAAGTAAAAATTTGCTGAAGCAACAATATAAACAATTGCAGTCACAAATCCTCAAAGAAATAGCCTCCATGTCGCATATTGTCGCTTCAGCTCATCTGAACCATAAATAAAAAACTTAGTATAGTTCAAATTCAGAAAGTAGATAGGCAAAAATCTGTATGATAGGAGTTGTTATTTTCCACAATAACAACTCTCATAAATATTCAAAACAACATAGCTATTGAATCACAGAATCTCGTTTATATGCCCATACAGCCATCAATCCAAACACCCCTCCAGCCCATAATAGCCATAGTAAATGTAGCGAGAGATGTTGATCATAATTTAGGCCTGCTGCCCATAGAGTTAGTTCTCGATAGTGATAAAACGGTGAAAAAGCAACTGCATCCTCTAAAAAATGTGGATTAGTGAGAGGTAAAGCACCACAACTAGCCAAGCCAAGCGGAATCGATAAACCAGCAATAGAGTCGTAACTTTTAGGTTGTGTTAGGTAGCTTAAAGCTAGTCCAAAAACTGCAAAGGGTATGACTCCTAAAACTAAACTGAAGAAAATAAGCAATACTTGTTCGATATCAGTGTCTATTTTTAATCGCCAGACTCCTAAGATCATAATTAATGTAATGGTGATGGCAGATATTAGGAGAGTTGTAACAAGTTTTGCAGCTATATATATAACCGGTGGTAATGGGGTTACACGCAGCAATTTTAACCAACCTTCAGCGCGTTCAACTGACACTCTCTTACCCAATCGCTCAATTGCAATAGTCAATAAAATTAACACACTAAATGATAATAGTGCTTGCTTTGCAACTTCACCCTGAAATGGAATTACAGTAATACAGCACGCAAACAGAATAATACCTAATAAAAACAAAGGTGTACGCAATAATTGAATGATTTCTACCCACATTTGCTGTAGAAATATGAATACAACATTTTGTGGGTGAATTACAACTTCTGTTTGTGGCTTCTCTTGGTTTTCAAGTTTAACTAATATTTCTTCTTGACTCTTGATACTCTCAGCTTGAGTAAGTTGTCCTTCGGTGAGTGCTTCATTAAATTTATGAAGAGTCACATAACGAGTTGCAAGTTTACTAAGCTCCTCCAAATCTGACGGACGATGTGTAATCATTAAAATGGTTACACCTTGCTCTCGGTAATGTCTGATTTCTTGCCAAAAAAGTGCATAGCCTTTAGCATCTAAGTCTTTCGTCGGTTCATCAAGTATAAGCAGTTCTGGATTACCTACTAAAGCCAGAGCAAAAAATAAACGCTGTGTTTCCCCGCCACATAACTGACTAGCCCATGCTTCAGATTGATCTTCAAGACCAACCTTTTTTAAAATATCCACAACTGTCTGTGAATTAGGATAGTAACTACATACAAGCTGAACTAGTTCTTTAACTTTCAAATTTGGTGGAACATTTGTTTTTTGTAAAACCGCACCTACTGATATTCTTGCAGATGATTCTTGAGGAGAAAGACCCATGAGTTTGACTTCTCCTTCGCTCGGTTGAAGAATTCCTAAAATTAAATTCAATAAGGTAGTCTTACCTGCACCATTTTCTCCTAGCAATACTACAAATTCTCCTTCCTCAACAAAAAAATCAATCCTATTGAGAACACGCTTTTTTTTTAACCCTTGATAAAGGTTCTTAGAAACTTGCTTGACTTCAATTAGATTCATAATCAATTTCTCTCTAAAAACTAGGATAAATGCAGCGAAGAATATATAAAAAACCAAACAGCAGAGGCTATACCAACAGCAGGTAGCAATGAAACTCCTAAGAATGACGTTAAAACTACAACTGTCGCGGTTCCTCCTGCAAAAGCCCAAAAATCACTAGTTAATGTAGGAGAATGTCTACCCATATCAGAACAAAAGCTGAAAATGCACAATTCATTCCCCCTAGTAACAAGAAAGAATGTAGCAACTATTCCAATTATGAAAAGCCCAAGTACAATCATTTTGGTTACATCACTTGGTAAGCTTGACAATATTGAGCTTCTATTAGCAGGCTTTACATTTCCTAAAGGCACAGATGTATTATTACTCAGTTGATTACCTGAACCTGTATTCATCACCTGATTAACAGGAGAATTTGATAATTGTTGTGAACTATTTACTGGATTATTGTTATTCTGAGGAAGAGATTGCATCACCTGTTTCTCCTGAAATAAATTCTTGAATATTCAAAATTAGTGGTTTAATGCGCTCCAATAGATAAAACAGTTCTAATTGCTAACCAAGTAACAAATCCAGAACCAAGAACAACCGCTAGTGGGGAGCTTGCAATTAAAGCAATACTTGTGGCAACACCTATAGCAATAGCACCAGCAGTAACATCAGGATTGTTATTTATTTTTGCCAGAATGTGGGTGTCGGATGATTTTTTACTAGGGATTTTTGGATAATTTGAAGTTTCAGTTTTATTTTGATATTTTGGTTGAGTCTGAGTAGTGCTGTTTTCTTTAGGAGTAGAAGAAACTTTTTGTCCTGACCTTTCCATACAATCTATCGGCAGATCGCCAGACCAATGAATCATAGGATGGCAAGAGTGCTGAACCTTCAAGGTTGTAGTTGCTAATAAAGAAGTCCATATCAAGAAACAAACTATTAGGATTGCTTGAAAATGTGATTGCCAAACTTTTTCCAGCCAATAAAAAGGAGACTTTGTTGAGGATTCCATAGAGAACATACTTGCAGTAAGTTACAATAGTTAAGAGAGATAATTAGAAGTAGGAAACTACTGAATTTCTGTTTCTTATATTAAGATTCCCAATCCAAAATCGGATCTAACATTTTTAGGCAAAAATTCTACATATTAAGCAAATACCGTACTTGTAATATTTTTCGATTTTTATAGACAGTCAAATCTGTAGCCATCTTCTAAGCACATGAAGATTTTTCTTGCAATATATCAATAGTGCCAATTTTCAATAGAATAAATTCCCGCTACACTAATTCAATTAAGTAAGTCAGATAACATCTAAATTTCAAAGTTCCTATCTGTTGCTCAATTTTGGAGAATTGGTATAAGTTCGATATTGCTACGGAGGTATTTAGATATATTTATAAGTAAATCTAAAAATAGTAACTTACCTAGATTTGTAAACAATCTAGTTTTTATAGAGTGTAGTAGCTAATTTAGTATGGAAGAATTTATTAAGGAAGTAGCTGAAAAGGGATTTCCCGCAGTGCTACTTTTAGCTTTGATGGGAACTACAGGTTTGACAGGAATGGCTGGCGTTACATCCGCATTATTAATGTTGGGTGGGCCTTTTGGTATAGCGGGTGGTGCTGCTTTACTTAGCATAACGGGTTTAGCAGCAGATATGTTATCTAGATATGGATTGGAAATTTTATTGGTATCAATTTATGAGCAACGTCTGCAAAACGGTGAATCAAAGCGTAATCTTTGCCAGGAAATTCGCAGATTGCCCATTTCGGATGGTTTAAAACGCACTATAGAAGAAGAAATAAATTCTAAATAGGCAACTACAAATTGTCTTAGTAAAGCTTTATCTGCTCATACTACCGGATTAAATTGAACCTTCACAAAAATAGGGTAGGCTGTTTTGCCTACCCTATAATATTCGATAAAAATTTACGCGCCTTCCCGTAACTTATCCAAAACGCTTCTATCTTCTAGTGTGGAAGTATCACCAGTCACATCTTGTCCGGCGGCGAGATTTCGCAGTAACCGCCGCATGATTTTACCCGATCGCGTTTTGGGTAATGCGTCAGTAAAGCGGATTTCTCCAGGACGGGCGATCGCACCAATTTCTGCAACTACGTGCTTTTTCAGTTCTTTACTCAAGTCTTCACTGGCTTGATAAGTCCCTTCTAAAGTCACAAAAGCTACTACTTCCTCGCCTTTGAGTTCATCTGGCTTACCAACTACCGCCGCCTCAGCTACGGCTGGGTGAGACACCAGGGCTGATTCAATTTCCATTGTCCCCAGGCGGTGTCCTGAAACATTCAGCACATCATCTACCCGTCCCATCACCCAGAAATAGCCGTCTTCATCTTTTCTCGCCCCATCACCAGCAAAGTAAGTATACTGCCCATCTTTGGGGGGAATATGTTCCCAGTAGGTGCGGCGGAAGCGTTCAGGATCACCGTAGACAGTCCGCATCATTCCCGGCCAGGGATGGCGTACCGCTAAGTAACCGCCTTCATTTTCACCGACGGAATTACCATCCAAATCTACGATATCGGCGAAAATGCCAGGGAAGGGTAAAGTTGCTGATCCTGGTTTAGTGGGAATTGCCCCAGGAAGGGGTGTAATCATAATTCCGCCGGTTTCTGTTTGCCACCAAGTATCAACAATGGGGCAACGTTCCCCGCCAATTACACGGTAATACCACATCCAAGCTTCGGGGTTAATTGGTTCACCCACAGTTCCCAACAGGCGCAAGGAAGACAAATTGCGGGATTTGGGATGGTGTTCACCCATTTTGATAAATGCCCGAATTGCTGTAGGTGCAGTGTAGAAAATATTTACACCGTATTTTTCAATTACATCCCAAAAACAACCAGGATTAGAAGCACGGGGCGCGCCTTCATACATTAATGTTGTAGCACCGTTGGACAAAGGCCCATAGACAATATAACTGTGTCCAGTAATCCAACCCACATCGGCAGTACACCAATAGACATCTGTATCTTGTAAATCGAAAATCCATTTGGTGGTCATGTGGCTGTATAAGTTGTAACCGCCAGTAGTATGAACTACACCCTTGGGTTTGCCGGTACTGCCGGAAGTGTAGAGAACAAACAGCATATCTTCACTGTCCATTGGTTCGGCGGGACAATCTCCTGATACGCCTTTTTGTAAATCGTGCCACCAATGGTCACGTCCTGGTTCCATGTGAGTTTTTTGTCCAGTGCGTTGTACGACCAAAACATGGTTGACACTGGGAACAAGACCATTCGCGATCGCTTTATCTACCTGTTCTTTAAGAGGAACGATCGCATCTTTACGCCAACCACCATCGGCGGTAATCACTAACTTCGCTTCCGCATCATTTAAGCGATCGCGCAACGCCTCAGCACTAAAACCACCAAACACTACACTATGGGGTGCGCCAATTCTGGCACAAGCCAACATAGCGATCGCCGCTTCTGGAATCATCGGCATATAAATGCCCACGCGATCGCCTTTTTGTACACCCAGTTGCTTCAACACATTGGCAAACTGACAGACTTCCCGATGTAGTTGGGCATAGGTAAGGGTGCGAGAATCCCCTGGTTCCCCTTCCCAAATCAAAGCAGCTTTATTTTTGCGCCAAGTAGTTAAATGTCTGTCAAGACAGTTGTAAGAAATATTGATTTTTCCGCCCACAAACCACTTTGCAAAAGGTGGTTGCCAATCTAGGACTGTGTGCCATTTTTCAAACCAATGCAATTCTGATTCCGCCAAATCTGCCCAGAATTTTTGCGGATCAGCCTTAGCTTGGTCATAAAGACGCTGATAATCCTCCAAACTTTTGATATGTGCCGCCTGCGAAAATTCACTAGTGGGATGAAATAACCGCTTCTCTTGTAAGATTGATTCTATGGTTGATTCAGACATAATGATTGCTGGTAATAGCGTTGTGACTGACAACTATTCTGTACTCAAAGTTAGACAAAATTGCTTTGATTTTTCTTAAGCAAATTTTAGGAGGTGGGGGTTTAGGGATTTAGGGGTGTAAGGGTGTGGGGGTGTAGGGGTTTAGGGGTGAGAAAGATTAGCCGTAAGGAAATCTACGTATAGGAAAAAGAACCCAAATAATTACGCTGCCCCTATACTCCTTCTGGAATATCCCCCTAGTAGGATGATGTTGTTTAAAACACTTTTATAAGTTTATAGAACAATACAGTTCAGATCATTCAATTTTTCCTGTTCCCCAATCCCCAGTCCCCAGTCCCTAATCCCCAGTCCCAATTCAGCCTTTTCCCTGTTTCCGTTCTGTGTTCTGTGCTGTATAACATTCGATACATATTCACCCTGGCGATCGCCAGAGGGTGGATGATGGGTTTGTTATTTTCCGATTCAGTATGTCTAACCATCCCCGGCCGCGTGTGAGAGTGAAATTAATTAGAAAACCGTTTTTGAGTCATCCCCTGAATTTATTTATAGGGATTACTTGCTCTATTTTGCCTTTTAGCTTCTGGCTTCTCCAACCAGCCCAAGCACAAGTCACAGAATATTGTCGCATTTCATCAACTGCGGTCAAAAATAAAGAAAATTTGCGCTTATTAACCCTCAAAGGGGATAAAGACGCTAACAGACGCTATCAGCAATTAATTCAAAAACACGCCAAAGAAGTCCAGCAATGTCGTAACCGCACTTGGCCGCAAGTCCAGGCTGTGTGGTTACGTTTATACGCTTGTGATCTCAGGCCGGGGGCTATAGATCAGATTATGGATCGAGTGATTAATGATGGCTATAACCAAGTTTATCTAGAAGCATTTTATGATGGACGCGTCTTGTTACCCGCAGCCAATAACCCGACAGTTTGGCCTTCAGTAATTCGCAATCCTGGCGCGGAAAAAGCCGATTTACTCGCCACAGCCATTAAAAAGGGCAAACAAAGGGGATTGAAAGTTTATACTTGGCTGTATACTACCAACTTTGGCTATAGCTACGCACTCAGAAGAGATAGAGAAAGTGCGATCGCCCGTAACGGTAAGGGTCAAACTAGCTTATATGTTGTCAATGATGGCAATCAAGTATTTATCGACCCCTACAACGAACAAGCCAAACGCGACTATTACCGCATGGTGCAAGAAATCCTCCGTCGTCGTCCCGATGGAGTGTTATTTGACTACATCCGCTATCCCCGTCAAGCTGGTAGTGATTCCATCGCCACCAAAGTCACAGATTTATGGTTATTTACTAAAGCAACTCAAGAAGCTTTGTTTCGTCGCGCCCAAAATAATAAAGGACTAGAGTTAATTCGGCGTTTCTTAGGCAAGGGATACATCACAGCCGGAGATATTAGCGAGGTTGATCAACTCTATCCCCAAGAAAGTGAACCGTTATGGCAAGGCCGTACTCCCCCAACCCAAGAAAAATCACTCCTGTCAGCTAACGAAAGACAACCCCTACTGCAAACAGAATTGTGGTTATTGACGGTAGCCCATGCCATGCAAGGCATTATAGACTTTGTTACCTTAGCTAGTCTCCCAGCCAAACAACTCGGTATTCCCTCCGGTGCGGTATTTTTCCCAGAAGGTAATCAAGTTGTGGGACAAGGCTATGATTCCCGCTTGCAACCGTGGGATCAGTTTCCTAGTTCCTTACAGTGGCATCCCATGTCCTATGCAAATTGCGGTAACGTTAACTGTATTGTGGAACAAGTACAACGGGTAATCAGTTCCGCCAAGCCAGGAACACAGATTATTCCAGCGTTAGCAGGTAAATGGGGTGAACCCGTGAGTAATCGTCCCTCATTAGAAGACCAAATGCAAGCATTACAGCAATTTGCACCCAAACTTAAGGGAGTGAGTCACTTTGCCTATTCTTGGCAGTATCCTGATCATGATAGCGATCGTAAATTCTGCCGTTAGGGACTTCCAGATAAAAAAATATCCAAACTGTAGGGTGCGTCAGTATGAATAATCTCTTGGTATAGTTAGGTTTTATCGCACTGACGCACCCTAATAAGCTATTTATTTGCGATAATTTATTTTTTGGTGTTCCCTTAGACTATGAAAAATCAAATTTACGTTTAATGCGAATTGCGTTAGCGAAGCGGGGCGTTAGCCCATTGCGAATTGGTTTAAAATCAAAACATAAAATATCCCCTATCTCATCCAGCAATGGTCACTACACGTCACGCTTCAGAACAAAGAGTTGTGTTGAGGAATATTAGCTGGCAGACTTTTGAAACCATGTTAGCTGATATGGGAGAAGACCGAACTTCCCAAATGACTTATGACCAAGGAACGCTGGAAATTATGACCCCGCTTTTCTCCCATGAGTATTGGAAATGTTTAATTGAACGTCTGATTTTTGTTTTGGGGGAAGAGTTAAATTTAGAAATTCTTCCGGCTGGTTCTACAACATTTAAACGGGAAGATTTGCGGCGTGGTGCTGAACCAGATGGCAGCTACTATATTCGTAATGCAGTATTGATGCGGAATAAAACGGAGATTGATTTAAATACTGACCCACCACCAGATTTAGTAGTAGAAATAGATTTGACTAGTTCTTCACTAGATAAATTCCAGATTTATGCTTCCTTGGGTGTGGCTGAATTGTGGCGTTATGATGATGGATTATTTTATATTTATCAACTGCAACAGGGGCAATATATAGAATGTAATAGTTCACCGATGTTTAATCAGTTGGCTTTAACTGAAATTCCCAAATTTTTAGAAGAAAGTCAGCGAATTGGTGTGATGGCGATGACAAGAAACTTCCGTAATTGGGTGAGAAAACAGTTAGAAGTTGAGAAATAGTTGGTGGGTGAAAATGTGAGCGATCGCTTTAATTTATTAAGTGAGACTTTGAAGGCGATCACACATACTATTGTTTAATTAAAGCCAGAAATCTTGTATCTTCTCGAATCACATCAAAATTTGAATCATATTTTGCCATTTCACGGTATTCATTAGGACTCATGCTAATAGCAGTTCTTAAACTTTCAATTGCTAATTCAACATTTATCTGTGCAGCATAGCAACGAGCTTTACTGTACCAAGCAGTATGATTATCCGGTTCAATATCTATAA
Organism: Aliinostoc sp. HNIBRCY26; assembly: GCF_050235535.1. Classification (GTDB taxonomy): domain Bacteria; phylum Cyanobacteriota; class Cyanobacteriia; order Cyanobacteriales; family Nostocaceae; genus Trichormus. Next base: position 1,094,987 of record NZ_CP189852.1, read on the forward strand.
CCTTATTAAAACAACTGATAGCTTCCTCATAACGTTCTAATTGCATTAAGGCAAAACCTTTATTAGACCAAGTAACATAGCTGTCATATTTAAACTCAAGAGCTTTATCACAACTATTAATAGCATCTTGATAACGAGATAAATAATAAAGTGCAAAACTTCGGTTCGCCCATGTCAAGCCATAATCAGGTTTAAGTTCAAGAGCTTTATCGAAATTTATAAGAGCTTCTGAAGATTCTGGTATTTCTAATACTAGAGTTTTTCTGTTATTATGGTGTTTTTTTATTCTGAAGCCAATTTCTAAAGCTTTCTCATAAACAATAACCAGACCTTCAGCAGAATATTTTTTGAGCAGTAAATATCCCTTGTTATTCCAGCAAGTATATTCATCTGGTTGAATTTTTATAACGTTGTCAAAACTAGATATTGCTTCAGAATAAAAACCTAGTTGATAAGCGGCGTAGCCTCTATTCTCCCAAGCTTGATGATAATCGGGTTTAAATTTCAGTGCTTGGTCGTAGGATGATATCGCCTCTTCATCGCGTCCTGAATCTCTTAGCGCATTACCGCGATTGTACCAAGCTTCGTGTTTATCGGGTTTAAATTGCAGTGCTTGGTCGTAGGATGATATCGCCTCTTCATTGCGTCCTAAATCTCTTAATGCATTGCCGCGATTGTACCAAGCTTCGTGTTTATCGGGTTTAAATTGCAGTGCTTGGTCGTAAGATAATATCGCCTCTTCATTGCGTCCTAAATCTCTTAGTGCATTGCCGCGATTGTACCAAGCTTCGTGTTTATCGGGTTTAAATTGCAGTGCTTGGTCGTAAGATAATATCGCCTCTTCATTGCGTCCTAAATTTTTTAGCGCAATGCCAAGATTGTACCAAGCTTCGTGTTTATCGGGTTTAAATTTCAGTGCGTGGTCGTAGGATGATATCGCCTCTTCATAACGTCCTAAATCTAATAGTGTATTACCGCGATTGTAGCAAGCTTCGTGAAAATCAGGTTTAAATTTCAGTGCTTGGTCGTAGGATGATATCGCCTCTTCATTGCGTCCTAAATTTTTTAGCGCAATGCCGCGATTATTCCAAGCTTCGTGAAAATCAGGTTTAAATTTCAGTGCTTGGTCGTAGGATAATATTGCCTCTTCATTGTGTCCTAAATCTGATAGCGCAATGCCGCGATTGTACCAAGCTTCGTGAAAATCAGGTTTAAATTTCACAGCTTGGTCGTAGGATAATATTGCCTCTTCATTGCGTCCTAAATTTTTTAGCGCAATGCCGCGATTGTTCCAAGCGTCGAGAAAATCAGGTTTAAATTTCACAGCTTGGTCGTAGGATGATATCGCTGCTTCAAATTCATTAGCTGAACGCAACAATTTACCTAGTTCAAGTAGTAACCTGGGTTTTTGATTTTCTGTTTGGTTTGGTTCAGCTAGCAAGTCTTGAATTGCTAGCACTTTCTCTATCTTTTTCTCTGGGCTGAGTTGTAAATATTCGTTATAATCGGCTTCATCTAGTATGCGAGATGATTCCTGTTCAACTAACTCTGGTGTAGTTGGTAATTCAAATACTCCAGAACGCCAATCAAAAAAATCTGGGGCGCGATGAATTAAATAGTTGATGGAAAAGGAGCGCAACAGGAAAACAAAGCAAAATGGAAAATCATCTCTAAACCTTTCTCGCTGTTGGTTTAAGTGATTTAAAATATGCGGCACACTGGTTAAGTTGCTAAATTGTCCTTCGGTTATTTCACCAAAGGTTCTTTTCTCATATTTATATAAGGAATATTCCAGACCTTTAATTAATAAAATATCTATTTGCTTGTTTTGAACAAACTCACCCACTCGCTGATATAAATTATCAATCGCCTCAACCAAGCGCAAAACTTCTATGTGCTTGTGGGGAATATCCTGGGGAAGTTTAGTAGTTAAATTATCTGCTTCCACAGGAGTACACTGCACAAAATACAAGCCAAATCCAGATTTGCGTTTCAGGGCGCGGACTAAATCTGGATAGGCTGCTTCTAGTTCAGGGGGTAAATCATCATCCCAGTCATTAAAATCTGAGTTCATGGAAGTTTTGCTACGGCTTCTTTAAATTCTGTAACTCCTTGAATTAATGGATGAATATCATACCAACGCTGCATCTCGCCTTCATCATCTAGATAACGATATTCTAAAAGGCATCGATTATACATCAGCTTTCTATACTCATCATCATTAACAATGCGTTTAGTACGGGAGACTTCTGCTAACAAACACCATTGAGAATTTTCGACGGCGCGGCGGTAAGTATCTCTAGCTTGAGTAATTGCTCTGCGTACTGCATTTTCTGTAATTGGTAACTCTTCAGACCTTCCAATAGCGTCTTGAGTTAACAATAGCAAATTCCTCACATGACCTCCACTCATTAAGCAGAGTTTTTCTAAGGTTTGGGGACTATCGAAAATGTCTTTATCTAATGATAATTCCGGTGCAATGTGTCGGACTCGCCTGTTAATTACTTCCTTAACTTTATTGATTCCTGGCTGGTAAACATCTCCTTGGATAGTTTTCACCATAATCATCGGTAAAGTTAAACATTCACCATATATATCCCTCAGATCCGTTGCCCTTGTAGAATACAACATGGAAATAGGGAGAGTGTAAACCAAATGACAGTCTAAAGCTTGAAGTTGTTCGCTGCGGTCTAGAAATACTTCGTCATAATTGGTGCGTTCTCCATCTTTAACTAACACCATCCGGTCTAAATTATCGACAATTACCGCCAGTTTAGTGTAGCCGTTAGGTAAGTGTTGTTTAGCATCCCCAAGAAACTCATTTAAAACCTGAATTAACGTAACAGTGTGGGGGTTAATTTTTTGGCGAATCTTCTGGCGTAATTCAGGAACAGCCCTTAAATTAGCTGTCAATTTGGCAAATTGGCTCAGTTGCGCTTCTATCGCTAGGCTGTCAAACTCTATAGGAGTCTGCACCAAATCTTTCACATCTTCCCAGCGATTTTTGAGCCAGTCGAGTATAGGACGAGGACTAGCGATTTCTTTCAAGTCTTTCAGCAAGCGACGAGTACAAGCAAGGAGAATATCTGTATACTGAGCATCTTCTGAGTCGATATCCTCTTCATCAGCCGCAAAATAGACGACATAAAATTGGCGATTTTCTAAATACTTTTTTAACCTCAGCAGTTCTGTAGATTTACCCGCACCCCGATGACCAGAATACAATTGATAAGTATTTTGATCTGACAGTCGCATCCGATTTCCCAACTCTTGGAGAATATCCGCATCCCCCCGCACATCCTGACAGTCTACATATTTCGGATCACCTGCTGGTAGAGGTTCAAAGGGGTTAAAGGCGTTGTAGAGTTGACTGAGTAAATCAGGACTATTAACCATAGGTAAAAAATATAGCAATGTTGCTCATAATACTAAAAATTATAGAAAATTGCGGTGCTGGGTAAAAGAAAAAAAGTAAAGTGCAGTCGTGATACTCATCAATAAAACCTCTTGCGTAAATATTTTTTGCATCACGCAGAGGTACAGAGACACAGAGAACAGAAGAATTCAAAAACTCGTCCCAAGCAATCATCAAACCCTTACAATACAAAGCTTCATCACCTTTCCCCAATCCCCTAAACTGGCGTTAAAACTTCTCGCCATTGCTTTACTAATGTTTGCAATTCACCCGACAACCAACTGTCAAACTGGGGATATATAGGTAAACGTGGCACTAATTCCCACCCCGCAGGCTCTAAAATTTCCCTTAATTCTCGTTCTTGAATATGGGGATAATCTGGGTTTACTTCATCTTTCGGGCTAATTCCGCCTAAATCTCTTGCGCCAGCTTCAATACAAGCAAGTAACCATTGCTCATCTTTCACTAAATTGGGCGGAATTTGAATTGTGATATCTGACGGTAAAATCTGGCGTGCTTTAGCAATAACTGCTGGTAGCTGATGAGGATCAAATGGTGGCGCGTCAAAGGTTTGCTGATTACCTGGGCTATGGGGTTGTAAGATTACTTCTTGAATATGATGATAACGTTGATGAATCTGGGAAATGGCTGTTAATGTTTCCCACCAATCATCAGAAGTTTCTCCAATTCCCAACAATAAGCCTGTAGTAAAGGGAATTTGCAATTCTCCCGCCCATTCTAATTGTTGCAATCTTAGTTCTGGTAATTTACTCGGTGCATGACGATGGACTGTCTTTAATAATGATGGGGTTAACTGTTCTAACATTAAGCCCGTTGATACATTGACATTTTTGAGTCGCTGCATCTCTGCAAAGCTCAAAGGCCCTGCGTTGGTGTGTGGTAAAAAACCCATTGATAAAGCTAAATCACACAAATCATAAATTATTTGAAACCAATCTTTACGTTTATGTGAGTGAGGACTCACTTCACCGCTAAGAATAAGAATTTCACAAACTTGCTGATTTTGCAGTCTTTTTAAGATACCCTCAGCTGCTGATAAACCCATCCAAGGGCTTTCACCAGGGTCAGTGCGAAAATTGCAGTAGGTGCAGCGATTGAAGCATTCATAAGTTGGAACGATTGTGTAAGCAGGGCTATAGCTGACAAGGGAAGCTTTGGCTAATGGTTTAGTCACAATCTTTGAAGAATAGTAAATGAACAGTGTTAAGCAAAATTAATTTACTCTGTAAGCCTGAAATATCTATAAAAACTCAGTATCAGAGCTTTCCACAGGTTAAAGGCGAAAATTTTTTCTCAAAATACTTTACAAAACGCAATACTATGGATTAAGCTATGTAACAGGTTGAGAAACCTAAAACATTCATACCAAAACGTAATCATAAAGAAATGACAGCAACCTTACAACAGCGCAAAAGCGCAAACGTATGGGAGCAGTTCTGCAACTGGATCACCAGCACCAACAACCGCCTATACATCGGCTGGTTTGGCGTATTAATGATCCCCACCTTGCTAGCTGCAACCACCTGCTTCATCATCGCCTTCATCGCCGCACCCCCCGTTGACATCGACGGTATCCGCGAACCAGTAGCAGGTTCCTTACTCTACGGAAACAACATCATCTCCGGAGCAGTAGTACCTTCTTCTAACGCCATTGGTTTACACTTCTACCCAATTTGGGAAGCAGCATCCTTAGACGAATGGTTGTACAACGGTGGCCCATACCAACTAGTAGTATTCCACTTCTTGATCGGCGTATTCTGCTACCTCGGTCGTGAATGGGAACTATCCTACCGCTTGGGCATGCGTCCTTGGATCTGCCTAGCATTCTCCGCACCCGTAGCAGCAGCAACCGCAGTATTCCTCATCTACCCCATCGGACAAGGTTCCTTCTCTGACGGTATGCCCTTGGGTATCTCCGGTACCTTCAACTTCATGATCGTGTTCCAAGCAGAACACAACATCCTGATGCACCCCTTCCACATGTTAGGTGTGGCTGGTGTATTCGGTGGTAGCTTGTTCTCCGCAATGCACGGTTCCTTAGTAACCTCTTCCTTAGTTCGTGAAACAACCGAAAACGAATCCCAAAACTACGGATACAAATTCGGTCAAGAAGAAGAAACCTACAACATCGTAGCAGCACACGGTTACTTCGGTCGCTTAATCTTCCAATACGCGTCCTTCAACAACAGCCGTTCCTTGCACTTCTTCCTCGCTGCATGGCCTGTAATCGGGATTTGGTTCACAGCATTGGGCGTAAGCACAATGGCGTTCAACCTCAACGGCTTCAACTTCAACCAATCGGTGATTGACTCCCAAGGTCGCGTCATCAACACCTGGGCTGACATCATCAACCGCGCTAACTTAGGTATGGAAGTAATGCACGAGCGTAACGCTCACAACTTCCCCTTAGACTTGGCTGCTGGTGAAGTTGCTCCTGTTGCTATCAGCGCACCTGCTATCAACGGTTAATTCTTAAAGCTTCTAGCTAACTAAAAAAGCGTCCTTCCTTTCTGGGGGGACGCTTTTTTGCTTATGGGGTTTGTAGTAAGGACTTTATACCAATTCGCAATTCGCAATTCGCAATTCGCAATTCGCAATTCAGATACAATCTGGGTTTCAAGCTTTGCATCTGTTGCCTAATTTTGGAGAATTGGTATTAGTCCTGAGATTGAGATGAGGACTAAAGTCCTCCTTAAAGGGTGACAAGGCAACTATAAGCTATGCAGGACAAAACTTTGAGAGGATGGTGAAGACAAAAAATAGGGAGTACAGTTGTGACTCCCCTGAAAAAATATGTTTCCTGAATCTTACCAAAAAACCCTGCGTGGGCATCTGAATGAAAGCCAGTATATAACCATACAGCTTCTGTTATTATTGCTACAAGTTCATCGACAGGTAAAACTCTCCGTTTTAGCGAGTGTGTTTCCACAACCGATTCAATATGGCAGTCGCAAGCGAAACCTGCAACGCTTTTTAAACTTGCCTCAACTCAATGTCAAACTTTTATGGTTTCCCTTGATAAAATATTGGATAAGACAAGTACAAACGGGACGAAACTTAAATCGAGAGCAGCGTCGTCGTCTCCAGAGACTCAAACACCATAAATATGGATATTGGATAATTGCAATTGACAGAACTCAATGGAAGGGAAGAAATGTATTTATGGTGAGTTTAGTCTGGGGAACTCATGCGCTTCCTTTGTATTGGGAAGTATTAAAACAGGTAGGAAACAGTAATTTTCCTACTCAAAAACGGTTGCTAAAAACGGTGCTGACTCTATTTAAAAATTATCCGGTTTTAGTATTAGGAGACCGAGAATTTCACAGTCCTAAACTGGCTCAATGGCTGGATGACAGAGGTTTATTATTCGCTCTGAGGCAAAAAAAAGACCTGCATTTCCAAACAGCATTGAATCAAGAGTATCAAGTCCTGAAAAATCTGGGATTCAAACCAGGAATGTCTAAATTTTATCAGGGAGTCAGGTGCAATAAAGGGGATGGAATCGGACTATTTAATTTAGCGATCTATTGGAGACGAAAATATAATAATCAGGGAGCAAAAGAACCTTGGTATATCTTAACTAACCTCCCAACATTACAGCAAGCATTGGCAGTCTATCGTTGTCGTTGGGGCATTGAACAAATGTTCAAGGATTATAAAACAAGTGGCTATAACTTAGAAGACACCAAGGTTAATGACACCCGTTTTTTAGCCTTAGTCTTGTTGATTACTCTGGCTTATTGTTTGGCGACCATGCAAGGGCAACAGATGCAAAAATTAGGCATAGATATCTATGCTGGTCGTATCCAATCACACAAAGACATCACCCCATACCAGAGTCACTTTAGCTTTGGACTCTACGGACAACGATGGCGTTATGGGATGGAATTATGGGCAGATTGGGTTCTAAGTCTGATTGCCCTCAAACCCCATAAACGACTCTATTTTCAGCGTGGTTTTTATGCCCTATCCCTTATCCAGCAAACTTTATAGGTAGGTTGTCACCCTCTGAGAAAGTCCTCACTACGAACTTCTGAATTTTAAAAACGTTGACCTATGCCTAAATGTACTCTGCTTTCACCTTGGTCATTAATACCGTAGTCAGCACGAATTAGACCTAATGGAGAGTCTACCCTGACTCCTGCACCATAACCAAACCCAGTGCCGGGTTTATTCCTTACGCCTGCGGGGTCTCCAACAACGGTATCGCCAGAACCTAAATCGGAGGCGAAGTCAGCAAAGACTACACCCCCAAATATTGGGGCGATGGGAAAACGATATTCGGCGGAGGCTAGTACATAACTGCGACCATTCCCGACATCGCCAACGTCGTAACCACGTACAGAATTAGAACCACCTAAATTAAAGGTATCGTAGGGTGGTAATTTGCCCAAAACTGTCCCAGCCTGCACATTTACAGCAAATACTTGGGGTTTTTGACTGTTAAATAAGTTGACTGGCAAATATTGACTGTAATTAGCGGTGAGACGATTCATGGAAATGTTAGCTTCACCGATGGGTACAGATTGTTCTGTACTGAGTCTGAGAACAGAACCTTGGGTGGGATTAATCAGATTGTCGCGTTGGTCTTTGGTGGCGGTAAAAGATACGGTAGCTAGGTCATCAACACCGTTACCACTAGCTGATAGAGGATTACCTTGAATATCATTGGTGGTAATATTACCTTGGCGATCGCGGATGCTGGTACGAGTATAATTAAAACCTAATGAGGTATCCCAATCATCAATAGGTCGTTGTAAGCTAATACTTGCACCAATCTTACCTTCTCGCACTTTATCACCGTTGGCTAAGGTAATCTGATCATCAAAGGTTTCAGAAAGTTGACGGTTACGGAAGATTTTGACTGTGTAGCCTAAGCGGTCGGGATTTGTAGCCCGATAGGGACTAATAAATTTAGTATCAAATTGCAAATCACGGCTACCAACACCCACATTCACATTTAAAATATCATTTCTGCCGCCAATATTTTGGTCTTGATAGTTTACAGTCCCGATTAACCCCGTATCAGCATTGTAACTACCGCCTAAATTAATCGCTCGCGCTCCATTTTCCTTGAGTTCATAAATCACATCTAAATTACTAGCATCACCTTCAAAGGCCACATTGATACTTTGAAATAAGCCGGTACGATACAAGTTCTGCACATCTTGACGGACAATATTTTCTTGGAAGACCTGACCTGCTTTGAGTTGCAGTTGTTGTTTCAAGAAATCTGGTTTGGTGCGACCGGAAACGGGATTACCTTGAGCATCAACGGTTTTACCCTCATCATTCACAAAGCGAAACTTGATATCACTAACTAAACCTTCCGCCACATTGACCGTGAGAATACCTTGGGGATTGGGTTTAATTGATAACACTCGTGCTAAGTTATAACCGTTGTCGGTGTACCATTTATTGATTTGTTGGACTGCGGTTTTTAGTTGTGCGGGACTGATGGGTTTACCAACCTGAGATTGAAAAGGTGTGAGGGCGACTTGGTAAGTCAAAGCTTTAGCACCTGAGAGTTGCAGCGATCGCACGACCACGGGTTGCACCTGATACACTACATTTAACCCCGATGGGTTAACGCTAGTATTAACCTCCGCACTGACAAATAAACCAGTCTGCAAAATAGCAGCGATATCACTTTGCAACTGATTTTGGCTAGTTTCTCCCCCCGCCTGAGTTTTAATCACTTGGCGAATCACTTGCTGTAATTCGGGAGTTGCACCTACTATCTGCACATCGGTAGCTGTGACGACTAAACCGCTTTCAGTCGTGGTAGGTTTGGGGGGTGCTGGTGTGACTACAGCAGGTGTAGGCGGGAGAACAACAGGCTTTGAAGATTGGGAAAATTGGGGAGTCATCTCCGTTTCTGGTGCAGCCACATTCTTGAGGGGTGCAGGTTTTTCTTCCACTACGGGAACTACTAGATTTTGGTCTGGTGCAGCCTGAGTAGAAGCGGTAGCAGGTGCAGCCATAGCTGATTGCGTAACATTACCAGCCGCCAAAGTAGCTAAAGTCAAAATGGTAGTAGAAGGAACACGCATAATCATTTGGGAAATAGGGCATAGGGAATTGGGCATGGGAAAAAAGCTTATCCATGCCTGTGTGATGCTTTACACGATTTTATGAATTCCGCAGTGGCGGTATTGAGAATTAAAACAATTCGCAATTCGCAATTCGCAATTCGCAATTACGTTTTGTGACGGGGATTTAAACCCCGACACAAAACACGCTGCTTATAGAAGCAGGGGACTTAAACCCCCAAAGTTTGTTAAAAATTACAGCGTTGCTGAATCAAAGTATGAAATGCCAGCAATACTTTTATTTTCCTTTGTTCCTTCGCGCCTTTGCGCCTTTGCGTGAGACAATTCATATTCTCAATCAGCAACGCCAAAATTACGAATTACTGAAATAGACCATTAATTTTGCTATTTTGTTTCTTAAATTAGGGGTATGGGGGTATAAGGGTGTAAGGGTGTGGGGGAAGCAAACAAGATTTTACCCAATGCCCCATGCCCAATTTCCAATGCCCAATCCCTGGTTATGAATGATTTATCTCGCTTATCTTTTGCCTCTAATTCATCAAGTGCCGATTCTCGATTGCAGCTATTAGTATTAAGTAATGGTCATGGGGAAGATGTAATTGCTGCCCGCATTTTGCAGGCATTATTGCAACAACCCTACCCACCAGATATCTTTGCATTGCCTTTGGTGGGAGAAGGACACGCCTATCAAAAGTTAAATATTCCTCTGATTGGTACAGTCCGCACAATGCCTTCTGGTGGGTTTGTCTATATGGATGGGCGACAATTAGCGCGAGATGTACGTGGTGGTTTATTACAATTAACTTGGAGTCAAATTCAAGCAGTGCGGCGTTGGGTGCGATCGCAAAAAAAATTAGGCCAGCAAAATGCTGTCTTGGCGGTAGGGGATATTGTCCCGCTATTGTTTGCCTATATCAGTGGGGCTAAATATGCTTTTGTGGGGACAGCCAAATCAGAATATTATGTGCGGGATGAAGTAGGAATTCTCCCTCGACAATCCAAAGCCGCCCGTTGGGAAAATTTTTCTGGTTCGATTTACCATCCTTGGGAAAGGTGGTTAATGAGTCGCCGTCGTTGTAAAGCCGTGTTTCCCAGAGATGGGTTAACCGCAAAAATTTTAAATCAGTGGCCGATTCCCGCCTTTAATTTTGGCAATCCCATGATGGATGGACTAGAACCAAGATTTAATACCCAACAACTTTATAGTATTGATAGTCAACAACAAGAATTAACTAGACCACTGATGATTACTTTACTTCCTGGTTCGCGTCCGCCGGAAGCATATAAAAATTGGGAAATCATGATGGTGGGGGTGTCTGCATTGATGGCGAGTTTTCGCGAGGAAAATTCATTCGTCCCCAATTCCGGTAAAGTGGTGTTTTTAGGAGCGATCGCACCCAACTTAGATATACAAGCCTTCGCCAAATCCTTAAAATCTCATGGTTGGCAAGCCTCAACAGAATTTCCCCTACCTTTACCAGACAATCAAGCTCTCATCTTTCAGCAAAGAAACGTCTATTTCCTGCTAACACAACAAGCATACAATGAATGTTTGCATTGGGGAGACGTAGCGATCGCCATGGCCGGGACAGCTACAGAACAGTTTATAGGTTTAGGGAAACCAGCGATCGCCATTCCAGGAGAGGGGCCACAATATAACCCCGGTTTTGCAGAAGCCCAAAGCCGATTATTAGGCTTATCGTTGATTTTAGTCTCAGAACCAGCAGAAGTAGCTGTGCAGGTGCGATCGCTGTTCACTCATCCTGACAGGTTACACCTAATTGCAGAGAATGGTAGGCAAAGAATGGGTAAGCCTGGTGCAGCACAAAGAATTGCTGAGTGTTTGATGGAAAGATTTTTTAGTCAATAGTCAATAGTCATTAGTCATTACTCAGCACCGGCTAAACGCCGCGCTACCGCTAACAGCACTCAGCACTCAGCACTCATTACTCATTACTCATTACTCAGCACTCAGCACTCATTACTCAGCACTTATTACTCAACAAATCAACCTGTAATTGGTAGGGAAATAATAAATTCTGTTCCTTCTCCTAAAACTGAATTAACCTCGATTTTCCCGCCGTGTTTTTCTTCTACAATTTGACGCGCGATCGCCAAGCCTAAGCCTGTACCTTTACCTACAGCCTTGGTAGTAAATAAATGGTCAAAAATGCGGTTTTTTACGTCTGCACTCATGCCTTTACCATTGTCTTGAATATGAATATAAATTTTGTCGGTAGCGGCTTGTGTACGAATCGTAATTTTCTGGGGTCGATTTTGCAATTCAGCAAATTTAGCGGTTTGAGCAGCTTCGTCAAAGACATCAATAGCATTCGCCAAGATATTCATAAATACTTGGTTTAATTGCCCAGGAAAACATTCAATTAGTGGCAGATCACCGTATTCTTGCTCAATGACGATCTCCGGGCGATGTTGGTCAGCTTTGAGGCGGTATTTTAAAATTAGCAGCGTACTATCAATTCCTTCGTGAATATTCGCTCTGATTTTGTAGTCGGTGTCAGCACGGGAGAAAGTACGCAAACTTTTACTAATCGATTTAATCCGTTCCGTTGCACCTCTCATCGCATTGAGTAACTTAGGTAAGTCTTCTGTCAAAAATTCCAAATCGATGTTTTGGGAGTTTTTGACAATCGATGTAGTGGGTTCGGGATAATTCTGTTGATAAAGTTGTATATGTCCGATTAAATCCTGGACGTATTCTTTGGCATTGCTGATACTACCATTGAGAAAGCCGATGGGGTTATTGACTTCATGCGCCACACCTGCAACTAAATTACCCAAAGAAGCCATCTTCTCACTTTGAATCATCTGGATTTGGGTTTGTTTGAGTTCTCGTAAGGCTCTTTCTAGTTTCTGAGATTTTTCCTGTTCTTGGGCATGAAGTTGGGCATTTTCTAAAGAAATGGCTGCTTGGGTACAAAGGAAATTGAGGATCATAATGCGATCGCGGCTAAACACACCGCTAACAGCACGGTTTTTTAAATACAAAATGCCTATCAAATTTCCCTGGCTGACAATTGGTAAGCACAGTAAACTTTTTGGTTGCTGCTCATTTAAATACTCGTCAATTACAGGTAAATCCGTTGTGAGTTCGTCAATAACTACAACTTTTTGCGTATTTTTAACATAATGTATCAACTTCATGGGTAAATTAGCATTACCCTCTAGAGGTTGAGAACAAAGTTCTGTATCTTCAAGTGTGGCAATAGCTTGAACCTGCCATTCACCATGAATATTCGGCAGAATTAAAACACAGCGATCGCCCCCAGAGTGTTGCAAAATAATCTGAGTTAGTTGATGTAGTAATTCATCGAGTTGAATTGTGCTGGAAAGACTTTGGCTAGCTTTGAGAATAGAGGTTAAGTCCAAAAATGTATTAATACTGGGATGGGATGAAGTTTTGGCAGCGTTGTGAAATGTGACATTAACACCACTAATTGAGACTAGGGTTTCTAAGGAATTGAGAGTGGGTGTTGTCTGCTGTAAAATAGGGTATAGCAAATCAGGATAGCGATTTTCTAGTTCCTTGGTTTTCGCTTTTGCTCCCCAGCGACCGTAAAAGTAATAAGCCTCCTGCATATAACCTGCGGCTACTTTTTCTTTTCCCCGATCTAAATAAAATTTGGCAGCGAGTTCGTAAGCTAAAGCTGTATCTTGAAAATAATGATGATCTTTGGCATTGGCAATTGCTAAGTCATAAGCCTCCATAGCATCCAATGGTTGATGCAGTATGCGATATTGTTCAGCCGCCACCAATTGGCAACGATGTAAATGATTAAACGGTGCATGAGTTGCCCATGTTTCTAATTTTGTCTGATGCTGCTTAACTCGCTCCAGAATTTCCTGCTGTTGTACTTTTGTGGCATTTTCATACAGTGCCAGCTGTACTAGGGCATCGTAGAAGGAGTATAAGACTACCATAAAGCAGCCAATTCCACCTTCTAGATATTGTTCTGTAATAAGTGATATCTGGGCTGCTGGCTGATGTTCGCCAAACAGATAATGCAAAAATACTTGATTTATATGCCAATAAAATAAGGCTGTGTGATGGTTATTAGCTTGCAGTACAGGTAGTAATTCAGCTGAGGCGAAAATTTTCCCTGTCAATTGCTGGGGAACTTCCGTCTGTCCCAGTAAGTTGTAGATAACTTGCTGATAAATTGCTAAATAATATAGGGAAGTTGTTTGTTTGAGTTGAGAGATACTCTGACGATAAGCATCAGTTTGAGCAGCAAGACTAGTTAACTCTTGTCCAGCATGATAAGCGTAATAACAGCAAGCAGCCGCATTTAAGGCTGCTGATTCAATATCTCCTGTTTCGAGTCCAATTTGGTAAGCTTCTTGTAAATAAGGAATAGAGTCCTGTAAAGGGGCTTTCCAATGGTGAATATAGGTGTGAATAACATACCACGCTCTACTTTTATAAGTGTGGGCTTGCAATTTTTCTAGTAGTTTCCATCCTAGTTGACCAAAATCGTAACCGGAAGGGATATCCCCAATTACGCCGCACAGAATTAGACCATAATCAACATAACCATAAATTGAAGTGGGAGAATTGCCATCTAAGATAGATAATTCTACTTGCTTAAAAATCAGTAGAGCCATTAAATGGTGATTACTCGAATAGGCGCAAGACACTAGCCAACTCAACATTTGCATGGCTGCTATCCGATGAGGTAGCGTCATGGGAGGTAAATCCAACAAATTCAAGGGAACTTGCCAAAGTTGCTGTGTGGTGGCAAAAGCTTGCCTCACCTCCATCTGCGTCGGTTGGCTAGGAAATGTCACTCCCAATGAATCTAAGGCCTGCAAACCCATTTGTAAGGCATCGAGGAGTTTACCTTGAGCTTTAGTTCCCATCAATCGGGTTTGCTCTACTGGGATAGTATCTAGGAGGGTGCGGGCGTTTTGCAACACCAGACTACCCCATTGTTCCATTTGGTCAAAATCGGTATTCAGATAGGCCGCATCTGTTGCCTCTGTATATAGTGCTAAGGTGAGGTCGTAATTACTCTCCCAAGCATCTAGAGGTAGAAGCTTGATACCTGTGGTGAAATAGTCAACGGCTGAAGCATAAGCTGTTGCTGTCTTAGATTTTCGTCCTGCTGTCAGGTTCAACTGTGCTAGCTGTGTTTTCTCCTGTGGCGTAGTCATCAGGGAGGAACCCATATTCAGATGATTGACGATTTCAAAGAGTCGTTCTTCCCGTCTACTAACTGACGTATTGGATAATAAGAGTTGACCTATGTGTAGGTGGGTAGCTTGTTGGTCATCTTCAGCAATTAGGGAGTAGGCAGCTTGCTGAATGCGGTCATGGAGAAATCTATATTGGACAGCGATCGCTCCCTTCTCTTCGGGTTGATTAATTTCCTCAGTGGGGAAAAACTTGTAGGTTTCACTGGTAGGCAGAATTAACCTTTCTTGGAGTGCTGGCCATAGGTGTTTTGCAGTTGCGGTTTCTGAATTTTCAGCGACTATGGCTAATGTTTGCAAATCAAACTGGTTGCCAATACAAGCCCCCAATTTCAACATCTGTTGTGTTTGCTGGGGTAACTTTTGCAACTGCTGCGCCATAAACTCTACGACACTATCTGTTAATGCTGCTTGGCGCACTTGAACAATATCACATTCCCAATGTCTCAGTAGGGGGTTGAAGATAATTAAGCCATCTTGATGTAACACCTTGAGAAATTGTGTGGTGAAAAACGGATTCCCCTGGGTCTTTTGATACACCAATTCTGTTAAAGGTTGCGCGATATCGGCTGTACAATGGAGGGCATCAGCCACAAGATGATTGACACTTTTTTGGCTAAGAGGCTGCACTGTCATCGTCTGCACTGTTGCTCCTGTTTGCCTGATGTCCTCCAAAGTTAACAGCAAAGGATGTGCAGCCAAAACTTCATGATCTCGGTAAGTACCAATTAACAATAAATAGTTAGTCAGTGATTCTCCCATCAGCAACTTGATCAAATTCAATGAAGCTAAATCAGCCCATTGCAAATCATCGAGAAATATTACCAACGGATGCTCTGATGTCGAGAAAACTTGAATGAATTTCTGGAACAATAAGTTAAATCGATTTTGAGCAGCAGTACCTAAAAGTTGTGTAGTAGGTGGTTGCACGCCAATGATGCGTTCTAGCTCAGGAATAACTTCGATCATGACTTGAGCATTATCGCCCAAGGTTAAAAGTATTTGATTTTTCCAGGTTTGCAGCTGGGTATCAGATTCCGCAAGCAATTGTTTTATTAAGTCGCGAAAGGCTTGAAGAAATGCAGATAAGGGAAGATTGCGATTGAATTGGTCGAACTTGCCTTTGATAAAATATCCCTGTTGGCGAGTAATGGGTTTATGGACTTCATTGACGACGGCGGTTTTCCCAATTCCCGAAAACCCCGCCACTAGCATCATTTCGGTGCTACCATTGGCGACTCGCTCAAATGCTTGTAGTAATGTTTTAACTTCCGTTTCTCTACCATAGAGTTTTTCGGGAATTAAAAAGCGATCGCAAATATCCCGCTTACCAATTTCAAAGTCAGTGATTTCGCCTGTTCGTTGTAATTGTGCCAGACAAATTTCTAAATCAAATTTTAGTCCTAAAGCACTTTGATATCTATCTTCAGCATTTTTCGCCATTAATTTCATGACTATATCTGAAATTACCTGGGGAATTGCTGCATTGTGAATTTCATCAACTGGCTTGGCGATGTGACAATGTAATAACTCCATGGGGTCATCACAAATAAATGGTAAATTACCTGTGAGTAATTCATAAAATGTCACACCCAAAGAATAAAAGTCACTGCGATAATCAATGCCGCGATTCATTCTTCCGGTTTGTTCGGGAGAAATATAGGCGAGTGTGCCTTCTAAGACATTGGGACTTTTGATTTCTGGGGTTTCTTTGGGTAGTAAGGAGGCGATACTAAAGTCAATAAGTTCTATTTGTTGGCTATGGGGATGGATGAGAATATTGGCGGGTTTGATGTCTTTATGAATGACACGATTGTGGTGTAAGTTGTGTAGAATTTGGCTGAGTTGAATGGCGAGCGTCAGAAATTCTACTAGGGATAATCGGTGGTATTTGATATATTCACGGAGGGCAATGGCACCTGTATCGGGCATGACTAGAATGTAGCCATGTCCGTAGGTTTCTAGGGCTAAGGGTTGGATGATTCCAGGAATATGCAGATTTTTACTGATAGTGTATTGATTGCGAAATTGCAGTAATTCTTGGAAATTTGGGTATTTGGATGTAAGCAGTTTAATGATGACTGGTTGTTGGTCTTGTTGGCGGATGGCCCGATATACTATGGTTTTTGAGCCTGCGTAAATTTGTGAGATGATTTGATATCCAGGAATCAAAAGTCTTTGAGTCTCAGCAGCCATTTATACAAACCTCTGGTGGGAATTAGTGTTTGTCTATTGACATCGACGAAGCCATACACAGCAATTGTAGAATCTAGTATTCCCACGAATTAGGTCTGGAGTAACCTCATTCAGCCTTTTAAGTATAAAAAAATACTATTGTATTAATTGGTTGCTGCCAATCTGCGCGATTTTGCCATCATTTGGTAGGGAAATGATAAATTCTGTTCCCTCTCCTAAAACTGAATTAACCTTGATTTTTCCACCGTGTTTTTCTTCCACAATTTGACGCGCGATCGCCAGTCCTAAGCCCGTACCTTTACCTACACCTTTAGTAGTAAATAGATGGTCAAAGATGCGGTCTTTCACATCTGCACTCATACCTTCACCATTATCTTGGATATGAATATCAACTTGATTTTCAACTACTCTGGTACGAATGATAATTTTTTGGGGTTGATTTTCCATTTCCTCAAATGTGTACTTTTGTGCCACATCATCGAACATATCAATGGCATTAGCCAAGATGTTCATAAATACTTGGTTTAATTGCCCAGGAAAACATTCAATTAGGGGTAAATCACCATATTCTTGCTCAATGAGAATAGCTGGACGATGTTCGTCAGCTTTGAGGCGGTATTTTAAAATTAGCAGTGTACTATCAATCCCTTCATGAATGTTAGCCATGACTTTGTGATCAGTATCAGCACGGGAGAAGGTGCGTAAGCTGGTACTAATCGATTTAATGCGCTCAGTCGCCCCCGTCATCGCACCAAGCAATTTAGGTAAATCTGCCATCACAAATTCTAAATCGATATCTTCAGCATTTTCTTGAATCTCTGATGTCGGTTGGGGATAATGTTTTTGATAAAGTCCTAAATGTCCTAGTATGTCTTTTACATAGTCACGGGCATTGCTAATACTACCATTGAGGAAACCAATGGGGTTATTGACTTCATGAGCTACACCTGCAACCAAATTACCCAAAGATGCCATTTTTTCACTTTGGACTATTTGCAGTTGCGATTGCTTTAAATCTAACAATACTTGATTAAGTTGTTTGGCTTTATCTTGTCGTTGATGAGACTCTATGGCTAGGGCAATTAAATTAGCTACGGAACGGATGAAATTTTGTTCCGATGGAGTCCAAGTCCGTTTTTGTCCAACGTGTTCACAACAGATTACTCCTCCCATATCTCCATTAATCTGGAAACTAGAATCTAGCATCGATGAAATATTTAAGACATCTAAATAACCTTTGCTAAATTGACAGGTACGGGGATCATTCATCGCATCATCCGCCGCAATAATTGGTTGTGACTTCACAGCTAAAAAATAGGCAGGATAATCAGCCACTAGGAGTTCTAATCCTTGTGAATGTTCTTGAGCAGAACGTTGAAATAAATCCATACACCGGATTTTGGTTTGATGTTCATTAAATAGCCAAACACTAACTCTTTCTGTTTGTAAGGTGTTAGCTGTCACTTGCGTCAGTTCTACAAATGCTGCACTTAAATTTCCTTGATTAATTGCTGGACTTTGAGAAAGCTGAAGCAGTGCTAAAGCTTGTCTTTGTAATATTTTTTCTTCTTGGAGTAATTTTTTTTGCGCGGTTTGTAATGTTTGAAGAGATGTTTCTAATTGTTGAGCATAGCTTTGAGATTGTTGATAAAGACGGGCATTTTCCAGGGAAATGGCGGCTTGAGTACAAAGAAAATTGAGAATGAGGACGCGATCGCTAGTAAACACCCCGCTAGTAGACTGATTTTTCAAATACAAAATCCCAATTAAATTGCCCTGATTGAGAATTGGTAAGCATAGTACACTTTTAGGTTGACGCTGATTTAAATATGTCCCAATCACAGGTAAATCTGTTTTGAGATTGTCAATCATTACCACTTCCTTAGTGTTTTTGACGTACTGGATCAGCTTAATTGGTAACTTAGGATTGTTCTCCAGGGGTTCGTTGTACAACTCGGTGTTTTCAGGTGTGGCAATAGCTCGTAGTAACCAATTCCCATCACTATTAGGTAGGATTAAAGCACAGCGATCAGCACCGGAATTTTGCAGAATAATCTGAGTTAGTTGATGTAGTAATTCATTTAACTCTATTGTGCTGGATAGACTTTGAGAAGCTTTGAGAATCCCCGACAAATCTAAAACTGTATTGATACGGGTACTAGAGGAAGGTGTAGCGGTGGAAGAAGAATGAATTGACAGGTTGGCATTAGTGATAGCCGCTAGGGTTTCTAAGGGGTTGAAACTTGATCCAGACTGCTGGAAAATGGGGCGCAGTAAGTGAGGATAAAGGCTTTCTAACTCTTTGGTTTTGGCGGCTGCACCCCAATGAGCATAGCCATAGTAAGCTTCCTGCATATAAACTGCGGCGATTCTGTCTTTACCTGAAGCTAGGTAAAATTTAGCAGCCAGTTCATTAGCCAGAGCAGCTTCTTGGAGATAGTTTTTACCTTCAGCTTGGGCGATCGCGCGATCGTAAAAATCCCCTGCTTCATATTTTTTTCCTAATACCCGGTAAATTTCAGCTTCTACCAATTGAAATTTGTGCAGGTAATTCATGGGGGCATAATCTGCCCATATTTTCATAGACTTTTGATTGCTTTTTACCTTTTCCAAATAAGCATTTGCTGTCACCGGATCTACACTCTTATACAATGACAAAAGACTCAAGGATTGATAAAAATTCTTCAAAGGAACAATTAGTAAACCAGCCGCGCCCTGTTCATATTCCTCAAATTTATCAGCATAATCTTTGCCAGTTTGAGCATCACCGAATAAGTAAGATAGTAGTAGTTTGGCTAAATAGACATAGCAAATGCCATTGACATTACGGCTAGCAATTAAAGCAGGCAAATCCACAGTTTCATTAAAGCTAGAACCAATCAGCATCATGGGATTTTCAGTATTACCACGCAGGTTAATTACTGTTTGTCGCCATGTATTTGCCCAAATTAAAGAAGCTTCCTGCTTGATATTTTCAATGAGGTGGCAGTATTTATTGGCTTCAGCTTCCGCCGTTTCTAGATTTTCTCCTGTCCAGAATAAAAATTGGCAATAACAATTAGCACAATATCCCACATACTCTAAATCACCATGTTCCAAACCACTAGTTAAACCAGCTAAAAATACAGGTAATGTAGAACGGATGGAATCTCGCCAATGTTTAATAAATAAAGCAAAAGTCAGATTAACTTTACTAGTCAATTCTTTAGCGTGCAATCGCTCTAAAACAATAGTGGCTAATTCTCCAAATTGATAGCCGCGTTCAATTTCACCAGTCGCACACAGAAATAGACCATAAAAACTATAAGCAATTGCCGCTTGGGGAGAGTTACCAAATTGAATACAGATTTTCACCATTGTAAAAATCTTTAAGGGTAATAACTCCGGTTTGGCTAAATACACAGATGCAAATAAACCCACCAGAATTCGCATAGCGGCGGCTTGATGAGAATCTACTAAAATTGGTAGATTCGCCAGACTGGGAATTGGGCGATCGCCTAACATGATTTTGAGTTGTTGATGTTGGACAATCATTGTTTCAAAATCACATGATTCGGGAAAATCTATGCCCAATAAATTCAGGGCTTCTCTACCTGTATTGATAGCTTCTAACAGTTGGTGTTGGGCTGTATATGACTGAATTTGAATTTCATAAACCTTGATTTTATCTAATGAATGCTGTGCTGATTCTAGAGTTTTTGCAATGAGGTATTTACAGTTTTCAAAATTAGTGTTTAGATATTCTGACTCAGCCAAAGATTCATATAATCTCAAGGTTAATGTATATTGACTCTGCCAACTATCAGCAGTTAAAAGCATTAACCCAGTATTTAAATAACTGACAGCCGCGCTATAAGCTGTCGCCACTTTAGCCTTATTTCCCGCCCTTAAGTTTAATTGCGCTAATTTTTCTTTTGAAGATAAGTCATCGATTAATTCAAGACCTATATTTAACTGATTGACAATATCAAAGATGCGGTTGTCTAAATCTGACTCTATTGTATTGTGCAGCAGTAATTCGCCAATTTTCAAATGTGTGGCTTGTTTTTGGGCATGGGGAATCAAGGAGTAAGCAGCTTGTTGCACACGGTCATGTAAAAATCTATAAGTTAAATTCTCACCCTTGTGATTATTGATATTGACTTGCTCATCACTCAAATAAAATTTATAAACTTCACTTTGGGGTAAAATTAATCCTTCTTGTAAAGACTTCCATAAAGCTACAGCAGCATCCGCTTGCAACTGTTCAGAAACAATTGCTAAAGTCGCTAAATCAAATTGATTACCAATACAAGCAGCTAGTTTGAGAATATGTTGCGTTTCTGGTGGCAACTTCTGCAACTGCTGTGCCATAAATTCCACCACATCATCGGTGAGAGATAGGGCATGAATTTGGGCAATATCACATTCCCAATAACCACACTCACGATTAAATGTAATTTGCCCATCTTCGTGTAATGCTTTGAGAAATTGAGTGATAAAAAATGGATTCCCCTTGGTCTTGCGAAAAATTAATTCTGTCAAAGGTAGCGATCGCTCAATGACACAATGTAAGGTATCAGCTACCAACTGATTGGCATCACTTAAAGTTAAAGGTGCGAGGGTAATTGTACTGACAATTTTTCCAGTTTGCTGGAGTTTATCAACTGTCAACATCAAAGGATGTGTAGGGTAAACCTCATTATCACGGTAAGCTCCCAATAACAGCAGATAATTCTTATCCCCCATCAACAATTTCATCAACTGCAAAGAAGCAGAATCTGCCCATTGTAAATCATCCAAAAACATCACTAACGGATGTTCTTTAGTGGTGAACACCGCAATAAATTTCTGGAACAATAAATTAAAGCGATTTTGGGCAGCAGTTCCAGAAAGTTCTGGTGCAGGCGGTTGTTGACCAATCAGCCTTTCCAGTTCTGGCATGACTTCAATCAAAACTTGCCCATTGTCTCCTACCGCCGCTAAAATATCACTGCGCCATTGTTGTAGTTGACTATCTGATTCGGAGAGTAACTGCCCAATTAAATCGCGTAATGCCTGGACAAAGGCTAATAGGGGTAAATTGCGATTGAATTGGTCGAACTTGCCTTTGATAAAATATCCCTGTTGGCGAGTAATGGGTTTATGAACTTCATTGACGACGGCGGTTTTCCCAATTCCCGAAAACCCCGCCACCAGCATCATTTCGGTGCTACCATTGGCGACTCGCTCAAATGCTTGTAGTAATGTTTTAACTTCCGTTTCTCTACCATAGAGTTTTTCGGGAATTAAAAAGCGATCGCAAATATCCCGCTTACCAATTTCAAAGTCAGTGATTTCGCCTGTTCGTTGTAATTGTGCCAGACAAATTTCTAAATCAAATTTTAGTCCTAAAGCACTTTGATATCTATCTTCAGCATTTTTCGCCATTAATTTCATGACTATATCTGAAATTACCTGGGGAATTGCTGCATTGTGAATTTCATCAACTGGCTTGGCGATGTGACAATGTAATAACTCCATGGGGTCATCACAAATAAATGGTAAATTACCCGTGAGTAATTCATAAAATGTCACACCCAAAGAATAAAAGTCACTGCGATAATCAATGCCGCGATTCATTCTTCCGGTTTGTTCGGGAGAAATATAGGCGAGTGTGCCTTCTAAGACATTGGGACTTTTGATTTCTGGGGTTTCTTTGGGTAGCAGTGAGGCGATGCTAAAGTCAATGAGTTCTATTTGTTGGCTATGGGGATGGATGAGAATATTGGCGGGTTTGATGTCTTTATGAATGACACGATTGTGGTGTAAGTTGTGTAGAATTTGGCTGAGTTGAATGGCGAGCGTCAGAAATTCTACTAGGGATAATCGGTGGTATTTGATATATTCGCGGAGGGCAATGGCACCTGTATCGGGCATGACTAGAATGTAGCCATGTCCGTAGGTTTCTAGGGATAATGGTTGAATAATTCCAGGAATTTGCAGATTTTTACTGATAGTGTATTGATTGCGAAATTGTAGTAACTCGTAAAAATTAGGATATTCTGAAGTGAGTAGTTTAATGACTACCGATTGTTGTGATTGTTGACGGATAGCTCGATATACTCTGGTTCTTGAGCCTGCATATAGTTGTGAGATGATTTGATATCCAGGAATCAACAGTTTTGTAGTCTCATTAGCCATGTGTACAACCTTATGGTGCAAGTTATTTCCAGCTTTTCATGACAAAGCCTTGCAGAACGCGTCTACATAAAATTTAGTATTCCCACAAATCGTTAAGGTACTTCCAAGAGACTTGTAACTAAAACAAGACTTATGTCAGCAAAATTTGTCATTGCAACCGAGATGTAGTGCAAGGAAGCAATCCCAGAATTTTAGGCGATTACGTCGCTATTGCTCGTAATGACGTAATTATGTAAATTTTACGTAATACCGTTTCTGTAGCTTGCCTGGCGTAGCCATAGATGTACTTTATTCTGTACTGTAGAAACTTGCATGCAACATCTCTACATCATTTATAAAGAATTGCTATAAGTCCTATCAAAAAATATCCCATTACTGGGGAAGAGAGGCGAAATTGAACTTTATCCCGCTACGCTAAAACTTCTCTAGAAACATAAACCCCCACAATGAATCCGTCGAAAGGGAAGAGCATCAGGTAAAGAATTACTACGTTCTAAATTTGTAGCTGTCATCAGTCGAATTTCGCCCGGTTTCCAAGATGCTGTTTGAGAGTAGCGGTATTCAAATTTAATCACAGTGATTTCAAATGTATGATCTCCATTTCCTGAGTGCCAGTCTGCAACAATAGCAGTATTTCGCACCTCTGCACCACCGTACTTAGTAATGTGTCCGAGTAATGCGCTATGACTGCATTCCTGATCATCAGCAATGTAATCACGATTTTTTTGAATGACCGCCTGTAAATATTCTTGACCAATACTCTCAGCGCTGGGTATCCTTAAGATGAAGAGTCCTAGTTTACTTTTATATGATGCTAAATTGTACAGTGTCCCAAACCCAACAATTACTAATAATACGACTGTAGCAATAGTTCCTATTTTTAAGACAATCAATAGCCATTTTTTTAGTGATTGCAGCATGGATTGATTACAGTAGGTTGTAGAGGAAGTAAACCAATACATCACCACCTGTAAATATTTCATAAAATCCTTACAAATCTTTACTGGCGCAGTTTTTGTATGTTGACTGCAATTGTGATCTGGATTGCGATCGCCATAGAGAACAAAAATAGATTTCCCTACTGCCCCCTGCTACTTATTCGCTAATGGCAAGAGTAAGCGACTAACTACACGATGATCAGGTAACTGATAGAGGTTTAATTCTCCTTTGAGTTGTTGCATTAGCTGTTGACAGATGAGTAAATGTAAACCTGGAAGTTGGTCTAGATAACTGCAAGTGAGCAAATCTTTACGAGTTTTTTGTTCTAGTTCAGCTAACAATTCTGGTGCAATTACGCCGTTGTCTGTAATCGATACCTCGACAAATTGATCATCTAGACGACGACACCAAATATCAATTCTGCTGCCATGAGGGGAACGTTGACAGGCAGCGAGTAAGACTTCATGGAGGATCAATTCAAATTTCATCAAATCGCCAGTAATTACCATTGGGGCAGAATGGTTGGCGGTGACTGTATTCTTAACTAAGGGAGAACTATGGTTAGATTCTGAGTCAGAATTATTGGCTCCCAAACCATGAACCCCAATCCACATTTTTTGGCTTTGGAGTAAATTTTCTATGCGTTCGAGCGATCGCTTTAATAAACTAGCAATGGGCATAGTCTCCCCACCCATAGACAATTGCCACTGTTCTTGCTTCAACAAGCTAGTAATTGCTGTGTTGGCATGATCTAACTGTCGTAACAATAATTTGTAGCGTGTCTGTGTCAATTCATTATTGGGAATCCCCACATCATGAATTTGACCTAGTAATTGTGCTGTAGTTCTGTGGACTTCTTCTAACCGCCGATGTTTATACCAATTGAGTTGTCTTAATTCTTCAATTTTCGCTGCCTGAATAGTGCTAATTTGCTGTTGACGACGCAACCAAGCTAATTGCTCAATCAGCGTTTCTATGGCATTGAGGGTTTGTTGTGGCCAGTAGCGTTCTGTATGGTCTGCTAGGACAATTACACCTGTGGGTTGATGATGAGCCGCAGTCCGTAAAGCAATGATTAAGATTTTACTCGTAGCCGGACAAGTTAACCATTTTTTGGTTTCCGGTGGTAAATCTTCGACTTTCAAGTTTAAATAACCATCTTTAGACAATGCCCACTGAATTAAGGCTTCATACTGCACAAATACTGGGGCATCTGCACGAATACTAAAGTGGCTGTCAGCAAAAACTCCAGGGATAATCTCTGCTGTTTCTTGTTCCTCAGACCAAGTCAACATTAGGGACAAAGGACAACCCAGAATTGCCGCGATTTGCTTGAGTGTGGTAGTTTCTAGATAATTTTCTTCAGTCTCAGCATTGTCACTATGGGCTTCTTCTAAAATACAGAGGGATTGTTGAATACTCTGCAAAATCTTTTGTTGTTGTTCATTGCTGGTAAGTAGTCGCCACTGACGTAAAACTACACCGATTTGTTGACTGACAATCCACAACAATTCTTTTTCAGCGTTATTCCAGGTACGATGCTGAGTGTGGGTAATCAGGAGAATAGCTTCTGGTCGATGACCTTGAGTACAGTTACAAACTAATAGCGATCGCACACCGTTGTCAATTAACGGTGGTCGCCAATTAAAAAAGCGTAAATCTTCGTCTAAATTCTCCACTTCTACAGTAGTTTGTGCCGATTTGAGCATTTGTCTATCGGTTTCGGTTAATAAACTAAAAGCGAAGGTTAAAGGACGGCGATTATGAGGTTGGGTTTGATAAATTACCTGATAGTTATTACGATCAGCGTCGTATTGTAAAACTAAAAAACGGGTGGCATTTAGCCGAGATAGAACTTTAGCCGCACAAACTCTTAAAGTTTCTTTGAGGTCTTGGTGAGTATAGATAGCTTGAGCTACTTGACTTGTCAGGTGCGAATCTTCTTGAATTTTTTCAATGGTAGTTTCCATTTTTTCCGTTGGAGTGACCAAAGAAATGAAACCCGCCGCACCTTGGACAAAGTTTTTGTCTGCTTCTGACCACATCCGGGGTTGAACATCTTCTACAGCCAAAAAACCCAAGAGGTCTTTTTGCCACATAATGGGAGCTGCTAACAGCGATCGCACCCGCCAACGTTGCAACAATTTGGCTGTAAAATGGCTACTGAGAGAACTGCGCGCATCACCAATCCAGACAATTTGATTGGTTGATAAAGCATAGTAAAAATCACTCAATTCCTGTACAGTCATCCCCACAGCCTGCTGTTGCTGCTGCGCCTCCCGACTCATTTTCACCAATTGATTACTAATGCGACACCAAAAATAGCGTCCCGGCCGATCAAACCAATAAATGTTGGTGCGACTGGGAGAAACGAATTCATGGGTGGCTTCTACTGCGGCTTTGAGTCTTTCTTCTAAGTTATTGAGGTTATGTAAATTGTCGAGTAATTCTAATAAAGGCTGATCAGGACGTTTAGTTTGCTTTTGCTGCAACCGAATTTCATTTTGATGCAGAATAGAACCTAATTCCCCCAAGACAATCGTCACACTGGTTTTCGCCTCTTCTGGAATTAAATAACCCCAGCGTTCGGAAGCTATTAACAGCAACCCCAAACAAGTTTCCTTGTAGCGGATGGGAAAAATGATTGTCCCTCGGACATTGTGTCTTGTACCGAATTCTTGCCACTCACTCAGTCTAGTTTCCGTGCGAATATCAGGTACACCCAAAGGACGCTGTTGAATCACCACTTGTTCTAACAAGTCACCAGGACGGATAATCAGGCGTTTGCGTAAAAAATTATCATCACCACTAGGAGTGATACCGCCTTGACCTGATAAAGAGTGCTTGAGGCGATCGTAAGTAGCAATCCAAACTAAATTGTAATTAAACTGTTTTTGAATATAAGAAGTAGTAATTTTAATCAGAACCTCGACATCATCTTCTTCCCTCAGACTTTGCAAGACACGTCCCAAGGCAACAATTTGTTGTTCGGCAGCTATCGGTGGTTGTGGCAGCCCCATCTGATTCTTAGTCAACATAACTTGTAATATATAAGATGCCCATAAAATAGCCCTGACTAATATTGTTACGATTGTTTACCGAGAAATTCAGGATAAAAATTGGGGATTGGGGATTGGGGACTGGGGATTAGGGATTGGGGATTGGGGATTGGGGATTGGGGATTGGGGACTGGGGATTGGGAATTGGGGACTGGGGATTGGGGAAAAGGTAGACAAGGTAGACAAGGTAGAAAAATTGACTAATGACTAATGACTAATGACTAATGACTAATGACTAATGACTAATGACTAATGACTAATGACTAATGACTAATGACTAATGACTAATGACTAATGACTAATGACTATTGACTATTGACTATTGACTATTGACTATTGACTATTGAAATGGATATCTATCAAACTGCTGTTCGTCCGATTTTATTCAACCTATTAAAAGCAGACCCAGAGTGGTCACATCACCAAGCAATCAGCATTCTCCGTTGGCTATCTCATCAGCCTGACAATAGTTGGATGCACAGCCTGCTAGCAAAATCTTTATGTTTACAAAATCACCGCCTGGAACAGAATCTATTTGGATTACATTTTCCTAACCCTGTAGGCTTGGCTGCTGGTTTTGATAAAGATGGTGTAACTTCGGGTATTTTGTCAAGTCTGGGTTTCGGTTTTGCTGAACTGGGAACTGTGACATTTGTAGCACAACCAGGAAATCCTCGTCCTCGTTTATTTCGCTTGCTTCCTGATCAAGCTGTTCTCAATCGTATGGGGTTTAATAATAGTGGTGCAGCAGCAATGGCAGCACGACTAACTCAAGACCAACAAGAATTTACCCCATCCATACCCATAGGCATTAATTTGGGTAAATCAAAGGTGACACCTCTAGAGTCAGCCGCCGATGACTATTTGAATAGTTTTCGGCTACTCAAAGATTTGGGAGATTATTTTGTAGTTAATGTTTCTTCACCCAACACTCCAGGGTTGCGATCGCTCCAAGATGCCTCTATGCTCAGTTCTATCTTGGATGTACTACAAAAAGACAACAATACACACAAACCAATATTTGTCAAGATAGCACCTGATTTAGAATGGGAAGCGATCGCCGATATTATTACTTTGGCGAAAACCTACCAATTAGCAGGGATGATCGCCACTAATACGACGATTAGTCGTGAGGGACTAAAAACTCAGGTGATTGACAAAACGGGTAAATCACCTGAGCAAGAAGCCGGAGGGATTAGTGGTGCGCCATTACGCGATCGCTCCACAGAAGTCATCAGATTTATTTGGCAGCAAACCCAAGGGCAGATTCCAATTATCGGGGTAGGTGGTATATTCTCCCCTGACGATGCTTGGGCAAAAATCACTGCGGGTGCTAGCCTCATTCAAGTGTATACAGGCTGGATTTACGAAGGCCCAATGATGGTAAGCCGCATTTTAGAAGGTTTGCTAACCAAATTAGAACAACATGGACTCAACTCCATATCGGAAGCAGTGGGTTTAGACTTTCGGAGTCAATAGTCAACAGTCAACAGTCAACAGTCAATAGTCAACAGTCAACAGTCAACAGTTGACGTTCCGCACCCAGCACCCAGCACGGGCTAAACGCCCCGCTACCGCTAACAGCACTCAGCACTCCCTAACTCTCCTCCAGTGGAAAGAACTCCTTTGTTTTTTCTGAAAAAGTCCAAGCAATTCCGTCAGGATCGCGGCTGCGAGTCCATTCAGGAAAGTCAGGATCATTACGACGTTTATAAACAGTGCTGGAATAAACATTGAGCCGTTTAGCCAGTTCTGACTGAATTAAAGAGCCAAATAATAGCTGTTTTGCTAGATTTTGTTTCGCTTCTTCAGTAGCTACTGGTGGCGGTAATTCAGCTTCTGGCTCTGGTTCCGGTTCCGGTTCTGCTGCAACTGGTTCTGGTGGTGGCGGTGCTAAGAGCGATCGCGCCTCTTTGGTGACAGTTGGTGCAGTTAGTTGCTTAACAGGCTCACTACTGTCAAGAATGTTACCTAAAATACTACCTGTGATGAAGTAATAAACTTCGCCACTTTCTCCAGCTGGTAGTATGCTTGCGCCGAATTCAGAAGCTTTACTATCTAGATAGCGTTTTGCTTGTGTACCGGGAAAGTTTCCCCGAATTGCCAAGTCTACGGGTGTAATTTTGCCTTGATTTTCTCTAACTAACTGACTAAAAATCGGGTTAACTCGCTGACACCACTGTTGCCATTGGTATTGTTGCCAAACATTTAACCCAATCAGCAAAACCAGAAAAGCCAGCAAAAATTTCCAGGTAGTAACCAGGACAATAATCACAAACGATATTGGCAAAAGGAGAACGAGAAAGCCTTTCCCGCTACCTTCTATGGTTTTTTCACTCATGCCGATTTTTGCCAAGCGAATTTTTTGGGAAATAATATATTATATTGGCAAAAATCGAGACACATAATTGTATAGTTTGGCAAAGTTAGGAAAAATCAGGCAAAAATATCATTAATTTAAATTTGCCAAACCGCCAAACCCTCATAAATACTGCAAAAACTGGTAAAAAACTTTTTACAAGTTGCTATTGTTCTGAAAAAGCAACTTTACTTGCTGAATCAGTTCGTAGTAAGGACTTTAGTCCTTGCCTTGAGGGCTAAAACCTCGCTACTAAATTACAAAAGCCATCAGCAAAAAATTTATTTCGACTCTTGACACTACAAAATACATATACTACATTAATACTACAAGCTGACGTTCCCAAAGGAGTTAAGCAAGACTTTCAATCAATTTGTGTAGTGGATAGTTCAAATAGCAGAACGCCCACCTTGCCTGTAAAGGCCGACCTATCGAGGGTTATCACAACAACTAACTAACAACTTAATTTCCCATCCCTTGATTAAACTCCTGGAAATGCAGGTGTAAATCCTGCTCCACTACATAAATCTAAAATTAATGGAAAATTTGTATCTGGTGGGTAGCTCAATTTGGTAGAGCAATGAGCATCCTTAGTTCAGCAATTTGCCTGCAAAGGCCGACGAATCAAAGGTTATCGTTAATTCATGAGTTGTAGGTTCAAATCCTATCCCACCAGACAAACAACTATTTTAAAGTTTGAATTTTCATGTAGCGGGTGGCGGAATTGGTAGACGCGCTAGACAAAAAACCTTGATCACCACTTGTCTGCAAAGGCTGAAGATTTGAGGATTATCGGGATCTTGTGACTAACAGTCTTGCAGGTTCAAATCCTGCCCCGCTACTGATATTTAGTGATGAGTAATGAGTAATGAGTGATGAGTAATGAGTAATCAATTCTTTAATTTTGAATTTTGAATTTTGAATTTTGAATTGTTATGTGGCAGGTAACTCAGTCGGTAGAGTGCCTAAACATCCTTATTCACCCCTCGCCTGCAAAGGCCGAAGAATGAGGGTTATCGCCTTCCACGCGGGATGTCGCAGGTTCAAATCCTGCCCTGCCACCTTTCATTTTTGCCCGCAAGGGCTGGGAGATGCAGCAATGAATTACAATTTTTTTACCAAAAACAAGACAACCACACCACAAACTCAACCCATCCCCGGAAGAGAAGCGGAAATGATCAAAGGCCGTTCCGGTGGTTGGATGTTCAATGCTGGTATTTGGCAGATGCTGCGCCGTTGTCTTTTAGTTGGTACAGCCCAAAGCACTTACTACGCCGGTAAACAAGAACTCACAGAAGACTTTGTGGCGGTTGTAAAACAAACTGTTGCAGAAAATCCCAGCCGTGTCGCCGAGGAAATTTTGTACGCCAGCGACGGACGTGCCATCAATAACAGCGCACCTATCTTTGCTTTGGTGTTGCTGTCAATGGGTGAAACCCCAGAAGCAAAACAGGCTTTTGGTGAAATATTTCCCCAAGTTGTCCGCACAGGTAGCCATTTCTATGAATGGTTGAACTACACCAAATCTCTGCGGGGTTTCGGTAAGATAGTGCGGGAAGCTGGTAAAACCTGGTTATCTCGTGAAGATGTCAAAGGTTTAGCCTATCAACTTTTGAAATATCAACAACGTCAAGGCTTTACTAACCGCGATGCTTTACGGTTGTTTCATGTCAAACCACCTACAGAAAATCACCGTCAACTCTACGAGTGGGTAGTGAAAGGTTGGGCAGAATTACCCAGCGAAGTACCATCACAAGCGTTAGCGCAGATTTGGTGGTATGAATGGTTAAAACGCAACCCCAGCGAAACCCACCAAGCCATTTTGCAAGGACGCTTAACCCACGAAATGGCTGCACCTGTGGGCAACATGGATAAACAAGCTTGGCAATTACTATTTCAGGAAATGCCCATCGGTGCAATGTTGCGTAACTTAGGTTCATTAACTGAACTAGGTGTATTGCGGACTGATGAGACTGCCAACTTGTCACGGGTAGAAGCTGTTCTTAATAACAAAGAACATCTGCGTAAAGGTCGTATTCATCCCATCGATGTTTTGAAAGCACTCAAAACTTACGAGTCTGGAGGCAGACTAGGACGCAGTAAGAAAACCTGGAGTCCAGTTCCCCGCATCGTGGACATCTTAGAAAAGGCAGTTGAGTTGTCTTTTGATGTCGTAGAACCCACAGGTAAAGTGTTCATGCACGCCGTAGACGTTTCCGGTTCTATGGGTAGCTTGGTTGCAGATATGGGACTTAGTTGCTGTGAAATTGCCACCACAATGGCATTAGTGACAGCCAAAGCTGAGAAAAACTACATGATTCGTGGCTTTGCTACCGATTTTCGGGAGTTAAACATTACAGCTAAAGATAGTTTTAGTTCTGCGGTGCAGAAAGCCAGCAACCAAAACTTCGGCGGCACGGATGCTTCTGTAGCTTACGAGTGGATGATCAAAAATCGGTTCAAAGCTGATGTCGTCTGCTTCTGGACTGACTCCGAAAGTTGGGCGGGTTATAAACATCCCTCTCAAGCTTTGGCGGAGTACCGCAAAAAAGTAAATCCTGATGTTAAGGCTGTATATATCACCTTGACACCTTACCAAATTACCTTAGTAGATCCTAAAGATTCCCTATCTTGGGATTTAGCAGGATTTGACCCTGGTACACCTCGCATCATCCAGATGCTAGCTCAAGGCGAGTTGTAAAAATAGTTAAATAGCTTCAGGATAAGGGGCGATCACCTCTTATCCTTTTTTATTTTGAATTTTGAATTGATTCATTGTTAGAATACCTAGAGAATTGGTATTGGCTTACTATGTCAGCCAAAGATAAATTCCACGAGGCTGTAAAAACAGCACTGCAAAAAGATGGGTGGGTGATTACGGATGACCCATTACATCTTTCAATTGACCGCATCACTAATATGTTTATTGATTTGGCAGCAGAAAAGCTGATTGTTGCCAGTAGAGACAATCAGAAAATTGCAGTTGAAGTCAAAAGTTTTTTAAGCCCTTCTACTTTGTCCGAATTTCACCTAGCAATAGGACAATTTATTAATTATCGTTATGCTTTAGAAGATTATGAACCTGAACGTATTTTATATTTAGCCGTACCAAGGATAACTTATGAGGAATTTTTTACTACAAAATTTATTCAATCCGTAATTCAACGCAGTCAAATCAATCTACTCATCTTCGACCCAATTAAAGAGGAGATTGTGAAGTGGCAAAGCTAGAAAAATATCGAGAATATGTTCAGCGTGTTTTGTCAGCATATGCCGAACGTCGAACATCACCTCATCATAAAGATGAGTTAGAAATGCAAACTATCTTTGATACTGTACGCGACCATTATCAGTTAATCTATGTTGGTTGGGATAAAGGAAAGCGTGTTTATGGGCCTGTCATCCATTTAGATATTAAAAATGAAAAGATTTGGCTTCAGTGGAATGGTACAGAAGATGATATTGCTGCTGATTTAGTAGAAATGGGTGTGCCGAAGCAGGATATTGTATTGGGATTCCACTCGCCTTATATGCGTCAGTTTACTGATTTTGCAGTTGGTTAAGATACTCATTCTAACCTATTTGCTTAGTGTCCTGGTTTCACTTTCACCTATGGGTAGTAGTAGGGTATTTTCAATATGCGATCGCACCTTGTCTTCCATTTTATTGCCTAATTTATAAAGGCGGAGGAAAGCGAATATCTGCACTGAAACTCTTTACATTAGCACTTTGATGAATAGGTAAGACATATTCTAAGTTTTCATGAGGGCGAGGAATGATGTGATCAGCTAGCCACTCACCACCATTAACTCGTTTTATGGCATCTAATCCAGCTTTCACAGCAACGTTAACTTCCCCTACTTCTCCGCGAATCAGGACTGTAATGCGTCCTAAATCGGTATTTTCGTATCCCACCAAAGTGACACGGGCAGCTTTACACATGGCATCACCCACTTCTACTGCTGTGGGAACGCCATAAACTTCAATCATGCCTAGTGCCAAGGTCATAGAGAATTTAACAGTGAAAAAGAATAGGATTTGCAATTGGGATGAATACAATTCAAATCCTATCAAGAATGAGGAATAAGTGATGCAGCTTTTGTGAGAAGAATCTCATCATGGTTAACAGTGAGCCACTTCAAATTGGTAAAATTCTCAAGCACTAGAGCGAACTTCATTCCCATGCAAATCAACTGGCAATCTGTCAAAACCTACGAAGATATCCTGTATCACAAAACCGACGGTATCGCTAAAATCACCATCAACCGTCCCCATAAACGTAATGCTTTTCGACCCAAGACCGTCTTTGAACTCTATGATGCTTTTTGTGATGCTCGTGAAGATACTAGTATTGGTGTAGTTCTGTTCATGGGTGCAGGGCCTCATACTGATGGTAAATACGCTTTCTGTGCAGGTGGCGACCAAAGTGTCAGAGGTCAAGCTGGTTACGTTGATGATGACGGTGTGCCTCGTTTGAATGTGTTGGATTTGCAACGCCTGATTCGTTCGATGCCTAAAGTTGTCATTGCCCTTGTCGCTGGCTATGCCATTGGTGGTGGACACGTTCTTCATTTAATTTGTGATCTGACTATTGCGGCAGATAATGCGATTTTCGGGCAGACAGGCCCTAAAGTCGGCAGTTTTGATGGTGGTTTTGGTGCTAGTTATCTAGCTCGCATAGTCGGACAAAAAAAAGCGCGAGAAATTTGGTTTCTCTGTCGTCAATATGATGCTCAACAGGCTTTAGAGATGGGTTTGGTAAATTGTGTTGTGCCTGTAAATGAACTGGAAACAGAGGGAATTAAATGGGCGCAAGAAATTTTGGAGAAAAGTCCGATTGCTATTCGTTGTTTAAAAGCAGCTTTTAACGCCGATTGTGACGGACAGGCGGGTTTACAAGAACTAGCTGGTAATGCCACTTTGTTATATTACATGACAGAGGAAGGCTCGGAAGGTAAGCAGGCTTTCTTAGAAAAACGTCCACCTAATTTCCGTAATTTCCCTTGGTTGCCTTAAGGTGCTTGGCGGTGATTTAAATTAGGGTTATTGATGGTTAACGGTGGATGGTTTACTGTTAACTGTCAACTTAAGAAAAGACCCCAAGACCTCACTGTTCAATGTTTCCTGTTCATAAATCAAACTAAAAAATCGCACCCTGCCTAGAGATGCGATCGCGAAAGATTTTGAACTTACAGCACAAGAAATTTTAAAATCGGATGTTAATTTGATGCAGAATGGACATTAAGTTAGGTAATATGGTGGATGATTAGATGAATACTGTCTCAACTTTTGTTTGTTCAGAAGTGGAGGCAGTGTTTTCCTGAGCTAAAACAAAAGCAGAATCTTCTAAAGTAGATATTTGACAATCAGATTTATTTAAAACTGGTGTAGCATCGGGCAAACTCCAAGCATCTTCCAACGTTTCCCAAGAAGGCGCAAAAGGTGGTAATGCTAAAGAACAAGCCTTCCAACTAGCTTGGACAGGTACGCCTAATTGTTGGCAATTTCCACCACGGCGACCTTCTGGCTTATAGTGGCGACAATAGCGACAGGCAGATGTCAAACAATTAATGGGTTTCATTTGGGTTCATCGTTGATGCCGATTAGGGCAAATTTCTGTCTTTATATTTTCCTTCTAGATATAAATACGTAGTGATCCCATAACCCGTGATTATGTCTAGGTTATAGCCTTTTAATGGCTAAATATGCTTTAGATTATTTTTAGATTCTTGTTATATTTTTAAATGTTTGTTGTAGTGATCACATAGAAATTATTGCTTATAAACTATTGGGGATCAAGGGTAAAAGTCAAGTTTTTAATGTAGGGAAAATTTTCAATTAATTTGTAAACTGTGACTTTATAGACTATTATTGTGTCATTTTTATGATAATGACAAGTAATTTTCCGTACAAGAATCAAATATGATTGACAGCAAAGATTAA
The DNA here is from genome assembly GCF_050235535.1 of Aliinostoc sp. HNIBRCY26. GTDB lineage: Bacteria > Cyanobacteriota > Cyanobacteriia > Cyanobacteriales > Nostocaceae > Trichormus. The sequence continues at coordinate 1,130,348 of NZ_CP189852.1, forward strand.
ATCTAAGTTGTTGGGGTTGACTGGATGTAATGTAATCGATATTCAGACTGGCGGTACAAAATCTACCATCAAAAGAGTAGATGGTATTCTACTTTCAGATAGATAAATCAACCAATTTTGGATTTTGGATTTTAGATTAGATCCCAAGCAAATGAGTGTGCGTAGCGGGATGTCCTTTATCATCTGAGTGATTGTTTGACACTACATAAAGCACATACACCCCAGCGCAGGAGTTCTCCGGATGGTGATGGACATTGACATTGCGGGCAGAGGGGTAAACCTTGCGATCGCGTCTGTGTTACTTTCGCCCAAGACTCAAATACCTGATTGACATTCTGTTGATCAGCCTGAGTTACCGTGTAGTGGTGATGGCTATCTCCTAAATAACTAGGATGTTCCTTTGGGGAAAAGTTAGTTGGTGGCGATGATAAATCGGGAGGCTTTTGCCAACCAGCCGTAGAAAAGCGAATATCTACCAAAGACATAGACAACTTGCTATTTAACTTGAGCAGTAGTGTCTGACGGCTAAATGTCAAATTCTGCGCCCAGGCTGCGCTAGAGGTAGCGACACGCAACACATCACGCTGCGTGGATAAGGGGCGAGAATGATCAGCAGCTACAGATCCCACAACTTCTGCCCAGGATTGGAGTATCAAGGTCAATGGGTCGGCTTGCCATTTAGCTTGCTGTTCTAAAACACCTAAAATATCATTAATTGGTTTAAGTGACATTTCGCCTAAGAGTAGCAGAAATTAAGATTAGTTCTGGGATCTATACTAATCAACAATTTTCGTTACGATTAGCACAAAATTATCTACAGTTAATCCAGCAGCCCCAGTTGGAGGTACGAGGCCATGAGTCAAAATCCCCTGATGGATTCCGGTACGCGATCGCCTAAAATATCTGGCTTAAACCCAGCATTAGCAGCAGCATTAGGAAGTTTAGAAGTACAGTTAGACCAAGAATTAGCTCGTTACCGACGCTCACGCATGGGAATACGAGCCACCAGCAAGCCTTCAGTGCATAGCTATGTCAGTAGTCCTTCCCCAGAAGTGACTACCCATCCTAGTCCTATAGCCGATACTCCATTCCCCACATTAGAGATTAGCAACTATTTAACTACTATCCCTGTTCCAGAAACCCCAAAAGCACCACCAGTTAACCCACCTATCATCAAAGAAGCACCGGAACATCATACAGTTGCTACCAACTCCGAGTCTCACAACCAAATTCCTCTACCTCCACCCCAAGCGGCTAGCAGCCTAGTACCGGCGACTACCCAGACAAGCCCCCAGGACAAACTTTTAGCGAATGACGCTCCTAGCCAACCAGATGACTATTTAGAATCGAGTGAAGCTCTGTTGCGTAGTTTAACAGACGAACAATCAGCAGATAATCAGCCCAATAATTCTGGTGATAGCCTGTTATCGCCCTTGGGCATAGGTTCTATACTGCTGTTGTTATTAGCAAGCTTGACCTTGGGCTATGTGGTGTTTAATCCCAAAAGTCTACCCCAATTCAATTTGAGCAAATTACTTAATAATAATCCACCTGCCAATAACACTAATTCCGAGACTGTCAGCAATCAGTCCCAACCCCAACCAGAACTCACGCCTATACCCAAATATCCCAACTTAGCCGCCAAGGAATTTCCAGAAGTTAAAGATCCCAATGACATAGTTGGCTTACAACCAAAAATTGCTCCCACACCCTTAGCACCATCTAATCCCTTAGTAGTTTCTACGCCCTTGCTTCCCCCTGCTACTAACTCTCTCAGCCAGGTACAGCCTTTACCACCTGCGGATCTATCACCCACCCTACAACCTTCGCCATCAACCACTACTACACCCACCCAGACAAACGCAGAAATCAAACCCGCAGCAGATGGACGTTACTATATAGTGGCTGAAAATCAAGATGCAAGTACGTTAGCGGCAGCCAGACAGGTAGTTGCTGATGCTTACTTATCAAGCAATCAAAAATTAATTTATCTGGGCGCGCTCACTAGCAAGGAAGAAGCCCAACAAAGAATCAAACAGTTACAAGCTAAAGGAGTGAAAGCTAGGGTGCAACAGCCATGAATGGTAGAAATTAATTTAGGATAGGATTGGGGAACATACCAATTCAAAATTCAAAATTCAAAATTCAAAATACCCGGCGGAAAGCAAGCTACAAAATTCAAAATTAGGAAATCCATATTTTGCACGGGTTTCTGGATTTGGATCTGTTTCATAATGTTAGTGAATTGGTATTAAGCAAGGGTATTTTGCATTCATATCATGCTCTGCAACGGAGAGCCACATGGAATTGATCAAGCGGATCGTGCGCGTCATCAACGCTAACCTCAACAGTTTCTTAGACAGTGCAGAAGATCCAGAGAAAGTGCTGGAGAAAACTGTCATGGAAATGCAGGAAAATTTAGTTTTGTTACGACAGGGAGTCGCCCAAGCGATCGCCACTCAAAAACGCACGGAACGCCAAGCCGCATCAGCTCAATCCACAGCCGAAGAATGGTATCGTCGCGCCCAACTAGCCCTCAATCAAGGTAATGAACCTCTAGCAAGAGAAGCCCTCACTAAACGCCACGCCTATCTAGAAACAGCTACCGCATTAAATAACCAAATACAACAGCAAAATCAAGTAGTAGCTAGGCTCAAACAGGATATGCGAACCTTAGAGTTAAAAATAGCGGAAGCCAAAACCAAAAAAGATATGTACATTGCTCGCGCTCGTGCCGCCCAAGCTTCGTCTAAACTCCAGGATATGCTGAGTGAAGCATCCGCCACCAGCAGCAAAAGTGCGTTTGAGCGTATGGAAGAAAAAGTATGGCAACTCGAAGCGCAATCAGAAGCGATCGCGCAGTTGGGTAATAATAACTTAGAAAAACAATTTACGGCTTTAGAAGCTGCCCAAGACGTAGAACAGGAACTAGCAGCTATGAAAGCAAATCTCTTGGAGAATGCGGAACAAACACCAAAACAGCATTTACCCCCAAGTTAGTTAACAGCAGGGGGCAGGGGGCAGGGGGCAGAGGAGAAAGAATATAATGGGTGTCTACTGTTTTAAAATGCCATAATTTCATCTTTGACAGTTTGTCATAAATTGAACAAGTAGGCAATCTTCTGATTTAGGGGATATTTTAGCAATTAGATCAGCGTCGGGATGTACTAACCCAGACCGGAAAGATTACATTAAAAATGGAAGTTATTAAGTAGTAAAAAAGCGAACCACCCAAGCTAGCGCGTAAACTTTACAAGGGAAAACAAAGTTATGGGACTATTTGATCGGATTAAGCGAGTTGTTAGTGCTAACCTCAATGATTTAGTGAATAAGGCTGAAGATCCAGAAAAAATGCTGGAACAAGCCATTCTAGAGATGCAGGAAGACTTAGTACAGTTGCGTCAAGGTGTAGCTCAGGCGATCGCTGCCCAAAAACGTACAGAGAAACAATATAATGACGCTCAAAACGAAATTAATAAATGGCAACGCAACGCCCAACTAGCAGTACAAAAAGGGGATGAAAACCTAGCTAGACAAGCCCTAGAAAGGAAAAAAACCTATACCGAGACTGGTACTGCCCTCAAAACTAGCCTAGATCAACAAAACACCCAAATCGAAACCCTCAAACGCAACTTAATCCAGTTAGAGAGCAAAATCTCGGAAGCTAAAACCAAGAAAGAAATGCTCAAAGCCCGGATTACCACCGCCAAAGCCCAGGAACAACTCCAAGGTATGGTGCGGGGTATGAATACTAGTAGCGCAATGGCAGCCTTTGAGCGGATGGAAGAAAAAGTCCTCATGCAAGAAGCGCGCGCCCAATCAGCCGCAGAACTAGCAGGAGCAGACTTAGAAACCCAATTTGCCCAGTTAGAGGCAGGTAGTGACGTTGATGATGAATTAGCCGCCCTGAAGGCTTCCTTAGCACCTGCAACCCCACCCAACCAACCCCAACTACCCCCCCAACAAGAACAGCAGCAATCCCCCCCTCCTGCTCAATCTAACGCTCAACCTAACAACGTGGTTGACAGTGAGTTGGAAGCCCTACGCCGCCAATTGGATCAAATGTAATCATTGCGAAATACTCAGTATCAAAAATCCCACACCTCCTGGTAGTGGGATTTTGTTTTTAGTCATTAGTCATCGGCTGTTTTCTCCTATGCCCAATGCCTCATTCCCCATACTCAATCGTTCATATGAGAAAATATCTATGCAATAGAGACTATGGACTGTTGACGACTTTGGGATACAGTATTTTGTGTGCCAATTTTGATTGATGCTAACTAATGGAGACTGCAATGAGTAAGGGTGTAATCACCATCACCGATGCTGATTTTGAAACTGAAGTGTTGCAAGCCGAGCAGCCTGTATTAGTTTACTTTTGGGCTTCTTGGTGCGGGCCTTGTAAATTGATGTCGCCGGTGATTAATGTAGCTGCGACAGATTATGGCGATCGCCTCAAGGTCGTCAAACTAGAAGTAGATCCTAACCCAATCACGGTGAAACAGTATCAAGTAGAAGGTGTTCCAGCTCTGAGACTACTTCAAGGAGGACAACTCCTAGCGTCTACAGAAGGAGTAATCAATAAAGATAAACTCCTCAATCTTCTCGATACGCATTTAAATAATAATTAGTCCATAGTCTATAGTCTATAGTCCATAGTGAAGACCATTGACCCGCCGAATTTTAGATTTGGGATTGGTTTGTCCTCAAATCACTAATTTAAAATCTAAAATCTATTGACTATTGACTATTGACTAGTAACTGATAACTACTATGCAATTTGCCCAACGGATACAACCCCTGCAATCTAATGTGTTTGCTGATATGGATAAGGCTAAGTCTTTGGCTATAGCCGCAGGGAAAGATTTAATTGATTTATCGCTAGGTTCTTCTGATTTACCCGCCGAACCTCATGTGGTTGCAGCGATCGCTCAATCACTCTATGATCCTAGTACCCACGGTTATTTACTGTTTAACGGTACTAGGGAATTTCGAGAAGCGGCGGCTAGGTGGTATGCACGAAAGTTTGGCATTGAAGTTGATCCAGAAACTGAAGTATTACCTCTAATTGGTTCTCAAGAGGGTACTGCTCATTTACCTTTAGCTTTACTCAACCCAGGAGATTTTGCTTTACTTTTAGATCCTGGCTACCCTTCCCACGCTGGCGGAGTTTACTTAGCTAGTGGGCAAATTCATCCTATGCCATTAACAGCAGAAAATGGTTTTTTGCCTGTGCTGAGTGACATTCCTGCTCATGTTGTAGCGCAATCACGCATGATGGTATTGAGTTATCCTCATAATCCCACAGCCGCGATCGCACCTTTATCTTTCTTTCAAGAAGCCGTCGCCTTTTGTCAGCAACACAATATCGCCTTAGTTCACGATTTCCCTTACGTTGATTTAGTATTTGAGGAGACTGAGAACTCCGATAAATCCCTTGTACCTTCGATTTTACAAGCTGACCCAGATAAAAGCGTTTCCATAGAGTTTTTCACCCTTTCTAAGTCTTATCATATGGGCGGCTTCCGTATTGGTTATGCCATCGGTAATGCCAAATTAATTCAAGCCTTACGACAAATTAAAGCCGCCGTCGATTTTAATCAGTATCGCGGAATTTTAAATGGCGCGATCGCAGCTCTTTCCGGCCCGCAAGCTGGAGTCAAAGTTGCTGTCGATAGATTTCGTCAACGTCGTGATGCTTTCATCAATGCTTTACACCGCATAGGGTGGTATGTTCCCACACCCAAAGCCACCATGTACATTTGGGCGCAATTACCATCACCTTGGAGTCAAAATTCTGTAGAATTCTGCACCAAGTTAGTGCAGCAAACTGGTGTAGCTGCTTCCCCTGGTGCTGGTTTTGGCAAATCCGGTGAAGGATACGTCCGTTTTGCTCTAGTTCATGAACCCGCATTGTTAGAAACCGCCGTCGAGAGAATGGCTAAGTTTCTTTAAGAGGGGTGTAAGGGTGTAGGGGTTTGAGGGTGTAAGGGTTGTAAGGGTGTCCTATAAATTCCCCGTTAAAACCCACCCTTCACCACTCAACACTCAACACTCATTACTCAGCACCGGCTAAACGCCGCGCTACCGCTAACAGCACTCAGCACTCAGCTTCACTCAAACGTTGAGTATTCCAAAACTGTTCTGCAAAAGCCACAGTTGGATGAATTGGGGCTTTGGGCTTGTTTTTCAGTACCATTCCTGCTTCATGGGGTAAGCGATCGCTTTTGGTTGAGTTACACTTTTCACAAGCTGTAACAACGTTGTTCCAAGTATGCTGTCCACCTTTGGAACGGGGGATTACATGGTCGAGTGTTAGACGCTTGGTACTACCGCAGTATTGGCAGGTGTGGTTGTCTCGCCTCAAAACTTCACGACGGTTGACAGGCGGTACTTTCCAATGCCGTTCGGGATTGCCAACGGTCAAGCGAATGTGTTCTGGTACTTGTAGTACAAAACTGGGTGAACGAACTTCCCACTGTTTTGTAGTACCAAAACTCAAAGATTCTGCTTGGCCTGTTACTAACAGCACAATCGCGCGCTTGATGTTGACGCGTGCTATTGGTAAGTAGTTCTTGGAGAACACTACGACAGAATTTTGTAGTATGTGTGGCTGCTGAAAAGGTGGTCGCGCTTCCATGTAATTCACTCCTAAAAAAATAACCCCCGCCTCTGGTGAAATAAAGCGGGGGTTAGGTAGTTGGTACTTTCTGCCTGAGATTGGTGCTATACAACATTTGCACCCCCACTGTAGATAATTTGATCGCGATCGCTCATAATTGCGTTTACAATGCTTGCCGCAGGAATTGCCCAAAAGGTGTATTCTTTACAGGATAAACCACTAAACAATTGATGTGTTTTCTCAAAGATGAACAGCACAATTCCTCTACCTGAACCCCGTGCGGAGTAGGGACGTACTGTACTATTAATATTTGAAAAGAATTTGTGGTTCATTGGCTTTTTGTAGTATTTGTAGTTACGACCTGATTCTATGTTACACGCGTATTACAAATCTGTCTACTGGTAGTTGGAGTAAGTTTTTTGCATACTTAAGACCGAGCCGAAAGTTCACGCAGAGAGAGAATATTGAGAAAAATTGCTAAAAATCAATTAAAAATGATGAATTACAAAGTTATATGCTGAGGAAGTTGACAAGGATTAATCACAAACTATAATTTCCTGTGTCTGCATTGATGTTTATCGGCATCTTTACCCAGAACCTTGACAACTTAATCAAAAGTTTCCTATTCGTATCTGTTAAGTTTTGTTACAGGAATTGCATCTGAGGGGGTAGGGCGATCGCTCAAACCCTGATTCTTTCGTTGACCCCCTCAGATAGCCTGCTGTATAAAGGTTTGAGTCGCCTTCGATAGTGTTACTTTCTCAATAAGTCGAGCTTGTTGACAGGTAAAATACACCCCCCTCAGAAACGCATCCTTAAAAGTCAGTCTCTGTCAGGGTTGTAGAAGGCAAGGGTTTTCCATTTATTCCCCTTCACGGGGACGGAAACTGTATACGTGACCATCAGGTATTAACTCAGTCTGTTCTAGAGTTTTCCATTTATTCCCCTTCACGGGGACGGAAACATTCCCTTAGTGTTTATTAATACGGTAGCTTTGTTCAGGGTTTTCCATTTATTCCCCTTCACGGGGACGGAAACTTTGGTAATTGCACTTTGACTTCTAACAGTTGTTGAGGTTTTCCACTTATTCCCCTTCACGGGGACGAAAACATCATAGTGAAAAACTACACAACGGCAGAAAATACAGGTTTTCAATTAATTGCAAACTGCAAATTGCGTTAGCGAAGCGGGACGAAGTCCATTGCAAATTGCTTTTATTCCCCTTCACGGGGACGGAAACTCTTTGCTATGCAAAGCGAATATTATATTAGAGATATGGGTGAAACTTTCGCAACTTATCCATACATTTTTATAGCATCAGTGTTGTTATATGCTTATACAGTCAACACCAGCCGAACAAAGAACCGTATTGCATAACGTTAGCTGGGAAACCTTTGAAGCCTTGCTGAAAGATACAGGCGAAAACAGAGGTTCTAGGTTTGCTTATGATTGTGGGACTTTAGAAATTATGACCCCACTTTTTAAACATGAAAATACTAAAAGTAATTTTGGTAACTTGATTACTGTTCTCGCTGAAGAGTTAGACATAGAAATTAGAAGTGCTGGTTCTACAACTTTAAAACGACAGTTAGTTAAACGAGGAATAGAACCAGATAACTGCTACTACATACAAAATGAATTAGCTATTCGAGGTAAAGAAAGTTTAAATTTAGAAATAGATCCACCGCCTGATTTAGCTATTGAAATTGATATTACTAGCAGTTCAGTCAATAAATTGAATATTTACTCTGCTTTAGGTGTAACGGAACTATGGAGATATGACGGAGAAGATTTAAAATTTTATCGTTTGTGGGAAGGAAAATATATTGAAAATGAATTTAGTCTTGCTTTCCCTATAATATCTGTGAGTGTTTTAAGTAAATTTATTCAGCAAAGTAAAAACATGGGGGAAATTGCTTTGATTAAATCTTTTCGTGTTTGGGTAAGAGATAATAAAGCGTGATAGACGTAGGTTGGATTAAACGTAGCGCAACCCAACAGAAATCCCGTTAATTTTAATTAATATTCGTGTTGGGTTTCCTCACGTCAACCCAACCTACTAGACTATAAATAATTCACGTTTTAAGTAGAACGGTGTAAATAGTCCAAGGTTTGTAGTGTTCGCGCAAGCGTCTCGTAGAGAGGACTTTAGTCCTCTGATAAGGACTGAAGTCCTTACTAAGAACTAGATTCCAATCTTTTTACATGACTTCACATAGTTTGGTTTTTTCAAGTCGTTCTACTTACTTGATAGATTGTTTCTCAAATCATGATGTTTGGTAACTCATAATTATGCCACTGACGCTGATACCATTCGGCGACTAGGGGACGTATTTTAAATTGGGGTTTGTCTTCGCCTGTGACATCAATTCGCACGCAGGAATAAGGACGACGTTTCTCAAAACCTTGTCCGTTACGTCCGAGGAAAAAATGCGATCGCGCAATTAATCTTTCTGTATTTCCCCAAGTCTCTGTTAAATCTGCGCCTTCTGTGCGTTGACGACGTAAACTATAGCCACTACCACCACAAACTAACCAATTAATATTACTGTCGGCGTGTCCTGTGTCTAGGGTTTGCAGATATTCTAAACAATGGGCATGGCCGTTTAAAACTAAGTCTACCAAAGGTCGTCCTTGGTTGAGTTTACCAATGGCTGCGGCTACAGCATTGAAAACTTCCCGCAAATGGCTGCGAATGGCTAGGGTTTGCGCCTGTTCCCATTTCGTCGCCTCTGTCACATAAGGCGGATGATGAAAATAGATGACTCTTCCCCGCACTTCGGGATTGTGCCAAGATGCAATTAATCTCTGCTTTAGCCAGTCTAGTTGTGCGGTGTCGATTTTTTGCGGTTGATCTGTGGTTATTTGTTTGCTGATATCTACAATAATTTCTTCAATTTGGGATAACTTGTGGTGAAAATCATCTAATTGTTCGGCTTCATTGGGATTTTCAGGATTTAATTTGGCTGAAGATTCAATAATTTGCATTTTCTCCCTTTCTAAGTCTTGCTGACGACTGGCTAAAATTTGCCGATCGCGATCGCCTTTTTGGGTTTTCGGTAAAGGCTGGGGTGCGTTGAATGTATTAGAATCAAGGGCGAAAAAATCAATCCCACCATAGCGAAAGGTGTAATAACGATTGGGTATGCGGGTGAAATCTCCTGGTTTATAGACAAGAGTTCGTCCTGTGTCGGTGGTAGCGGTGTAATGCTGATCTAAATGGCGGGGTAATTCTCCTGGTAACTTCAACCTGTGGAGATAATCAATAAACGCCTTAGCGTAAGCATCGCCAATCCCAGAACCATGTAAACCGACATCAATATCTAACTGCGATCGCAGTACATACCGAATTGGTAAAGTAGTCAGAGACAGTAAACTTAAAACTAACGGTAATTCATAGTAGTCATGATTGCCGGGGACGGGAAGAACTGGTAACTTAAACACCATGCGATCGTAAGCAATCTGTTTGGGATGTTCTCCTCCCACCAGTAATTCACGATAAGGTTGAATAAAATTTTGCTGATAATATTCACTCGAACCCACCAAATAAACCACATCACCTGTATGTAGTAAAAAGCGACAGTCTTGATAGTGGGGTAACATCAACTCTGCCACTTGTCGCTGGGGATTATGTCCCTTATGTTTTCCCGAACCACTATCACCCACAACTAAAAAAGAGAATTCTTTTGAGTCAGCTTGTCCGTCTTCTAGAACTAAACGTGTTTGGTCAATGTTTCGTTCTAAAATTAACGCATCTTGCCAACGTACCCGTTGCTGCATTTTACGGATTTTCTCGGCTATTGCAGGATCATGAACCAGTTTCACGATCATTTACTCCTTTTTGAGTGCTGAGTGCTGAGTGGTGAGTGGTGAGTAGTGAGTGCTGAGTGCTGAGTAGTGAGTTAGCGACAGCGTAGCGTACCAAAGTTATCTGTGTTAGGTGCGTTACGGCTTACGCCTAACACACCCTACATATACTACATATACTCTCAGGATGAAAGTTTGAGTTTTGCAGTTTCAAACAAGAAAATTCCTGTTGCAAACGAGAAGGTTCTTGTTCCAAACGAAAAGGTTTTACTTCTAAATGAGAATATTTTAGTTCAAAACTCAAATATTCATGTTCATAATGATAATTTTCACGTTTTTAACCTAAATCAAGAACCTCCAAAACTAAAAATTGAGTTTCTACTCAGCACTCAGCACCGGCTAAACGCCGCGCTACCGCTAACAGCACTCACAACTCAGCACTCAGCACTCATTACTCAGCACTCTCTGGCTCTTTCAACTCAATCTGTAAATTCGGTAATCCTTCCAATTTCTCCATCGGTTCTAATTCTGGAACTGAGGGAACAAATACTTTTAAAGCTGCGGGGACACAATTAATCTCAATTGGTGTAGTTCCCACCACTTCACCATCAATTACTACTTTTTGTGGGGGATCTGTAGTGATTTTAAATTGTTTCGCACGTAGATAACCAATATCATCGCGTTCGGCGGCGTTTCCTGACGAGGCGGTTTGAAATAGATGATAGGTAGCAGCGATCGCTCCGGCTTTACTACTAGGAGCTACAATCGTTAAATCTAATAATCCATCATCATAGACAATTCCCGCCGGGCCTTGGGCTAAAACTGAAGTTGGCGGTGCAGCATTGGCGACAGTTACCGCCGCCGCTTGAGTTTTGATGATTTTGTCTGGCGTTTCAATCTCCACATCAAAACTTTCTAACTCTCTTAACTGCTGAATTCCCGCCAGGATATATGCCATAATCCCAAAGCGTTTTTTTGCTTCTCTGTCGGCTAGTTCTACAGTTTCCGCTTCAAACCCAATTCCCGCTAATAGAATCATTGGCAGATCATTGCAATAAGCTATATCTACATCACGGGTGATTCCCTGTAAAATCGTCCGACAAGCCGCGTCAATAGTATCAGGAATTCTCAATGCAGCTGCAAAAGCGTTAGCCGTCCCCCGTGAAACAACCCCAAAAGGAATCTTAGTCCCAGCTACAGCCACAGCCGCCGCCGATAAAGTTCCGTCACCGCCAGAGGCAATAATTAAATCAACACCCCGTTGAACTGCTGCTTTTGCTAGTTCATCAGCACCAGTTTCTGCACTAGTAAATTGAATATCTAAATTAAGTTCTGGTTCTAAAATTGACCGAATTTGCGCCAAATCCAAATCTGGATTACCTTGTCCAGCCACGGGATTAAAAATCAGGCAAGCGGAACGATTCATAAAATTGCCAAGGATTAGATGCGATCGCTAAACCATTTTCTTTTACAAGTCGTGATGCGTAAAGCCCCCAAGTATGAAGTACAAAACTTATTGGGACAAATAAATTTGTCCGTTGAATGATATGATGAATTTGTCCACAACACAGGCAGAGTCTCGCCGCAAGGGAGGAACCTGTCTCGCAATGGGTGGCAAAATATTGTTTCGCCGTCGGGCAGCCGGTGTATGTTTGCGGAGGGTAAAGTAATCTGGGATGTTACTGTATGGATTCGTCCTTGGGGTATCTTGGATCTCCCGATGAAGTAAGAATCCCTGAAATTCTATTTCAGGGAGTGCCAAAGTATCATTTTTGCCAAATCTTCGCTTATTCCTAGAAGAAGGGGTGTAGGAGAAAGAATTTTAGATTTTAGATTGAAATCCAATCCAAAATTTAAAATCCAAAATCCAAAATTGAATTGCCCAGTCCCCAGTCCCCAATCCCCAATCTTGCCAAATTTAACCCTCAACAATTACACTGAGATTAATTAAGCTTCTCAGGGTTTATACTCATCTTGAACACGCTAGCGGGACGCTACGAAATCATCAAGTTACTAGGTGGCGGTGGTTTTGCTGTCACATATCTGGCTAGGGACAATTTCCAACCTAGTAAACCCCTATGTGTTGTCAAACAACTACGTCCCAACCAAACCCAAAGCAGGGTTATCGAATTTTTTGAGAAAGAAGCCGCTATCCTCGAAAGGCTGGGAAAACATCCTCAAATTCCCCAACTACTCGCCCACTTTAACCAAGACCAAAATCTATATATAGTACAAGAGTTTATCGAAGGACAAGATTTAAGTCGAGAAATCGTCCCTGGTAAGCGACTGAGTGAAAGTTATGTGACTAAGCTTTTACAAGATGCGTTAGAAATCCTCTCCTTTGTCCATCAACAGGGAGTTATTCACCGCGACATCAAACCCCAAAACTTGATGCGTCGCCAAGATGGCAAGATTATCTTAATTGACTTCGGCGCAGTTAAAGAATTAGGCACATTAATGATCAATAGCCAAGGTGAAGTCAATTCTAGCGTAGTGATTGGCACACCTGGTTATATGTCCTATGAACAGTATCGCGGTAAACCTTGTTTTGGTAGCGATATTTACGCGTTAGGGATAATGGCTATTGAAGCTTTAACAGGTGTTTTACCCGCAGAATTGCCAGAAGACCAGCAAACGGGTGAGATTATCTGGCAAAATCAAGTCCAGGTAAGTAATCATTTAGCTGAAGTGTTAACTAAAATGGTGCGTCATCACTTCAGTATGCGCTACCCTAACGCCACAGAAGCACTGCAAGCTTTAATCTCAGTCACAGCACCATTACCACCGACAGTTTTATCTGAGGTTAACAAGGAATTATATCTGCAAGAAGTCACCAGTCGCGCCCAGCAGGGTGAAGGTAATCTTTCCGTCATTGCTTTGAGAATATTAGAATCAAGGCGCGTTGAGTTGGGGTTAACTGAGGAGGAAGCCAGAGAAATTCAAGCACAAGTTTTGCAACCCTATCGGGAATATCAACGCAAGTTACAAGAGTATGAACAGGCGTTAATTGATGTAGTCAAGCAAGAATATCCCCTTAGTCAGCAAACGCAAAAGGAACTACAAGACTATCAGCAATATTTGGGATTACGAAATGAAGATATTGCAGCGATAGAAGCACGGGTGTTTGCACCACTACAGTCAAAATCTCAGCAACAGCAGCAGGAAGCGGAAAGATTACGCCAAGAACAAGAAGCATCTCAGGCTAAATCTCACCCCAATATTCCAACTCAAACATTTGAATTTGAAACCGCTACCATTACAGTTACAAACTCAGGATTTTTGGGTTTAGGAGGAACGAAACATGAAATCAAGCGCATTCGGGGACGTGCTGAATATTTTAGAGAAAACCTGGGTAATAGCATTGTTTTAGATATGGTGGCGATTCCTGGTGGTAAATTTCTCATGGGTTCACCAAAAGATGTACCAGGACGATATGATTCTGAAAGTCCACAGCATAACGTCACCGTCAAACCCTTTTTTATGGGTAAATTTCCTATCACCCAAGCTCAATGGCAAGCGGTTGCAGCCTGGAGTAAGGTAAATATTGATTTAAAACCCGAACCATCTCATTTTAAAGGTGCTAACCGTCCGGTAGAACAGGTTTCTTGGGATGATGCGGTGGAGTTTTGCGCGAGATTATCTAATAAAACTGGCAGAATCTATCGTTTACCCAGTGAAGCAGAATGGGAATATGCCTGTCGCGCCGGGACAACCACCCGATTTTATTTTGGCGACACAATCACCACAGATTTAGCAAATTACAACAATATTTCCAAACAAACAACTGATGTGGGGAAATTTCCTGCTAACCCCTTTGGTTTATTTGATATGTGTGGTAATGTGTGGGAATGGTGTCAGGATGAGTGGCACGACAATTACAAGCAAGCCCCTAATGACGGTAGTGCGTGGGTTAGTTATATAAGTAAATACAAGCTGCTGCGCGGTGTTTCTTGGGACAGTAACCCAGTAGTATTTCGCAGTAGCGCGAAACGTGTGAGGAACACCACCGATGTCCGTTACGCCAATATCGGTTTTCGCGTTGCTCTTGTTTCCGCGTCAGGATAATTACCCTTCGCGCTTTTGCCCTCTACACTTCTTTCTCTTTTCTCTCTTTAGCCCTGCCTCGCACAGCGCGATCAAATTTTTTTCAATTTTCGCATGAGCAGATTTGACATTAAGCTGTCGCGCATCTAAATCATATAATTGGGAGGCTAAAACCCTTCTGTAGCTTAGAGTCGGCTAAAAAACTAGGTGCGTGGCAGCTTACTCCCTAACAAAAATTTTAGAAAATGTAGGGTGCGTCAGTGCGAGAGAAGCTAACTATACCGAGAAATTATTCATACTGACGCACCCTACCAAACTGTAAATACTGGTTAGGATGCGATACGGATATTTAGAGATTAATTTATCCTACCTCTAACTCACTGACTACCAAAATTCTCAACTCTGTGACTCGCTGCAAAGCTGCATCATTAGTCAAAAAAGCATCACAACCGCTTGAGATAGCAGTTGCAATCTGCAAAGCATCGGGTAACTGAAGATTGTAACGCATCCGAATGTTTGCCGCATTTTGTGCAACAGCAGCATTAATATCTACAAAAACAACTTCATTACTGAGTAATACATCAACAAAAGCTTGCTGTAAATCCGGTAACCCTGAACGTATAGCACCCACCAAACATTCAGATAATGTTATCGGAGATACTACTGCTTGAATATCAGTTTCCAATCGGTCAAAAATTGGTTCTACTAAATAGAAAAATTGTGGATTACGCTCTACAAAATAAATAACTGGTGCTGTATCAAGAAATATATGAGAAACTCCTGTCAATGCTTCACTAATTCTCATTATTCTGTTTTCAACAAATCTTCCCGATGTTCATCGCCTTCTCGTCTACTTTGAGAAACCCAGTGTTGAGCATCTTCACCGAAGAGTGGATGAGAAGCCATACCTTTTAAATCGCCCCATTTGCGTTTTGTCTGTGCCGGAATCAGGCGTTTTTTCATACGTTCTACTAAATACTCCATCACCATTAATTGCTCTTCTGGTGTGAGTTGGTCAATCTCGCTGAACATTTTTTGCAGTGGTAAATTCATCAATTTAACTTCAATATTTATTTCCTGATTGTAACCTCAACGATAAATTTCATGAGGCGATTTTATGAATACTTTTTTAATTTACGTAGCTTTTCCACAACTGGGTTAGGATTACGACTTTGTTCTGCTCTCATGCGATCGCTCCATTCCATCCAATCAGTCATATAAGCATCTATTGCTTGCTGATTTTGTAAATAGTAAAGGATAGTCGCATACACCTGTTCTAAAGTCAAGGAAGTGTAAGTTTTAGCAATTTCCTCTGGAGTTTTAGCATGAAATAGATAGTCAAACAAGATAGTTTCAATTCCTACGCGTGTACCTTTCAACCTAATATCATCAGGAGCGAGAAAGTTAAAATATTCTTCAAGTTGCATAGTTATTGCAAGCTAATATTATCAATGTCTATCAGTTTCCTTAAGCCTAACATCCAAACAATTGCTGCTATATAGTACGATCGCCCTACCTCCCACCTGATCCCCTAGTGTTACAAACTGTAAACAAAAACCAAAATAAACTTAACTAAAATCAGGCGATCGCCATCCGGTAAGTCACCCACTGCGGTAGTCTAGATGAGAAGTGAAAATATCGCCTGGTTTGACATATTGTTTTATGACTTCAGTTATTTCGACAGCCCAACGCACAATTCGGATTGGTTCACGTAAAAGTCAACTAGCCCTGGTTCAGACTTACTGGGTAAGAGACCAACTGCAAAAAAGTTATCCAGATATTACCTTTGAAGTCCATACCATGTCTACCCAAGGCGACAACATCCTGGATGTAGCATTAGCCAAAATAGGCGACAAGGGACTATTCACCAAGGAATTAGAATTGGGAATGATCAATCAAGAGATTGATTTTGCCGTGCATTCCCTCAAAGACTTACCGACAAACCTTCCCGCAGGTTTAGCACTAGCCGCCATCACAGAACGGGAAAACCCTGCCGATGCGCTAGTAGTGCATGAAAAATTCAAAGATCAGCAAATCGATACTCTCCCCCCTGGTGCAGTAGTGGGTACATCGTCTTTGCGACGCTTGGCGCAGTTACGTAATAAGTTCCCTCACCTGACATTTAAAGATGTGCGCGGAAATTTGAATACCCGCCTTGCTAAACTCGATGCAGGTGAGTACGATGCTTTAATTTTAGCGGCTGCCGGATTGCAACGCTTAGGTATGGGCGATCGCGTCCACCAAATTCTCCCCAAAGAAGTATCATTACACGCCGTCGGTCAAGGTGCATTAGGCATCGAATGCCGTGGTGATGATACAGACTTAATTTCACTACTGAAGGTAATTGAACACCCCGAAACCCGCGATCGTTGTTTAGCAGAACGCTCATTTCTCCGCAGTTTAGAAGGTGGTTGTCAAGTACCCATTGGTGTAAATACAGAAATAGCTGGGGATAATTTGACACTCACAGGCGTAGTTGCCAGCATCGACGGACAAAACCTAGTCAAAGACACCGTATCTGGTGCAACGAGTGACGCTGAAAACCTGGGGATAGAATTAGCCAACCGACTACGGGAACAAGGCGCGCAAGAAATTCTCGATGCTATCTTTGCAGAGATTCAACGTGGTTCTTAGACGATGATGCTCCGAGATGTGTTTAGATATGAGTAATTCTTGTAATTACTTCACAGAAAACCTCAAGAGCCGGGGACATAAAAATTACCATGCGGATTCTATTTGTAGCAGCAGAAGCAGCACCCATTGCTAAAGTTGGTGGTATGGGTGATGTTGTCGGGGCATTACCAAAAATCTTGAGAAAAATGGGGCATGATGTCAGAATTTTCCTGCCCTATTACGGCTTTCTCGCCGATAAAATGGAGATTCCCCAAGAACCTGTGTGGTGGGGATATGCCATGTTCCAAGATTTTGCAGTTTACGAAACAATTCTGCCTGGTACTGATGTTCCCTTGTATTTATTCGGACATCCTGCCTTCGATCCTCGTCGCATCTATGGTGGTGATGATGAAGACTGGCGTTTCACATTTTTCGCCAATGGTGCAGCCGAATTTTGCTGGAATCACTGGAAACCAGACATTATTCACTGTCATGATTGGCACACAGGGATGATTCCTGTGTGGATGCACCAGTCTCCAGACATCACCACAGTCTTTACAATTCACAACTTGGCGTATCAAGGGCCTTGGCGTTGGTATTTAGAGAAAATTACTTGGTGTCCTTGGTATATGCAAGGACATAATACAATGGCAGCCGCAGTCCAATTTGCCGATAGAGTCAATACAGTTTCTCCCACCTACGCCGAACAAATTAAGACTCCAGCTTATGGTGAAACGATAGAAGGTTTACTATCTTTTATTAGTGGTAAGTTATCTGGGATTGTTAACGGCATCGATACAGAAGTATACGACCCAACCACCGATAAATATATCGCTCAAACCTTCACAACAGAAACCTTAGACTTACGCAAAGCCAATAAAATTTCCCTACAAGAAGAAGTTGGTTTAGAAGTTAATAAAAACGCCTTTTTAATAGGTATGGTGACGCGGTTAGTCGAACAAAAAGGTTTGGATTTAGTCATCCAAATGTTAGACCGCTTCATGGCGTATACTGATGCTCAGTTCGTCTTGCTAGGAACAGGCGATCGCTACTACGAAACCCAAATGTGGCAATTAGCCTCCCGCTATCCTGGACGCATGGCCACCTACCTACTATATAATGACCCCCTCTCCCGCCGCATTTACGCCGGTACAGATGCTTTCTTAATGCCTAGCCGCTTTGAACCCTGCGGTATTAGCCAAATGATGGCTCTGCGTTACGGTAGCGTCCCCATCGTCCGCCGCACCGGGGGACTAGTAGACACCGTATCCCACCATGACCCCATCAACGAAGCAGGTACAGGCTATTGCTTCGACCGTTACGAACCCCTAGACTTATTCACCTGCATGATTCGCGCCTGGGAAGGCTTCCGCTACAAACCCCAATGGCAAGAACTACAAAAACGCGGTATGAGTCAAGACTTCAGTTGGTACAAATCCGCCAAAGAATATGACAGACTCTATCGTTCCATGTACGGTTTACCAGAACCAGAAGAAACACTGCAACCAGAATTAGCAATCAAGTAGGAAACAGCTTAATATTACTCAATAAATGTAGGGTGGGTTAGCGATAGCGTGACCCACCGTTTTTTAAAGACTTGAGCCTCCAGAACCCCGACTTCTTCAAAAAGTCAGGGTTTTTGTTTCTTAAAATTGATTGAGAACTGCCTGATCCCATCAAAATTTTTCGCTATCCTTGCACAAATTATCGTCGCCCGACACCAATTCGCAAAAAACTTGATACAGATGCACACGCTCAAAGGTAAGCTGAGTCTCATTTTCTTAATTTTGAATTTTGAATTTTGAATTTTGAATTGGTATGACACTTTCTCTGCAACATCTGCGTCTATGTAATGTGCGGCATCTATAAAAGTAATAAATTTTACGGATTTTATCCTGATATTTCCAGTGCTATCTTGAACAAACGAATATATACAGACTATCTAAGCGATATTTGCAAGGGTTATAACTTGTGAGAAAAAATACTATTCTCCGTGGGTGTACTTATGGCTTGACAGGATTAATTTCATTAACTGCTGTAGTCATCAGCAATACTACTGCCTTTACTCAAGTCGCAATTCAACAAACACCCTCTTCTAATACCCAATTTATCTGGCCTACTACTGGATATATTTCTCAAGGCTTCCGCAAGTATAAACACGAAGGAATCGACATTGCCGGGCCAATTGGCACACCAATTATGGCTGCGGCGGCGGGAACAGTGATCAAAGTTGGCTGGGATGAATGGGGATTAGGAAATGCTGTGGAAATCAAACATTCCGATGGGAGTGTCACAGTTTATGGTCATAACAGCAGTTTACTAGTCAGCAAAGGTCAACAAGTCCAACAAGGTCAAATCATCGCCAAAATGGGATCTACTGGCAATAGCACCGGTTCTCATTTACATTTTGAAATTTACCCTAATGGTAAAGTTGCTTCTGATCCTCAGCGTTTATTAGCCTCACCCGTTGCTAGCCATACTCCCCCATCTCCCATATCTTCTACGGCGGCTGGTGGCTATCAAAGTCATAAACCCCAATCAATTGTCAAACCTTCAGTAACACAAACAGTTTCACCATCCCAAACCATACCAATTCCTGTAACTCTGGCACCCACTCACAATAAAGGCTGCAATGGTGTCTCAGTTGTTCACGGCGAAACCAAAAATACATTCGTCACAGTGTGCCAAGAAAACGGTCAGTTTTTCTATATTGGTCAATTAAAACAAGATCCTCATCAACCAATCAAAATCCCAGCTTGGAGTATTGGTCAAAACAAATATCAAGCTAATAATGGCAGTTATTCTTACTTAGTCAGTGCTGATCAAGTGCAAGTATTACGTCATGGTAGCCAAATTCGTACTGATACTTTTCATAGTTTCAATAAATGAAAAACTCAGCTTTTGATGAGTGCAAAAATTAAGATTTTATGACTTTTGGATCAGAGCAACTAATCTCTAAATATTTGCTCGTCTAGTCTCCTTAAATCAACAATAGCATAGACATGATGGAAAAGAACTGGTGCGATCGCGTCAGTTCTTTTTGCAACAATTTTTATACATTTTCCGCGTATTTAACCTTGGCAACAGCAAAACGCTTTATGATATAAAGTAGTCAAAATTACACAAACAAAAATATTGTCTGTAAGTTTTTAGTCGTTACCAAAATATAAGGTGTTTACCAATGGAATATATTGCTTATTCCTCTATGGTTATTGCCAACGAAGAGGCAAACGGTCAGGCTGAATATATTGACTACGAATTTCCCCAATTCAATTGGAATTGGCAAAAATTACTCAAATCTTCAGCTTGGCTATCTTTAGCAGGCTGTATGGTATTTTTTGCTGCTATTACCCAAACCCAATCTGCTGTAGCCGCCTATGTCAGAACTAATGGCAGTTGTCTGAATGTGCGTATACAGCCAGAAATGGACGCTAAAGTCGTAGACTGTTTACCAAACGGGACAAAAATCCCCAACACCCAAACAGTTAACGGTTTCGTGCGCTTATCTGCTAATAAATATGTATCTGCAAAGTGGGTGGGTGATATGTCTGCTACCCGCCCCAACAGACCCAATAACAATGCAGGTGTAGGTGGACGCGTTACACTCAGCCTTGGTTCTAGAGGGGCAGCTGTCGCAGAAGTACAGAAAGTTTTAGGAATTAATCCCACTGGCTATTATGGGCCTGTAACAGCGCGACGAGTCCGAGAATTTCAAGGCAATAACGACTTGCGCGTTGATGGCATAGTCGGCCCAGAAACTCGCACTGCTTTATTTAGCACAGCGTCTACAGGCAATATGCCAGATAAACCAAATCCAGGAACAGGCGGCCCTGTCACCCTCACGCTTGGTTCTAAAGGCGAGGCTGTTTCAGAAGTACAAAAAGCGTTAGGCATTGAACCCACAGGTTATTACGGCCCTGTAACAGCAAGAAAAGTCAGAGAATTCCAAGCTAATAACGACTTGCGCGTTGATGGCGTAGTCGGCCCTGAAACTCGCAGCGCGCTACTTCGGGGATAGAGGGTGGAAAGGGGACAAGGGAGACAAGGTAGACAAGGGAGACAAGGGAGACAAGGGAGATTTTTCCTAGTCCCCAGTCCCCAATCCCCAGTCCCCAATCCCCAATCCCTAATCCCCAATCCCTAATCCCCCATCCCAAAGTATTTTCTGACAATCTGCAAAATATACTCGGCTGCGTGACCATCTCCAAAGGGATTGATTGCGTTAGCCATTGTTTCGTATGCTGTGGGACTACTGAGTAATTCACCCGCCGCCGCCGCAATACTATCGCTAGCAGTACCTACTAGTTTTGCTGTACCCGCAGCCACCGCTTCCGGCCTTTCTGTGGTTTCTCTGAGGACTAGCACTGGTTTTCCCAGGCTGGGTGCTTCTTCTTGTAAACCACCGGAATCAGTTAACAGAAAATGCGATCGCCCAATTGCTCCCACTAGTTCGGCATAATCTAGCGGTTCAGTTAGAAATACACGCGGATGATCGCCTAATAATGCTTGCAATGGTTCTCGCACTGTGGGATTGCGGTGTAAGGGTAGCAGTAAAGCCGTATCAGGGAAATTATTTAAGATTTGTAAAAAACCTTGAGCGATTGCTTGCAGAGGTTCTCCCCAATTTTCCCGCCGATGCACAGTTGCCAGCAAAGTCCGGTAAGCATTCCAATCCAAACCAGGAATATCACAAGCAGGTTGAGTTGCAGCCACATTTAACAGCGCGTCAATCACTGTATTTCCCGTCAAATGAATTTCCCCCAGCACCCCAGAACGTGCTAAATTTTCCACAGCCAACGCCGTAGGGGCAAAATGTAACTGCGTCAGTTGAGAAATTAATCGGCGGTTAGCTTCCTCTGGATAAGGATTATATATATTATCAGTTCTTAAACCAGCCTCCACATGACCGACAGGAATTTTTTGATAAAACGCCGCCAAAGTTGCTGCAAAAGCCGTAGTCGTGTCACCTTGAACAATCACAAAATCCGGCTTATTTTCTAAAAATAACTGTTCTAAACCTCGTAAACTCCGGCAAGTAATATCACTCAAAGATTGCTGCGGCTGCATAATCTCCAAATCATAATTTGCCTTCAAATTGAACAGCTGCATCACCTGTTCAACCATCTCTCGATGTTGTCCAGTTAAAATAACCTGCAAATCAAAGTCCGGTGCGTCCTGAAACACCTGAATTACCGGAGCTAACTTAATCGCCTCTGGACGAGTTCCCAAGATAATGCAAACGCGTTTTTGATTAGTCATTAGTCAATAGTCATTAGTCAATAGTCATTAGTCAATAGTCATTAGTCAATAGTCATTAGTCAATAGTCATTAGTCAATAGTCATTAGTCATCACTCAGCACTCAGCACTCAGCACTCAGCACACCCCTAATTCCCCCAAACACGAAAAAACCCGGCTTAACCGGGCAGATGCTTTTTGTCGAATTTTTTGGGATAACTACATTTTGAGGTCGCAAGTTAGTGGGCAAGACGCATATACAGTTGTTTGCAGTTGCTCTGCTTCTCCGCCATGTAACCAGCTTAACCATTGAACTTCTGTTGGATGTACACCTTTCATGGTCAATACACCAGCACCAATCAAAACGGACATCACATTAAACATAATCAAACCGCCTGCAACAAGTAATACTGCGCTAACAGGCATTACAGATTGCAAAACAATCGACAACAAACATCCGACCGTAGCCATTAATACAACCAAAGGAAACCCGACAACCAACAAGCATACTGCCAATGTAAAAGTCCATATTAAAAAACTTTTAATCATTAACAAGGAGTAGGTCTTTCCGAGATTAGAACTCTGAGCCAAAACCATGACTTTTCCTCCTAAGTACACAGCAAAATTTAATTTCAGTAATATCTCGCTTGAGCAAGCAACTGAATGATTCAATGAAGTTTCAGTATATAAAACTCATCCGCAAAAATGAGGGTTTATTTATTAAACTTTACAATTAATTTTTTGTAACTATGAATGTAAAGTTGAGTTCACATTTCACCATAAATCCCACTTTTAATATCTATCTTCAGGCATACCAGCTAAAAATCATTTGACCAAAAAGTTTATTTCAGGCTTGTGAGTAGCATTATGCTTAACACTTCTTATAAAAAAGGGCGATGTTTCTCATAATTGTCTCAACGGTC
This sequence comes from Aliinostoc sp. HNIBRCY26, assembly GCF_050235535.1. Classification (GTDB taxonomy): domain Bacteria; phylum Cyanobacteriota; class Cyanobacteriia; order Cyanobacteriales; family Nostocaceae; genus Trichormus. The sequence continues at coordinate 1,153,593 of NZ_CP189852.1, forward strand.
TCAACAAATTATCTACGGATGATTTCACTGTTAACTGCTAGTCACTTGTAGTCAACACCGCCAAGCTTCTCTCATTTAATTTCTCATTTAAAATAGTGCAACCTCAGTAACGTATTTTTCTGCATTATCAAACACTATTTATTAACAATATATTTACTGAGGTTTTTTCTGAAACTCTTAAGCTAAACCAGTTTATGTATAGTTATTTTTTTTGTTTTTATTTTAGCGTCACAAACTATACAAAGCCAACAAAAGCGATGTAACAGAGTGTTACGGAACCCTCTCACATTAGTCAGAAGCCTGAAGTTCCCTGTTTGCTAAATTCCCAAGCCATTGAGCCAAGATTTCTACTCATTCCCTGTTTAACTGCGAAATTCTAAAGATATATGACAGAACCAGCCAATTCCTCCAATCCAAACTCTGTGACTGTGAGAAATGTGCCGCCAGCACCACCGCCACCGCCACCACCCCCAAATGTGATGACGCAACGCCAATATACCCAAACATTGGATATGTCTTCAGTCAATAGAAGTGGCGGACAAGCCGCACCACCTCCCCCAGTTCCTGCTCCTCCTGCGGCGGCACACCGTCCAGGAATGCCACCACCAATGCCTGCTGCCAGTCCTGCGAGTTCAGGGCTAACTTTAGGTGAGATTATCAAGGAAGCCTTTGATAAAGGTTATTCGGATATTCACTTAGGAATAGGTGAAGTACCCCGCTTCCGTAACCGAGGAGAGATTACCCCGACAGACTACCCAGAAACGGACAAAGCAATCTTCATGAGTTGGTTGCGAGAGGTAATGAGTGAGGCGGAAATTCAAAGATTCCAAGAACATTTAGAATTTGATGGTGCGACTCAGTACGAATTTGCCCGTGTTCGGATTAACGTCTTTGACTCCCTCAAAGGCTATGCAATGGTACTGCGGTTGATTCCTTTAAAAATTCTGTCCATTGATCAATTGAGATTACCGCCTGTCTTCCGTGATATTTGTCACTATCACAAAGGCTTAATTCTGGTGACAGGCCCCACGGGTTCTGGTAAATCCACAACAATGGCAGCCATGATTGACTATATCAATCGAGAAATGGCTAAACACATCATCACCATTGAAGATCCTGTGGAATTTGTCCATCAAAGCCGTAAATCTTTAGTGAAGCAACGGGAAGTAGGGATGCACACCCGAAAATTCGATAATGCCTTAAAGGCAGCTTTGCGGGAAGACCCAGATTTGATTCTAGTGGGTGAAATGCGGGACAAAGAAACCGTTAACACAGCTTTAAAAGCTGCTCAAACTGGTCACTTAGTAATGGGAACCCTCCACACCAACAGCGCGGTAAAAACCATTGAACGGATTTTGAACCTCTATTCAGGTGAAGAACAAGATGCGATGCGGGTAGCACTGGCAGAATCTTTAGTGGCAGTCATTGCTCAAGGCTTGTGCCGCACAACTGACGGCAAGCGGGCAGCTTTCCACGATATCCTGATTAATACAGAGGCAATTAAAGAATGGATCAAAGATGGTAAGTATGATGAAATTACCGAATTGATGAAGCAAGCTGGTTTTGACGGTATGATTACTATGAACCAGTCGTTGCTCAACCTTTATCAAGAAGGTCGCATCACTGAAGAAACAGCCTTAGAAATGTCTCCAACGCCTAATGAAATGGCTCAGTTCCTCCGAGGAAGAGTTTAAGGTAGGGGTGTAAGGGTGTAGGGGTGTAAGGGTGTAGGGGTGTAAGAGTTTAGAAAAGATTTCACCCAATCCCCAATCCCCAATCCCCAATCCCCAATCCCCAATCCCCAGTCCCCAGTCCCCAGTCCCCTAAAGAAATTAACTTGACTACAGATAAGCTATTTCAACCTCAGTTATTCAAGGGAATTGCCCTATTCACACCAGGAGGAGATTTAATTTACTGTATTGACCCTGATAAGCAAGGTCGATGGCATTCGCATCTATGTACTGCTTTGCAAGAAATTCTTGACTTACCAGAACCGCCTCATTTTCTGGTTCCTTGTTATACAGCTACTATTGACCATTGGTTAGATCCGCAAACCCAGCAAGTGAAGACATTCGCGGAAGCTTATCCATTGGTGATCAAGCATCAGGCTATATTGAATGCAATTTTTGAGACTAATGACTTGGTATGGCAACCTGCGCCTTGGCAGGATGGATTGTGCGATCGCATGGTACTATCCACCTATCAATCCGCATTTCCTCAACTCTGGGAAGAACATGATCTAGTCGTCAATTTAGACCTTTCTGAACCAGCACCAAGATATTACCCTCCAGCTAGGCCAATACAAAAGACTCAAATTAAGCCCTATGTTCTGCGTTTATTTGTTGCCGGACATAGTGCCAATACAGAACGTATCCTTAAGAATCTACATGAACAATTAGAGCGATCGCTACGATACCCCTACACCATGAAGGTTATTGACGTTTTAACCAATCCTGAACAAGCAGAAATAGATCAAGTATCTGCTACTCCCACCCTAGTAAAAGTTTGGCCTCATCCCATTCGCCGTCTAGTCGGTGATTTAGATAATCCCGAAAAACTTCTACAAATGCTAGGAGCGAAAGAGAATTTTTGAGTGCTGAGTAGTGAGTGCTGAGTGCTGAGTAGTGAGTGATGAGTGCTGAGTGCTGAGTGTTGTTAGCGGGAGTGATACCAATTCACTAAGATTCTGATACAGATCCAAATCTAGAAACCCTTGTCAAATCAGGATTTATCAATTGCGAATTGCGAATTGCGAATTGGTATGAGGCTTTTAGCTGGTGGTGAGTGGGGTGTTGAATCAAGTCAAGAAACCTTGAACTTTTAGCGAATAAATCTAGGTTTCAGGTAATCTATGGTCTTGTATCACTCAAACACTCGGTTGTCAATGAGTAAATCTTTCATATACTGGGATGTATAGTAAAGATAAACTTTTGTAAAGCGAGGACTAGGAATGTACATAGTACAGATTGCCTCGGAATGCGCTCCTGTAATTAAGGCAGGAGGTTTAGGGGATGTCGTTTACGGTTTGAGTCGAGAATTAGACATTCGGGGCAATTGCGTCGAACTAATTTTACCCAAGTATGATTGTATGCGTTACGACCATATTTGGGGACTACATGAGGCTTACTTAAATTTGTCGGTGCCTTGGTTTGGTGGTGCTATTCACTGCACCGTATACTGCGGTTGGGTACATGGGCGGGTGTGTTTCTTCATTGAACCCCACTCAGAAGATAATTTCTTCAATCGCGGTTGCTACTACGGTTGTGACGATGATGATATGCGCTTTGCCTTCTTTAGCAAAGCTGCTTTAGAATTCCTCCATCAAAGCAATAAGCGTCCTGATATCATCCACTGTCATGATTGGCAAACAGGCTTAGTTCCCGTCATGCTGTATGAGATTTACAAGTATCATGGCATGGCAAATCAACGGGTTTGTTACACCATCCACAACTTTAAACATCAAGGAATTGGTGGCGCAAAAACTCTTTGGGCTACCGGTTTAAATCGAGAGTCCTATTACTTCCAATACGATAAGCTGCGTGACAACTTCAACCCCTTTGCATTGAACTACATGAAAGGAGGGATTGTTTACTCCAATGCAGTCACCACAGTTTCACCCAACCACGCCCTAGAAGCTCAACATACGGAAGTCGGTTGTGGTTTAGGCCATACTTTGCATTTGCAGCAAGATAAATTTAAAGGGGTACTCAACGGTATTGATTACGATTTTTGGAATCCAGAAGTTGACCGTTACATACCGTATAACTACAACGCCGACGATTTTGAACAAAAAATATATAACAAAAAAGCCTTACGTGAGCGATTAATGCTCCGTGCCTCTGATAAACCCATCATTGCCTATATCGGCCGATTAGATCATCAAAAAGGTGTGCATCTTGTCCACCATGCCATTTATCATGCCCTGAATAAAGAAGCACAATTTGTCTTGCTAGGTTCAGCCACAGAACCTGGAATTAATCAACATTTTCGTCATGAAAAAGCATTTTTGAATAGTAACCCAGATGTTCATTTAGAACTGGGCTTTAATGAAGAATTATCCCACCTCATCTATGCTGGGGCAGACATGATTATTGTTCCCAGCAATTATGAACCCTGTGGTTTAACCCAAATGATTGGGTTAAAGTATGGGACTGTTCCTATCGTGCGGGGCGTTGGTGGATTGGTTAACACAGTATTTGACCGTGACTACGACCCAGATTTACCAGCAGAAAAACGTAATGGTTATGTCTTTTATCAAACCGATAATCAGGCTTTAGAATCAGCAATGAATCGGGCAATTGACTTGTGGTATCAGGCTCCTGAAGAGTTCCATAAACTAGCTATTCAGGGTATGAAATATGACTATTCGTGGAATTACCCAGGTACAGAATACTTAAGTATTTACGACTGGATTAGATATAAGTGGTAATCCCACTGTATTTATGTAATTAAGCCAGTAAACTTATATTACTGGCTTTTTTATTGATTAACTCCAGGCAATTTCAAGAAAGCGATCCCTTGATTTAAAACAGAGTATCATAGTTAATTAATCATCCACAAACCCAAATAAAACCGACAAAAGCCACCCTAGAAAAACTGATTAAACTTCTTATCAACCGGAAAATTGCTGTAAATATAAAGAAATATAAAATTTTGTTGTTGTTAACACAGACAGATTGATCAATTAGCCCAGAGATATAAAAATTCTTTACCATGACGGTGCAGTATCAACATAACAGATTGCAGATAGAAGAAAGCTAAACTTCAAGAACAAAAAATATACCCAGAGAAAATTAACCTTCCTATTCTTTCTTAATATTGCTCAGTCACAGAACGTAGTACAGCAGAACTTATGGTTTTCGACTCGATAATCATGATTAAAAAAAAGCTAAATCTTGCAATCTTTTTACGTGATTTTGCTATCATAAGTGGTTTTGCTTTCGTACTAGTGACATAATTTACCTAGATATGCAGTCTTCCTTCAAAATTTAAGTGATAACAATCACATAGATTTATGATTAAGATCCTTGGATCTCCGTGAACAAATTGAGATGATTACCTCATTACTGAACTCTAGCCGAGTCATTAATAGGGAACACACTAATTGCCGACAGTCTTGTGAACAAGGTTGTCGGCTTTTTGTTTGTATGGGGATTGGGTACTGGGGACTGGGGACTGGGGACTGGGGATTGGAGACAAGGTAGAAGTAATGAGTGCTGAGTGCTGAGTGCTGAGTGCTGTTAGCGGTAGCGCGGCGTTTAGCCGGTGCTGACTAATGACTAATGACTAATGACTAATGACTAATGACTATTGACTATTGACTATTGACTATTGACTATTGACTAAATAAAATTTCCCCACCTCTGGTTGGTAACTTGACGCAGAACTGGCCACAGCCACAACCAAATGTGGGGAGGTATGATCAAATTGGAGATTTTATCGATGTATGAGGTTAAGACTTCACACTCAATCTAGTAGATTAGAAGCACAGTTGTAGAACCAGCTTAAACTTAATTACTAAGACATCGCTTGAATGATGTAATCGAAGTAAGGGGCTGTGGCTGCTGCATCTTCTGCACTTAATAAGTCTAAAGATGCTGTTTTTAGGCAATTGATAGCTTCTACCATTCCAGGAACAGGAACACCCAAGGAGTTATACATTTCCCGCACTCCGATTAAACCAATGCTTTCAATTGGTTCTTTATCGCCAGCAAGTACACCATAGGTAATTAGGCGTAAGTACCAGCCATAGTCACGGATGCACAAAGCGCGCTGTTTATCACCATAAGCGTTACCGCCAGGTGCGATAAAATCAGGACGCTTCTGCCAAAGTTTTTTGGTGGCTTCCTGGACTATCTTTTTTTCGTTTTCCGCTAAGGTAGCAGCAATGCGTGTTCTTTGTTCACCAGTTTGCAAGAACTCTTTAATGCTTTTGAGTTCGCCACTGCTGGGATAACGCAGTTCGTCGTCGGCTTTGAGAATAACTTGGCTAATTACAGTCATGATTATTTAAATCACGCGAAGTATTATTTGTTAGTTTAACGAGTTGGAGGTACAGAAGTGAAGAGGGAACTGGGGACACTTCGGCAAGCTCAGTGCATCGCTGGGGACTGGGGACTGGGGATTGGTGAAGAAATATTGACTAATGACTGTTGACTATTGACTAATGACTAATGACTAATTCTATTTGGCAGCAGGGTGAATTAATAGAACTGACGATCGCAGATTTGAGCGATACAGGTGACGGTGTGGGGCGTTTTCAAGAACGGGTGGTGTTTGTCCCGGATACTGTACCAGGCGATCGCGCTCTGGTACGCTTGGTAAATGTCAAACCTAAATATGCTCACGGCAAACTTAAAGAATTATTACAACCTTCCCCACACCGCATTCGCCCTAGCTGCATTGTGGCTGATAAGTGTGGCGGTTGTCAGTGGCAACATATTGATTATGACTATCAACTCATTGCCAAACGTGATCAGGTTATCCAAGCTTTACAACGCATCGGTGGTTTTACCGCACCATCAGTAGATCCCGTCCTCGTAGCACACTCACCTTTGGATTATCGCAACAAGTCCACCTATCCATTAGATATTTCTACTACGGGTCAAGTACAAGCTGGTTATTACCAAAAGGGTAGCCATCAATTAGTGAATTTAAATCAATGTCCAGTCCAGGATTCACGCTTAAATCCGTTATTAGCGGAAGTTAAGCAAGATATTCAACAGCAAGGCTGGACAATTTATGACGAAAACCGCCATCAAGGACAAATTCGCCATTTGAGTCTCCGCATTGGTAGGCGAACTGGTGAAATTTTATTAACTTTGGTGGTCAAAGATCAAGATTTACCAAGAATTACTAAGCAAGCCGAAATTTGGCTCAAGCGATATCCCCAGCTAGTGGGAGTGTCATTAAATTACAATCCCCAGCGCACGAATGCTATTTTCGGTGCAGAAACTCGCTGCATTGCAGGAGTGCCTTATCTGCGTGAGACATTTGCGGGATTAGAATTTCAAGTCCGCCCCGATACATTTTTCCAAGTTTCTACGGAAACTGCTGAAGCTCTCTTAAATGTTATTCAGTCACAACTACAATTGCAGGGTGATGAAGTCTTAGTTGATGCTTATTGCGGCATTGGTACGTTAACTTTGCCCCTAGCAAAGCAGGTACGGCAAGCTATAGGGATAGAATTACAAGCTCAATCAGTTCAACAAGCGATCGCTAATGCCGAGCGCAACAGTATACATAACGTAACATTTAAAGTGGGTGCGGCTGAGAAATTACTGCCAAACATGGGAATAATACCGAGTGTAGTCATACTAGACCCACCACGTAAGGGATGCGATCGCACTGTCATCGAATCTTTATTATTGTCGAAACCAGAGCGCATCGTTTACGTCAGCTGCAAAGTAGCTACCTTGGCTCGTGATTTGAAATTACTTTGTGAACATGACTTGTACACTATTGAACGCATCCAACCCGCCGATTTTTTCCCCCAAACGTCTCATGTTGAAGCCGCCGCCTTTCTCTTGCTATCACATTTTGGCAAGGATACTTAGTCCTTTACAAAAAACTCAAATTGCAAATTTGTAGTCTATTGCATAGTAAAAATGCTAAAATCGGATTAACATCAAAACATCAATAATTTTGCTCATACAACTAAAGTTGCATAGGCTCTATCCACTAATAAAAAGATTGTTGAAATTACAAATCGACGACTTCAAGAGAACTTTATTAACTCTGTAATTCCTATGATTTCTCAACTTGCTAAATGTACTAGCATGAATGAATTCAAGTCGTTTTATGTATCAACAATCACACAAAATCAACAGAGTCAATGCTCCCCAGCATTTTCAATATCTATTAATCAAGACGTAAGTTTGCAGGCAGTATGACTACCTCAAATAATATCAGGCTGTCCGTAAAAACTAACTGATGTCTAGCTAAATGAAAGCTATGGGGTTTCTCTCGTGATTACCATTTCCCTTCGTCCAGTCGGACGTTATTGGGGCACACTTAGTTTCGCCTCAACGCTTTATCTCTGTCCTATTTTAGACTTACTTTTGGCGGAAATTCCCGCCAAATTACAAGCAGAACTGCGGCTAGGACTCCAAGAAGCCCTAGTCAATGCAGCTAAACATGGTAATAATCTTGATCCGAGTAAAAAAGTTGTAGTCCGCTTTTCCCTCATAGACAATCAATATTGGTGGGTGATATCAGACCAGGGTTCTGGCTTTAGTCCTACAACTAGTGAAAATGAAAACCCAACCGATTATTTACCACCTGATGAATCAGAAAGTGGCAGAGGTATGTGTCTGCTACACCAAATTTTTGATCAAGTAGAGTGGAATCGCAAAGGGACAGAACTAAGACTGTGTAAACAAATGGAAAACCGCCCCCGTCTGTCTTTGAGGCGGTAAATTGGGGATTGGGGATCAGGTACTGGGTATGAGGAAATTCTTTCCTAGTCCCTAGTCCCCAGTCCCTAGTCCCTTATTTCCATGCGTCGGACAGGGAGGGGCGGAAATAGAACGATTTAACCAACCAACAGCTTGTTCTAGTCTAGCAAGAGCTTCTTGGGGTTGGTTTTTGAGCATAAATATCATAGCGGCTGCGATTTGTTCACTAGCGCGGGAATTGCGGTTAGACTTGAGGCGATGCCAATCGTTAGGTGAAATACTCAGCCTTTCCATCAGGGCTTGGGCTAGTTCTAAGTCGCTAAATTCATTGAGTTGATTGGTTTGTGAAACCTGGCTGGGTTGAGACATAAATAACCATTGGCAGCAGTTACATTTACTTATTACTGTACTACCTGTAAATGAAGCCGCCAAAAAAATCATCCCAGCAGTCAGGGGAAAATCAAGAATTTGATTTGGAACAAGAACTAGCAGAATTAGAGCGATCGCTATCGGCGTTTAAACAACGTTATGATCAAGTGCAGCGCGATCGCACCGAAAAGGCACAATGGCAACAACGTCGCCAAGAATTGCAGCAAAATCAGCATCAAACACCAGAAATTAAAGCAGAGTTACGGCACATCAAACAGCAACTGGAACTGCTAGAACTAAACTTAGAAAGCCAGTTATTTTCTTGGCGTAGCCTGAAAAAACCTTTCTGGCAAGCCGTCCGCTTTGGCGGTATGGGCGTTATTATAGGCTGGATATTAAAGTCCTTGGTTGCATAAGCGCAATATTGGATTTGGAATAGAATTAGCTGTTAGCATTCTTTAAATAGTACGCCTTATATTCAAACCCTATCGATAGCAGAATATGGTAAGTCAACGGATTGCAGAAATATTGCGGAGTGGTCAACCTGATGAGTCTTTAGTAGTTCAAGGCTGGGTGAGAACGAAGCGTGAACTCAAGGGATTTGCGTTTATTGAAGTTAATGACGGCTCATCACTAGCTAATTTGCAAGTCGTCATCAATCAGGATTTACCAGACTACGAAGCCATCTTAAAACAAATCAACACAGGCGCGTCAGTGGAAGTTAAAGGCGTGCTGGTGGCTTCTCAAGGGAAGGGACAGCGCATTGAATTAACAGCCGATGCGGTGAAAGTCTACGGTGATGCTGATCCCGAAACCTATCCATTACAAAAAAAACGCCACTCTTTTGAATTTTTACGCACCATTGGACATTTGCGATCGCGTACCAACTCTTTTGGTGCAGTTTTCCGCGTCAGAAACGCCTGTTCTACAGCCATTCACCAATTCTTCCAAGAAAGAGGCTTTTTGTGGGTACACACCCCCATTATCACCGCTAGTGACTGCGAAGGCGCAGGAGAACTATTTAGCGTCACCAGTCTAGATTTAAAGAATGTACCCCGCACAGAAAATCAAGCCATCGATTACAGTCAAGATTTCTTTGCTAAACCCACCTACTTAACCGTCAGTGGACAACTAGAAGCCGAAGTCATGGCGATGGCTTTTAGCAACGTCTACACCTTCGGCCCTACCTTCCGTGCAGAAAACTCCAATACCTCTCGTCACCTCGCAGAATTCTGGATGGTTGAACCAGAAATGGCGTTTTGTGACTTAGAAGGTGATATGGATTTAGCTGAGGCGTTTCTCAAACACATTTTTAATTATGTGTTAGCAAAATGTCCAGAAGATATGGAATTTTTCAATCAACGCATTGATAATACAGTCTTAGCTACAGCCGAAAATATCATTAACAATCAATTTGAGCGTTTGACTTACACAGATGCTATCAAATTGTTAGAAAAAGCTGATGTGAAATTTGATTATCCTGTAAGCTGGGGCTTAGATTTACAATCAGAACATGAGCGTTATTTAGCAGAACAACTTTTCAAAAAACCAGTCATTGTTACAGATTATCCCGCACAAATTAAAGCCTTCTATATGCGCTTGAATGATGACGAAAAAACCGTCCGTGCAATGGATATCCTTGCGCCGAAAATTGGGGAAATCATCGGCGGTTCACAACGGGAAGAACGTTTAGATGTTTTAGAACGTCGCGTGTTAGCCCAAGGAATGAAACCTGAAGATTTATGGTGGTATCTCGATTTACGCCGTTACGGTACTGTTCCTCATGCTGGGTTTGGTTTGGGTTTTGAAAGACTGGTGCAATTCATCACAGGGATGGGTAATATTCGTGATGTAATTCCTTTCCCCCGTACACCACAAAACGCTGAGTTTTAATATCACTATCAATGAGACTAACAAAACCCGCGTTTGCGGGTTTTTTGTTGAGATTTTAAGGTTCTTGCATAACCAGGTTGCTAAGTCGTCTTTGAAATTTTCAGCAATAAATTTACAGATATTGTCATACATAATTTAGATAAATTAAGATGAAGCAATTTGCATAAATGTTAAATTTGTTGACGTTAGATGTGCTAACACCCATCAAACTTTACTGAATAAATGTAATTTAGGAATTTTGCCGTTAGGATATTTCACTAAATTAGCTAACTCGTCTAATTGGGTGATGGCTTCTGCTCCCTCACATTTCATTAACTCGCGGTCATCCCACATTTCCATCCAAGTGATCCCATAGTCAGAGACTAAAAACCGAATTAAGTGCTTTTCTTCTAAACTCACCATGAAGGAAGCACTTCTCATTTGGTCGCCACAAGTATAGAAAGATGTAGTGTACCCTTTATTCTCCAGCGCGATCGCCAGGGCTTGCAAGTTAATTACCAAGTCGTGAATGAATTCTTGATGTTGTTGCGCTAATCTGAGAAACATATGTTTTCTCCTACTGCGATCGCAGTTAAGCTAGGACGAAGTGAAGATTGATCTTGAAGACGAGACAGAAGGGAAGAGGGTTCTTTGATATTGTATTATTCTTCACTCAGTTTAGTTTTTCCCAGTCGTTCTACTTAAATTAAATTTGCAAAGCTGTTCTAATATCTTTAACTATGACTTGAGGCGGGGCTGTAACATCTATACATACAGCGTCTAGTGGCTCTTCTAGAGTCGTAAATTGACTTGTCAAGAGTGTGGGGTTCATATAGTGATTTTGACGGGCTTGCAGTCGTTGCTGAATCACATCGTAAGACCCTTTGAGGTAAACTAGTTTGACGCGATCGCCTACGGTGGGCGGAGCATCGTCCCTATCTATGACTAAAAATTGACGATAACTTGCTTTGAGTGCAGAACACGCCAGCACAACGTTTCTATTTTCTTGCAACCATTGCTTAATTGCCGTTTGTAAATCTTGTAACCAGGGTATCCTATCCGCATCACTCAAAGGAATACCACGGCGCATTTTCTCAACGTTTGCTGGCGAGTGGAAATCATCTGCGTCAATAAACTCCCAGCTTAAGGATGCTGCTAGCATCTGTCCTATAGTGGTCTTCCCAGACCCAGAAACACCCATCAGCAGAATAATCATTATCAAGTTCCCAGTAAGGAATTGAGTTAAAGGTACATCTAAATTTTTACCCTAAAACCTTGCCTAGCAATACTTTCTTGACTGGAGTGTGTGACTATCATTTTAACAAAATTTAGGGGTTCAAATCCCGGCTCCTATCAAGTCGCCAGTGTTGTGGCTCTTTCTAAATCCCCGTTACAACACAGAAAAAGCGTTAGCGTAGCGGGACGTTAGTCCATAGAGAATTGTTTTAAACTGTTGGTTTCCTGAAAAGCGTCCAACAGATCACACCTCAGCAGTTACCAAGGAAATGAAGAGTAAAATTCTTGGTTTTTAGGAAATTCCAGAAAGTTCAGTCACACCCCTACACCCTTATTTCTTCTCGCAATAATTAAGCTATCAGCTGTCAGCAGTCAGTTAATTATTGTAAAGCTGACGGCTGAACGCTGATAGCTAGTTAGGCCATTTGATTTTCAATCGCCCACCGCGCCAACTCAGTACGGTTGTGGAGATTGGTTTTACCCAACATATTGGAAACATGGCTTTCAACCGTGCGCTGACTAACGTTTAATTCTTCAGCGATTTCGCGGTTAGCTAAACCCCTAGCCACAAACTGTACTACTTTCAGTTCAGTTGGAGTCAATTGCACATCAAACGGAACTTGGATGCGAGAACCGTTTTCGCCTCCTTTGGTTTGGTGGTCTTTCCAACGGATAGTTTGCTTCAGGGAAGATTCTACCTGTGCTACTAGTTCTTCTGGCTCAAAAGGTTTGACCATATAGACATCAGCACCTTTATTGAGACCTTTAACTCGGTCTGCACTTTGTCCTTTGGCTGACAGGAAAAGGACAGGAATCCAACTTGTGCGTTCATTTTGCCGGACTTGTTCTACAAATGTGTATCCGTCCATTTCCGGCATCATCACGTCACAGATAATCATGTCGGGAACCTCATGTTCGAGAATCTCTAAAGCTTCCCGTCCGTTTTCTGCGGTGATGACTTCATATCCTCGGAATTCCAGATAGTCCTTCACCAGCAAGATGAGGTTAGGGTCATCATCAATCAGTAGAAGTCGTTTGTGATCTTTCATGCTGGGCTCTTTCATAGCAGTGGCACTTGTCGCGCTTCGATCCATCAAGGTCTTGATATAGTTATCCTTATATGGTGGATTGTTGAGATGTTGTCATTTTTCCCACTTAACTTACCCTTGCTTGACTTGAAGTCTCACAAGTAGTTTCCACTTTCTGTAAGACTGTTAGCTCATTGGCAATATTCTAGTAAGGATACGTAGAGCAGTAGTAATTATAATGCGCTATTATATATCCCTTTGAAAGTGGTGGGTGAAAAAACACTGATTAAATAATAATCTTTCTAGTTCACAGTAGTTCACTCAGTAAGTGTTGGCCTATGATGACCCTAGCTGTCAAACCACCTGCACTTTCATGGGCTGACTACTCTACAATACCCTGCCGATGTTCAGCCTTAATCTTAAGATGTTTACGAGCAAGTAAGGGAGTTGTTGGCAAAGGATGGGTTAAAAACGCATATTCTTTCACCACCATTATGCCTATCAAGTGTTCTCGGACGATCCGCTCAATAACCTCCGGGTTTGCTTGGCGAAACCAGACACTATCCGGGTAGACAACTATTATCTATCTAGAACAACAAACTCGCAAGTAATAAACTCGTATTTTGTTGCACCAGATCACTGTATTGTTACTCATTGAGCGGCTCTCTGATTACTGTTCTATACTAATTTCCCCACTTTGCAAATAAAGTTGACCATATAAAAATATTCGTAACTTATGGAAAAGAACCAGAAAAATACTAATAATTAAGAATTTATACTTACGCAACTAACTAAAGGGGTATAAAAATTAGTTATTTAGTAATTTCATTAGGGAACAGGGAACAGGGAACAGGGAACAAACTAGTATTTATGCCCAATCCCCAGTCCCCAGTCCCCAATCCCCAATCCCCAGTCCCCAGTCCCCAATCCCCAATCCCCAACCATAGTTCGGAAACCCGTACCCACTGAATCATTGCCATTGGAGGTATTTCTCCGATAAATTAGCACTCAGGAGTTGAGAGTGCTAACTCTGGAGAAATTAAAATTATGGCAGCTGTATCTCTAAGCGTATCTACAGTTAAACCTTTAGGCGATCGCGTTTTTGTTAAAGTAAGCGCGTCCGAAGAAAAGACCGCAGGTGGTCTGTATTTACCCGACACCGCTAAAGAAAAGCCCCAAGTAGGTGAAGTAGTCGCCCTTGGCCCTGGCAGACGTAATGACGACGGTAGCCGTCAAGAATTGGAAGTTAAAGTTGGCGATAAAGTGCTGTACTCCAAGTACGCCGGTACAGACATCAAGCTCGGCACTGAAGAATACGTACTGTTGTCCGAAAAAGACATTCTAGCAGTCGTTGGCTAAATGAGTGGTGTGGGTGACGGCACATAAAGCATAAACCATGCCCAGTCCCTAGTCCCCAGTACCCAATCACCAATTTTCAAATTGACTTACACTACCTGAGATTAAGACACCTATGGCAAAGCGCATTATCTACAACGAAAACGCTCGTCGCGCCCTAGAGCGTGGTATCGACATTCTAGCTGAGGCTGTAGCTGTTACCCTTGGCCCCAAAGGTCGCAACGTAGTATTAGAAAAGAAATTTGGTGCGCCCCAAATCGTTAACGATGGCGTAACCATCGCTAAAGAAATCGAATTAGAAGATCATATTGAAAACACTGGCGTGTCTTTGATTCGCCAAGCTGCTTCTAAAACCAACGACGCAGCTGGTGACGGTACAACCACAGCTACCGTTTTGGCTCACGCCATTGTTAAAGAAGGTTTGCGGAACGTAGCCGCAGGCGCAAACGCTATCCTCTTAAAGCGCGGTATTGATAAAGCTACCAACTTCTTGGTAGAAAAAATTAAAGAACACGCTCGTCCTGTAGAAGATTCTAAGGCGATCGCACAAGTAGGTGCAATCTCTGCTGGTAACGACGATGAAGTCGGTCAGATGATTGCCGAAGCAATGGACAAAGTAGGTAAGGAAGGCGTTATCTCCTTAGAAGAAGGTAAGTCTGTAACTACCGAGTTGGAAATCACCGAAGGGATGCGCTTCGACAAAGGCTATATCTCCCCCTACTTCGCCACCGACCCAGAACGGATGGAAGCGATTTTCGATGAGCCTTACCTGTTGTTAACAGATAAGAAAATTGCGCTGGTACAAGATTTAGTACCCGTTCTAGAGCAAGTAGCTCGCGCTGGTCGTCCTTTGGTAATTATCGCTGAAGATATCGAAAAAGAAGCTTTAGCAACCTTAGTAGTTAACCGTTTACGCGGTGTACTCAACGTTGCTGCTGTGAAAGCTCCTGGATTTGGCGATCGCCGCAAAGCTATGCTGGAAGATATCGCTATCCTCACCGGTGGTCAACTAATCACCGAGGATGCTGGTCTGAAGCTCGACAACACCAAGCTCGATAGCTTAGGTAAAGCTCGCCGCATCACCATCACCAAAGACAGCACCACCATTGTTGCTGAAGGTAACGACGTTGCAGTTAAAGCGCGTGTAGAACAAATCCGTCGTCAAATGGAAGAAACCGAATCTTCCTACGACAAAGAAAAACTCCAAGAGCGTTTGGCTAAGTTGTCTGGTGGTGTAGCTGTAGTGAAAGTTGGCGCAGCTACCGAAACCGAAATGAAAGACAAGAAACTCCGCCTCGAAGATGCTATCAACGCCACCAAAGCGGCTGTTGAAGAAGGTATCGTTCCTGGTGGTGGTACAACCCTAGCTCACCTCACCCCTGAACTCGAAGCTTGGGCTAACAGCAACCTCAAAGAAGAAGAATTAACTGGTGCTTTGATTGTTGCTCGTGCATTACCCGCACCTCTGAAGAGAATTGCTGAAAACGCAGGTCAAAACGGTGCTGTAATTGCTGAACGCGTCAAAGAGAAAGAATTCAACGTTGGTTTCAACGCTGCTACCAACGAATTCGTAGATATGCTCGCTGCTGGTATCGTTGACCCCGCGAAAGTAACCCGTTCTGCACTGCAAAACGCTGCTTCTATCGCTGGTATGGTGTTAACAACCGAGTGCATCGTTGTTGACAAACCAGAACCCAAAGATGGCGCGCCTGCTGCTGCTGGTGCTGGCGGTGGTGACTTCGATTACTAATATCCTGTAGTCACATAAGTTTAAAAAATAGCTGCTTCTTTTGTGGAAGCAGCTATTTTTTTCAATCAAACATAAAGCTACAAAGGACAATGTAAGCATAAAATATGAAAGAGAAAGACGTAAAAATACTTTGGGGTCGTTCTGGAAATCGATGTGCTATTTGCAAAATTGAATTAACACCTGTTGGTTCAAAAAGCGTACTAGGCGAAATGGCTCATATTATTGCTGATTCACCTCAAGGCCCTCGCGGAGATAGTCACCTTACTTCTGAACAAAGAAATGAATACAATAATCTAATTCTTTTATGTCCAACACATCATACCTTAATCGATAAGAATGAAGAAGAATGGACAGTAGAAAAATTAAGAATTATCAAGTCAGAACATGAAAATTGGGTTACTAACCAACTGACTAACAACAATATTTCTATTAATTCAATTGATAATTCCAAGTTTATTGAATCTAGAGAGAAATCATGGATTAGTTTCTCTGATAATAAACTCTGGTTTATAACAAGTCTTACACCTCTTCATATTTATGAAGACAGTATTGATCCTTTAACACAAGAGTTATATAGCCTAATCAAGAGCTTGATTTTACCTAAGTTTAATGGCTATTCTCTGTTTTCAGATACTTTGAATCAATATAATACAGTACCTAATGAATACGGAATTATTAATGAAGAATCACCAAACGACGTGCAAAACAAACTTGGTCATAAAATTCAAGTTTTTAGAAACGGCCACTGTGAATTCTTAATGTGTTTAGAATATCTGAGAACTGGTAGAGATAATTCATCTAATGATGTTTTAAGATATGAAGATATGAGAAATAGTTTTATTTCCCAGATGGAAGGAATACTCAACATATGGAGTAAAACTTTACCATTTAATGATATGTTACTAACAGTAATGATGACTAATACTACTTATATCAGTTTATATTCAGGTCAACAAACATATAATGGTTATTTACTAGGAAGACCAGTAACTTCACCAACACTAAAATACAGTAGAGTTATTAATAAAACAGAAAAGTTACAATTCTTGCAGGATTTAGTAATCAAAAGGTTTGTAAACTACTTTGGGCTAAACATTAACAGTGTTTTTGCTGAAAATGGCAATATTAACTTGCCTAACATACTTTATTTTTAGCAATCAATCTTTTTGCTATGCGACTTCCAAGTAAATAACTATTCTCTCTCTAGGGCAACGTGGAGGAATGGTGAGGCTAGGCGAGAAAGAGTCTCTTCATCGTCTTCATATTCCCATAGAATAATTGAATCTTTGGAAGTCCCTATGGCTAATTTCTGCTATCTCAAATTCTCAATTAAGGACATAGTTTAATTCGCCAATTGTTATGAGGGCATATTATGTGAAATTCTGTAATTCATCAAGACATAAGTTCAACTCACAGCCAAAAGTTCATTCAGTTTATTTTTTAAGTCTGGGGATGCCATCAAGGGATTGTAAATTTCTCCCTCATAAGGTTGCCAAACATAACCAGAACTAAAAATTCTAAAAATTTGTAATGTTTCAACTTCCTGTTCAATTTTTTTGGCTAAAACTAATCCTGGTATGGATAAATTAGGTAGGTCTTCAATCAGTTCACTATGGGTTCTAAATTCATCCACTTCTACACCAACTAAAGCATAACGAAATGGCGGAGCAAGGCGGAGATGTTTATAGAGTAAAATACCTAATTCTGTCATTAAATAAGCACTTTCAGGGCTGTCTATTCCTAGTTCACTAATATTATTGGGGTAAACGCGACACCACCAATTGTTTTCGATATCTTGAAAAGTATCTGCACGACATAGGCATGGGCTACCATTTGAGAGTGTCAATATTTGCCCCATAAAGTGTTGAGCAAATTTACTGGCACTGATTTCTTCAGATCCACATTCTGCTGATAAGCTAAATATCCATGCCATGACTGTAGCCTCCTATTGTTATATTCCTAATCAATTCTTTCCCAATGGTTTTGGGTGTTTGCTAAGGCTAATTCGTACCTTTCTAGAGACATTGTAACTTTTGGCAAAATGCTAACGTGCGTTGGGCTATCTTGAATAGCTTGTAAATCTCCAGTAATCATGCTGTCATCAATTTGCCATAGTGGATCTTTTCCAGTTCCACCAAATTTTGCAGGTTTGCGAAATGCTGGTAAACCTTCAATGGAGAGTGAAACGGACATTCCTTTTGTATCCCTGATAGCGACAGTAACAAGCTCTCCTCGAAACTCGCGCTCTGACTCTGCTAACAAATATCCTTGCTCATTCAGATAACCTACAGGCATTTGCTCAACATTGATATCAATACCTGGCCTAACTCCTAATAATCTGGCACTCCGACCGATTTTAGGCTTGCCATTTTGCTCTGCCATGCCTCGATAGTAGAATTTTGTCATCAGCTAATTACTACAAAATTGAAGATAAGAAACTATTTACCCTCTCAGAACTGCACATACAGCACAGGTAAGTCGATACAATAATGCTCTGGACTCTTTGGTGCATTATTTCCATGACTGCCACATCTCCTGCTCCCTTCTCTCCCCAAGAAATCGCTGCTGAAGGTATTAAACCAGAAGAATATACAGAAATTGTCCGCCGCTTAGGTCGTCATCCCAACAAAGCCGAATTGGGAATGTTTGGGGTGATGTGGTCTGAGCATTGCTGCTATAAAAATTCCCGTCCTTTACTTAAACAGTTTCCCACTACTGGCCCCCGCATCTTGGTTGGGCCTGGGGAAAATGCTGGGGTTGTAGATTTGGGTGAGGGACTGCAACTAGCTTTTAAAATCGAGTCTCATAACCACCCCTCAGCAGTTGAACCATTTCAAGGTGCTGCTACTGGAGTTGGTGGGATTCTCAGAGATATTTTCACAATGGGTGCGCGTCCCATTGCTTTGTTGAACTCCCTGCGTTTTGGTTCTCTAGATGACCCCAGAACCCAAAGGCTGTTCTCTGGCGTAGTTGCTGGTATTTCCCATTATGGTAACTGTGTTGGGGTTCCCACTGTGGGTGGTGAGGTTTACTTTGACCCTGCTTACTCCGGTAATCCTTTAGTGAACGTGATGGCTCTAGGATTGATGGAAACACCGGAAATTGTCAAATCTGGCGCATCAGGTCTGGGAAATCCCGTGTTGTATGTCGGTTCGACTACTGGACGCGATGGTATGGGAGGAGCTAGTTTTGCTAGTGCAGAATTAAGCGATGAATCTATTGATGACCGTCCGGCGGTGCAAGTAGGCGACCCCTTTTTAGAAAAGTCGCTCATTGAAGCTTGTCTGGAAGCGTTTAAAACAGGTGCAGTGGTGGCGGCTCAAGATATGGGTGCTGCGGGTATTACCTGTTCTACTTCTGAGATGGCGGCGAAAGGTGGTGTCGGGATTGAATTAGATTTAGATAAGATTCCGGTGCGAGAATTAGGGATGGTTCCCTATGAATATTTACTCTCAGAATCCCAAGAACGAATGCTGTTTGTTGCTCATAAAGGACGAGAGCAAGAGTTAATCGATATTTTCCATCGTTGGGGGCTACAGGCGGTTGTTGCAGGTACAGTAATTAACGAACCTATAGTCAGGATTCTCTTTCAAGGTGGAGTAGCCGCCGAAATCCCTGCTGATGCTTTGGCAGAAAATACCCCACTGTATGAACGGGAGTTGTTAGCAGAACCCCCAGAATATGCCCAAAAAGCTTGGCAATGGTCGGTTGATGCTTTACCTGCTTGTACCACTGCGGGGATTGACATTCAAGGTAATATCAAAACTTGGCGTGATATTTTGTTGACTTTACTAGATACACCAACCATCGCCTCGAAAAATTGGGTATATCGTCAATATGACCACCAAGTCCAGAACAATACTGTCATTTTCCCCGGTGGTGCGGATGCGGCAGTAGTACGCTTAAGACCACTGGAATCAATTCAAAATTCAAAATTCAAAATTCAAAATTTTAACTCCGGTGTCGCGGCTACGGTAGATTGTAATCCCCGTTATGTTTACCTTGACCCCTATGAAGGAGCTAAGGCAGTAGTTGCGGAAGCTGCACGGAATCTTAGCTGTGTGGGTGCAGAACCTTTGGCGGTGACAGATAACCTCAATTTTGGTAGTCCCGAAAAACCCATTGGTTATTGGCAATTAGCTGAAGCTTGTCGGGGTTTGGCAGAAGGTTGTCGAGAATTATCTACCCCGGTGACTGGTGGGAATGTTTCTCTGTACAATGAAACTCTTGATTCCCAAGGCAACCCCCAACCCATTTACCCGACTCCCGTTGTGGGGATGGTGGGACTGATTCCTGATTTAACTAAGATTTGCGGTCAAGGTTGGCAAAATCCAGGTGATGTAATTTATCTCCTTGGTTCATCTCCTAATAATTTGGGCGCATCGGAATATTTAGCCACTATTCACAGCACTGTAGCAGGCAGACCTGCCAAAGTAGATTTTGATTTAGAACGTCGTGTGCAAGCGGCTTGTCGTGAAGGTATCCGTGCAGGTTGGGTAAATTCAGCCCATGATTGTGCTGAGGGTGGTTTAGTTATCGCTTTAGCAGAATGCTGTCTTGGTGGTAAACTAGGCGCGCAAATTGATTTAGAAGCTAGTCAGTCACAACGTCTCGATGAATTACTTTTTGGTGAAGGTGGGGCAAGAATTATTGTGTCCGTGTCGCCAGCACAACAAGAAAACTGGGAATCATATCTACAGACAAATCTGACTCAAGCATGGCAAAAACTCGGTACAGTCGGTAATCACGATACAGGTTTAAGTGTTTTAACCACTGATAACCAAACCTTAATTCAAGTTAGTATCGAGGAGATGAACAATCTTTATCAAAATGCGATCGCTAGACGTTTATTGTACGTCAGAGAATAAGTAAGGCAAAAGGCCAAAGGTAAATAAAAAATATCTTTGACCTATTGCCATGCCCAATACCTAATGCCCAATTTCATTAAATCGATAGCATCTTTGGACACATTTAAGGTAGTGTTTTAATGGATGGTTAAAGATTTATTAAGAGTAGGATCGCTATCCAGTTCATAAGAAATAATCCCAGTGACTTGACACCCCAACCAGGAGCAAAGCTAGCATGATTCCCATCGATTCCGTCACTTTGGATGAATACGCCCAGCATACCGACGACTCAATTAATGGTCTGGGAAATCGTCCTGACAAGCCTGAAGAAGCTTGCGGAGTTTTCGGCATCTACGCACCAGGAGAAAATGTTGCCAAACTAACTTATTTTGGATTGTATGCCCTACAACATCGGGGTCAAGAATCAGCTGGCATTGCCACCTTTGATGGGACAACTGTACACTTGCACAAAGACATGGGTTTGGTGTCTCAAGTCTTTAATGAGTCGATTTTAGAAGAGTTACCTGGCGGTATCGGTGTTGGTCACACTCGCTATTCCACAACAGGTTCTAGCCGCAAAGTTAATGCTCAACCTGCTGTTGTGGAAACTCGCTTAGGCTCACTAGCTTTAGCACATAATGGTAATTTAGTCAATACTGTGCAGTTGCGGGAAGAGTTAGTCAAGAGTAATTTTAACTTAGTGACTACCACCGATTCAGAAATGATTGCCTTTGCGATCGCAGAAGCAGTGAACGCAGGTGCAGACTGGTTAGAAGGGGCGATTCAGGCGTTTCATCGTTGTCAAGGTGCGTTTAGTTTGGTCGTAGGTACACCCGTGGGTGTGATGGGTGTGCGTGACCCTAATGGCATTCGTCCCTTAGTTATTGGGACTTTACCAGAAAACCCAGTCCGTTATGTTTTGTCTTCTGAAACCTGCGGTTTAGATATTATTGGTGCAGAATATCTGCGGGATGTTGAACCAGGTGAAGTAGTTTGGATTACCGACGAAGGTTTAGCTTCCTATCACTGGAGTCAAAAACCCCAGCCCAAACTATGTATTTTTGAAATGATTTACTTTGCTCGTCCAGATAGCCAAATGCACAATGAAAGCTTGTATAGCTATCGGATGCGTTTAGGACGGCAATTAGCAAAAGAGTCATATGTAGACGCAGATATCGTATTTGGAGTTCCCGATTCTGGGATACCTGCGGCCATTGGCTTTTCCCAAGCCTCTGGTGTCGCTTACGGTGAAGGACTGATTAAAAACCGTTATGTCGGACGCACATTTATTCAGCCTACCCAAACCATGCGAGAATCGGGAATTAAAATGAAGCTCAACCCGCTTAAAGATGTCTTGGCGGGTAAAAGAGTAATTATTGTGGATGACTCAATCGTGCGAGGAACAACCAGCCGCAAACTAGTAAAAGCCTTGCGTGAAGCCGGTGCAGCAGAAGTACATATGCGGATTTCCTCCCCACCAGTCACTCATCCTTGCTTCTACGGTATTGACACCGATACCCAAGATCAATTGATTGCAGCTACCAAATCAGTAGAAGAAATCGCGCAACAATTAGAAGTAGACAGCCTCGCTTACCTGAGTTGGTCAGGAATGTTAGAAGCGACTGGCGAAGATACCAATAATTTTTGTTCTGCTTGCTTTACTGGAGATTACCCCGTAGCGATTCCTGAACAGGTGAAGCGTTCTAAATTGATTTTGGAGAAAGTCGTAGTTTAGAAAGTCAAAAGGTAAAAATAACAAGTCAAAAGAAAATCATCTTTTGACTTTTTTATTTTTAATCAGCAACAGACAACATCCAAGCTAAGATTCCTAATATCAAATCAACTGGAGGTAGAGGATAATCTGTTAACTCAATGGTGACATTTTTTTCTATTAATTGTAGAAATCGCCAAGCAGTACCATTAGTAACACTGCCAAAAATGCTGGAAACAGGCTGATTGTTCATTTCATTAAATTTTTGAGCAGCAACCATTTCGGCAATACATTGCCCAATTCCTAAATTTAAATCTGCCTTTTTCGCTTCAATAATAATTACGGCTGGAGCTTCAATTTCTAATTGTTCAGGAGAGCGACTGATCAAAAAATCACAAACTCCACTCAATCCAGATGCAGCATCTACAGTAAATTCTGTACCAGAAAATAAACTTATTTGTCGGTGTAGAATTTTTCGTACTTCTAGTAAAACTGGACTAATCACTAATTCAGAACGAGCTTTTTCGCTACCTGTGGCGATCGCTAATGGTAAACTTTCTGCTAAAAAGTCACTCAAGGTAGAACTAGGAGTAATAGGGGTGATTTCTGGTAGAAATTTTTCTCCTTCAATGGTGTTGAGTCCAAAAGCTTGTTTGACTTTTCGGATAGTAAAGTCACTGTAAGCCATAATTTATTGCTTCCTGACGCTGAATTACTCAACTGTGCTGTAGAAAATCCACCTTCGGTAACAACGGATCAGTCACAATTCCCACACCTATAAAACCCCAACGTTTGAGCAGACTACCTAACTGTGTACCTGGAAGCGACTCAATAGCAAAGCGGTTGGCTACTTCCGGTGCGTGAGTGTTGAGATAACTTAAAGCATCAAAGTTTTCCCGAAAGAGTAATAAATAACCTGATGTTTCTTCACTAGGACGAGCTGTGAGGTAACGTCCATCAGCTTTTGAACGTAGTATGTAATAGACTTCGGAGAGCATGGGGATTGGGGACTGGGGGCTGGGGACTGGGGATTGGGGACAAGGTAGCAGGGTGATAAATACTAATGACTAATGACTATTGACTAAGAATCTAAACGAATACGAGGATCTGCTACTTTCAGTAATAAGTCTGCCATTAGGTTGCCGACATTCAGCAATACAGCACTCATGACTAGACTCGCCATGACTAAATACTGGTCTTTGGCGATTACCGCTTGCAGGGTTAATCTACCTAAGCCTGGCCAGTTAAAGAACTGTTCCGCGATAAATGCACCACCTAATAAACCTGCTAACTCAAAACCTAACAAAGTAATTAATGGGTTAATGGCGTTACGCAATGCGTGAACATAAATCACTCGATTTTCTGGAAGTCCTTTGGCGCGTGCTGTTTGGATGTAGTCTTGTCTGAGTACGTCTAGTAATTCACCGCGCATGATGCGTTGTAAGCCGGCAAAACTGGTGATACTCAAGGCGATAGTAGGTAAAATCATGTGCCAGCCTACATCTAAGATTTTACCGAACCAGGATAAATCTGTATGATTAATGCTAGTCATTCCACCGACTGGAAATAACGGTGTGGTGTATTGGGCGAATATTAAAAGACACAGCACGGTGATGAAACTGGGAAAACCTTGACCCGTGTAGCTAATCACCTGCAAAATCCGGTCTGCGGCTTTATTTTGTTTGACAGCAGCCACAATCCCTAAAGGAATAGCGATCGCCCATGTGAAAATTAAAGATGCGATCGCTAAAAGTAAAGTAGCTGGTACTCTCTCCCACAACAGCGATGCAACGGAACGCTGGTATACAAAGCTTGTACCAAAATCACCCTTAGTGATAATGCGCCACAACCATAGCCTATATTGTTCTGTCCACGGCTTATCTAAACCAAATTGTGCGATGAGTTCTTTAACTCTCTCAGGGGAAATTTTCGGATTTGCTTGTAGTGTCGTTACATAGTTCCCTGGAGACAATTTCATAATGAAAAACGTCAACGCCGACGCTAACAAAATAGTTAACAGCGACTGCAATATCCGTTTCACTACATAAATAAAGGTTTCGCTGGTGATAAATCTGATCAACCAGTTCCAAAACGTATCCCCAGAAATGCGTGTAGAAGTCACGTTACCTTGCTCCGAATTTCAAATTAACAATTTCCCCTCAATCAACCTGAGAAGTATTTACTAAGTTAGTTTTGGTTCATAAGTTAAACAGAACACTGTGGACTATTGTACGGGCGGGTTTAACCAAAATATCCGTTTTCTAACGTGAGTCTCTCACATAACCCGCCCCTACTGACTATTGACTAATATTCAACTAAAGAAATGATTGGCACATCTGGTAAATTTTTGCGTCCTTGTAAATCTTGTAGCTCGATAATAAACCCAAATCCCACTAATTCACAGCCTATTTGCTGGACTAACTGAGCCGTGGCACTAGCTGTTCCTCCAGTGGCAATCAAATCATCTACAATCAGGACTCTGCTACCTGGGTGTAAAGCATCTTGATGCACTTCTAAACAGTCAGTACCGTACTCTAGTTGATATTCCACTGAATGGACTGCTGCTGGTAACTTGCCTTTTTTGCGGACAGGGATAAAACCAGCACCTAATCTATAAGCCAACGGTGTACCAAAAATGAACCCCCGTGACTCCATACCCGCAACATAATCAACCTCAAAACCAGACTCATTGCATTTTTCTGTCAAAAAGTCAATAGTATAGCGCAATCCTTGGCGATCGCGCAGTAAAGTAGTGATATCCCGAAACATAATGCCGGGCTTAGGAAAATCTGGAATGTCGCGAATGAGAGATTTTAGATCCATAGTTGTTAGGGAAGGGATTGGGGATTGGGGACTGGGGACTGGGGTATTTAATTTTGAATTTTGAATTTTGAATTTTGAATTGATTTGCCCTGCCCCCCTGCCTCCTCCCCCCAGTTACCTGAAAAATCGTACACTATAATGTCATACGCTTGGGATGATAGTATCCGTGCTGTTATCCATTGACGATATCGCGAATCTACACCAAGCTGAAGATAGATTATTACTCACAGGACAAAAGAGTAAAATTATGCTTTAAAAACTTAAATTTACGTAAAGTCACTCCAGGAGTAGAAGCACTAAGTAATGTATATATCCATTAGACTTGTTATGGCTACAAGTTTAATCTTGATTATTAGCTGTTGATCTTAAATTAGTTTTACTAGTTTTATCTAGTCTATTAGAACCGCATAAGGTATTTTATAGAATGAATGTCTCAGCCAGCTTAACGCCGTTCAATAGTCCAACTCCCCCATCATTGCCGATGATTTTGGACACTTTACCAGATCCAGCGATCGCCGGACAGGGATGTCCCGCTAGAACTAGGTTGCAAATTGATCTCATCTTATTGGCGATAGAAGCTTTAGAATTAGGTGGTTCTGAAGCTATCCTGGCTTTTGCTGAAGAGTTGGATTTGAAGGGCATTGTCAAAGATAGGGTAAATTTGTGGCGGATGCGGAGTTCTAACCCCATCAGAAGAGCGCATATCCGCCGCCCTTTAAGCATTATGGAAGCAAAAGCTTTAGTAGTGATTGCCTGTTATATCGCTCGACGGTTGACAGTTGTCATTCGGCAAATGTTGATGATTTGCCAGCAGATGAACGACAAACAAATCCCCCTAGAACAGAATTTGCGCCTATCTAATTATTTGGAAAGATTTAGAGCGCACTTCAAAAGCAGAATGAATGCTCGTCGTTTTGGTGCGTTGGCTGTAAATTCTGATGAAAAATTGAACGACTTAGCGATAAATTTACTAGGACAATTGCTATTTTGTACTGGTACGGCTGGAATGCAGCGTTTCTGGATTAGTCTTTTTGACGGTGAAGTGGAATGAATATTCAACGTAAGTACAGTTTACCTAATTGTACATTGCTTCTAGAGGGATTAAGTGATGCTACACGCGGCACGCAGTTTCAAGAATTGCGTCCAGAACTGTCAATATTGGTCAATGCAGAATGCTATATCTCCAATCACAATCAACCCCTTGTAGGAGGGAGAGAGTTTTTTGAAAGCTTGGTGAGGGCTGTAAGCGGCTATGCTCAAGAATTCTTAAGTAATGTACCCAATCCCCAAGCACATAACCAAGATTCCGAATTGGTGGAATTACAGAAAATTGACGCTAACCGCCACAGGTTGATAGTTCATGCTGAAAACGCGCCAGATGAGTTTAATTCTGGTGCGAATCGTCATCAACAACCCATTCAAATTGATTTAAATACGGTGCAGTTGTTTGATTTGGTGGAAGCTGTAGATCAATTTTTTGCAGACACCCAAACTTTACCGGAGTTATCTTTAGAACTACAACCAGTTACCAGGCGTTATGGTGGTGCTAGTCAAGCCATTATCAAACAAGCCGTACCAGCAACTATTGGTGTTTCTAGTTTAGCAGTGGCGGCGATCGCCTTCAGTTTAATTCCTGCCCCAGAAGTTCGTCCACCAGAAACCAAACCACAGGAGCGAAGTTCTAACACCTCAACTAATACTCCTACTCAGACTCCCAGCACTACCACTACAACCACACCCATTGCTGAGTCCACACCCACAGTAGCCACAACCGTCGCTGCAACTCCCACACCTACAGCAGCAGCAACTGTCGCCGCAACGCCCGCACCCACAGCAGCCACAACTGTCGCTGCAACTTCTACACCCGCACCCACAGCAGCCACAACTCCACCTGCTATCAAAGATTTAGAAGCCCTTTTGAGTAACGTTAATGAAATTACAGATCCCTCCCAACTCAAAGCTTTAAATCGTCAAGTTTGGAATCAAATTGAACCCTCTTGGAAGAGTCGCACAGAAGTTAAACAGGATTTAGTTTATCGTGTGGGGGTAGCGGCGGATGGTTCCATTGTCGGTTACAAAGCCGTAAACAAAGAAGCCAACCAAGGTATAGAATTAACTCCCTTACCCAACCTCATTTATAGTCTGGCGAAACGTCCTCCCATTCCTAATGAACCCATTGCCCAATTTAAGGTCGTTTTTACCAGCAAAGGCATATTAGAGGTTAGTCCTTGGCGGGGATATGCCAGAACACCAGAAGTCATAGGGGCAAAAATCACTGACTCCAACACCATCAAAACTTTAAATAAAACACTTTACGATACAGTCCGACAAAAATGGAGTGGTACCCCCACCTTCAACAAAGATTTGAAGTATCGTGTTGCTATTAGTAAGGACGGCGTAATTGCTGATTATGAACCTCTAAACCAAGTAGCTTTTGACTATTTTCGGGAAACACCTTTACCCCAAATTATGCAAGCTGTTTATGGTTCCAACTCCACCGCCCCTGATAATAAACAAGCTCTAGCACACTTTCAAGTCATCTTCAAGCCTAGCGGTCAATTAGAAGTTACTCCTTGGCAGGGGTATCAGTGATTGGGGATTGGGGATTGGGGAGACAAGGAAGGTTGAATTTACTTCAATGCCCAATCCCCAAAATTTTTGAATTTTGAATTTTGAATTTTGAATTGATTAGCCCAATGCCCAATTTACCTTGTAATTCTCCGCATATAATTGCCCCATAACTGAGCAGCTTGTGCGCTACTGCCGTTAGTGGGTGAATTATTGTCGTTACCTAACCACACACCTGTAACTAGTCGGCGGCTGGGGATAAAACCAATAAACCACAAGTCAACGTTTTTATCGGTTGTACCAGTTTTGCCAGCTTCCCCAAGTCCAAGGGCTGCGCTACGTCCAGTCCCCCTTGTTACTACCCCTTGCATTAAATTAGTCATCTCGTCAGCAACAGCAGTGGGTAAAACTCTTTTGTTGGCTTCTCGGTCTTGATCGAAGGAGTAAATGACACGACAGGTTTTAAAATCATTGCGATCGCGGCAATCACTGCTGTCTAAAATCCTACTAATAGCATGGGGAGGATTCCATACGCCCTGATTGCCAATGGCACCAAACGCGCCAGTCATTTCTAAAACATTGACTACACTTTGACCCAATATCAAACCCGGTACTGGGTCAAGAGATGACTTTACCCCTAAACGCTGTGCCATTGACACCACTTTATCTAAACCCACTTCCCTACCCACTCGCAAAGCAATAGGGTTTTCTGAAAGTGCCAAGCCAGTAGCAATATCTAAACTTATATCTGCTCCTGAACGACAAGGCCGATAAGTAAAACCTTGCCAAGTTAAAGGAGAACAGGAATATGTCCTAGATGCTGGTATACCTTGGGCAATGGCTTGGGTATAGGCAAAAATTTTAAATGTAGAACCTGGTTGACGTTTTGCTTGTACAGCCCGATTAAACTGACTTTGGCGGTAGTCTGTGCCTCCCACCATAGCCAAAATACCACCAGTTCTAGTATCTAAAGTGACCATTCCCCCTTGAGAAAAGCGAAAGGTTGAACCGGCTGTTCTGACAGAATTTTGCAGAGATGCTTCTGCTTGAGCTTGAATTCTCGGATCTAGCTGAGTTTCAATGATGTAATTTCCTTCCCTGGCTGCACCTTCACCCAGAATGTTTTCTAATTCCACAAATACATAATCATAAAAATAAGGTGCAATTGTCTTAGCTTGCTGCTCACAAACTTTAGGACTGACTTGGACTGTGGATCTTCTGGCGCGGTTAGCCTCTTCTTGGCTAATTTTGCCCATTTCTAGCATCCGTTTAATGACACGGTTGCGATAGTCGGCTGCATCCAGTTTCCTTGGCCCATCTCCACAAAAGTTAAACGCATTGGGAGCTGGTAAAATACCCACTAAAGTAGCTGCTTCCGCTAGGTTTAAATCCTTAGCTGATTTATCAAAGTAGTATTTAGCCGCATCTTCAAATCCAGAGGTATCCGCCCCCAAAAATACCCGATTCAAATAAGTCAGCAAAATTTCATCTTTGCTGTAAAAGGCTTCTAATTTCAAAGAAACAATGGCTTCTCTGACTTTGCGCCCAATGGAGTCTTGCGCGCCCACATATTCCCGAAACAAACTTCTAGAAACCTGTTGGGTGATGGTACTAGCTCCCTGCTGGACATCTCCACTCCGGGTATTAATCAACACAGCCCGTAAAACACCCAAGGGGTCAACCCCGATGTGCCAATAATAGCGGCTATCTTCCGAAGCAATCACCGCCGACGGCAAATAAGGCCCAAAATCTTCTAGCCGCTTCATATCTACGTGAGCCACTGTCCTGGGTTCACGTAAAGGGGTACTACCATCACGGGCGTATACTACCACAGGCGCACGGGTTGCTGTGGGTAGAGGACGGACGCGAAATTTTAAAGATTCCACCCCAATTACCAACCCTAGCAAGGCACTCACACCAGCTGCACCATAACCAGTCCAGGTTGCAGCTTTGACGTACCAAGGTGGCGGATCGACGTACTGTAACCGCACTGAAGCCGCTAGTTCTGGCGGGCCGAGGGTAAGAATATCGCCATGACGTAGTTCTAAATTATTAACGCGTCGCTTACCGCGATAAATACCATTTGTGGAGTTTTCATCTTTAATCACAAATACGGGTTTACGGTGTGAAGAATCCCGCGATAGGGACAGATGAATTTGGCTGACAACGGGGTTGCGGATGACTATATCACAGGATTTGGAACTGCGACCCAAAAGATAGCGATCGCCCAACAATGGATATATCTCTGCCTTATCTGCTCCGGCATCCTGCACCCAGAGTTCTGGTACCTTGGCATTAGGCTTGAGTGCCAATTTAGAAAAGTCAACCCTAGCTTGAATCGTATGTACTGCTTGAGTCAGTTGACCAAGTAACGTTTGTGGCTTTTGGGGAGGTTGGGGAGAGTTCATCGGCTACTTACATCACAGTGAAGAGTGAAGAATCGGGTTAATGGCAGTTTCTCTGATTGGTCTTACACCATTTTACTCATAAGCCAAAACATTAATTGGCTATACGGAATTATTGCCGATTCAATCTTACATCAAGAGATTGTATCTCAAGTAAATTTACTTGATTATTTCGTTACTCATTAATACCAATTAAAATCTTGAATTATCCGGTAAAACGGTTATTTAACCTGATTTTTAGTTATTTAATCGCACCATATACTACTTACCATTTTTAGTATTTATTAAAACTTTGAACAACAAAGTAAAACTTGAAAGTCTACTACTCTGCACATCCACATAACATTACAACAAAAGCAAACATCCCCATTTAGGAATATTTTCAAAAAATCTATTGTCTGTTTTAATGGTGCGAGTGTTCCGTTTCCGTTAAGGTTAAGTTCAGAATTATGGGAAAATCTCTGACCCTGATTGGTACAGCCCTGACTTTGGCAATCACAGCTAACATGGCTTTGGCTCAATCTAGTAAATCCCCTATTGCTCAATCTAGTAGCTCATCTACAAGTTCACCAACGGAAATCAAATTGTCCCCAGAAGGATTTAAAATTCTGTGTGAACGTTTTCCACTTAACTCTCGTTGTGCAGGTAATCAGTCTACTACACCTACCGCACCCAGCGCGCCTGGTAGCACTGAAGTAGAAACCCAACCCAGCGAAAGCACCACTCCCGCACCAGGAAATACCACAGCACCAGAATCTACTACCCCTGGAAGCACAACAGCACCAGAATCTACCACTCCTGGAAGCACCACTCCCGCACCAGGAAATACCACAGCACCAGAATCCACTACTCCTGAAAGCACCACTCCCGCGCCAGGAAATATCACAACACCAGAATCTAATACTCCTGAAAGCACCACTCCCGCACCAGGAAATATCACAGCACCAGAATCTACCACTCCTGGAAGCACCACTCCCGCACCAGGAAATATCACAGCACCAGAATCTACCACTCCTGGAAGCACCACTCCCGCACCGGAAAGCACATCTCCAAACCAACTTCCCGGCTCTGATTTACCTTCAACTCCTGCTACTGGAAAGTAGAAGTGCCGCAACTCTGTTGAAGAATAAATTTTCTGTAGAGATGGTGAAATATCACCTCTCTCTTCCTGAAACAACCAAGTATCTAAAATCAAGACTTTTTCAGGAACAAGTTTTTCCAGCTTGTTCCTTTTTTTTCATGAATTGAAAACTCTGTTAATGCACTCTGCGATTGGAACTAGGTGTTTTTTGCAGGGAAGCAATTAATAAGCAAACAATACCTATACTAATAAATGAATCTGCCACGTTAAATATAGCAAAATTAATCAGTCGAAAATCAAAAAAATCAACTACATAGCCTAGAGCAAATCGATCAATACCATTACCTATGGCACCACCTAAGATAAAGCCATATCCTATCTGCTCCCAACGATTTAAAACTGGCCCAAACAAAGCCCATCCTATTAACACTAAACTGACTACTAAAGAAAGCCAACGGAGTAAATCTATCTGTCCACTTAGTATGCTAAAGGCTGCACCAGGATTTTCTGCGTAGGTCAAATGAAATATACCTTGTAAGAGTGGTAGAGTGTGTCTATCGTAGGTCAAGCCGGTTTTCGGATTAGTGACAGTTTCCAACGGCCAAGACGCAACTACTTCTACCACCCAGTATTTTGTTAATTGGTCTAAAATGACGATGACAAAAGCAATACTTAGAAAAAGAGGATTTTTGAAACGCATGAAACTAGGGGGTAGAGGATCAGGACTAAGAATTGGAGCGCAGGTACTAAAAAATACTAGCTTCTAACCCTACAACTAATAAAACATTAAGTGTCGCAACACATATGCTACTACGGTGACTGCACAAACTATAGCTAGCTGGCTAGGTATAGCAAACCAAGAATAATTGAGAATAGTTTGTGTTAATAGAGGATTATCCAAACCTTGCCCTTGAAAAGCATGACTAACAATTAAATAAATAATTCCACACAGATGGATTGTTAACAAGCCGCAAATACAGCTAAATGTTAGCGTTTCCAACTTCGGCCTAGTTTGAAAAGCCACAAAGCCACAAATCCATGCACCAGGAATAAATCCTAATAAGTAGCCAAATTGAGATAATCTAACGTAGCCAACACCGCCGCCATCAACAAATACAGGGTGTAGAGCTAACCCCATTACTAAATAAGCAATTTGTGACAGCGCACCAGCATTTTGTCCTCCCAGGCAGCCTATTAATAGCACCGCACCAATTTGATAAGAGACACCTAAAGAAACAGTTTTAATTCCATGTTGACTCCAACTCCAGGGTAAGCTGATACTGTGGGCTTCGAGAAAAGTACCACCTATTGTCAAGAGTAAGCCAATCATAGACCAGAGCAATTGATTGGAAGCGGCAAACATTGATTATGAGGCCAAAGGAAAACTAACAGCAACCAGTATAGGCATTAATCTATGTAACTGGGACTCTTGCTGATACCCTCAAGTAGTGGAGATTTGCATTTCTAGTTTGTGGTAACAGTTCATTTTTTTGCATTTTGATTTGATTGTTGCCTTATGGGATTGTCTTAGATATTGTGGTAAAATAATTGACATTATTGTTGGTGTTTATGCGTGCTAACTAGGCGATCGCTCACATCTCTAAGAGTTTTATAAACTAGATTTTGTGCAATAATTACGAGGTCTTACCTAAGCTTTCTAACTTCTCTTGGCATTACAATTATTTTGTAAGTAAAAATGGAAATTTTTTCAGTATAAATACAGATTTATTTTTGCTTCATGTAAAAATAAATCTAGCGGTCAAGAGTGGTTTTTCTGGTGATAACTTCTTCATTGACTAAGGCTTCTGAATAGAAATTAATAGATTTTTGTGAATACACATTATAGATTGTGAAATGTTCAGTGAACAACAAATAATGATTAATGGGTATAAAATTTATCTAGTTAGTTTCCTAAATAAGTCAGTATCCTAATCTAAAAAAAATATATTCTTTCTTTTTTGTTAACCTTTCCTTAACTTTAAATACCACTTATAGGAGGTAGTTTAGAAACGCCTATGTGGAAATTCACTCACAATTGACAAGCTATGCTTTCACGTCTACAGACAAAAAAAATTAACCGTGTTCCAGTCTTCATCTCAGTATTAGCACTAGCAGCAGGTTTAGCTGCTTGTGGTGGACAGCAAGCAGCAGACAATGGTAATACTACTAATGATGCTTCTTCTGGTACCACTAAGGATGCTACAGCCTCTAATCCTGCAAAATTAGATTTAGGTGGTAATGTCTCTTTGACAGGAGCAGGTGCATCTTTTCCTGCACCTCTATATCAAAGTTGGTTCGCAGATGTAAACAAAAAGTATCCTAATTTGCAAATCAACTACCAGTCAGTAGGTAGCGGTGCTGGTGTCGAGCAATTTACCAAAGGGACTGTAGACTTTGGAGCCAGCGACGTGGCAATGAAGGATGAAGAAATCCAAAAAGTGCCAGCAGATAAAGGTGTGATATTACTACCAATGACAGCAGGTAGTATTGTTCTGGCTTACAACTTGCCTGATGTTGGCGAACTCAAATTACCACGAGCTGTTTATGTTGACATTCTGCTGGGTAACATTAAAAAATGGAACGATCCTAAAATAGCAGCTGCTAACCCAGAAGCCAAGTTACCTGACCAAGCCATTACAGTAATTTATCGCTCTGATGGTAGCGGTACTACAGGTGTATTTACCAAACACCTCAGTGCTATTAGTCCAGACTGGAAAAGCAAAGTAGGCGATGGTAAAACCGTTAATTGGCCTACTGGGGTGGGTGCTAAAGGTAATGAAGGTGTAACCGCACAAGTTCAGCAAACTCAAGGTTCGATTGGTTATGTTGAATACGGCTACGCTAAACAAAATAATTTAAAGTTTGCTGCTTTAGAAAACAAAGGTGGAAAATTCGTAGTTCCGACTGAAGAGTCAGCCTCTAAAACCTTAGAGTCTGTAACTCTACCAGAAAACTTAAGAGCTTTTATTACTGATCCTGAAGGTGCTGACTCTTATCCTGTGGTCACATATTCATGGATTCTGGTTTACAAGAAATATCCTGACGCAGCTAAGGCTAAAGCTATCGAAGCCATGATTGAGTATGGCTTAACTGAAGGACAAAAAGTAGCTGCTGAATTAGGATATGTGCCTTTACCTCAAAATGTAGTTCAAAAAGTTGCTACTGCTGCTGACCAAATCAGCCCAGATTATAAAATTGCTGTTGGTAGCAGTACAAGTGCTAGCAAATAGTTATTGGTCTGGAATTATTACGAACAGGTAACAGAGTTGATTGTGCATGAATGGATTGATGCCGTGTTGTACTAGTTAATCTCATGTCATGGGTCGCGTTGTGGGTTGATAAACACATACAACTTAATCATTTTGGGTTCTTATGCTTTTGCACACGGCAGCGACAATCACTTAGTAATCTGGTTGCTTCTCACATTTATCTCCGATTTAATTTTTACAGTCAGTCGTCATGGCTACAAATTCTCAGAATCTGCCAGCAGCTATTAAAAATCGCTCCGATGTGGAGCGATCATTAGACCGAGGTTTTATTTGGCTGACTCGAATTTTTGCGATCGCGATCGCTGGTACTCTATTATGGATTACCCTCCAAGTAACAGTCGATGCTTGGCCAGCCATCAAGACGTTTGGTCTTGGCTTCCTCGCCCAAAGTACCTGGAATCCAGTCAATGAAACCTACGGGGTACTACCCCAAATCTATGGAACTCTCGTCAGTGCTTTTATTGGGTTACTATTAGCCGTACCTATCGGTGTAGGTACGGCTGTACTATTAAGTGAAGACTTTCTGCCAGGTAAAGTACGCACCGTCTTAGTGTTTCTGGTAGAATTACTAGCAGCTATTCCCAGTGTAGTGTACGGTGTCTGGGGAATTTTTGTACTAGTACCAATTTTAACTAACTTGGGGAAATGGCTAAATAGCAGTTTTGGCTGGTTGCCCATTTTCAGCACCCCCCCTACTGGGCCAGGAATGTTACCGGCGGGCGTGATTCTCGCGATCATGACCTTACCGATCATTACAGCTATTTCCCGTGATGCACTCATTTCCGTACCACCTAGTTTAAGACAAGCCTCTTTAGGACTAGGCGCGACACGGTGGGAAACAATTCTTCAAGTTCTCATTCCCTCAGCATTCTCTGGTATTGTCAGTGCTGTGATGTTGGCACTTGGTCGAGCAATGGGAGAAACAATGGCTGTGACTATGTTGATTGGTAATTCTAACAATGTCAACATCTCATTGTTAGCACCAGCCAATACCATTTCATCCCTACTAGCTAACCAGTTTGCCGAAGCCAGTGGTTTACAAGTTGCGGCTTTGATGTATGCAGCTTTAGTGTTATTTGTTTTGACCCTTGTGGTCAATATTTTAGCTGAGTTTATCGTGCTGCGAGTCAAACGCATATAGCTTTGTTGTGGATGAATATTTATGACTGCTCATTTTCCTGAAAGGGCTTTAACTCGCGTTACCACGTCTCCCCGCACCATGTTTAACACCGCGATGACGGGAGTAGCATTTGCTTGTGGGGCATTGGCACTATTGCCTTTATTTGCGGTACTGTCTTATGTGTTAATTCAAGGTTTTAGCAGCCTCAATTTCAGCATCTTTACCGAACTACCGCCACCACCTTTGAGGGGACAAGGTGGTTTTGGGAACGCTATTTTGGGAACGCTATTAATGGTAGGTATCGGTGCATTAATTAGTATTCCCGTAGGTGTGATTGCTGCCATCTATTTAACAGAATTTAGTTCTGGTAAACTGGCTAGATGGATACGTTTTGCTACCAACGTATTAAGCGGAGTTCCTTCCATTATTGCGGGCGTATTTGCCTATGGGGTTGTGGTTTTAGCTTTAGTAAAACTCAATCTCGGCTCATATTCAGCAATTGGTGGAGGGTTTGCACTCTCAATATTGATGCTACCCATTATTGTGAGAACCACCGATGAAGCCTTGCAGTTAGTATCGCAAGATTTACGCCAAGCTTCAGTAGGTTTAGGGGCTACTAATTTTCAGACTGTCATACAAGTTGTCTTACCTGCGGCATTACCAGCCATTGTTACAGGAACTACGTTGGCGATCGCCCGTGCAGCCGGAGAAACTGCACCTTTATTGTTTACCGCCTTATTTTCATCATTTTGGCCAGATAGCTTATTTAAACCGACAGCATCCCTGGCTGTTTTGGTGTTTAACTTCGCTATTTCTCCCTATAAGAACTGGCAAGCCTTAGCTTGGGCTGCTTCTTTGATTTTGGTCTTGATGGTGTTAGTCACTAGTATCATCGCTCGTTGGGCAACCCGCCAGAAAGCTTAAAGACAAATTTTTTTCTAGCTTTGGCAAGATTGCTTTGCTTTCTTTTTAACGCACACCAAAACAATATATGGCTACTAACATTAGCACAGTGAATAGTACAGAGACCGTTTTAAAAACGGAGAACTTGAATGTCTACTATGGTAAATTTCTGGCTTTACAGAATATTTGGTTAGACATTCCCAAAAATAAAGTTACAGCTTTCATTGGCCCTTCTGGTTGCGGTAAAAGTACCTTACTGCGATGCTATAACCGTCTCAATGACCTAATTGAATCATTCCGCGCCGAAGGGAAGATTTTCTATTATGACAAAAACTTATACGCACCCGATATCGACCCCGTAGAAGTACGTCGTCGCATTGGGATGGTATTTCAAAGACCAAACCCATTCCCCAAATCAATTTATGACAACATTGCTTTTGGAGCTAAAATCAACGGCTACAAAGGTAATATGGATGAGTTGGTAGAAAGAAGCTTACGCCAAGCCGCCCTATGGGATGAAGTCAAAGATAAACTCAGACAAAGTGGCTCATCTTTATCTGGTGGACAACAGCAAAGATTATGTATTGCACGGGCGGTAGCAGTGCAACCCGAAATCATCCTGATGGATGAACCTTGTTCAGCGTTAGACCCCATCTCTACCCTGCGAGTAGAAGAACTAATTCATGAATTGAAAGAGCAATATACTATTGTGATTGTGACTCACAATATGCAGCAAGCTGCAAGAGTCTCCGACATGACGGCCTTTTTCAACGTCCGTTCCACAGAAACCGGAGGTCGTATCGGCTACTTAGTAGAATATGATGCCACAGAAGTCATTTTCAACAATCCCAAGCAAGAAGACACTAGAGATTACGTCAGTGGTAGATTCGGTTAAATATCACCAATAAAATATTGCGACAGATGGGGGATGCTTTATTTGCATCCCATATTTTTTGGTTATTAGTCATTAGTCAATAGTCATTAGTCAATAGTCATTAGGGAACGGGGAGAAGTAGACAAGGTTAACGAGGTAGATGAGGTAGATTTTAACTCAATGCCCAATGCCCAATCCCCAACCCCTATTCCCGACTCCCAACGCCCTTTTTCCAGCCAGCGTCCTCTAGAGATGGGTACTGTGAACTAGAAATTTGCGTAATGGTGTTTGGAGCAGTGTTTTGAGGTTCTCCAAACATGATGATGGAACAAGTGATTTGTCTGGCTAGTTGAGTTGTCACATCGCTAATGGCTAATCCGCCAGGATTAGTGT
Source organism: Aliinostoc sp. HNIBRCY26 (assembly GCF_050235535.1). Classification (GTDB taxonomy): domain Bacteria; phylum Cyanobacteriota; class Cyanobacteriia; order Cyanobacteriales; family Nostocaceae; genus Trichormus. The sequence continues at coordinate 1,191,594 of NZ_CP189852.1, forward strand.
GATTACGAATAAAGGGTAAAACTACCAAGTCATATAATCTTGTGGCTTGCAAAATTGCTTGGGCTGTATTCTCATGGGCAAGAATTTGAATCTCTGGTGGATTGACTGTAGATAATTTCCCTACCAACTGGGAAAGGTGCGATCGCCTAGCGGCAATTTTACTAGAACTGGTGCGGCGATCGCATACATTTAAAACCGTCACCTGGGCTTGATTCGCTTCTGCTAGCATCTGGGCAAATTGCACTGGCTGTAGTGATGGGGTGATGAGATTTTCTAAGGGGACTAAAATCCGTTGAATTTTTTGGGGCGAATCTACTAAGCGCGTGACTGCTACTGGACAATGAGCCGCCCACAGTACGCCATCAATGACATTGCCAAATAATCGCGCTCTTAAGCCAGTGCGTTTACCCCAACCCATGACAATTAAATCAGCTTTTTGCTCACGGGCGGCTCGGCTAATTCCTGACGCAAAAGCATCATCTATTCTCAATAATGGCTCTGCTTTGATCCCAAAGGCTTGACTGTGATAAATAGCCTTAGTTAACAAACGCTCACTTCTCTGTACCGATAATTCTAACTGTGGTGCATCCATATGAGATGCAGCTGGTGCGATCGCTAGTGGAATAATCTTACCTTTTGTCTGACGTGCCAATAAAGCCGCCATTTCCACTAAATGCTGCTGAGTGTGGGGATTATAAATTGGTACAACTATCGTAAAAGTCTGTGTGTGCGCTGCTTCTGACTGTGGCTGTGGTAAATCTGTGGTGATTTTAGTTGTGATTGCTTGCGGAGTTAAGGTCACAGCTGTGCGGCTAGTAATCAATGGCCCCAAAATTGATGTAACTAACATCAAGATGATAAAGCTACTCAATAACTCTGGCGATAATAGTCCGGCTCGATAGCCGACAAAAGTTGCTGCTAAAGTTGTACCGACTTGGGGTATTGATAGTGACCACATTGTCAACATTTCTTGCCAGCTATAGCGATAAATGAATTTTGCTAACCAAGCAGCAATAAATTTACTGGCAATCAAACTGATCAAAATTAAAGAAGTTAACCTAAAAATTAAAAGATTGTTGAATAAAGTTGGCAAATCAATTAATAAACCCAAGTTTATAAAGAAAATGGGGATAAATAAAACACTGCCAATAAATACTATTTTTTCTTTAACTGGCCCTTCGCCGACAACATCATTGACTGCTAAACCTGCTAGAAACGCACCAAAAATTTTTTCTACTCCAATGAGTTGCGCTCCCATCACCGCTAAAAATAGAGTCAGCACCACAAACAAAAATTTATTACCTTCATCATCTCCTGAGCGGCGAAAAAATTCCTTGCCTAGCCAGTCTAAACCCACCACAATTACAACAGAGTAAATGATTAATTCCCCTAATAACGCAAGTAGTGTAGTTAAGCTAAAAATCTTGATCTGAGATATCGCCACACATCCCACCAAGACTATCAGCGCGCCTATATCAGTAAAAGCCGTAGCTGCAATTGTAGTTGTGACAGCTTCATTACTAGCTACCCCCAAACGACTCAGCAAAGGATAAGCCAAAAGAGTATGGGAAGCGAATAATGAGCCTAATAATATAGAATGCTGCAAATTGAGATGAAAAATTCTGCCAACTAAAATTCCTAGTAAAAACGATATACCAAAACTCAAGCAGGCAAAACCTAAAGCACGTTGTTTTTGTCGTCGCCACTGCGCGATTTCCACCTCCAAACCAGCGACAAACATTAAATAAACTAGACCAATATCTGCTAGTAAGTTGATGATGCTTGATTTGTTCTGAAATAGATCCCAGCCTGATGGCCCAAGCACTAATCCAGATAAAACCAAGCCAACTAATCCAGGTAATTTCAGCCGTTCAAATAAAATAGGTACAACTAAAATAACTACCAGCAAAATAGCAAAGGGAACAATTGGTTCTTGTCCCAGAACTTGGGTAGTTGGTTCTAGTGCAAGAACTTGTAATATTCGTTCCATAGGTTAGGAGTTGCAGGAGCGATGGTGCTGACTTTTCACGGTATCTAGAAAACCCCTCTCCAAACCTCTCCCCTGCAAGGAGAGAGGCTTTGATGCTCCCCCTTCCCTAGTAGGGAAGGGGGCTGGGGGGTTAGGTTTGGCGTTGACTTTTCACGTCATGTGAAAAGTCAGAGCGATGGTGAAGCTATGATTCTATGATTCCTGTTAATAATTTTCTGCAATCGTCTATTGCCTTCGGGAGAATTCACAATTTAGGACACCCTATGGAGTTTTCAATTTACACCTAAGTTTCTGGAAAGCCACTCTGAAAAATTAACAATAATCTGGGAATTAACTATTTACGGGTGAATCTGGCTCAAAATGAATCGTAGGCGATCGTAGTCGTCTTTGAGGAGGACACTAAGAGTGCGTCCAGCCTTAATCAGCCAATCCCTGTCAGCTTTGCGTAATTGGTAAACTTCCCGAATCGCCGCCGCAGTTAACGCTTCCACTGGCGCGCCATTAATAGCTAGCAGCGTCCGCAAAAAATCTAACTCTTCGGTAAATTTAACTATTAAATCTGGTTCACACCGATAAACAGCTTGATGAATTTGGGGGGGACGTGGTGGTAAATATTGATAAACTCTTTGGTTAGCACCTGTAATTGTTGATGGTGGAGCAAAACCGACGATCGCCGCCCGAAATTCAGTTTTGAGCATAGCGAAAATTTGCGGCTGTTCCTCGCGTAATTCTTGCAATGATAACCCCAACGCCACGGCTCGGTGTACGGAATCCACAGGCATAGTAGTAGCATAATATACTACTGCGAAAACTTGATTACCCGATTCCTCATCCACAGCTAGCACCCAACTACCAAAAGGAGGCATAGATGGAAAGCTTAAATCTTCCGGTTCTAAACACTGTGCCAAAAATTCAGTAGAGGTAGTTTCGATCACCTCCGCAATGTGGTTAGGGTGGCGATCGCTCGTATCAAACTGTGGGAGAGGAAGACGCATGGGAGTGCTAAGTGCTAAGTGCTGAGTGCTGAGTGCTGAGTTATTAGTGCTGTTAGCGGTAGCGCGGCGTTTAGCCGGTGCTAAGTCAATAGTCACTATCCCTTTACTAATGACTATTGACTATGGACTAATGACTAAAACTTATTTTCCTTTTTTCTTGCCAGTAGCGATTTCTACAGGTTCTAGTTCCGATAGGCGAAAGGTAATGATTTTATCCCAGTTTCCGCCTTCAAACAACACAGCTACTTTGCCATCACTGACGCGTTGTACTAGTCCTTCATAGCGATAGTAAGTATCTGCGGGATTCTTAACACGAACAGTTGCTCCAGGTAGAATCATGACTTCTTTCCTTAGTTATTCCTTCTATTAGCTTAATATCTTTGATTGGTCTATAGTCTATAGTTCATAGTTTCACTTTTCCCAATAGTAACTATTGACTGAAGCAGTGGTGAGTGCTGAGTGGTGAGTGCTGAGTTTTGAGTAATGAATTCTGTTAGTGGTAGCGCGGCGTTTATTCTGTGCTGAGTAAACAGAAGAACCAGTATATTTATTACAGAGGGTTGCAAGCCTCTGCTTTTCCGTATGAAAATTTGTCTTTGCTTTAATAAATGTCTTGCGATATTGCATAGCAATTCGCAACTAGGAAAGCAAGTTTCTACCAATGTTTTTAAATTTAGTATTACTCAGCACTCAGCACTCATTACTCAGCACTCATTACTCCAAAATCAATAATACTTCTGCCGTTGGCGAAAATTGGCTACCGATTCTACTATTCCCAGTGCCATGAAATTCGTCAACATTGCCGATCGCCCGTAACTCATCCAAGGTAATGGTATCCCCGCTACAGGTGCTAAACCTACAGTCATACCAACATTAACAATCAATTGAAACACAATCATCGACAAAACACCGATCGCCAATAACGAACCAAAATTATCTTTGGCTGTTTGAGCAACGTGTAGCAACCGCCAGCAAATCAAACAGAAAATAAATAAAACAACTAAACACCCAATAAAACCAAATTCTTCCCCCACAGCCGAAAATATAAAGTCTGTATGTTGTTCAGGAACGAAATTCAGTTGTGTCATCGGCCCTTTGAATAAACCCCAACCCCACATTTCACCTGCACCAATAGCAATGCGTGATTGATGTTGGTGATAACCCGCTCCTAATATATCCTGGTCAGGACGTAGAAAGGTTGTCAATCGGGCTTTTTGATAATCCCTCAAAATATGATTCCAGGCGAAAATTCCTAGTTCACCGCCTATCATATTGATTGCTCCAGCACCAATTCCAGCCATACCAAATCGTCGCCAAGGAAGAGTGAACCAAGCCAAAATTCCCATAGCTATCGACCAAAGAATTCCTAAAGGCCCCAGTGCGATTTCATGGAAGACTACTAATGGTTCTGATAACGGCCAAGATGTACCAAATAAGATGGCTGCAATCACGGGAGATACTAACAAAATTAACCAACCTGGATTAGCATTTGCCCAATACAACATCCCTAATACTATTGATCCAAACACTAGAGATGTTGCCAAATCAGGTTGTACAAATACCAATAACCAAGGTAGGGCTGTAAACGCCAAAGCTCGGCAAAAATTAGGTAGAGTAGCTGCCGTATTTTTGTGTAATAGAGCCGCTAACGTGATGATTACTCCAACTTTGGCGAATTCTGAGGGTTGGACGTTAAAACCCGCAATGTTAATCCATCGCTGTGCGCCTTTAGCACTAGTTCCAGCAATCATCACCGCAATGAGACTGAAGTTAGTAATTGCGTATGTTACCCAATGCCATTGCAGTAAATTCTCGTAACGAAAGCGACAAATAAATAACGCAATTAAAGTACCTATACCAGCAACCAACCAATGCCACCACCAATCTGTTACAGGTTGCTTCAGTTCAGTGCTAAGAATCATAAGTCCGCCAAAGAAGCTGACTCCCACAGGCAGAATAAATAAGAGCCAATCTATGTGCTGCCAAGGTTTAACCCAATACTGCCAACGAATTTTAGGAAGCGAACGTTTCAATAACATTTTGATTGTTGATTAGGGATTGGGGATTGGGGATTGGGGATTAGGGACTGGGGATTGGGGATTGGGGATTGGGGATTAGGGACTGGGGACGAGAGAGACAAGATAGACAAGGTAGACAAGGTAGATTTTATCCTAATACCCAATAACCCATGCTCCATGCCCTATGCCCCATGCCCCATGCCCTATGCCCCATGATTATTAATAACTCTGAATTCCCAAGCTTTCACCCAGGAATTAGACAAAAATTAAGATTTACTATGTGAGAGCTGCGACAGAAACTTTACCGGCGATATTTAAGGCGATCGCTTTTAAAGCTTTGGCTGAGGCTGAATTGGGATCAGCGACAACTATCGGTACACCATTATCACCACCAATTCTAGTGGAAATCTCTAGGGGAACACAGCCTAATAAGGGAACTCCTAATTCGGCTGCGGTTTTAGAACCACCACCAGAACCGAATATATCGTATTGTTTATCTGGCATATCGGGAGGAATGAAATAGCTCATGTTTTCTATCATTCCCAATACCGGCACGTTCATTTGCTGGAACATCCGCAAACCCTTACGAGAATCTAACAGTGCTACAGTTTGTGGTGTTGTGACAATTACAGCCCCAGACATTGGTACAGACTGAGTTAAGGTTAACTGAGCATCACCAGTTCCCGGTGGCATATCCACAATTAAATAGTCTAGTTCGCCCCATTGCACTTGATAGAGGAACTGGCGAATTACACCATTGAGCATAGGCCCGCGCCAAATCACGGGCTGATCTCGGTCAATGAGAAAGCCCATTGAAACTAATTTGACACCATGATTAAATGCAGGTTCTAAAACTTCACCTTTTTCTGTAGAACGCACCACAATTTGAGCGTCCGCGAGTCCTAACATGGTGGGATCATTTGGCCCGTAAATATCCGCATCTAATAATCCGACTTTTGCCCCTGTTTGAGCTAATGCGACAGCGACATTCACCGCCACCGTACTTTTACCGACACCACCCTTACCACTAGAAACAGCAATAATATTTTTCACACCCGGAACACCATTGCGGTCAGGTAAGCTTTTTTGTTGTGGTGTTTCTGCTGTGACCTCGACACTGACATCCGTTACCCCAGGTAGCTTTTTCACAGCTTTTTCACAGTCTTCCACGATAAATTCCCTTAAGGGACAAGCGGGAGTTGTTAAAACCAAAGTAAAGCTGACTTTACCACCTTCAATTTTGACGTTGCGAATCATGTTGAGTTCTACCAGACTCTTACGTAGTTCAGGGTCTTGTACTGGCCGCAACACTTCTAAAACAGATTGGGAATCGAGGACATCGTACATAACAATTCAAAATGCAAAATTAAAAATTCAAAATGTAAAGCAATAATTGCTTGCTGTATTCTCTGCGATCGGCGTAACAAAATTTAAAAAACTTTTATTATCACCTAATAGAATCTTAACTTTCTTTAGGTATTTCAAAGATGAGAAGCCCGGAATTGGCAATGTAACACCCTGCCAACTAAGACTGGGATGCAAGTTTCTCCTTGACCCAAGCACGAAAAGCACGAGTAGTAGAAACTTCCCCATTTTGTTTAGCTGCTGAAATAAATTGGGGAATCTCCCTCACTGGGACAGGTGCAAAAGTCATACTCATTGGCACTTCTGAATATTGTCCGTCTGTAAGTTGATAAATTCTTAATGTAGTGCCGTTATAACGCCAAAACTCAGGAACTCCCATCGCTGCATACAGTTTCAATTTGTCTATTGCAGAGTGAGAATATTCCACCTCTAGCACCAAATCAGGCGGTGGATCAGTTGCTAGGTCAATATTTTCTTTATTTCTCACTAAAGCTTCATTTTGGATATAGTAGCTACTATCTGGCTCTGCTCCCCGTTCTAAATCATCCCGCATTAAAGTCAAAGAACCAGAACGTTTAATTTCTAAACCAAATTCTTCACACAGGACACCAACAAATACCTCTATGAGACGGTTAGAGTTTTCGTGTGGCATGAGTGGGGACATAATTTCTACTATTCCATTGTCGTAAGCCAGTCGGGAACTGCGCTCTGTACCCATCTCTAGGAGCATAGTTTTAAAAGTTTGCCAGCTGATGTTGTGAAGTAAACTTCTAGTTTCTGCTGGGTGTGTTATCGCCACCATAGTTGATTTCTCCCCAGGATATTGGCTGATACCAAGAGTTTGCCATATTTTGCAATAGTTGGTTTGGTGAACGACAGCCATTGAGCTATTGCCGTCAGCAGGTGTAGGGTGCGTCAGTGCAATAGAAGCTAACTATAGTCAGAAATTATTTATACTGACGCACCCTACCCAACCAAATATCCTGAGCAAAAAAGACACCACAAAGCTGAACAGCTTGTGGCTTATCTAAATTTATTCCATTTAAATTTGAAAACCAATTTCTCAATTATCGCTTGGGTGTACCTAAACCCCGACGTTCCAGAACTTGGCGTACCTGTGGACTGGGTGTGTAGTTATAGCCGTAAGCTGAGTTTTCCGAATCGTCCATAATTTGCGGTGTGAGAAGTACAATCACTTCTCGACGTTCGTTGGTTCTGTTTGTACTTCTAAATAGTGAACCAATCAGAGGAATGTCTCCCAAGATAGGGATTTTAGACACACTTGTCCGGTCTTGGTCTTGAATAATACCTGAGAGAATTAGCGTTTGACCATCTCGCAAACGAATCAAACCAGAATTCAAAGAACGTTCCGATACCAGGAAAATTGTTTGGCTATTACCAGAAACATTGAGTACAGCTGAAGATTGGGGTGCTTTGACAACTGGAGCAACTGATAAAGACAGAAAACCATTGTCATCAATTCGATCTAGTTTCACAGCTAGAGTTAAACCTACATCAGTTTTCTCGGCTGTTACTGTTTGGGTGGAAGTTCCATCACCACGAGTTGTTTCACTCTTAATGTTTCCTACCACTTCTTGAGTAAGTTTGACATTAGCCGTTTGACCTTCTTGTACGATCAAAGTCGGGTCAGTCAAAATCTTGGCATTACCATTTGTCACTTGAGCCTGCAAACTAGCAAGAAGACGCTTGGGAAACTGGTATATGGTGGGTAAGCTATAGGTGTAGGTACTAGGAGTAGAACCAGTAATCTGGCTAGCATATCTAGTAGGTTCACCAGTTACAGGATCAAATTCCACCGGTACAGCAGTAACTGTGCCTGCTGTTCCTTCTGTGTAGCTGCTTAGTCCCGGCTGTGTAGGATTACTGCTTACACCTGCACTTGGTATTCCTGTGTTGGGATTGTTAGGATCTAAGAAAATATTGGCACTACTGAGAGGGTTACTGGTTGTCGGTGTACTAGTAACACTATTGGCAACTTCTGTACCAGTAGCCGGCCGAGAGCCGCCAAAATTAAAGGTTGCTGCCCCACCATCCACAGAGAAGTAGTTATTCCCAATACCAAAGGAAAAACTCGCGCTGTAGTCCTGGTTTCCTGTGAGGTTAACATCGATAATTTTGACATTAACAACCGCCTGACGACGGCGAATATCGAGTTGGGTTAATTGAGTCATCGCCATCTCAACTAACTTCGGAGGCCCAATTAATGTCAACGCATTGGTACGCTCATCCCCTAAAGCCTGTAAACCCCGTAGTAGTGGAGTCGAATCTGTATAGTTAATTCGTTGAGTTTCTACTCTAGTTTCTGTAGTAGTCTGGGTTTGGGTTACGGGTGCAACGCCAGTTCCTACAGGTACGGCACTAACATTAGTAACTTGACGTTCCCGGCTCACAGCTGTTTCTGCGCCTAAACCCACCAGAAAATTTAAAGCCACTCCCACACTGACTTGATTAAGTCGCAAGCTCCGCATAACTACGTCGCGTGTGGAGTTAGGCAGTTTTGGCCCTACAAAAATTGTCCTGTTGCTGCGGTTAGCTTCTAAACCACTTAGACGTAAGACATAGTTAAATACATCCTGCACAGGTTCATTTTCTATGTCTAGAGAGATGGTTTGCTGAATTGCTTGGCCATCTTTACTACCTTCCCCGCCGATATAAGCCAAGTTGAGATTAGCTGCGCGCGCCAGCAGTGATAAAACTTCACGCACTGGTGCATCCCGCAAAACTAAACGCGGCACACGTTCCTGTGAGCCTAAATCTATAGTGCTAGGAGAAGCATCTGTAACGGCAACAGCAATGTCTCCCACTGGAGGGGGAACGGCTCTGGGTAATAATGGTGGTGCTTGGCTAACAGGTTGACCCACGCCTGCTGGTTGTGCCGGTCTACCATCAATGGTGATTTCTGGGTTGGGGACAAGTACATTGGGAACTGCACCTGGTTGAGCCGCAGTAGCTCCGGGGGTTGCGGTAGCTGGAGGTGGCGTTGGGGTAATTGGCACTGATGCTGTAGTCCCAGTTGATGGGCCGTAGCTGAGGGTAATACTGTCAGATTTTCTGACTACAGGTTGACCACTAGGTGCATCATTATCACCAGTGACTATTACCCGAATACTATTAGCATCAAGTTGGACAACTTCAACAGAGGCAATTCCAGGAGCTGGTTTTTCTTGGCGAAAATTATTGCCCTGTTTTAAACGCAACTGGGTGTTGATGATATCGGAAACTAAGGTATTACCTCGTTTCGTCGTAAAAACTTGGGGACGAGAGCCAGCAGAGGTTTTTAAAGTCACGCTTACTCCGCCATTAACGGGAGCTAATTTGACCTCATTAACTTGTGTAATTTGTGCTGATACTGGTTGTGCCGCCAGAAATAATAAAGCAGCAGTACCCAAAATAAAATTATTACCGTGAAGCTGTTTCACAGTTCATTCCTCACCTATATAAAATCATTAGTTGTTGAGTCGTTGGGGTTTTGTTCGCAGGGGGCAGGGGGCAGGGGAATGATTAGTGTTTTATGAGCCAGGGGGATGGATTTTTGATGATGGTGACTAAAATGCCTAGAACTCGGTTGTAAGTTCCGTAAGGTTCTCTGGCTGTTTCCACATTGAGATAATCGCATTTAACTGCGAATTTAAGCCAAGTTTGGGTCTCTGCGGCTTCTGATTCGCAATCGTTCAACTTAGCAATAAAAGCAGCCTCATAACTTCGCTTTCTCCATGCTTCTGCAAGATTTGCACAAACAGAACGAGACGAACGACGAATTTGATCAGTCAATGAATACTTTTCCTCAGCAGGAAACTGCTTTGACAGATCAAAAATTTTCATGGCGACATCAAAGGCCATCTTGTATGCTTCCAAATCTTCATGACTTTTAATCGGTTCTTTTCCCATTCCCCCTGCTCCCTGCCGTCTTGAAATGATCTCTTTGTTTCGCATTACTCCCCCTGCTCCCTGCCCCCTGCCCCCTGCAATTACTTCTTAGGTGCAGCTTTAGCTGCCTCCGCAGTAAGTTCTTCTGGACTTAGGGGCATTAATGCTTGTAATTGGAAAGATGTCGTAATTGGTGCAGGCCCTATCCTCCGCACAGGTTTACCGAATTTATCTGTGGCTTGGATGTTGGCTAATGCTGATTGATAGTCTTTAACTATTAGTAATGGCTGTAGACGTTCAATATTCCGAATAATTGATTGTGTTTGTTCGTATGTGCCAATAATTTCGACGTTAACGCTACTACGTTTGAGTTTGCCGTTAACTGAAACTCCTAATGAACCGTCATTAACAATTTCGGGTTTTTCTGTGGCTGGGACAAACTTTTGGAGTTTGGCTTTGACGGTATTTAAGGAATTTGCAGAGCTACCAGATTCTACTAAACGATTGAGATCCAATAGTAGGGTGTCTAGGGTTTTTTCGTCAGAGAATAAAGCTAAAACCTGTTGCTTTTGTTTTTTTGCTTGGTCTAACTCTTCTTTGACTTTGCCAATTTGTTTGACAGTAGCTTGCTTTTGCTGAATTTGCCCTTGAAGGTCGTTGCTTTGTGCTTGCTTTTGCTGATAAGCTTCCCAAGCTGGCATAAGTATATTCAGCAGCATATAGATAGCTCCTGCTAAACCTACAACTGCCACTAAAATACCGATGATTTTGGGGGTAAATGCAATACCAAAAACCACAGGATAGGATGGTGCGCCTGATTCTAAATCTGCGGCGTTTTCGGCAAAATTTAAATCTTCACTCAGCGTCATCGTGTAATGACTCCTGTTTTTTGCATACTACGAATACGAGAGACTAGTCCCACCGTGCCTTTCTGCTCTAGTTCCCGAATCAATTCTGAAGCAGGAACATCACTAAGACGAGATTGAATCGTATATCTAACTACTTGGGGTGGTTTGATGACCACACCATTTCTAGTAGTAGTAGCTGTGACTGGTGCATCTACTAAAGTGGCGGTGGTAATTCTGCTTTCGGAAGATTTTAAGAACCGCGACTGTTGCAGACTTAATAAAAAGTCGTTGACATTATCGAAAGATCGGGCTATTCCGGTGATTTCTATGCCTCCGGCGGGGTTTGGTGGTGGTTGTCCTTCTACTGGGGCTAGAGGTGGAATTTGCTTGATATTTTCAATTTGGACTGTTGGAGGAATGCGATCGCGCACATCTTCTAACATGGCTGACCAAGGACGAATTTGGTCAAATACGGTGACTAAGCTTTGGGTTTCTGCTTTGACGGCAGCTGCTTGTGTTTTAATTTGGTTAATATTGGCAATTTCTGTGTCTAATTTTTTGCTTTGTTCTTCCAGTTGAGCAATTGACTGCTCTATTTCACTGGTTTTACCTTGCACGAGCCATAACCCAATTCCCACCAACACTGGTAAACCTACGCCCACAGTTACCCCCAGATATACCGGGGTAAGATTCCCTGATGGTAGTTTTACTCCCGGACTTTTATCAGCTTTGGGTTGGTAGGCTGGTCGGTCTTTGAGAAAGTTAATATCTAAACTGTACATTCAATTACACCTCCCGCATTCCTAAACCCAGGACAATTCCTAAACCCGAACGCTGTTGAGCAGGATATTTTTGTTCATCGACTTGTAAGGACAAAGAGCCAATTGGATCTACTTGGGTAGTAGGTATGCTGAGTCTTTGGGTAAAGAATTCATCTATGTGTTGGAGTCCGCCCCCAGGCCCTGCTAAGAAAATTTGTGCTACCTCTATGTTTTCACTTTGATTGAGGTAGAAATCTATGGAACGGCGTAGCTCATCTGTAAGTTCTCCTAAGATTCGCAATACACCAGCCATTCCCGGATTAGTTTCTGTAACTCCGGTTTTATCAGCATCTACAGGCGTGACAGGAATCGCCATTTCATACAAAAGTTCCATATCCCGTGATGTTGGTAGACTCATGGCTCTAGCTAAAGCCATTTGCATTTGGTAGGTACCTATGGGTACAGTCCGAGAAAATTGGGGGATACCGTTGACGATAATGGCTATTTCTGTGCTGTCAAATTCGATATCAACTAAGACAGCTGCTTCTTGGGGGCTGAGTTCTCGTAAATGGCGATCGCGGATTGTCCGAATGAGTGCAAAACTGTTAATCTCTAAAACATTAATTTGCAATCCTGCTTGCTCAAAGGTACTAATATATGTATCTGTCACCTCCTTGCGGGTAGCAACTAGCAGCACTTGTACTTTTTCGATGCCATCTTCATCTACAAAGTACCCAAGTTTTTGATAATCTACATCAGCTTCCTCACGAGGATAGGGTAAATACAAGGCTGCTTCATGGTTTAACACCATATCTCGGAGTTCTTTATCGTCTAACTCTGCCGGTACAGGAATAATCCGTACAACCGAATCACGTCCTGGTACGCCGGTGGATACACGAGAAGTCTTGATTTTACTTTCAGCTAAAGCTTGCTGAATAAGTTGCGCCATAGCTGGGGGATCAGTAATTTGACCATCAGTGACAATCCCTTCTGGAACTGGTACTGATGTTAAAGATTCGAGTTTCAAGCCTTGACGCTGCTTGCGTAGTTGCACTACATTGACTCGTTCTGGTGCGATTTCCACACCTACCCCTCTATGAGATTTGCCAAACAGACTACTGAAACTTTTCACCACAGTAATGCCCGCCAAACTGCAAAATTAAAAATTTAAATGTTACTTAAGTAGTCATTTCGTCATCAGTCATTAGTCACTAGTAAATTAGGCTATTGACTGTTGAATTTGGACTTTTGACACCTAATCTTTTTAGCCTATAATCTCGACAATTCTGCATAAGCTTTTTAACTTCATCAAGCGTGAAAATACTGGTAAAATGATGCAATTACGAAAATTCCCAAAGCTAGTCGCTTTCATCATGTTAGGTTTACTGACTAGTTGGATTGTCAGTTGCAGTGATGGCAAAGTTAATACCAATAATCAACCAGCTGCTTCTGGAACAGCCAAGATTGAGTTTTGGACAATGCAACTCCAACCGAAATTTACAAACTACTTCCAAAGCTTAATTGCCAACTTTGAGTCACAAAACCCCGGTATAAAGGTAAACTGGGTTGATGTGCCTTGGACAGCAATGGAGAACAAAATTTTAACAGCTGTCTCCGCAAAAACGCCACCTGATGTTGTTAACCTCAACCCTGATTTTGCCTCTCAATTAGCGGGTCGAAATGCTTGGTTAGATTTAGACACGAAAGTACCAACAGCAGACCGTTCTGTCTATCTACCGAATATTTGGAAAGCTGGTACACTCAACGGCAAAAGCTTCGGTCTTCCTTGGTATCTCACCACAAAGCTGACTATTTATAACACTGATCTCTTAAAGCAGGCAGGTATTAATCAACCACCCAACACTTACGCACAATTAGCACAACAAGCACAACAAATTAAAGACAAAACGGGTAAATACGCCTTTTTTGCGACTTTTGTTCCCCAGGATTCCGCAGAAGTGCTGCAATCATTGGTGCAGATGGGAGTGACTTTAGTGGATGCAGAAGGTAAAGCCGCTTTTAATACACCTCAAGGTAAAGCAGCGTTTCAGTATTGGGTAGACCTGTATAGAAAAGGGTTATTACCGAAAGAAGCACTAACTCAAGGACATCGCCACGCAATTGATTTATACCAATCTGGTGAAACAGCATTCTTAGCTTCGGGGCCAGAGTCTCTCCAAAATATCGCCACTAATGCGCCGAAAATCGCTCAAGCTTCTGCGATCGCACCCCAATTGACTGGTGATACAGGTAAGAAAAATGTAGCAGTGATGAATATTGTCATTCCCCGTGAGACAAAACAACCCGATGCGGCGGTAAAATTCGCTTTATTTGTCACCAATAATGAGAATCAGCTAGCTTTTGCTAAAGCCGCAAATGTTCTTCCATCCACAACTCAAGCTTTAGCTGATAGTTACTTTAAAGATGTTCCTGCTAATGCTTCTACAGTCGAAAAAGCTAGAGTTGTCAGCGCGCAACAACTACAACAAGCAGAAGTTTTAACTCCTCCATTAAAAGATATTAAAAAGCTGCAAAAGGCAATTTATGAAAACCTACAAGCGGCAATGTTAGGAGAAAAAAATGTAGATCAAGCAGTTGTAGATGCAGCTAAGGAATGGGATAACCGCTAGAAGTAATACCAATTCACAATGGACTAACGTCCCGCTACGCTAACGCAATTCGCAATGGACTAACGTCCCCCTTTGCTAACGCAATTAAGAAAGTCGGTTTCAAGCCAATACGCTTCAGTTAAACCTAACATTTGGGGTTTGTGAAGTAAGGAAAAGTTCGTAGTAAGGACTTCAGTCCTCATCTAAGGACTAAAGTCCTTACTACAAACTGTTTTCTTAACTGAAATGTATTGGGTTTCAAGCTTTGCATCTGTTGCTTAATTTTGGAGAATTGGCATAAAACCGTGAAAACCAAGATACTGGACTTCTTCGAGAAGTCTGGTATCTAGACACCGCAGGTTCTCACAAATCAGATATAACGGCTATGTAAATAAAGTAAACTTCACCTTGTACCTTATTTTCTAGATTGTCGAATAGGAATTTGAATGATAAATTTCGCACCTATTCCTGGTGTAGAGCAACATTCCAATTTACCACCATGCAATTCAATAATAATTCTGTAGCTAATTGATAAGCCTAAGCCTGTACCTTTACCGACATCTTTAGTTGTGAAAAATGGGTCAAATAATTTAGCTTTCACTTGCTCATCAATTCCGCCTCCATTATCAGCAATAATAATTTCTGCCCAGTTATCATCAATGACTTGTGTAAAAACCTCAATTTGAGGATATTGCTCACATTTTCCCTCACTTTTTATATTTTTAATTACATTCTCTTCTAACGCATCAATAGCATTAGCAATAATATTCATAAATACTTGATTAAGCTGTCCTGGGTAACATTCGATTAATGGTAATTTTTCATAATGACGGATAATTTTAACGCCATGTAAATTATGAGGCGATGGCTTAAGACGGTTGTTTAAAATTACTAAAGTGCTATCAATACCTTCATGTATATCAACAGTTTTAAAATCAGCTTGATCTAGACGGGAAAATGTTCTGAGAGATTTAACTATCTCACAGATACGCTCTGCACCTACCGTCATCGATTGGAATAATTTAGCTGAATCTGTTTTGATAAATTCTAATTCAATTGCTTGGATCTTGTGTTTAATTACGGCTAAAGGTTCAGTATAACATTGCTGATAAAGTTCGACTAAATCTAGTAAATCTTGAATATAATTATTAGCATAATTCAAGTTTCCATAAATAAAACTGACAGGATTATTAATTTCATGAGCAATACCTGCAACTAAAACTCCGAGAGCTGACATTTTTTCAGATTCTACTAGTTTCAGTTGTAGAGCTTTAAGATTAACTAAAGTAGTTTCTAGTTCTTGAGTTCGGCTTTCTAGAGTGAGTTGTGAAGTTTCTAACTCCCGAATGACATTTTTAAGCATCGCTTCTCTGACTTCACTAGCATTTTCTAGCTGTTCACGATCAGCTTCCGAACGTTGTAGTTTTTTTTGCAAAATCCGAACTGTTTTTTCGAGTTCTTTAATTTTGCTTTCGTTGTCTATAGATTCCATAAACCTTCATTTTGTACCTAGCAGTAGGGTGACAAAGGTTTCTTGATGATAGTAAGTTGAACCCTGTGATTCCAAGGGAGCAAATTCACCATAGGTATAGAACCCACAAATAGGTATGTCTTTTGCAAGTTCGGTTTTGATCATTTGATATTCTTCTTTAGCTTTTGTCCCTAAAAGCCAACGACGACAACAGCAGGAAAAGAGTAAAATGGCATCAGGTTCTGTACCAGGATAACGTGCAAGCGCAGTCTGAAGTGAACTTTTCACAGAACAAAGAATTTCTTCCCGATTAAAATCTGTCATTTGCACAATGGCTTGTTCTGGAACATCCCCTAAGAAGTTGATGCTACCAGTTTGTGGATCAAAAGTATTGGGAACGCGCATATAATAGCGATCGCTATCTCCCTCATACACTGCTAGGGGATTTTCTGCGGTTGGTGTGCGATCGCCTAAATATCGCTGATAAAATTCTAGTGCTGATACTCCATCAATTTCGTACAAAACTGTTCCTTGAGATTTGGTGATAACACTCTTGCGTCCCATCGGTTCCCAACCACAAGCAGTTCCATAGGAAAATAGAATATCTCCAGCAAAAATTAGAATAGGTAGGGAGTCAGTCAATACTTCGTTTTGAAAAAATTGATAGGTAGTCTGAAATCTAAATTGATCGCCAGCCGCACCACCTACTATGGGTATATCAGAACCTAAAGCTGACTTTAAACCCTCTAGAATTAATCCCCCGTTAGTAGTAGAACCATCTGCTAGATAGCTAGCAGGTAGTGGTATACATAACTGAGCAGGTTTATCGCATTTTTCTTTGGCTTTTTGAACTGCTTCCTGAGCTGCATTTAAAGGATTGGCTTTCGCTTCATATCCCAAACCCGCATGAATTTCTACAGTGTCGGAACAAAACAGTATCAGTGTTAAAGAATCTTGTTGAAACCCTAAAATGGATGACATTTCGCCATCCGTAGTACAACCAATCAAGTCTATTTCAGGAAATACTGCGGAGATTTTTTGCAAGATTAAAGCATGATCAAAATCAATAGCTGCGAACAACATAGCAGCCTGCGGTGGAATATCTGTTAAATCACTTAAATCATGAACGCATTTTGCCAAAACTTCTTCAATAGCGGCTTGACTATCAGGATCATCACTATGTCCAACAACAACTTTCAGCATATTTACCTCTTAATTAATTTCAATAATTAAAGCTAATTTAAGATTTTGCAGCATAATGGGATAGTCTATATAATTCCAATTTTTATCAATAAGAACTCCTTATGATTTATATTGAAAATGACCGTATATTATCTATAAAATACGGTTTTCTCTTCGGTATAAGATATGAGGATAGAGAATATAAGATGTCTCTACACTAGAATTAACTAAATTTAGTCTTCCCAGTAAAGATAGTAGATGAACATAAATCAATACAAATTTTTATTAAAGTTGTATTTCTATTCTTATTACAAAAATTAAATTTTACTGAATAAATTTCCTATTAAATAAAGAGAACCGCACACAACGACTAAACCATCACCAATAGTCAATGCCGCCTCTATAGCCGATATTTCATCAGCATAAGTTTGACAAGAGTACAAATCTGGACAAATATCACAGGCTAACTTTGCTAATTCTGTAGGATTAGCTGAGGCATTATCTGGTACTGGGACTAAATATAATCGGTCATTTGGTTTTAGTAAAACTTGAAAAATATCAGCATGATCTTTAGTAGATAACATCCCCATCACCCAAGTGATATTTTGAGGTTTGAGACTATCTACATAATCACGTAGGACTTTAGCGGCGGCTGGATTATGTGCGCCATCAATTAAAAGTTGATGATTTTTCCAATTAATCCATTGCATTCGCCCTGGCCATTTAGTTTTAGCCATACCATTAGTAATTGCTGTTGCAGAAATATCCCAGCCTTGCTGTTGGAGAATTTCTACAGTAGCTAAAGCTAAAGCAGAATTATGTAATTGTATTTGTCCCTGTAAAGGTAGAGGATATTGAATTAAATTGGCATCGAAAATAGATTGATATTCCGCCCATCCTGATTGTATTTCTTGTCCAGGTTGAGGCATGATGATGGGGCATTGTAATTCTTGAGCGCGCGATCGCACAACTGCTTGAGCATCCGGTGGTAATACTCCCACCACAGCCGGACACCCAGGCTTTAAAATCCCGGCTTTTTCTCCAGCGATATCAGCCACAGTGGGGCCTAACTGCTGCCAATGTTCCCTGCTAATGGAAGTAATTACTGTCACCAGTGGACGAGATATAACATTAGTCGCGTCCAACCGTCCCCCCAAGCCTACCTCTACAACAGCTACATCAACTTGCTGCCTAGCAAAATACAACCAAGCAGCTGCGGTGATGATTTCAAATTGAGTAGGGGACTGTTCAGAGTTAACAGCATTCTTTACTTCTGTTAATAATTCGTAAAGTTCCGCAGCAGAAATTTGCTGTTCATTCAGACAGATGCGTTCTGTCCAACTCACCAAATGAGGAGAAGTATAACGTCCTGTGCGATAACCTGCTTGAGTCAGAACAGATGACAAATAAGCACAAACAGAACCCTTACCATTTGTACCAGCCACATGAATCACACTGACTTGGTGATGAGGGTTTCCCAGGTTTGCTAACAGTGCGTTAATCCTTGAAAGTCCGAGGTTAACGCCAAAATGCTGAAATGATTGGAGTAGAGAATCTATATTCACGATTAGGGGATTGGCTGAAACTACCTTGACATAGTTAACAACAGCCTAACCTTCTGTTTCATCTGTGAGCAAACTATTGGGATCAATCCCTTGAGATTGTAAGTAGGCTATTAAGCGTTCTTTTTGCTGGCGTTCCTGTTCAGCCCGTTGTTTTTCCTGTTCAGCCCGTTGGCGTTCCTGTTCCACCATCTCTACAGCCCAAGGTAACAAATTACCCGATTCATCCCACCATCGCAACCAATAACCAGTTCTCCCCTCTTTTGTTCCGCGCCAAGTTCCTAAATATAATCCTATAGTCGCTATCCAATGGCGACCATTTTCATCTGGTTGCTTTAACTCATAGCGTCCATTTTCTAGTTGATGAAACTCCAACAATCCACCATCTGGATCAAAAATGATGTAAATGGGGACTTGTAAAATTTGTTCGTAGAAAAACCATTTCCCTGGCGGGTAGGTGCGCTTTGATGAATACTCTTCCCCTTCTGTCTGGGATAAAAATTCCATAACTATCGCTGGAATTTCCCCTTCTAAGTGAGGAGTATAGCTGGTGCGATCGCCCACAATTTCATTTACACGGGGAATATATAACCAATCTGGTGCTTTAGCGATAAATTGCCCATTCACTGTGGCACAAATCGCAAAATTCGAGGCGATTAACATTTGCTCTTGGATGAACCCACTAATTTCTAAGCTTTCACGCAAAGCACCAGCCAGGATTGGCTGACCTGTATTTTCCACTGGTTCATCCCCTAGCTTAAAATTATCGGGCAATGGTTGCCAACAAATATCTAGTGTGGTGATTTGGGCTACCATAAGCAAGGTTTTCGTATTTTATTGAATTGTATCACTAAATTAGTACAGCCAATCCAGTATGTAAGTACAACGAGTAATTCCAGTCCCCAAAATTAACAAAACCGACTGTTACAGTGAAAATAACAGTCGGTAATCAATTTAGTAATCTTAAATTAGAGTTTAGGCTTCTCTGTTCAAAAAGTTTTGAACTTGTCTAAGAGCCGCAGCACCGATATTAAACAAAGCCCAACCACCAGCAACAGCGATGGGAGCTAAAACGATCGCTACACGAAAATCAATACCATCCATTTCTAGTACCCCTCTATCAAGTAGAAATTAAAGTTTTATCAACTACTCTCATTTTTATTTTTAGCTGAAGTGGGCAATTTTGCTAGGGGATTTTGTAAAGAAAGATTAAATAGTTAGTCAATAGTCATTGGGGACTGGGGACTGGGGACTGGGGACTGGGGATTGGGGGACAAGGTAGACAAGGTAGATTTTAATGCCCTATGCCCGATGCCCGATGCCCAAATTTTTAAGCAAACCCAATATCCGTTCCCTTCCCAGCGTGGACTAAAGCTAACTTTTTGTAACGTTCGGCGTGTTCTATGAGGTCTGCGGCTTCTTGTTGTGTAACTTGGCGGAGAATTTTGCCGGGAATGCCTACAACTAGTGAGAAGGGGGGTATATTCTTGGTTACTACTGCACCAGCACCGATGATGCTACCTGCTCCTACTCTGACTCCATCTAAAACTACTGCGCCAATACCAATTAAACAGCCGCGCTCAATATGGGCTGAATGTACAACAGCACGATGTCCTACTGTCACATGGTCTTCTAAAATTGTGGGCAACCCAGGATCACCATGTAAAATAGCCCCGTCTTGAATATTTGTGCATTCGCCAATGTCAATGCGTTCTACATCTGCTCGCACAACTGCACCATACCAAATGCTGACTCCGGCTGCTATGTTGACTGAACCCATGACAACGGCGTTGGCTGCAATGAAGGCAGCTTGAGAAAAATCGGGAGAAGGCCAGTAAGAAACGGTAGACACGATAGAATAGGAATAAGGTACCCAGGAACACTGGAGAGGCTCCATCCTTGGAGACTGGTTGCAAAACCAGAATATCACAGTGTCATTCCCCTTCGAGGAGGAAGACAATCCGTAAAAGTTGTTCTCGCTTCATGTTTTTGATGTGCAGTCGAGAATGATTTCTCCCTGATGATAGAGCCGGAGTGTAAAATCCAACCCACTGGTGCTGGTGAATACGAAAATACGTTTGTACGCACTTCATGATGAATCCAGGCTTGCAGTACCCTATATTCGGAGCTGATATACAGTGTCCCCATTGTCGGCAAACTATTCCGGCACTGACACTAACTGATACTTATTTATGCCCTCGTCATGGCGCGTTTGAAGCTAATCCCAAAACTGGAGAGTTAGTTCATCTACAGTCTGGGCGACATTGGCGACGGTGGAACAATGAGTGGTATAGACAGCATACTCATCCTGATGGCATTCGGTTTGAAATCCACGAAGCCTTAGACAAACTATACACCCAAGGCTATCGAGCGACACGAGTGATCATCGCCAGACGTTATCAGGAGTTGATGAGTGGCTATTTAGAACGCAGTACACCTTGGCGTTCTGGACAGCAAGAAGCATCATCTGCAAGGCTATACGGCTTACCTGTAGAATTTAGTCCTGATCCAGCCGAAGATCCTTGCTGGGAAGTGATTAATTTCGATTTAGATAAAGAACCGGGTGTGCCGGTGCGCTACCCTTATTTCAGATTGTTTGAATAAAAGGGACTGGGGATTGGTGACTGGGGACTGGGAACTGAGGAAGTAACTCAACTTCCGATTTACACAATACATTCCCAATACCTGATCCCCAATCCCCAATCCCTAATCCCCAATCCCCAAAATGCACCACGCCTCTATTCGGACTGCGAATATCCATCACGCGATCGCTTTTTATGAAATCTTAGGTTTTACAGTCTGTGAACGCTTCACCACAGGCTACACCTTGGCTTGCTGGATGGAAGGATTAGGCGGAAGAATTGAATTAATTCAAATACCCCAACCCAAACCCGCACCGGATGCGTTTAGTGATGAGCATTATGTGGGTTACTATCATCTGTCGTTTGATTTAACGGAAATTACTGAAGATTTACCAGGGTGGTTGACAAATTTACAAAAACGAGTAGCATTATCAGTAGAATTACCACCTTTAAAAATTCTTTTAGAACCGACTCAACAGCAAATAGGCGATCGCATTTTAGAAGTAGCCTTTATTGCCGATACGGATGGCTTGCCTTTAGAGTTCATCCGATTTTTAAGCAAACAACATTAGTTTCTTGTTTTTATTTTGTCTTTTTATATACATTTATTGCTATCGTCAAGGTAACATATTTATTCAAGAGAATGAGAATATTCTCGGCAATAACTATAGAGAATGATTTTATTTAATACATCTACCACAGCAAATGTCTATATTATCAGCTGCCTATAGATATCGTTTTCATCTATTGCTGTTTATCGTTTCATTAATGACCTTATTATTTCTTGGCAATGCGCCTGCTAAGAGTCAAGATATAAGTACCCTAAATCGTGAGAGAAACCAATTAACATTAGTGACCAAAAATTCCCAAGATTTAAAATTAACGGAAAATGTCCACAGGACTGTTTTAGAAAATGGACTAACTGTTCTCATTAAAGAAGTTCATACAGCTCCTGTAGTGAGTGTGCAAGTATGGTACAAGTTTGGTTCACGCCAAGAAGCACCAGGAGTCAATGGCATTGCCCATCAACTAGAACATATGATGTTTAAAGGTACAACTAGCCGTCCGACTCAATTTGGCTGGTTGTTTAGTGCTTTGGGTAGTGACTCGAATGCTTTTACAAGTTACGACCAAACAGCTTATTACGGCACGGTGGAACGAGACAAGCTCAAAGCATTGCTAGCTCTCGAAGCAGATAGAATGCAAAATGCGCTGATGGATAGTGAACACCTAGCTAGCGAGAAGCGGGTAGTCATTTCGGAGTTACAAGGTTACGAAAATAGCCCGGAATATCGACTCAGTCGTGCTATCTTGCGGTCAGTATTTCCCAATGGTTACGGTTTACCTGTAGGTGGTACTAAGGCTGATGTCGAAAAATTCCAGATTGAGCAAGTCCGCCAATACTATCGTCAGTTTTATCATCCTGAAAATGCCGTTTTAATCATTGTCGGCGATTGTCAAGCTCAAGAAACTCTAGCTGCGGTCAAGGAAATTTTTGGTAGTATTCCCAAGGGTCAACAGTCAATAGTCAATGGTCAACAGTCAACAGTCAATAGTCAACAGTCAATAGTTAGTAATTCTAAGTCGCCCATCTTTTTACGAGAACAGGGTTCAGCTTCATTATTGCAGGCTGTCTATCCTTTACCATCTGCAAATCATCCAGATATGCCGGCTTTAGAAGTGGCGGATTATATTTTGACAGAAGGGAGAAATTCTCGACTATATCAAGCTTTGGTGGAATCGGGTTTAGCCACTGATATTTCAGGCGCAGTGGTGAGTTTAAAGCAAGGTGGGTGGTATGAGTTGCTAGTCACGGCTGATCCTGATGAAGATGTGAGTAAGCTGACACCTGTGGTGAACCAGGCGATCGCGAAACTTACTAAAACAGGAGTCACCGCCGCCGAGTTAGCTAGAGCGAAAAGACAGTTAGAATCTGCGACTATTTTGAGTAACCGTAGTATTACTGATCAAGCCATGCAGTTAGGTAATGATGAGACAACTACGGGTGATTATCGCTTCACAGACCATTATTTAGCGGCTGTGCATCAAGTTACGTCCGCAGATGTCAAAGCCGTATTAAAGAAATATCTGCATCCATCGGCGCGGAAAGTGGGAATTTTTCAACCGCTTACCAATCAAAATAAAGAAATCGCGTCAAAACAGCCACCTCCACAAACTAGGGAAAATTTGTCTGGTAATTTACCCACTTTGCCAGCTGAGATGCTGCGCTACTTACCAGTCATTGAACATGATGAACAGGTTAACAATAAGACACTGCAAGTACCACAGCAGTTCACCCTAGCTAATGGCTTACAGGTATTATTATTAAGCGATCGCTCTACACCCACCATTACTTTAAGTGGTCATATCCAAGCAGGTACAGAATTTGACCCAGGAGAACAAGTAGGATTAGCTGCACTAGTAGCAGATAGCTTGATGAGTGGAACGAAAACCAAAAATGCTGTTACCCTAGCGAAAGCCTTGGAAGACAGAGGCGCGACTTTAGATTTTGAAGCTTATCGGAATGGCGTACAAATAGAGGGTAATAGTCTGGCGGAAGACTTACCAGTATTAATTAAAACCTTAGCAGATGCCCTAAAAAATAGTACATTTCCGCAGAAAGAGTTGGAATTAAATCGCCAACAAGCCTTAACAGACTTGAAAGTAGAATTAGATGATCCAGCCGCAGTGGCGCGCAAAATATTTTTGCAATCGATTTACCCGAAAAAACATCCTCTACATAAGTTCCCCACAGCCGAGAGTCTGCAAAGCATTAAGAGAAAAGATGTAATTGCTTTCCAAAACAAATACTATCGTCCAGACAGTATGGTGTTAGCACTGGTGGGAGATTTTGACACAGAAGAAGTGCGATCGCTAATTCAAGCAGAGTTTGGTGATTGGCGTGCTAGTGGTTCACCGCCAAAAGTCGAATATCCCCAAGTATCCAACCCCAGTAATTTAGTGCGAGTCAACCCAGTAATTCCAGGTAAAGCCCAAGCTATCACCTACATGGGTTATACAGGAATCAAACGCCAAGACCCTAGATTTTACAGTGCTTTAGTATTGAATCAAATTTTAGGCGGCGATACCTTATCTAGTCGCCTGGGTGCAGAAATTCGCGATCGCCAAGGCCTAACATACGGAATTTACAGTCACTTTCAAGCGGAAAAAGACTTTGGGACATTTTGGATTGAAATGCAAACCAGCCCAGAAGATGCTAATCAAGCGATCGCTAGCACCCGTAAATTACTACAAAACATCCATCAACAAGGTGTCACCGCCACAGAATTAGAAATGGCTAAACGTAGCCTGACTGGTAGTTATCACGTTTCTTTAGCAGATCCAGAAGAATTAACTAGTAACATCTTGATGAATCAGGTATATGGTTTAGACAAAACAGAATTACACACCTATACCCAAAAAATTCAACAAGTTACCCTGACAGAAGTGAATCAAGCCGCCCGTGAATTACTACATCCTGATAATCTGGTTGTAGTGACTGCTGGCCCCCCTATCTTGGCTCACAGATAGTTGGCATGGGGCATTGGGCATTGGGCATGGGGAATGGGGCATTGGGCATTGGGCATTGGGAGACAAGGTAGACAAGGTAGACAAGGTAGACAAGGTAGACAAGGTAGACAAGGTAGACAAGGTAGACAAGGAACAAGAGTATCAACCTCTAATGACTAATGACTAATGACTAATGACTAATGACTAATGACTATTGACTATTGACTATTGACTAATGACTATTGACTATTGACTATTGACTAATGACTATTGACTATTGACCATTGACTATTTCGCCACAAAAAATAAGCTAACTTAAAAATAGATAGTATTTCTCAACTAAACTTCTAGTAAAACACAGCAAAATTAGCTCTAAGGCGCAAGTAATCATTAGTTTCCCATGAACATCCTCACCAATTTACTGTCTCAAGTACCTAAACCCGTAACACCTAAACAACGCCGAGGAATTGAAATTAAATCGCCGCGTGAGATTGATATTATGCGGCAATCAGCAAAAATTGTTGCTACCGTCCTCAAGGAAATTTCGGAGTTAGTCAAGCCAGGTATGACTACAGCCGATTTAGATGCTTACGCAGAAAAACGTATCCGTGAAATGGATGCAACCCCCAGTTTTAAGGGATATCACGGTTTTAAAGGTTCTATCTGTGCCAGCATTAATAACGAAGTAGTGCATGGTATCCCTAATCCGAAAAAAGTCATTCGGGCTGGGGATGTCTTAAAAGTGGATACAGGTGCTTACTATCAAGGATTTCATGGTGATTCTTGCATTACTATCGCTGTGGATGAAGTCACCCCAGAAGCTGCTAGATTAATTCGCGTTGCGGAAGAAGCACTTTATAAAGGTATTGAACAAGTCAAAGCCGGTGCATACTTATTAGATTTAGCCGGTGCAATTGAAGATCATGTAAAAGCACATGGTTACACTGTGGTAGAAGAATTTACCGGACATGGTGTCGGACGTAATTTACATGAAGAACCATCCGTGTTTAACTACCGTACAAGAGAAATGCCTAATGTGAAACTGCGTGCTGGTATGACTTTGGCCATTGAACCAATTTTAAACGCTGGTTCTAAACATACACGCACCTTAGCAGACCGATGGACGGCTGTAACTGTAGATAATTCCTTGTCAGCACAGTTTGAGCATACAGTTTTGGTGACAGAAACTGGTTATGAAATTTTGACTGATCGCACCAAAATTTAGTCACAGAATATAACTAAAAGCGATCGCACTTTACCAATGCGATCGCTTTTTGCTAACGGACTAGCAAATATCTCATCTGTAAATTCCTCAGTGCCATTTATCTTACATCGAGGGTTATGATTGTCTAGTCGTAGTCAATATTTTTCTTTCTATAGACCTGCTGATATCAGCATCCCCAAATTTTTACAAAAATAAAATTATTGTTAGGCATAACCTATGAGTGTTGAAAAAAAACATTGGTTGCAAACGGCTGTTCAAGTTAAAGGTTCAGTCCTTGCATCAATATATAGACGGGTAATTGGCTGTGGCTTATTTGGAGTTTTCGTTTCTCTACTTTATTACTTCAAATTACCTGTATCGCAACCAATTTTAGGGACTGTTATTCCTAGCATTGTTTTGGGTTTATTATTAGTTTTTCGCACTAATACAGCCTATGAAAGATTTTGGGAAGGTAGAAAATGTTGGGGTTCTATAGTTAATAATGTCCGTAACATAGCAAGACAAATTTTAGTATCAGTTGCGGAAACTGCACCGGAAGATAAGAAAGAAAAAATCGGGGCTTTATATTTACTAGTAGCTTTTGCAGTTGCTACTAAAACACATCTTAGAGGAGAATTAGTCAATAATGAGTTAGAAGAATTAATGTCTTCTGCTAAATACTTCAAACTAAAAACCATGAATAATCCTCCTCTAGAAATAGTTTTTTGGGTAGAAGATTATTTACAAAAGCAATACAATAATAATTGTCTCAATTCTTATCAGTTAACAGCTATTCAACAATTACTAAATAATTTGGTAGATAATCTAGGTGCTTGTGAACGCATTT
The DNA here is from genome assembly GCF_050235535.1 of Aliinostoc sp. HNIBRCY26. Taxonomy (GTDB): domain Bacteria; phylum Cyanobacteriota; class Cyanobacteriia; order Cyanobacteriales; family Nostocaceae; genus Trichormus. Next base: position 1,218,426 of record NZ_CP189852.1, read on the forward strand.
TAAAAACCCCCATGCCCCTAGCGTATTCCATTCACTTAAAACAATTATTATTACTATATTGCTTGTTACTACCATTTCAAATGGTGCAAAGTTTAGGATGGTGGACAGGTGCAGTTACGGCGTTAGTAAGTTTTACCTTATTTGGCATTGAAGCCATTGGGTTAGAGATAGAAAATCCTTTTGGTTACGATGCCAACGACTTACCCCTTGATACAATTTGTCAGACTATGCGACGTAATATTGATGATTTAATCAGTTTATACTTAACGCGATCGCCCCAAGACAACGAACTATCCCTTTTGCCGCCTGAATTGTAATTGGGCATGGGGCATTGGGCATTAGGTTAAATATTTCTTCCTTGTCTCCCTTGTCTCCTCTACACTAGGCTGTTGACTCTGTGGCTTTTTTGGGGTCTGGTTCATACAGTTTTTTATCGGTCTTCACTATGGCTAAAACCTAGTAATAGCTAGGCTTTTAACGAAACATAAATTACATGGTACATATTTACTAGAAACTAACAAAGTCAACAGCCCAGCAGATGACGGGGGGCAGTGGGAAAAATCACGATGTCTTCTCACAGAAATGGGATAGTTTATTTTCTGGAAGTTTCCAAGAACACACCAAAATTTTCCTCTCCATTCATCAAATCACGTGAACAGAGAGCAACTTTCTGAGAAACTCAATGTTATGGTAAAGATATATGAAAATTTTCTTCATAAAACCTGATTCATACTCGGCAAAACTAAGCAAACTCACTTACCAAGAATCTGCTTAAATGTCAAGTATGATTGCTAATTAAATGCTTACTCAAGTAGCACATAAGAAATTAATAGTTTCTCAGACTTTCCCCAAAACCGGCAAGATGATGGAAAATCGAATTTTGTATGTTCGCCTTCCTTGTAACCCTATCTTTCCCATAGGGGTTGTTTACTTAAGTGATCACGTCCACAAGGTTTTTCCCCACATCGAACAACGCATTTTTGATTTGGGAACAGTCCCACCTCTAGACTATGCCTTAGCCTTAGATCGTTGTATCGATGAATTCCAGCCTACACTACTGGTATTTTCTTGGCGGGACATTCAAATTTATGCCCCAGTGGGTGGGCGTGGTGGGAATCCGCTACAAAACGCATTTGAGTTTTACTACGCGAAAAACCCCTTCATTAAATTGCGTGGTGCTTTGGGCGGTTTACGCATTTTCATTGCTTACTATGTAGAGTTGTGGCGTAACCTGGGACTCATCAAACGGGGTTTGAAACGCGCCAGACAATATCATTCTCAAGCCCGTGCTGTCGTTGGTGGCGGTGCAGTTAGCGTATTTTACGAACAACTAGGAAAAAGCCTACCCCCAGGGACAATTATCTCTGTGGGTGAAGGGGAAACCCTGCTGGAAAAATTTCTGAGTGGTAAAGAGTTTCGAGATGAACGTTGTTATGTGGTAGGGGAAGCCAAACCAAGACAAAGACTAATTCACGAACAACCCACGCCCTTAGAAAAAACAGCCTGTAACTATGACTATATAGAAACTATTTGGCCAGAGTTTAATTATTACCTCCAAGAACAAGACTTTTACATTGGTGTACAGACTAAACGAGGTTGTCCCCACAACTGCTGTTATTGTGTCTACACCGTTGTCGAAGGGAAACAGGTAAGAATTAACCCCGCCGAAGAAATAGTGGCAGAAATGCGCCAACTATATAATCGTGGTGTGCGTAATTTCTGGTTTACAGACGCTCAGTTTATCCCAGCGCGGCGATTTATTGACGATGCTGTAGAACTCTTACAGAAAATCGTTGATTCTGGGATGACAGATATTCATTGGGCAGCATACATCAGAGCCGACAACCTCACACCAGAGTTGTGCGATTTGATGGCGAAAACAGGGATGAATTACTTTGAAATCGGTATTACTAGCGGTTCTCAAGAACTCGTGCGGAAAATGCGGATGGGTTACAACTTGCGGACTGTGCTGCAAAATTGTCGCGATTTAAAAGCAGCTGGTTTTAACGATTTAGTCTCTGTTAACTATTCCTTTAACGTCATTGATGAACGTCCCGAAACCATCCGCCAAACCATTGCATACCACCGAGAACTAGAAAAGATTTTCGGTGCTGATAAAGTTGAACCAGCTATTTTCTTTATCGGTTTACAACCCCACACCCACCTAGAAGAATATGCCTTGAAACAAGGTGTTCTCAAACCAGGGTATAATCCCATGAGTTTGATGCCGTGGACTGCTAAAAAACTACTATGGAATCCTGAACCGCTTGGTTCATTCTTTGGTGAAGTTTGTTTACAAGCCTGGCAAAGAAACCCCAACGATTTCGGACGAGAAGTCATGAACATCTTAGAAGAAAAATTGGGCTGTGCCGATTTAGAAGCAGCACTATCTGCACCGATAGAAACGAAAGAGAAACAGTTAGTTAGTGCTGAGTTGTGAGTGCTGAGTGCTGAGTGCTGAGTAATGAGTAATAACTCATTAGTTTTTCTTCTCTGCTTCCCCTGCCTCCCTGCCTCCCCTGCCTCCCCTGCCCCCCTGCCTCCCTGCCCCCCTGCCTCCCCTGCTTCCCCTGCCCCCTGCCTCCCCTGCCCCCTGCCTATGCTAGAAGGTTCAATTCTCCAACTACTAGAAACCGCCCATCGCTCGACTGTTAGGCCGATTCACTTTGGGGTGTATTATAAAAATACGCTGGTGGCTTTGTGTCATGCGCTGGAAGACCACATATTAAACGATGACAGCACACCCCTAGTGATCACTGCTTTTCAACGAGGTAAGTGGTATTTGCAGGAGGCGGAAAGATATGCAGACATTGCCAAACACAGTGGCAAAATTGTGATTATGGCTGCACCAGATGCGGGCTTTAGGGAAAATCCTACTAGTCAATTGTCAAATGTGGACTTGGTAGCATTGGATGAAACAGATCCAGTGGCGCAGGAATGGCATTTGATTATTTTATCGCCAAAATACACAGCAATGGTACTTTGTCAAGAGTTATCAGATGCTGATTATGGTGCCAGAGGATTACCTGCTACCGATTTAGAGCGTAAGTTTTATGGGTTGTGGACATTTGAGCCGACGTTGGTGAGTGAGACAGCAGAATTAGCGATCGCTCACATTCAAAAGTACAATCCAGAATTAGCACAGAAACTCTCAGCACATCAACAAGCCATTCCCCCAGCCATCATCAACCCCGAAGATTTGAGTTCAGTTGTCTCCCGTGTTGTAGATTATTTGCAAACCGGACAGGAACAACTATCAATTCCTACAGCAATGCGTCAGCAAGCCTTAGATAACAACTTGCTTTCTAACGAAGTGCAAGCATTTTTGCGAATGGCGCAGTTGATGGAATTAGGAGATATTAATAATCCTATGGCCGCCACGGAAGTGAGTGCGATCGCCGAAACAATGGCGCAACTTCTGGATCTCCCTGCATGGCAAATCAAAAGACTAAAACTAGCAGCATTATTACATCGCATAGATCCATTTCGCACAGCACCCAGCGTCCTCACTAGCAGTGATACTACACATCAGCAAGAAACAGCACCTAGTTGTCCACTAGTTCCAGGCGCACAAGTATTACGAAAAATGCCAAGGTTAAGGGCAGTAGCTCAAATTATCACACACCAAACCGAACATTGGGATGGTACAGGAGAACCAGCCGGATTAGTCGGCGATGCAATTCCTTTAGAGTCCAGAATTTTGGCTTTAGTTGCTGAATTTCAATGGCGAGTTAATCAACAAAAATCTTCCCAACAGCCACGGGAAGAAATATTTACTCAAGCCTTAGCCGAATGTAGACAACAATCTCACCGCTTTGACCCTAAACTATTAGATGCACTCACTTTGTTAGTCATGGGCTTACAACAGGGTTTAGACTTACCCCTAATGACAACCAAAGCTAGCACAGGTATGTGGCTGCTCGATTCCCGATGGCAAAGTCAAAACCAGGCCAGTGAAGAGATGAGAATTTACCCATCATGAATATTGAAGCTATTAAACAAGGACAACTGAAACATCTTGCAGGGGTAAATTTAGAAGATGAGGAACTCTCTCAACTGGATTTAAGCCGGATTAATTTAGCCGGTGCTACCCTTGTCGGGACTAATTTTACAGCTTCTAAACTCGAAGGCGGACATTTAGAAGGTGCAAATTTAATGGGTGCTAATCTCCAAGCTACCGACTTACGGGCTAATCTGATGGGTGCTAACCTCATGCAAGCAGATTTAACTGGTGCTGACTTACGAGGTAGTAACTTACGTGGTGCTAGCTTGATGGGCGCAAGACTGAGTGATGTATCCCTAGCTGGTGCTTTTTTAAGCGGTGCTAATTTGATGAACGTTAATTTGCAAGGCGTTGATTTACGCGGTGCTGATTTACGGGGTGCTAACTTGACGGGTGCAAATCTCAAAGGCGCAGACTTAAGCCGCGCTGACTTGCAAGGGGCGTTATTTAGTGAAGCCAATTTAGAAGAAGCCGACTTACGCGGGGCGAATTTAGCCGGGGCAAATTTCATCGGGGCTAACTTGCTTTGTGCTGAGTTGGAAGGCGCGAATTTAAATGGTGTGAATTTAGAGAAAGCTTGTTTAGTCGGTACTTTAATGGAGAAAGTTTCATGAAACAATGGGGACAGTATCCTCATTTTTTACCCTTGCTACACTTGGATTATAGGTAAACTTAGGTGAAAGTCTGTGACTCTACAGGAAGTTATTGATTTAGCAAAGCAACTCTCTACAGTGGACAAGGTGCGCTTAATTCAGCAAATAGTTCCTGACATAGAACAAGAATTAATTCATGAAATTCCTACTCCACGTCAATCATTATGGGGTTTGTGTGCGGATTTGGGAAAAGCACCTTCCGCAGATGAGATTGATGCAGCTCGTTTTGAGGAATGGGCAACCTTTGCACGGGAGGATATTTGATACTACATAATATATTGATTAGTCTAAATTTGGCGACAGAAATAATTGTAATTACCTATTTCTTAAAAAAACTACAAATCATTTCACCAGGACTATTTTCAGTAAATTGAATTACAGTCCTATCTTTTTGTAATTTAAACTTACCTCGACAATTGTATATTTCTACAGGTGTTTTAACTCCGTCAACACTTACAGATGCTTGATATTCCCAATATTTCTTCGCACTACGTTTAATACTAAGAATGCAAATTTCATGTCCTTCATAGTTGCGGCAGACTATAGCCCAAGCAGGAGACACCCAAGAGCAAGATACTATTAGTATTAATAAAATTACACCGTATTTTATCATTATTAACCTTTGACACTCCGCCGCCACATCCACATAGCCAAGATACTCATAAAAAATACTCCCATTAATCCTTGCAAGGGATTATTATTTACCCCAGTAACCCAGTTGGGAACTTGACCAGAATATTGACTTAATCCCCCGACGTTAATAATGTAATAGCCACAAACTAAACCACCATGTAAACCTATAGGTAAGCCCAAAAGTCCCCGCCGCCAACGCTTTCCCCATACCTGCGTTAAACCTAACAATACTAAAGCGGGAAACTGTGGTAATGTTTCAATAATTGCTGTTAGTGGTTTGATAAAGTGTAAAGCTGCAAAGATGAGTGCATCTGTCCACAATGCTACAGGCTGAGTATAATCTCTTTGCAACTCATCTAATAACCAGCCACGAAATAATAATTCTTCAGCAAACCCTACACCTATACCTACAATTAGACCTTCTAAAATTAACTTGGGTAGAAAGATTTTCGGTGATTGCCATACTAGCCAACCTAAAATACTTTGTACTCCGAATAAGATAAAAATATTAATGATGCCTAAAATAAATCCAAAAAGTAGTTCTACACCATTACGTCCTGTGAATTTCAACCCATAAAGCTTTAATATCTGTGGTTGCTGATAGACTTTTTGACCCCAGAATCTCAACAGTAAAATAAACTCTATATACAGCACCACCATTGTGATAATACTGACTGTATTAGAGTCATCTACTAGTAAATAAATTGGTGCAGCTATAGGCAACCACAGCAATAATAGAACCAAAATAAAACAACCCAGCCGAATGGGGGCAGGGCGTTGAGCTAAGTTCATCAAATTAATTTTCATATCTAATTGAGTCCAAAGTCACAACTTGATCATTTCAGATTATGACTAATGACTCACAACTATTCTTCAGGTTCTATCGTACTACTAAGTCCATGACTTTTGAGAGTTTCACAATAAAACTCGGCGTGTTCTTGCGCGCAGGTAATGACTAAAGCTAACCCATTAGTGTGGGCTTCCATCATAATGCTGACAGCTTGGGGCTGGGTTAGGCTGGGTACTGTAGTTATTAACACTTGTACCACATACTCCATAGAGTTGTAGTCGTCATTATGGAGCAAAACGCGATACCGAGGCGCAAGCTTGCGGGATGTAGAACGCTTCTCAATGGTTTCGACTGACACAACTTTTGCTCTTCTAATTTGCTGGTTTACTACAACAGGGTTCTGTTTAGGCGATCGCTTAACAGTTATTCACTTATTCTAGGGCATTTTTACCAAAACCTCATATTTGATCAAAAGTTCCCCGTAGAAAAGTTAGAAGATAGAAGGGAAGAGGGTTTTCAGGTGTCGGGTTCTCCCTATCATTCTACTGAGCTTGACGGTAATTCGTCCCTTTCACTTCTACAATGAGGTTAGAAGAAACCATCAACTAATCCGTGCTACTGCCCTAAATTAATTAACTATGGACATGAGTTTTGATTTTCAACCAGGACAAATAGTGTCTTTAGAGCATGATGATCAAAATCTGTATGCGGAAGTAATTCAAGTTGTGGTTTCCCGTCAGCTATGCTGGGTACGTCCCTTACTTCTGGTGACACACACCCCAGAAATACCCGTAATTACTGACTTGCGGGATGGTTCTGACTTGTTGTGGCCTGGTGAGTTGTTTCGGCCAGCCCTAGATACGGAAGTCATCACCTTTTTAGGTCAAATTTTGGCTAAAGAACCAAAATCAGAACTAGACACAACAGCTAAAAACCAACTCCATCAGTTTATTCACCAACTTTGGCAAGCTTATCAGGAAGGAGTGAGGAGTGGTGAGTGCTGAGTGTTGAGTGGTGAGTGCTGTTAGCGGTAGCGCGGCGTTTAGCCGGTGCTGAGTGCTGAGTGCTGAGTGCTGAGTGCTGAGTGGGGCGAGACTATAGTTGTGTCAGGTGTTATACCAATTTGGGACAAGTGGTATTGTCTCAAGATTTTGGAATAGGCTATGAATCTAAGCTTTTAATCCAAAATCCAAAACTTGTACTGAGCTTGTCGAAGTATCCAAAATCTAAAATTGGTGTACTCGCTATCAACTGTAGCGAATTCCCGCATCTCGCATCCGTTCTATAGCTGTTTGTAAGCGTTCATCGGGGATAGTCAACGCAATTCTGATGTAACCTTCCCCTGATGCACCATAGCCATTGCCTGGAGGGACTAAGATACCGCATTTATCTAGGAGGAGGTTAGCAAATTCAACAGAAGAATATCCTGAAGGTACTTGTACCCAAACATAGAGGGTGGCTTTTGGTGGTTCAATAGGCCAGCCTAAAGACTGTAGTCCTTGAATAACTATGTCACGGCGATTTTGATACACTAACATCAAACTCGTTAATTCAGCTTCATCAGTATTGTAAGCTGCGATCGCTGCCTGTTGAATCGCTTTAAATACCCCAGAATCGACATTGGTTTTGACTTGGCTTAAAGCTTTAATCCCGTTGGCATTGCCCACGACAAAACCAATCCGCCAACCTGTCATATTGTAAGACTTAGACAGACTGTGGAACTCAATTGCCACATCTTTAGCCCCTGGCACTTGCAATACACTCGGTGGCTTGTAACCATCGTAAGCCATTTCTGAATAGGCATGATCATGACACAGCAGAATCTCATACTGCCGACAAAACGCTACCAATTCTGTAAAAAAATCCAAGGTGGCTAAAGCCCCAGTGGGATTATTTGGGTAGTTAATCCACAATAGTTTTGCTTTTTGGGCTACAGTTTCAGGAATGAGACTAAGGTCAGGTAAGAATTTATTTTCTGCCTTGAGAGGCATAGTAAATGGTTCACCCCCAGCAAAAATTGTGGCGGTTCGATACACTGGATAACCAGGATCTGGTATTAATACATAGTCTCCCGTTTCTACAAAGGCTAAGAAAGTATTATGTATCGCTTCCTTAGAACCAATGGAAGATATAACCTCTGTATTCGGGTTTAATCCTGCAACACCAAAACGCCTTTTCATCCACTCCACTGCTGCTTCCCGAAAGGCTGGCATACCATCATAGGGCGGATAATTATGATTACTCGCTTGATCAATTGCTGTGTGCATAGCCTGGAGAATATGAGCAGGAGTTGGCTTATCAGGATCACCCACTGCCATATTAATGATGTCAACTCCTTGGGCAACAAGTTCTTCCCGTTTGCGGTTAATCTCAGCAAATAGATAAGGAGGAATTTTTTCTAAACGTTTAGCAGGCTGCATGGCGACTTTTTACTAATGCACAAGTGAAGATTCACTAGCACAGTTTACGCCACACCAGGTAAATAAATAGTAAATATCGTGTAGAGTCCGCAGGTTGGCTAGATGCTTGTCATCAATGAAATCTAATATCCCAGACTCGGCACTAACTGAATACGCCCAGCATCCATTTCGGTCATTAACAATTCCAAAGCCTCGTAATCTACATCCGATATGTAACCTTGTTGAGTCAATTCGGAGTTGATTTCATTCTCTATCTCTGGAGTTAATTTCTTGATATCGAGGGCTTTCTGCACTAACTGACGAATTACGTATCTAGTTCTCATAGGTAATGAACCCAATATAAAGTGATACTAAATTATCCAGGATGAAGCTCAGTATAAAATGTGATTGTCACACTATTGTACTAGTGATTTAAATCACACTTAATTCAAGTAGATAGTTCCTGATTAAACTTAACAGTTGCCACAAATATCATCAACAGCAAATGCCCTTCAACCCTGGCCATATCACAGTTCAATTTGCTGTACTTCTCAAGACGGGCATGATTTTTCCGCACAATTATGGATGACTGTTTTCCCGTCTTTTGCTTTGTGGTTATCTATGTTGATTTTTTTGGCAACTCATTAGAAAAAAAGTATATATAAATACTTTTTACTCCGAAATTATGACAACTTTAAACATACACAGGAAAAAAATAAAGATTCAGCAAAGAGATGTAAGACATCTGGTCGATGTATGAGCTGACAGTTTATGTTCAAATAAATTCAAGCTTCATGGTTAAATAACTCTGATTAGGATGCCTATATGCAAGCACTACTAAAGAGTCAAAAAGTAGCAGTTATTCGTCCCCATAACTGCCTAAATGCAACTAACGCGCTGGAGTTTGAGCGAGAGTTGTCCACAATGCTAGCTCAAGAAGATGTGGCTGGGTTATTAGTAGACCTAGCAGCAGTAGATTCTTGTGACAGTTCTGGACTGATGGCTTTAGTATCTGCGCTGAAGTTAGCTCAGAATCTAGGCAAAGGCTTTCAGCTTGATTCCGTATCCCCAGCTATCAAAATAGTTTTAGAGTTGACTCAACTGGATCAGATTTTCGAGATATCTCAGGGATAAATTCTCCCACGCAAGTTCGCTAGACTAACACAAGCCACCCCTTTGAGCAACTAAGTGTTAAACACTTGTAACTTGCTACAACAAAAGCCACCCAAATAGCTAATCAATGCTAATGTTGGAGGGAAGACGTAGCTGTAATTCGAGTAGCGCAAAGTTGGCAAAGTGGCTATTGCATTTGAACAATTAATCACATCTGATATCTTAAAACCAGGCCGTTACTTGGGTAACGAACAACTGGCGGTACATAAGCCTTGGAATCAGGCAGTTATACGCTGGGTTTTGACTTATCCAGAGGTATACGAAGTTGGTGCATCTAATCTAGGGCATATCATCCTGTATAACATTTTGAATGCCCAACCCCGACAGTTGTGCGATCGCGCTTACCTACCAGGTACAGACTTAGCCGACAAACTCAGGGTAACAAACACCCCCTTGTTTGCGGTTGAGTCGAAGCGAGAGCTAAAAGAATTTGATATTTTAGGTTTTAGTCTAAGTTATGAATTAGGAGCAACCAACATTCTCGAAATGTTGGACTTAGCGGGAATTCCCCTGACATGGCAAGCAAGATTGCAGGGGAATCACCCGCTTATCTTCGCAGGAGGGCAAACAGCAACATCCAATCCTGAACCCTACGCCGACTTTTTTGACTTTTTCGCTTTGGGAGACGGTGAAGAACTGCTCCCAGAAATCGGCTTAGTTTTAGAAGAAGGCAAACAAGCCGGATTAAGTCGGGAAAATTTACTTCTAGACTTGGCGCAAATCCCTGGGGTGTACGTACCGCAGTTTTATGCACCAGACAAAGACGGTTCCGTCAAACCAGTCCGTCCAGATGTACCCCAACGGATTTTGCGGCGAGTCGCTACCCCCATCCCCGCCTATTCCATTGGACTAGTACCATACGTTCAAACTGTACATGACCGCTTGACAATAGAAATCCGCCGTGGTTGTACCCGTGGCTGTCGATTCTGTCAACCAGGGATGCTGACTCGACCCGCCAGGGATGTCGAACCAGAACAGGTGGTAGAAGCCATTGAACAAGGCATGAGAGCCACTGGTTATAATGAATTTTCCCTCTTGTCTTTGAGTTGTTCTGATTATTTATCCCTACCGGCTGTGGGGATGGAAATTAAAAATCGATTAAGAAATGAAAATATTTCCCTGTCGCTCCCTAGCCAACGTGTAGATAGATTTGATGAAAACATCGCCAATATTCTTGGTGGTACACGCCAAGGCGGCCTCACCTTTGCCCCCGAAGCTGGTACACAGAGAATGCGTGATATCGTCAATAAAGGTTTAACTAACGAAGAACTATTACGAGGTGTCAAAACTGCCTGGGAACAAGGCTGGGATAAAATCAAGTTATACTTTATGATCGGCTTACCAGGGGAGACAGACGCTGACGTTTTGGGTATTGCCGAAACAGTCAGTTGGTTACAAAGGGAATGTCGGGGTAAAGGTAGAAGACCACTCAACTTCAACCTGACAATTTCCAACTTCACCCCCAAACCCCATACACCATTTCAATGGCACTCAGTTTCTACGGCAGAATTTCGCCGGAAGCAAGACCTACTAAGGCAAGCCTTCCGCCGCATTCGGGGGGTAAAAGTCAATTTTACCGATGTGCGAATTTCCGCAATGGAAGACTTTATTGGTAGAGGCGATCGCTCTTTAGGTAAAGTCCTGCAACGCGCTTGGGAATTAGGCGCAGGGATGGATTCTTGGTATGACAGCCTAGATAAAGCTTTTGCCGCCTGGGGAGAAGCGATCGCAGAAGCTGATCTAGATTGGAAATACCGCCAAGTTGAAAACGGAGAACGGAATCTGTTTGCAGACGAGGAGGAAGGTAGAGGAGACAAGGTAGACAAGGTAGACAAGGTAGAATTACTTCCCAATCCCCAATCCCCAGTCCCTAGTCCCCAATCCCCAATCCCCAATCCCCAATCCCTAGAAGCTCCCCTACCCTGGGATCATATAGATACCGGCATTGACAAAAAGTGGCTGATTGAGGACTTACAACGCGCTCTGGAAGCGGCTATTGTCCCAGACTGTTCTTTTGATGGTTGTTCGCATTGTGGCGTATGTGGCACAGATTTTGGCCATAACATCGTTATCGAACCACCTGCTATTCCAGAATTTGCGGGTGAATTTGTCCCCAACATTAACAAAGCCCAACGCCTGCGCGTTTGGTTTGGTAAACAAGGTGACATGGCTTTGCTGAGTCACTTAGATTTAATGCGGTTGCTGGATCGAGTAGTGCGGCGTGCTAGTTTACCAGTCGCTTACACTAACGGTTTCCATCCTAGTCCCAAAATTGCTGTCGCCAGTGCCTTAGCTTTAGGGGCTACTAGTAGCGGTGAGATTGTTGATTTTGAGTTAACTGAACCTGTAGATTTGGCAGTATTTCAACAAAAACTGACTCAAGAACTGCCCCCAGATATCCCTGTGTATCGTGTGGCAGAAGTAGATTTAAAAGCTCCCGCCGCGAATAAATTATTGGAACAAGCAGAGTATTTAATTACTATTGCTGCCCCCAGTGAAGTCACACCAGCACAATGGCAAGAGTGGATAGCCGCAATTGAGCAGCAAGCCGAAATTTTGTGTGAGCAAACAACTAAATCTGGCAAGACTCAGATGATAAATCTGCGCTCACGGTTGTTTGAGTTGGAATTAATTTCTACCAGCAGTACGGAAACTGAAGCGATCGCCGTGATCCGCTATGTGGGTAGCTGTCGCCAAGATGGTTTTTTATTGCGCCCAGAACAAATTCTGTCTATGCTAGAAATAGTCTCTGGGGAAAACTCAGCCAACCTGAGAACAGACTTCACAAAATTTCATCTTCTGCATATTCACCGCAATCAGCTAATCTTAGCGGTATAATCCTAGAGGGCAACTGGCTAGTAGTTGCCCTCAGTCGCAATCATAGGAATTGATTTTTGGCAAGGTTGCGTTAGAATGAAATGAAGAGAAATTTTCTGACGCTGCATTGAAGAAACTGGTTCACAACTACCCTGGTCGTCAGGGAGCAAACGAGCAAGATATCAGAGTGAAGCTTCTTGGGTTTTATCCCAGACAAACTAAGGCAGATTAAAGAACACTCTCTCTATAGCTACCTTGTGAATCAGTAATTAACAGCAGATTCCAGTCAACTTCTCTATCTATGCTTTTTAAAACACCTGCTGAATGCCCAATCCCTAGAGGGTGAAGGTATCGCATCAGAAATCAACCACGGACGGTTGATTTATTTGCTTAAACAGTATGCAGCCGTTCTGGAATAATCAGGCGTGTGAACGCAATTCCTTAGCCAATAGCTCTTTAATTTTGAAGTTCGACTTCACAATTTTTATTACTAACAGCGTCTTTGGAGGCTGGCAGGGGCGAGAGGCATAACAAACCTCCAAGCCCGTTGACGCTGCCGATTTTTGAGGAAATTGAATGCCAAAACAAATTATTATCGCGGAGCAGCATCAGATTGCTGCCGTGTTTTCGGAAGATCAAATACAAGAGTTAGTTGTAGCCACAGGGCATCATCAAATCGGTGACATCTACTTAGGTGTAGTAGAAAACGTCTTACCTGGAATTGACGCGGCTTTTGTCAATATTGGTGATCCAGAACGTAACGGTTTTATTCACGTAACAGATTTAGGCCCACTGCGGATCAAGCGCACAGCAGCAGCAATTACAGAATTATTAGCACCACAACAAAAAGTTTTGGTGCAGGTAATGAAAGAGCCAACCGGCACAAAAGGGCCAAGACTGACAGGTAATATTACTTTACCCGGACGCTATGTAGTATTGATGCCCTATGGCAGAGGTGTCAATTTATCTCGACGCATTAAAAGCGAAAATGAGCGTAATCGATTACGGGCATTAGCAATTTTAATCAAACCCGCAGGTATGGGTTTACTAGTGCGGACAGAAGCCGAAGGTAAACCAGAAGAAGCAATCATCGAAGATTTGGAAGTGCTGCAAAAGCAGTGGGAAGCGATTCAACAAGAAGCTCAATCTACCCGTGCGCCAGCTCTATTAAATCGAGACGATGATTTTATTCAGCGTGTATTGCGGGATATGTACGGTGCGGATGTCAACCGGATTGTGGTGGATTCTAGCACCGGATTAAAGCGAGTTAAACAATATTTACAAAACTGGAGTGGAGGTCAAACACCGCAAGGATTATTAATTGACCACCATCGCGATCGCTCCCCGATTTTAGAATATTTCCGCATTAACGCTGCTATTCGCGAAGCCCTCAAGCCCAGGGTAGACTTACCTTCTGGTGGGTATATTATTATTGAGCCAACGGAAGCCCTAACTGTTATAGATGTTAACTCTGGTTCCTTCACGCGATCGGCAACAGCCAGAGAAACCGTATTGTGGACAAACTGCGAAGCCGCCACAGAAATTGCCCGTCAACTACGTTTAAGAAATATTGCAGGGGTAATCGTCGTAGACTTCATTGATATGGAATCACGGCGCGACCAACTACAAGTTTTAGAACACTTTAACAAAGCCCTGAGAGCAGATAAAGCTCGTCCCCAAATTGCTCAACTGACTGAGCTAGGTTTAGTAGAACTGACTCGCAAACGCCAAGGTCAAAATATTTACGAATTATTTGGTGAAACTTGCTCTACTTGCGGTGGTTTAGGACATACAGTCCGCTTACCAGGGGAAACTGAAAGCCGCTTACCCACCCCAGTAGACGTACCAGATAGATTTGTATCTTTACCCCAAAGAGAAACTCAAAGAGAAACCCAAAGAGAAACCCAAAGAGAACCTCGTTTACCCGTGACTCGCCTTACAGATATGCGAGAAACTTACGATGGGTTTAATGAAGGATTTGATAGTGATGCTGACTTGGGATCTTTCAATTTGATGAATCATCCCAGCTATCAAGAACTCAATGATCACAACAAACGTCGCACCCGCACCCGCAGGAGTCGCATTGGTATCAATGGAGCCAATGGTAAAGATGAAAATCGCATTTCCCACAATTCTCTAGGTTATATCAACGAGTCAGATTTAGATTTAGATAACGACACAGAACTGGGTACAACACCAGAATTACCCTCACCGAATTTGGGTAAATCTGGTTGGGTAGAAAGGGGAGACAGGACTAAAGTCAGCAAAGCCGAGCCGATTAAGCCTGTAGTAGAACCGCCGGAAATTCGCACTGTGGAAATGACTCAACCGGAGCAAGATATCTTTGCTTTAATGGGAGTTTCGCCGCTAATTAAATTAGAACAAGAGGTGAAAAATCCGAAATCGGTCATCATTAATATTGTGCAACCAGGACAACCATCAACGCCGCCCCCAGAAGAAACCCCCAAAGCAACTGTTGTTGAGTCAACATCCTCAGAATTTACCCCGCCCAAACTCAAGTCAGAACCCAAACCAGAACCTAAATCATCCCCTGTCGCTGTACCTGAGCCAACGGTAACAGCAGTCAGCACGGAAGAAAATGAAACCTCAATGGCTGCTACTCCCAACCGTCGTCGTCGTCGTCGCTCCTCTGCGGCAGAATCTGATAGTGACGAAATTTAAGTAGCCGATATGGTAGAGAGGAGGAAGCAGACTGTTCAGGTATCGCCCTCATCACCAACGGTAGACACCACAACCAATCACCAGGAAATTCATTGGCTAGAGTTTTCTTCCACCTTGGCCAGTGTTTCTGGGTTAATAGCAGGAGTGGATGAAGTAGGTAGGGGCTGTTTGTTTGGCCCTGTAGTCGCAGCAGCAGTCATCTTACCTACCCCTGCTTTACCGGAACTGATAGCGGCTGGGGTTAGAGATAGCAAAAAACTATCCAGTGTTCGCAGATGTCAGCTAGCGCAGCAAATTTGTACGCTAGCGACAGATTGGAAAATTGGTTATGCTTCCACTGCGGAAATTGACCAGATCAATATTTTGCAGGCGACGCTATTGGCGATGAAGCGGGCTGTACAAAAACTTCAGGTACAGCCTGCAATTTGCTTGATAGATGGCAATCAGTTGGTCAAAGATTTAGCGATACCACAACAAACTATCATCAAAGGGGATGAGCGATCGCTCTCTATTGCGGCTGCTAGTATTGTGGCTAAAGTTTGGCGTGATGATTTAATCATGCGTTTAGCTGCCAAATATCCCATGTATGATTTAGCAAATAACAAGGGTTATGGCAGTAAGAAACATTTATTAGCACTGCAAAATTATGGCTCTTCCCCGCTACACCGTAAGTCTTTCAGTCCTTGTCAAGATAGGGGTGTAGGGGTTTAGGGGTGTACTTCGACTGGGCTCAGTAACTGGGTGTAGGGGAAAGAATCATAGATGATTCCGCCCCTACTACGCCCTTTATTCTGGATTGAGGAAGGGTAAGTTAGGATCATCGCGTCTCACACTCTGGTTATGAGTTTGAGACACTACCCATTGACGATAGTCTACTAACAGTTGATGCGTTAATCGCTGCTTAACTGTTAATAAGACACTCTTGAGCAAACCATTACCTGTGGTTTCTAGAATGGGTTTTGGTGTAAAAGAAAACGGTGGGGGTAATTCCACTTGCACTTCTAAATCAGCTTGACCCCGCAGACGTGTGTCTTCACCCTGTATGAATGGAGACAAATACCCTCTCAGATTTAAGGAAAAACGCTGATTAATATACTCAAAACCCAGAATTTCACAGCCTAGCGATCGCAAGTAAATTGTGCCATTTGATTCTGCCCAGATTCTCATATCTACAGTAGGTTGAATACTCAAGGACATAAAACTCAAAGGCCGCATTTTTAACCGAAATACTTCCTCAGAAAGCTGCTGAATGCGTCTTTGATCAACCAAAGCATGAACGAGACGTTGCGGCTGACGCAAGTAGTGCTGAATAGGAATAGTTTGCTGTTCCACAGCAATTTCTACCGATTGGGAGGCAGTAAACCTGGTAGCCATGAGTTAAAAACAGTAATTGTTTAATAATTTTATTATTGATTAATTTACGAATTTATTGTTTTTCATTCGTAAAAGATTATTGAGAAAATCTCATTGCTCAGACAAAATATATTTGCTTATATAGGAATCCGCTTTGATTCCTGAAATCATTTGCGTAGGAAGGGAACAGGGAACGGGTAAGAAGGAACAAAAGTGTACGGAGTTTTTTTCAGAAATCAAATATGAGTCCTATAGCTAACCTTAGATATGTCAATGCTTGATGAGACTTTTGGCGATTAAAACAGTAAAATCATAACTTAAATATTGCAGGATATCTCACAATAATCTCTATTATTCTCAGCAAATTAAAAATCATAGTTATATTTACAACCAATTATTGTTATCAATACGGATAGCTATCACCCCACTTTTACAACTTGGAAGTCCTGGATGAAGACTCACGCTCACCTATTATTGTTAATGCTATGGGTAGTTATCGGCACTAGTTTACGCTTTTTTCATCTGGATTCCTTGCCACCTTGGACTGATGAGTGTGCCACGATGGTGTTTAGCTTGGGGAATAGTTTTCGGACAGTACCACTCAATCAACTAATCAGTGCAGATATTTTGTTACAGCCACTCCAAGCCTCATCGGTAACTGATATCAGCACAGTCATGCAAAATTTATTACAAGATAGTACCCATCCTCCTTTCTATTTTGTCTTGGCTCATGTGTGGATGAAGTTGTTTTCGCCTGTGGGGGAAGTTGCATCTGTCTTCACAGCGCGATCGCTCAGTGCTTTACTGGGGGTAATATCAATTCCGTCCATGTTTTGCTTTGGCTATGTGACGTTTCGCTCTCAATTAGTTGGTCAGTTAGCAGCTGCAATGATGGCAGTTTCCCCTTACACAATCTTTTTAGCTAGAGAAGCCCGTCATTACAGTTTAGTGATGTTGCTGGTGATAGCTTCTTTATGTTGTCTCGTCACGGCTATGGAGAAAATCCGTCGTCAGCAATTTTTACCTATATGGCTATTGTTGACTTGGATAGTGATTAATTGTCTTGGGGTAGCCACTCATTATTTTTTCATGTTGACCCTGGGTGCAGAAGGTGTAGTTGTACTCAGACAAGTTTTACTACTGAAAAATCAGCAGATCAATTGGTGGCGGTTGGGGATAGTTGCTTTGGGGACTGCTATCGGCTGTCTAGTTTGGATACCTAACCTGCAAAATATTCCTGGGAGTGATTTAACTAGTTGGGTAGCCGCTAGTAGCCCCCATAGTAGATGGTTAGAACCGTTGGCACGCTTACTGCTATGGCTGATGAGTATGCTGTTGTTGTTACCATCGGCACTCACAACTTTACCCCTAACGGTGGTAATTATTTCTGGTGTGGTGACTTTGGTGTTTTTACTATGGAGTCTGCCACAAATAATTCATGGACTGAAAAGTTACCAGAGTGATGTTGAGACAAATCTGACTCTGCAAATTTTAATTGATTATGTCTTAGCTGCGATCGCTGTAACTTTGCTATTGACTTATGGCTTAGGGAAGGATTTGACTTTGGCGGCTCGTTTCCAGTTTTTTTATGCACCAGCAGTCATTTTACTTTTGGGTGTTGCTTTAGCAGGCTGTTGGCATCAAGTGGCGAAATTAGGATTATTCACACATGGTAAAGTTGCAGTCAGCGTGATTTTAGTGATGGCAACTCTAGGGGGTGTGATAGTTACGGGGAATTGGGGTTACTTGCAAAACCAACGTCCTGATGTGCTGGCAGCAATCATTGAAAAAGCTTCCGGAAGCAATGTGGTAATTGCTACAACACACATCCATCATGGTCAAACTGGCAGGATGATGGGTTTAGCATGGGAATTGCAAAATCAACCCAAGCAGAATCTACAGTTTTTCCTAGCTGCTCAAGACACAAATACTCATACTTATACTCAAAGTCAACAAATTTTGGTACAAAAACTCACTCAACTTCCCCGACCTCTAGATTTGTGGTTAGTGGAGTATCGCCACCCAGTTGATTTAGTATCCCAAAACTGCACTTTGGATAAACAATATGGCAGCTTTGCTGGTGAATATAGTTATAAACTTTATCGTTGTCTAGCTTCAGAAACTTCTAGTTAAAAATAGACTGATTTTGCTTATGATACAGTTTATTGCCCTATCGAAGATGAATATTTTAAGTCTGTAATCAAAACGCCAACATCATGATCTAATACCAATTCTCCAAAATTAAGCACCAGATGCAAAGCCTGAAACCCAGGTGTTATCTCAACACGGTTCAGTTAAGGTGGTGAGAGTTAATTTCTCAATTTTTGCTCTGCCTATTAGACAATGAGCAAGATTTGGGGGATTCTCCCCCAAGCCCCCGATTGGGGGACGGTTGCGTCCCCCAAACCCCCTCCAAAATCATTTTTTCGTTTTTTGTTGAGTGATCATTTGCTGGCTTGGTTGAAATTTATTTTTCTTATCTGAACCGTATTGGGTGTTATCTGACTTTCTTAATTGCGTTAGCGTAGCGGGACGTTAGTCCATTGCGAATTGGTATAAATGGCGTTGGGGTAATTAAAAGTTGGAATTTGGAATTGGGAGTGAAGCAACGTGACTATCTCAATTGCCCATTTAGGGCCACCTGGAACTTACGCAGAACAAGCAACTCTTTTTTATGTTAAATGGCTAACAGAGAATACAGGCATCGAAGCAGTTTTACATCCCTATCCTAGTATTGCTCAATCACTCAAAGCCGTTGCCCAAGGTCAAACCCAACTGGCTGTTGTACCTGTAGAAAATTCTATTGAAGGTAGTGTCACTATGACAATGGATACCTTATGGCAATTAGATAGTCTCAGGATTCAGTCAGCCTTGGTGATGCCGATCGCCCATACGTTAATTTCTTGCGCTTCTGGTTTAGATGAGATTCAAACTGTCTATTCTCATCCCCAGGCCTTGGCACAGTGTCAAAACTGGCTAGGAGAGTTTTTGCCTCATGTGAGTTTAATTCCGACTAACTCTACTACCGAAGCATTACAGGCATTAGAAAAAAATATGCAAGCTGCCGCGATCGCTTCTACAAGAGCCGCACAACTTTACAATTTACCGATATTAGCCCACCAAATTAACGATTATCCTGAAAACTGTACTAGGTTTTGGGTGATCAGTCAGGGAGACACGGAGATCACAGAGCAACTGCGCTTACATACTCCAACTCATACGTCTGTAGCTTTTAGTGTCCCTGCTAATGTGCCTGGAGCATTGGTGAAAACTCTACTTGTATTTGCTCTACAAGGAATTAACCTCAGTCGGATCGAATCTCGACCGACAAAGCGATCGCTAGGCGAGTATTTATTTTTTATTGACTTAGAAGCTGCTGTCAACACACCGCAAATGCAATCTGCTTTGGCTGAACTAACTACCTATACAGAAGTTCTCAAAATATTTGGTAGTTATAATGTTTTACCCATTAGCACGCCAGAGTCTTGACAATTAACTCTCAATTTATCAGTTTTGACTAAAGGTGTCTTTGAGTACAGAACGAGCCGCTAAGTGATTACGAGTAGTCATCAAAATTTCAGCTTCTCTTTCTAGGCGAGCAGCTGTATCTTGCATTTCTAGTAAAGACTGCTGTTCTGCGGCGACACCATAGAGATTACTCGCCACCCAATAAGACAATTCCGTTGGTAGATCGGGTAATTCTTCTGGAAGTTCAATATTTTGTTCTGTGATCTTTGCTGATAGCCTGACCACATCACGGAGTAGTTGTTCGACTTCTGTGGCTAAAGGATATAAATCTTTACTGGGTGACTGGTCTTCTATCCATTCTACCAAGCCTACACGATAGGGTTTTTCTCGCACATACTCTAAAACGCGAAATCTTTGCTGTCCCAGGGTGAGCATTTTCATACGGTCATCTGGTAGACGCTGGTAGTGAATAATTTCCGCACAGCACCCGACGTTAGCAATTTGGCCTGTCACTGGGTCAACCATCAGGACACCAAACCTGCGATCGCTCTCCAAAATCGTGTTCATCATGATTCGGTAGCGAAACTCAAAAATATGCAGTGGTAAAGGTCTAGTGGGAAAAAGAACTACTTCGGGTAACGGGAACAGAGGTAGTTCACGAACTGCTATTCTGGAAGAAGATGTCATTGTTACCTAAGTATAAATTTGATGCTAAAAATTGATGATTCTCTGCTTTCCCCGTAATATCAATTTTGGATTTTAGATTTTAGATTTAGTGCCTTTTTTCTTGGGCTAGGTCAACGGTTTCAAGCAAGACTACTTATCTCAACCTGGCGTAATGTGTCTACATTCTATCATCTGTTTTAGAGCTAATAAAAAAGCCCTGAAATAAATTTCTCCAGGGCTAAGTTAATATTCATACATTCGTCAATAATTCATAGTCCAGGAATTCTTCACTATTGACTGTTGACTACTGACTCTGGACTAATTACAGTTTTACTTCAATGTCTACACCAGATGGCAAATCTAGTTTCATCAGAGCATCAATAGTTTTAGAAGAGGGTTGGTAGATATCGATAATGCGACGATGGGTGCGAGTTTCAAAATGTTCTCGTGAGTCTTTGTCTACGTGAGGAGAACGCAGTACGCAGTAGATTTTCCGTTTTGTCGGTAAGGGGATAGGGCCGATAGCTGTAGCGTTAGTCCGATTAGCTGTGTCTACAATCTTCTCGCAAGATGTATCCAATAATCGGCGGTCAAAAGCCTTTAGGCGAATTCTAATCTTTTGCTGCTGTAGAGTTGCCATCTTTAGTTTTCCAGGTTCTGATTTTAAGTGTGAAATTGAGGATAATACTTTGGTAATTGAGTAATTAGAACTATCTCATTACCAGTTTTTAATTCCCAAGATTTAATATCTAATTCCTTTATCAAGGTTCAGATAAAAGAGCAGAGAGGATTTTCCCATCTCTGCTCTTATTTATTTGGGTAACAAGGTACTATTTGAGGATTTTGGAGACGACACCAGCACCGATGGTGCGGCCACCTTCACGAATCGCAAAGCGCATACCTTGTTCGATCGCGATGGGGTTGATCAATTCTACGGTCATTTTGATGCGATCGCCGGGCATTACCATTTCAGCTGCACTACCATCATCAGAGGTGAATGCAGTGATTGTGCCGGTTACATCGGTTGTCCGTACGTAGAATTGGGGACGGTAGCCAGAAAAGAAGGGTGTTTTACGACCACCTTCTTTCTCGGTTAGTACGTATACTTCACCTTCAAATTGGGTGTGAGGAGTGATAGAACCGGGTTTGGCAATTACCATACCGCGTTCAATATCAGTCTTTTGGATACCACGCAGGAGTACACCAGCGTTATCACCAGCCATACCTTCGTCCAAGCTCTTCTTGAACATTTCAATACCGGTAACGGTGGTGTTGCGGGTGTCTCTGATACCCACTAACTCCACGACATCGCCGACCTTGACTTTACCACGTTCAATCCGGCCAGTTGCTACTGTACCACGACCTGTGATTGAGAATACGTCTTCTACCGCCATCAAGAAGGGCTTGTCAATGTCACGCTCTGGGTCGGGGATGTAGGAATCTACAGCATCCATCAGAGCATAAATTTTATCTACCCAAGGATTCTCACCACGGACGGTTTTGTTACTCTTGGTCATGACTTCTAGCGCTTGCAGACCGGAACCTCTAATGATGGGAATCTCATCACCATCAAAGCCATACTCTGTTAGTAGTTCTCTCAATTCGAGTTCTACTAGTTCCATCAATTCTTCGTCTTCCATCATATCTTCTTTGTTTAAGAAGACGACTAGCTTAGGAACACCCACCTGACGCGCTAACAGAATGTGTTCACGGGTTTGGGGCATAGGGCCATCGGTCGCAGCTACTACAAGAATAGCTCCGTCCATTTGTGCTGCACCAGTGATCATGTTTTTCACATAGTCAGCGTGGCCGGGACAGTCTACGTGAGCATAGTGACGGTTTTCAGTCTCATACTCAACGTGAGCAGTATTGATAGTGATACCCCGTGCTTTTTCTTCGGGTGCGTTGTCGATTTGGTCGTAAGCTTTAGCTTCAGCTTTACCCAAAGCAGCCAAGGTCATGGTGATAGCTGCTGTTAAGGTAGTTTTACCGTGGTCAACGTGGCCAACAGTACCGATGTTAACGTGGGGTTTGTTTCTTTCAAACTTTGCGCGTGCCATGTATGCTCGTTTCCTTTTCTAATTATGCGTTCCCTTTGCTTTTTGCTATGATTGCCTCGGCCACGTTGCGAGGCACTTCTTCGTAATGGCTAAACTCCATAGAGAAGATACCCCGACCTTGGGTTTTTGACCGGATATCGGTAGCATAGCCAAACATTTCTGCCAAGGGGACTTTTGCTGTCACTTTGGCCAGACCTTGTTCAGATCCCATCCCTTCAATTTGACCACGACGAGAATTGAGGTCGCCCATTACATCACCAAGGAAGTTTTCGGGAACTTCTACCTCAACTTTCATCATAGGCTCTAAGAGTACAGGTGAAGCTTTGGATACTGCCTCTTTCATCGCCATTGAACCAGCGATTTTGAAAGCCATTTCTGAAGAGTCTACGTCATGGTAAGAACCATCTACTAAAGTAGCTTTCACATCGATGAGTGGATATCCAGCTAATACACCAGATTCACAACATTCCTTCATTCCCTGTTCTGCGGGGTTAATGTACTCTTTGGGTACAACACCACCGACAATTTTGGAAACAAATTCAAAGCCAGTTCCAGGTTCGCCGGGTTCTAAGTCAATCACAACGTGACCGTATTGACCTTTACCACCACTTTGACGGATGAATTTACCTTCAATTCTGTTGACGGCTTTGCGAATGGTTTCACGGTAAGCTACTTGCGGCGCACCTACGTTAGCTTCCACTTTAAATTCGCGTAACATCCGGTCTACGAGAATTTCTAGGTGTAATTCTCCCATCCCCGCAATTACGGTTTGGTTAGTTTCTGGATCAACACTGACACGGAAGGTAGGGTCTTCTTCTGAGAGTGATTGCAGTGCTTTGGACAATTTGTCCATGTCGTTTTTCGTTTTGGGTTCGACCGCAACTGAAATTACAGGCTCAGGAATAAACAAGGATTCTAAAATGACTGGTGCGCTTTCATCACAAAGGGTGTCACCTGTCAAGGTGTCTTTTAAACCTAGTGCTGCACCTAAATCACCTGCTCGCAGTTCTTCTACATCAAGTCTTTCATCTGCTTTCAAAACCACGAGGCGAGAAATTCGTTCTTTCTTATTCTTGGTAGCGTTGAGGACGTAACTACCTTTTTTCAGTATGCCAGAATATACACGAACGAAGGTGAGGCGACCGTAGGGATCAGCCATAATCTTGAAGGCTAGAGCCGCTAGGGGTTCGTTGTCATCAGCACGACGCTCAACTGTGTCGCCACTACCGACTGTACCTTGAATTGGGGGTACATCGATGGGTGCAGGTAGATAGTCTACTACTGCATCCAGCATCAACTGCACACCTTTATTCTTAAAGGCTGAACCACAAAGTACGGGTACGATTGTGCCGGCAATTGTACCTTTACGCAGTGCATTTTTGATTTCTGCTTCTGTGAGTGCTTCGCCCTCGAAGTACTTGTTCATTAAGTCGTCATCGACTTCTGCAACTGCTTCTACCAGCTTGGTGTAGTGTTCTTCAACCAGGTCTTGCAATTCTGCGGGGATATCGGTTTCCTGGATATCTGTACCTTGGTCGTTGGTGTAAATATATGCACACTTGCGTACCAAGTCTACAATGCCTTGAAATTCGCTTTCGCTACCAATTGGTAGTTGAATTGCAATGGCATTGGCACGTAGGCGATCGCGCATTTGCTCATGAACTCTGTAAAAGTTCGCACCTGTGCGATCCATTTTGTTGATAAAGGCAATCCGAGGCACTTTGTAACGGTCTGCTTGCCGCCAAACTGTCTCTGATTGAGGCTGTACACCACCAACGGAACAGAATACCGCAATTACACCATCCAACACCCGCATAGAACGTTCAACTTCGATGGTGAAGTCTACGTGACCAGGAGTATCGATAATGTTAATTTGATGATCTTTCCAACTGGTACTAATTGCCGCCGCAGTAATGGTAATACCGCGCTCCCGTTCCTGATCCATCCAGTCAGTAACGGCAGTTCCTTCGTGTACTTCGCCAATTTTATGAATTATCCCAGAGTAAAATAATATTCTCTCTGTTGTAGTTGTTTTGCCCGCATCTATGTGCGCCGCAATACCGATATTGCGTACTTTCTCTAGCGGGTTGGTACGTGCCACAGTAGCCTCCTATGGTTTTTGCCTCATGATATCTTGTATATTACTCTTTGTTAAGATTCTATACTTTTAAAGAAAACCGACTTTTGTTTGGTAATTCTGCGATATACCGCTTTTAAATGCACGATATACCGCTTTTGTACTTAGTAACGATAATGTGCAAATGCTTTGTTTGCTTCCGCCATCCGGTGTGTTTCTTCCCGTTTACGGATTGCATTCCCGCTTTCATTGGCTGCATCAAGTAATTCGTTAGCCAGTCTGCTGGCCATTGTGCGTCCTGGTCGAGACCGAGAAAACTGTACTAACCAACGCAGTGCGAGGGTAGTACCGCGATCTGTACGCACTTCCATTGGTACTTGATAGGTAGCTCCACCAACACGGCGAGCTTTTACTTCTACTAGAGGGGTAGCATTTCGCACTGCTCTTTCAAATACTTCCAGCGCATTTGTGCCTGTGCGTTCCTCTATAGTCTTCATTGCATCATACACGATGCGTGCCGCCAGTGATTTTTTGCCATGACGCATTACCCGTCGGATGATCATACTCACAAGCCGACTGTTGTATACAGAGTCAGGCGGAACTGGACGCCTTTGAATAACACCACGACGAGACATACTATACCCTTAATTCGGATTTTGGCAACGAAATTATATGCTATCAGACAGATGTTTGTCTGAAGCAATGGTTAGCTACAGACTTGTCTTCTGCAAAGGGTTGCTTTACGGCTGCAATCACCCTAATTTTACAGACTTGTTTCCTCAAAAACTGGGACAACAAAGCGACAACGTCTTTTTAAAGTTGAATGTCATTATGCAAACGTTGCTGTCGCTTACAACGGTTGAAATTTTTGCTACACTTGCTCGCTGAGTGTAGATTGGTGGGAGAAGCTGGAATAATTTCTGGAAACTGGTTTCAGAATTAGCGACCAATGAGTTGGTTATGCAATCTGGACGCTGTAAATTCCAGGGACTAATCGCAATAGATTACGATTAATCACCTGCTTTATTTTTTCGCTTCTTTAGGACGCTTGGTTCCATATTTGGAACGGCCTTGTTTGCGGTCTTTAACTCCGGCTGTATCCAAAGTACCGCGAATGATGTGGTATCTCACACCAGGTAGATCCTTTACCCGACCACCACGGATCATCACAACTGAGTGTTCTTGTAAGTTGTGACCAATTCCAGGAATGTAAGCTGTGACTTCAAACCCAGAGGTTAGTCTGACCCGTGCTACTTTACGTAGAGCGGAGTTGGGTTTTTTAGGTGTAGTCGTGTAGACTCTGGTACAAACGCCCCGACGCTGTGGGCATTGTTTAAGAGCAGGGGACTTGGTTTTCTGACGCGCTTTTTCGCGTTCACTACGTATTAGTTGCTGTATGGTTGGCATGAGTTACAGCGCGTGAAGCTGCTTGCTAGTCTAAGTTTTAACAAATCCTGATTATAGCTTTTTTTATGAATTCATGTCAAACTTTCATATTATTTTTAATTTTTGGATATGAATTAGGGGATTGGGGGCTGGGGATTGGGGATTGGGGACTGGGAAATAAAAAATTTAGGGGAGTAATCTTTTGCTTTTTGCTTATTTATTAAGCTCGCATTCCCTGTCAAAAATCAAGTTGCAAAAGAGTTACCACAGCCACAAGTGACAACAGATAGGGGATTATGGAAGCGGAAACCACCACCCATGAGATCCTCGGAGTAATCTATGGTTAAACCATTAACGTAGTTGCAGCTATCAGCATCTATGACTACTTGCAGGTTTTCAATTTGGAAAACGCGATCGCCAACTCTGGTTTGATCATCAAAAGACAAATCATAGAACCAACCAGAACAGCCACCTGATTTAACCGCTAACCGAAAAAGTGTATTGGGCTGCTGTTTTGCCTGTAAGCGAGTGATTTCACTAGCAGCAGATGGGCTTAAATGAATCATGAAACTGGTCAAGGCAACTCAAGATATTATATCTAAGTATCGCAGATGACTGAGCTACCATAATCATTAGTGGGAAAAGAAAGGACTTTGAGGAAGCAGGGGGGTATAGGGGTGTAAGGGTGTAAGGGTGTAGGGGTTTAGTGGTTTAGGGGACAATATAGAAATTTTTTTCAGTCATTTTTGAATTTTTAATTGATGAGTCCCCACCGAAAATTTAGCAGGGACTTAACTTAAAGATTGCCAGGTTGAATTAAGACGGTTTGCGAAATGATGTTAACTTAAAACCATAATAGTTTTATCTGTAAATTAATTCGCAGTACGGGCATAATCATCTTGGTAGCGAATAATATCGTCTTCACCTAAGTATTCGCCATTTTGGACTTCAATCAAAATTAGGGGAATGACTCCAGGATTCTCTAGACGGTGGGCTGTACATTGAGGTACATAGGTTGACTGGTTATTACTGAGTAATATTTCTTGTTCTCCACAAGTTACTCTAGCTGTGCCAGAAACGACAATCCAGTGTTCACTGCGGTGATGGTGCATTTGCAGGCTGAGGCGGTGTCCTGGCTTGACTTCAATACGCTTAATTTTATAGCCGCGTCCTTCTTCTAAAACTGTGAAAGAACCCCAAGGGCGTAATTCAGTAGCAGCAACACTGCGGCTAGCGATCGCACTTGGCAAGGTGAGAGTGTTAGTCTTAGTATTTTCTTGATGTTGAGCCATAGTTACCTCATTTGAAGACATAATACAAACCGTCGTTACTCTTATCCATTGATGGAAAATTGAGGGGCAATCTTACAACCGTAGAAATCAGCAATTTAGTTTCACCTTGCTAAACATAGCAAAGTGAAACTTGGGTGGAGCGTTCATTTTTGCCCAAAATATATGGTCTACACCAATTCTTCATTAAGTTTCAGGGTAGCTTATTCTCAACTTTAAAGAGGGATTGGGGATTGGGGATTAGGGATTGGGGACTGGGGACTGGGGAATTGCGAGACAAGGTAGATTTTTCCCAATTTCCAATGCCCAATGCCCCATGCCCAATGCCCTATGTATTATCTTGGTTGAAGAAATATACCGATGCCGTTGTGTACACGGGCGGCGGTGTTAGGATAACGGTCGAGTAATTGTCCTCCTAGATAAAGACTTGTGGAACTACCACCGTCTAAATTGAGGGCATTAACACAACCTAAAAGTTTCATTAGTTGGGCGTGTTCTGCCAAAGTGGGGCCAGAACCTCCTACACGGTTATGTACGGCAGCAATTAATACAGTATTGTTGGCAGTTGTACAAATGGCACTGCGACTGGCTTTTTGATTTATAAAAGCTTTGCTGAACTGTTCGCTTTCGGCATCAAGGACAATTTTTCCATTTTGTAGTAAGAGTGGCCCTGCTCCTACGATATTGGGGTAACGATTAAATTCGCCTGGAGTCGTGCCGGTTGTGATTTGTACATCAGTACCAATGGTTAACTGTGATGCTTGGGGAATAGCATTACCCCGAAATACTAGTAAGTAGCTATTTGGGAGAATGGGAAAGTTGGTTTGACCGACTTTATCACCGACAAATTGATTGGTGACTTTGTTGTTTTGGACAATAAACACCCGTTCGTTATCTGTGAGGGATGTATAAGTCTGTCCCCAGGCGGGAGTATAACGGGCTATACCACTCTGGACATAACCACTGTTGAGAAAGAGAATTGGCACTCGCAAATTAGTAGATGTTGTTAAAGTTTCTTGGAGGGTGAGACGACCAAAATAAAATTGTCCCCCATCATTCCAAGCGATCGCACCTCGGTTGAGAATGGGACTAGATAACCACTGGCCATCCCGACGAATTGCACCCAGGGGTAAGCGATTATTGCGGTTAAAATAACCAGCGTTAATGGCGGCTACGGCTAAATCCCTTTGGGCTGTTTGAATTAAGGGGGCTGTGCCAACTAAAGTATTAGCAGTTGCCCAAATTGGTTTAATGGCTAAACCCGCAGCGCGAGGGTTGACTTCTAGCCAAACTATACCAAAGCGGTCTTTGCCTAAATTGATGAAATCCTGTCGCCATTGTAATCCCCTCGCCCAGTTGATATTTTTGGGCTTAAGGGCATCAGGACGCAGATTCAACACCAGGCGATGAGGATTATTGATAGTGGTAGCTTGCAAAGATAAATTTAGGGGGACACTGAGGGTAATGACTGTTTGATTGTTAACAACCTCAACTTTTTGAACCAAAGACGCGGATGTTTGGGATTGTTTGAGTAAATCTGGTGAGGGTGCTGGTGGGGGTGTGTAGCGTTGAATTAAACTGGAATCGGCGATCGCATCTAGGGTGATTTTCCACTCTCGGTTAATTGGTGCAGCATTATTGGGAGTGGGTGCATTGGGATCATCCTGGAGACTTTTAATGGGTAGTCCTTGTTGGATTTGCCAAGGTGTAGGACGGTCTAAGTCCAGTACAATTTGAGAAATTGACCCAGCATTGAGATTTTCACTAATATTTCTCACCTGTGTTGACGGTGTGACAATTACCAAGGTGTTACCTTGGGCTTGCATTTGCCAGCCTGCGGCTGTGGCTAAATTGGTCACATCTAGATAACGATAGCCTCGCCAAAGATTAGCAGAGAGAATTAGAGGTTGATTATTGGAGGAAAACCACTCTATAGGCTGTCTTTCAGGGTTATTAGTGCTTAATAGGTCTATACCAAGCAGTTGCCTCAGTGCTGCATCACTAATGTATATTCTGGCTGGGGTTGTTTGATTGAGTTGTTGTAACCAAGCACCTGATAAATTGCGCCCATTCAGGGAGATTTGGCTACCAGTAGATATGTTGCGCGGAACAAAAGTAGAAGGAGACTGGGAAAGTAACTGCGGATTTGCCGGAGTGTTAGCTAAAGACTTTTGGGGAATGGTAGCAGATAAATATAAGGCGATCGCGACAATTGTCACTCCCGTCTTCTGAAATAACTGGTGATTTAACTTATGGATAATCATCTGATCTTTTAGTAGTCGGCAGTAGTTTGGCATTTTCACCCTGATTGATGAGGAATGAGACAAAATTAGTTAGATATATTGTCTTGGCGTTGCCTTTTTCTTGTTCCCTATCTTTGCGCCTGAATTTAATTGAGGAAAACAACTCATAGGTTGCTGTGGCAAAATATCACTCAACTTAACAGATTCACCAAATGTCCGGAAATCTTAAAAAATCATGATTCATCTTATGTGAAAACGTGATAGCCTATATATTGGCTAGTTATCTCTTATAAACTAGATTCAGCCATCCGTCGCTAAAATCATTGTCACCAGATACATAACTAGCATGAGCGATCGCCAAACTATAGCCAATGGTTTTGGTAATCAAATTTAAATTAAAATATTAGATCCTGACAAGGATGTGTGCTGCTGTCACCGCTATTTAGTTAGTGCAGGATAGTAGCTATATTTTGGTGGCAAAAATTATTAGTAAAAAATCAAAACCAAAAACACTGGAAAATTGTCAAAGGAGTCCATAGTGTAATACGCTGATTTTGCTAATAAATCAGGATAGTTTCTGTCTGTCAAGCCATGCAGTATTTAACTAGGGTTTTGTGCTTGCTTGTCAAAATATTTTCTGTTTGAAAATTATATTCACCACAGAAACAAAAAACTGAAGAAAATACCGAACTTTATAAAAGAAATAAAATGTCAAAATAAGGGTATTTTGTCTTACACAGGATAAACACATAAGAAATAGCGTCAAAATTTTAACGTGGGCAATAGAAGAAACCGCAGTTAAAATTTTTTTTCTCTAAAATTTCGTTGATGTTTATGTATTTGTACAGGACGAAATTGGGAAATTGCTCTCACCAGCAGTAGCGAAGTTAGCGACTCAACATCTCAGGACATCTCAGGAATAGGCTATGAATGATCAACCGATGAATCTAAACCAACAAATCACAGCAAGTATGAAATCAGGGGATACCTACCAAGGGCAAAGGTGGTTAGTAGAAGAACGAGATGCCTGTGGTGTAGGTTTTATCGCTCATCGTCAAAATCAAGCCAGTCATGAAATTGTGGCGAAGGCTTTAGTAGCACTGACCTGTTTAGAGCATCGGGGAGGTTGCAGTGCAGACTACGACTCTGGTGATGGGGCGGGAATTTTAACGGCGATTCCTTGGGAATTATGGCAAACAGAATCTACCTCTGGACAGATAGACTTTTCGTCACCTAGTCATCTGGCAGTGGGGATGATCTTTTTACCCCAAGATGCAGAAGTCGCTCGACAAGCTAAAGCCATCTTTGAAAAAATAGCGACAGAAGAGAAATTAACTGTACTGGGTTGGCGCGTAGTACCAGTAAAACCTGAGTTACTGGGTGTGCAAGCAAGAGCCAATCAACCCCGAATTGAACAAGTTTTTCTCCAATCAGCGCAAACTGGGGATGAGCTAGAAAAGCAACTCTACATTGCCCGTAAACGTATATTCAAAGCAGCGAAAAGCGTTACCGAAGAACTTTATATTTGTTCTTTATCTAGCCGCACAATCGTCTATAAAGGCATGGTACGTTCAGCAGTTCTGGGAGAATTTTACGAAGATTTACAAAATCCTGCTTATAAGAGTGCGTTTGCTGTCTACCATCGTCGTTTTAGCACCAATACTATGCCCAAGTGGCCGCTAGCGCAACCAATGCGGTTGTTGGGTCACAACGGGGAAATTAATACCTTGTTGGGTAACATTAACTGGATGATGGCCAGGGAAGCCACCTTAGAGCATCCCATTTGGGGCGATCGCATTGAAGATATCAAACCGGTCGCTAATATTAATAGCAGTGACTCCGCTACCTTAGATAACGTAGTGGAATTATTAGTGCGCTCTGGTCGTTCACCAGAAGAAGCATTAATGATTATGGTGCCGGAAGCTTATAAAAATCAACCATCTTTAGCTGATTATCCTGAAATTGTTGATTTTTACGAATATTACAGTGGTCTGCAAGAAGCTTGGGACGGGCCAGCCTTGTTAGTATTCGGTGATGGTCAAAAAGTAGGTGCAACCTTAGACCGTAATGGCTTAAGACCAGCTCGTTATCTAATTACCAAAGATGACTACATTGTCGTGGCTTCCGAAGCAGGGGTAGTAGACTTCCCCGAAGCCAACATTGTCGAAAAAGGCAGACTAGGCCCCGGACAAATGATCGCCGTGGATTTAGTCAACCACGAAATTCTGAAGAATTGGGAGATTAAACAGCGTGCAGCCAAGAAACATCCCTACGGTGAATGGTTGCGCCAGTATCGCCAAGACCTCAAACAAATTGTCGGAGAACCTTCAGCCCACAATGGTAACGGGAACGGTCACAAAGCATCTGAAAACGGTCATCTGACCACCAACACCATTGATAAACAAACCCTGCTGCGCCAACAAATCGCCTTTGGTTACACCAACGAAGATGTAGACATGGTGATTCACCCAATGGCTAGCAACGGTGCAGAACCAACCTTCTGTATGGGGGATGACATTCCTCTGGCGGTACTGTCAGAAAAACCCCACCTGTTGTATGACTACTTCAAGCAGCGTTTCGCCCAAGTCACTAACCCGGCGATTGACCCCTTGCGGGAAAAACTCGTGATGTCTTTGAAAGTGGAACTAGGTGAAAGAGGAAACTTACTATCACCCAAGCCAGAATTTGCCAGAAGAATTCAACTAGAATCACCAGTTTTAACAGAAGCAGAACTAGAAGCCATTAAGCTTTCAGGGTTTGGGACAGCTGAATTATCCACCCTATTTGCTATTGCCAACGGCCCGTCAGGGCTACAAGAAGCGGTCAAGGCTTTACAACAACAAGCCGCCGAATCAGTGCGCGCTGGGGCGAAAATTTTAATCCTGAGCGATCGCGCCAATGATGGCATTACATCAGAATATAGTTACATTCCTCCCTTATTAGCAGTGGGTGCGGTACACCACCACCTGATTCGGGAAGGTTTGCGGATGAAAACTTCCCTTGTGGTGAATACCGCCCAATGCTGGAGTACCCATCACTTCGCTTGTTTAATTGGCTACGGTGCAGGTGCGGTTTGTCCTTACATGGCTTTGGATACCGTGCGTGATTGGTGGTACGACCCCAAAACCCAAAGCTTCATGGAACGGGGTAAACTCAAAGCCATCAGTTTAGAACAGGCGATCGCTAACTATCGCAAGGCTGTGGAATCAGGATTGTTGAAAATTCTCTCCAAGATGGGAATTTCTCTGCTTTCTAGCTATCAAGCCGCCCAAATCTTTGAAGCGATTGGGATTGGTGGCGACTTATTAGAATTGGGATTCCAGGGGACAACCTCCCGCATTGGTGGCTTGAGTGTCAGCGATTTAGCTCAAGAAATCCTCTCCTTCCACAGTAAAGCCTTCCCAGAACTCACCATTAAGAAACTAGAAAACCTGGGCTTCTATAACTACCGTCCTGGTGGGGAGTACCACATGAACAGCCCAGAACTAGCTAAAGCCTTACACAAAGCCGTAGACGGGAAGCATTACGACCACTACGAAGTTTACAAACAACATCTCCAAGGCAGACCAGTTACAGCCCTACGGGACTTATTAGACTTCCAAAGCGATCGCTCTCCCATCCCTGTAGAAGAAGTAGAGTCAATTACCGAGATTGTGCAACGCTTCTGTACGGGCGGGATGTCCTTGGGTGCATTGTCACGGGAAGCCCATGAAGTTTTGGCGATCGCGATGAACCGCTTGGGTGGAAAATCCAACTCTGGGGAAGGTGGCGAAGACCCTGTACGTTACAAAGTCCTCGATGATGTAGACGCGTCTGGTCATTCCCCCACTCTCCCCCACCTCAACGGCTTACGTAATGGTGACACAGCTTCTAGTGCCATCAAACAGGTAGCATCAGGACGCTTTGGTGTTACCCCTGGATATTTAGCCAGTGCCAAACAAATCGAAATCAAAATCGCCCAAGGTGCAAAACCAGGGGAAGGTGGACAACTACCGGGGCCAAAGGTCAGTCCTTACATTGCGATGTTGAGACGTTCTAAGCCTGGTGTCACCCTGATTTCACCACCACCCCACCATGATATTTACTCCATCGAAGACCTTGCCCAGTTAATTTTCGACTTGCATCAAATTAACCCCAAAGCCCAGGTGTCGGTGAAGTTAGTGGCAGAAATCGGTATTGGAACGATCGCAGCTGGTGTAGCTAAAGCCAACGCTGATATCATCCAAGTTTCTGGTCATGACGGCGGTACAGGTGCATCTCCCCTGTCATCCATTAAGCACGCCGGTTCACCTTGGGAATTAGGGTTGACAGAAGTGCATCGCGTGTTGATGGAAAATAGCCTGCGCGATCGCGTGATTTTACGTGTAGACGGTGGTATCAAAACAGGCTGGGATGTAGTCATGGGTGCGTTGATGGGTGCAGAAGAATTCGGCTTCGGCTCTATCGCCATGATTGCAGAAGGTTGTATCATGGCGCGTATTTGCCACACCAACAACTGTCCTGTGGGTGTAGCTTCCCAAAAAGAAGAACTGCGGAAGCGGTTTACAGGTATCCCCGAACACGTTGTGAATTTCTTCTACTTCATTGCAGAAGAAGTCAGAAGTTTACTTGCGAGACTGGGTTATCGTTCCTTGTCAGAAATTACCGGACGTGGCGATTTACTCACCACCCGCCAAGGCGTAAAACTCACCAAAACCCAATCCCTCAACCTCAACTGCTTGCTGCAACTCCCAGATAGCAAGACTGACCGCAGCTGGTTAGTCCATGAAGAAGTTCACAGCAACGGCCCAGTTTTGGACGATCAACTGCTAGCTGACCCAGAAATTCAAGCCGCGATTCGCAATCAATCCACAGTCACTAAAAACTTAGCAATTGTGAATACTGACAGAACCGTGGGAGCAAGATTAGTAGGTGCGATCGCTTCCCAGTATGGTGATAGTGGTTTTGAAGGTCAAATTAACCTCAACTTCACAGGTAGTGTCGGACAAAGCTTTGGTGCGTTTAACCTTCCTGGCGTGACCTTGACCTTAACCGGAGAAGCTAACGATTACGTCGGTAAAGGAATGCACGGCGGCGAAATTATTATTAAACCGCCAGTTGATGCTAACTATGAACCATCACAAAACGTCATTGTCGGTAACACTTGCCTTTATGGTGCTACAGGTGGGGTATTATTTGCCAATGGTTTAGGCGGAGAACGCTTTGCTGTTCGCAACTCCAAAGGTGTAGCCGTCATTGAAGGTGCAGGTGATCACTGCTGTGAATATATGACCGGTGGTGTGATTGTAGTGTTGGGTAAAGTCGGACGCAACGTCGCGGCTGGGATGACTGGCGGACTGGCGTACTTCTTAGAAGAAGACAGCGCATTCCCTGATTTAGTTAACAAAGAAATTGTCAAACTCCAACGGGTGATGACAGCCGCAGGTGAGAAGCAATTGAAAGATTTAATCACTGCTCATGTAGAGCGTACAGGTTCACCCAAAGCCAAGTTTATCTTACAAAATTGGTCAGAGTTCCTACCCCGATTCTGGCAATTAGTACCACCTTCTGAGGCGGATAGTCCAGAGGCTAATCCCCAAGCTGTAGTGGAAAAACATCTAAGTTCTGTGTAATTAAATCAGGTTCAGATTGACCAATAAAACCAATTCGCAATTCGCAATGGACTAACGTCCCGCTACGCTAACGCAATTCGCAATTAAACTAAGCCACCCACAAGGGGTGGGGTTTTTACCTACCTTGCGATACAAGGACTGTTTCGCCCACCAGGGGCGAAGTTTTGAACCTTCACTTTTTGATAAATAGAAGAGACGCTGTATTGCAGCGTCTCTTTTTTGGCAAAGACATACCAGAAATTGGAGAATTAGATAAACTAAAAACCTTCCTTGTCCCAAAAAACACAGAATTTGCTTGTGTACAGGTAGTAAATTACTTCCGAGAAGGGATTTTAACTTGGCTCATCGGCGATGTCTGCGACAAGCAGTAATACCAATTCATCAAAAATTTGATACAGATGCAAACGCTAAAAGTTTTGCTGAGTCTCACTTCATACCCTTTACTATGAAGACTACGAGATCCAGCTACAGGCTTTCCTTGATGAACAAGCAATGTTAAATAAAGAGTAGGGCATTACGGATCAATCTATTTGTGTAGAATCAAAGTGCAGCAGAGATTTTTCTATATGAAAGTGTGCGAGTCATCTAACCCAGGAGTTTCCCCACCATGACCGCTACCAAAGAAAATTTTCCCATTCTAACCCCCGAAGAATATTTCTCTTGGGAAGAACAACAACTAGAAAAACACGAACTGATCAACGGTCAAGTTTATGCCATGACAGGTGGCAGCGTAAACCATAGCCGCATTGCTGTCCGCATCACCACACTATTCTCCAACCATCTAGAAAATAGCCCCTGCGAAACTGGTAACTCCGACCTCCGAATCAATATTGTCGGCACTAATAACTACACCTACCCAGATGTCAGCGTCACCTGCGACGTTCGCGACAAAACCACCATCCAATACATCACCTACCCCTGCTTAATCGTCGAAGTCCTCTCCGCCAGCACCGAAGCATACGACAGAGGCGGCAAATTCCGAATGTACCGCCAAAACCCAGCCTTAATCGATTACCTACTAGTCAGTTCTACCAGCATCGAAATCGACCTGTAT
Source organism: Aliinostoc sp. HNIBRCY26 (assembly GCF_050235535.1). GTDB lineage: Bacteria > Cyanobacteriota > Cyanobacteriia > Cyanobacteriales > Nostocaceae > Trichormus. The sequence goes on from NZ_CP189852.1 coordinate 1,254,784, forward strand.
CACAAAAACGACGCAGGCGATTGGTTGATTATCAACTACAAAGCAGGCGACACAATCGAACTCAAAAGTATTAACCTCAATTTCCCCATTGAACAAGTTTATCGCAGTTTAACCCTCACCCCGGAAACCCCAACAGACACCATTAGGGAATAGGTAGTATTTTATAGTTATTAGGTAACAAATAACACAACGATAAATAATCAATAGCTGTAAAAAATATGGACGTAACTGGATTCGAACCAGTGACCTCTACGATGTCAACGTAGCGCTCTAACCAACTGAGCTATACGTCCTTGCTGCACGATTTACTAATATACCATACATTTCTCGTAAAGCAAATATTTTTTCTGACAAATTTCTACTGCTGAAGTCGGTTCTTGGCCTGCGATATTAGTGTCTGGGCTTCTGCGTAGGCTGTTGTCCCAGGTTGTACAGTATTTAGCTGATTGATAATACCTTGGATTTGCGATCGCAATTGCTGTTGCTCAGAGGCAGGCGTAGCAATCAGTCTTTGAATGTTCTCATTCGCCTCTTTCAGTGACAATTGTGAGTCTATCTCTGCTTGCAGTCGAGTTTCCACAATTCCTAAATTAGTTTGATAAGTTGCTAGCAACTTTTGCGCTTCTAAATAACCTGGATCTTCTACTTGAACGGTTTGCAATTGCTCAATAGCTGTTGACCACAATTTAGCAATTTGCTTCCATTTTGTCTCTGTATGTGGCGGCTTTTGAGCCAATTTAGCAGCCGCCAGCGCAAATTGTTTTGCACCATCAATTAATTTGCTACTGCGAGGATCAACAATACCCTGTATTTTACTTTGGTAGCTGACTAATAACTTTTGGGCTTCTACATAGCGGGGATTTTCTAAGGGAACTTGATTGATGCGATTAATAGCCTGTTGCCATAATTCTGATGCAGCTTTTGGCTGAGTTTGCTTGGCTTGTTCGGCGGCTAAATCAAATTCCTGTGCAGCTATGATGAAATTACCAACCCGCGCATTTTCAAAATCACGCTTGTAAGCGTTGAGTTTCGCTCTTGCTGTTTTGGAAGCTAATGTTTGTTGGGGAATTTGTTCTAATTGGTCTATTCCTTCTTGCCAAATTGTTAGGGCTTTCTCTCTATCTTGAGTATTAGTAGCCTGTTTATATTGCTGCTTTGCGGATTGTAGTGTTTGTTCAGCTTGAGACAGTGGAACTAGAGCATTTTTGTCTTGAAATACAATTGCTTCTATTCTTCCTACCCGTTGACGAGCTGTTTCAAACTCATCTACCGTAAATTTCCAAGTACACCCAAATAAATTGCAGTAAGTCTGCGGATAGTATCCTAAAAACCAAACTGGTAAGTTATCCAAATTTCGTTTTGCTGCTTTGACCTTTTCCCCACCCCGTTCAATATCTGCTGGACTAGTAGATTGATTAATTAATTGGTCTGCTTGTTCTAAATTGTGAATTGCTTCACGGTAGTTATGATCCATGTTGATATAACTGGGCAACAACAGGATAGGTAGAGTTTTGGCAACAGGCCAGCGAATCATCGGATAGGGTAGATTGACTACCCAAAGCACCCCGGCTGCACCCCCTAAAAGAATCACAGCCCATTTAATTTTGTTTAGCATAGCTATAAGTAGATATAAGCCTTAACTTATAGCTTTAGTATTCCCACTACGGGTGACAGAAATTACAGTTACTGTGGGGATTGGGGACTGGGCAGGGCGCAAGGGGCAAGGGAGACAAGGTAGGAGTAATAAGTGCTGAGTGCTGAGTGCTGAGTGCTGAGTAATGAGTAATGAGTAATGACTATTGACTATTGACTCTTGACTCTTGACTCTTGACTTTCCCCCCTAAAAAGTATTGTTAAAATTTATAAGTCTTATAAGAAAAAATTGATTATCTAAAATGTCAACGGCTTTAATCACTGGTGCATCAAGTGGTATTGGTCAAGCCTTTGCCCAAGAATTAGCTGCGCGTCAAACTAATTTAGTTCTTGTTGCACGTTCAGCAGAAAAATTACATCAGCTAGCTCAAGAATTACAATTACAACACAACATCCAAATAGAAGTGATAGTTAAAGACCTCACGGAACCAAATGCGGCGGCGGATGTCTTTGATATTACTAAAACTAAGGGATTAACTGTTGATTTATTAATCAATAATGCTGGTTTTGGTGATTATGGTGACTTTGCAGAAAGAGAGGGGGAACGACAGGTCAAAATGCTGCAATTAAACGTTTTGGCTTTGGTAGATTTGACTCACAAGTTCTTACCTTTGATGCGACAACGCCATTCAGGAAGCATTATTAATGTATCTTCAATTGCGGCATTTCAACCCATACCATACCTTTCAGTATATGCTGCTAGTAAGGCTTTTGTTTTGAGTTTTAGTGAAGCATTATGGGCAGAAAATCGTAAATATGGAGTTCGTGTTTTAGTTGTTTGTCCTGGCCCCACAGAAACAAACTTTTTTACTGAAGCTCGTTTTCCCACGGCTTTCACTGGTAAAACTAGTAAAATATCTACTTCAGAAGAGGTAGTCAATGATGCTTTAAAGGCTTTAGCAAAAGGTGACTCGACCGTAGTTAGTGGCAGTTTCTTAAGTAAAATAATTACGAATATGCCGAGATTTTTACCGCGAGAAACTTTAGTCAGGATTTTAGCAAGCCAGTTTAAAGCTTAATTGTTCGGCATTGGGCATTGGTGATATTCCCCATTCCCCATTCCCTATTTTCTACATATATCTAGTTAATTGAACGCGGTAGCGTTCTTTTTTTGTGACAGCAATTTCACCAACTTCTAAACGTCCTTTGCCGCGAATGGCGATTAAGTCACCGGATTTCACTTGAGAACTAGGTTGAGTAACTTCTTTCCAATTGACACGCACATCCCCTGCGTCGATGAAGTCTACCATTTTACTGCGAGACATTCCAAAACCAGCAGATGCGATCGCATCTAATCTTAAAGAAGCTTCCACTGTGGTTAATTCTTTTTTCTTGGGTTCGCGGATTTTTAACTCACTCAAATCTATCGGCTGGGTTTTCACAGGAACGGAACGCACCTGCTGGAGATTCATGGTTAAAAACTCTACCAACTCTGGAACAACTATGGCTTGCGCGCCGCGTTCACCTAAAACAATAATGTCTCCAGTTTTGTCTCTGACAATACCCGTTCCTAACATCGCGCCTAAAAAGTCGCGGTGCGTCGCTGGGTCAAATAGAAAATTACCAGCTATTTCTAGTGCTACTAAGCTAACTTGAGATTGATCTAAGGGTAACTCAGAACGGGCGATCGCAACTCTTTGGCGTTCCGCTTGCGGATAACCACCCCAAGGTAACAATTGGACTTCTGTTAAACGACTAAACACCCGTTGCATTTCTGCCAATTCAGGAGGTGACAAAAAATCTGTCAACACCACTTCCCAAGTTTTAATCGCTTGTTCCGCTTGGTCAATTACACGAGCTATACTATCTCGATTTTCAACACCCTTTAATAATTCTTCTCTTGGCAACATGATTAATAGTCAATAGTCATTAGTCATTAGTCATTAGTCATTAGTCATTAGTATTTCTTCTACCTTGTCCCAGTCCCCAGTCCCCAATCCCCAATCCCTAACCCGCGTAACCTTGAATATTCTCTGGCTCAAACTGTCTTAAAATGCGAGTAGCTTGGCGAGAGAGAGTTTCCGAACCTTGAACTACAACAAGATATTTACCCGCATCTAAACGGTTGCGGTAGGGTAAAGCATCACCGCTACCCACAACTAAGCCGATTCCACCACCGACAAATACGCTACCCATTGCACCACTAGCAGCACCTAATAGTCCACCAATGATGTGATTACCAATTTCACCCGCCCAGGCGAAGGTATCTAAACCAGTAATCAAACTAAAAGTAAAACCAGCAAAAAAGCCAAATGGTACTAGCCAATAGGCCATAAGTTGCGCTTGTTTTTTGGCTTGAGTGTTGGGATCAATTAAACCAAACTCATCGGCACTTTTATAACCTCTACCCAAAATTGTGCTGTCTATGCCTTCTTTTTCTAACGCTAAGTAAGCAGCTTCAGCTTGGATACGGTCTGGTAACACGGCCACAAGGTAATTCATTGATGCTATCAATAGTATTTTTTTGATGAAGTTTTGCCTTAATTAACAGCGTATCAGGAGTTGTTGGGCATTGGGCATTGGGCATTGGGCATTGGATAATAGTGATTCTTTTTTTCTATCTTCCTATTCCCTATTCCCTATTCTCTATTCCCTATTCCCCATTCCCCATTCCCCATTCCCCATTCCTTACCTTAACGTATCCATTGGTTCACAAAAATTATTTACACCTTGCTTCAGGATATACATCAAAACTGGTGTGGCTAAAATCTTGGGGAATGTGGGCATGGTTTTGAGATGTGCGATCATCTCTTTGATGGAACCGTTTTGTAAGTCTTCTCGAAATTGTTGTTCACAAATGACAGCACGCCACCTTTTTGCCAAGTCGCCCAGCCACTCTGAATTAGCTTGTTCTGGTTCTTGTCCAGCTTTAATTGCTAGAGTCACGGCTGCGTCTTCTAAATCTCCTTCACAGTCCTCAATCAATTCCAAGGCTTCCATAGCTGCTTGATCATCTACCAATTGAGAACGAAACGTGGCAATTTCTTGGGATGTGACTGTAGTCATGAGTTTTTACATATTAGTCAATATTCCATAATCTCTAGTTTGTCATTTCTGAGTCAATATTGATTCACCCCAAAAAATTAAGTGATGAGTGCTGAATCTGGATAACTCATCACTCATCACTATTAAGTCTCTACAAAAGACATCTCCGAAAAGTCAAACTATTGACTGTTGGTTGAGCTAGTTAATGCTCTGGTGGTAACAGCTCTTTGCAAGTCAACTAAGGCTCTGTTGTAATCTAATATCGCTGTGACACGATTACCTTCAGCTCTAGTTAATTCGTTTTCAGCGTTAATTACGTCTGTTTGTGTTCCTACACCAGCTTGGAACCGCAAACGCGCTAGGCGTAGTGATTCTCTGGCTTGTTCTAAAGCTGTGTTGGCAGTTTGGACGTTATTGAGGTTAGCTTGCTGTGTGAAGTAAGCTTGCTCAACTTGAAAACGAATTTGATTGCGTTGTTCGGCAAATCGAGTTTCGGCGATCGCAATATTCTTTTTGGCTTGAGCGGCTCTTGCTCTGGATGCACCACCGTCAAATATGTTCAAGCTGGCTCTGACTCCGAAGGAATAACCATCGGTGACGCTGACATCATCATCGAACTGATCAAGTAAGTTATAGTTCGCTACTAAGCTGACTTGTGGCCCCAGGTTAGCTAGTGCTTGTCTGCGCTGTTGTTCGCTGATGTTGCGCTGTGCTAGTTGCTGTTGCAGTTCGGGGCGATTTTGATAAGCTAGGACGATGCTACTTTCTAAGGACTGTTGCCAAAGTCCTGCTACTTGTACAGGATCAGCAGCTTCGATGTTGACTGTTTGGGGCAAACTCAAGCGAGTTGCTAGGGTGCGACGGGAAATTTGTTGCTGAGAAATCGCACTGGTGAGTTCTTGTTGCGCGTTGGCTAAGTTAACTTGCGATCGCAATACGTCAAACCTCGTTCCTACCCCTGCTCTTTCTAATGCTTCCGCATCTCTTAAGCTAGCTTGGGAGTTTTCTACTGCTGATCTAGCAATGCGGACTTGTTCGTCTGCCTGCTGTAAGTTGTAATATTCTGTAGCCACATTCCGCCGAATTTCTTCGGATTGGTTTTCTACAGCTAACTCACTAAAACGCACCTGTTCTTCTGCTTCTTTGATGGCGGCGTTGCGTCTACCTGATGTGTAGATGTCGTAGGTTAACTGGGCTTGACTGGTGAAATCTGTACTTGGTTCATCGGTACCGCCTCCAGCCCTTTCTACACTCAGTTGGGAGCTAGCGGATTGGCTGCGGGTAATATCAGCACTTACAGACACACTGGGAAATAAAGCCGCCTGTGCTTCTTTTAAAGAAGCTTGCGCTCTTTCTAATTCCAACAACGACACCTGCAAATCGCGATTATTGCGCCGTGCAATTTCTAAAGCCTGCTCTAAGGTAATACGCTGATTTTCTTGGGTTGTGACTTCTTGAGGTTGCGTAGGAAAGAGCAAGGGATTGGACTTGGGAGTCAGGCTAGCTGGTACTTCCACACCATTATTAGCTGGTGCAGGTGTAGTTGCTGGTGCTGACTCCACAGGGGACGGTGCAGGTGTAGTTGCTGGTGCTGACTCCACAGGAGACGGTGTCAGATCAGGATTATTTTGTGCGAGTTGCTTGCTTGACCATTGAGACTGGGGACAATTAGTCGCTAAAATTAGCGTTGCCGCAGTTCCTGGTTGTAGCGAGCAACTATTGGCTGCCAAAAGTTGAGCTGCACCTGCACCTTTAACAGATGCTTGTAATGCTATTGGTAACTGAGTTTTGAGATTTTTTGTTGCGCCTAGCTGAGATAAAGAATTAGTTGCAGGTGCTACAGATGCGACTAACTCTAGTTGATTACTAGCTAAGTTACTGGGCTTTGGATTATTTGTTAACCGATTCTGCTTGAGCCTTTGAATCCAATCGCGATTAGGTGACAGACTGACAATTTTAACTTCCTTTTGGGATGATTTTTGTTCGTTAGTAATAGCAGTGTTTTCTGTCAATCCAACTGCATTACTTTTACTACTTAAATCTGCTGCATTAACTTCAGCTAAATCAGATTTTTCAGTTGTCTGGGAAAAATCTGGATCTATATCTTTTGGTAGTTGTGTCTGAGCATTATCTGCTACCAAGGTTTGACTATCGTTAGCAGTCAAAACACTAGGAGAAGAAGCTAATTGTACACTACTTACCTTCACGCCCTCAGCCACAGCTGGCTGAGTTGCCAATACAGCTGCTGTTACACCAGGTAAAAAACAGAAACTATAAAGTAATTGTTGTCCTTTCACCGCATCCCCTCACACGAAAATCAATCTGGCGGCAGAAAACTTTTCTTCACAACAGAATATAGCACGATACTAAATTAAAGTAGGAATATAGTACGATACCAAATCTAGGAATCGGAACCCTGTTTATCTTCAAAACGTCTAACTATGCGAGAAAGTTCCGCCTTTTCATCAATACTAACGCGGGTAGGCGCACCACTCACAATTCTTTCATAGTTACGGAAAGAATCTTTAATCTCTGGGCCGTCGGCGGTGATATTGTACTCACGAATACCTTTATCATGCCATGATCCCCGCATCTTAAATACGTTGATTGCCCGCGACATTTCTCCACGAATTTCGACATATTGTAGCATCAAAATTGTGTCTGTAATTGTGGAAATATGGGAATCTGTAATGGAATGTGATCCCATAAATTGGTCGGTGGTGTTAGTAAAGAAACCAGTGATTTCTTCTTGTTTGGCATACCCTGTAACACCAATGACAAATTGCCGGAAAGCATTATTGCTGACTCCTCTGGCCATAGCAGAAAGAGAGTCAATGGCGATGCGTGCTGGTTTAAACTCAGCAATTTCTGATTTAATAATTTGCAGGTGATCTTCTAAACCAGTAGATTCAGGATAGGTACAAATGATTTTGAGTAATCCCTGACGTTCTAATTCTTCAAAGTCAATGCCCCATGAGTAAGCATTCCGAGATAATTGAGCGCGTGATTCTTCATAGGCAAATAATATGGCTCGCTCACCATTAACACAGCCATTTTGTAAGAACTTACTGACTAGTAATGTCTTACCTGTACCTGTAGCACCAGTTGCTAAAATAATTGAATCCTTGAAGAAACCACCACCACACATTTCATCCAAGGTTTTGACACCGGAAGAAACACGGACATTGGATGATCTTTGGGTAAGGCGCATTGCACCCAAGGGGAAGATATTTACTCCCTCATTGGTAATGGTGAAAGGATATTCTCCTTTCATGTGGGTTGTTCCCCGTAATTTGAGGATTTCAATGGTGCGGCGGCGACGTTCTCCTTCTAAAACGTTGCGAACAATCACCACATTATCAGAAACAAATTCTTCTACACCAAAAGACGCAACAGGCCCATATTCCTCGCTTCTTTCTGTGGTGATGACTGTGGTGACATTCAATTGTTTTAAGCGCGCCACTAAGCGAAAAATTTCGCGGCGAACTACTCCTACTGCTTCATACTGTTGAAATACGGCAGTTATGGAGTCGATCGAAACCCGTTTCGCTTTGTATTTGCGGATAGCATACTGTAACCGCTCAATTAAAGCGGACAAGTCGAAATTCCCTACGATGTCTTGACCTTCAGGATCTGGAGACGCGTCGAGAATAAATAATTTACCTTCGTTAATTAAGTGTTGTAAATTCCAACCAAAGATGTGAGCATTTTTAATGATGTCACTGGGGGATTCTTCAAAGGTCACAAACACCCCTGGGTCATCAAAATAGGTGATGCCGTTATAAAGAAACTGTAGAGATAATAGTGTTTTCCCTGTTCCTGAAGTGCCACTGACTAGAGTAGTTCTACCTACTGGTAAACCCCCATGACTGATGTCATCAAAGCCTTCAATCATGGTGCGGATTTTTTCCACACCAGCACTCGATATAGGGTTTGCTGCTTGTTGTTCGTTATCGCTCATTGTTGCTTGATAAATGGGTACTACACCCAGATTTTTAATTATTAAATGTTGTTGATTTTAATCGTTTTTTTAGAATTTTAAAGATTGTCTTGCTCTTCCCAATCTTCTTCATTCAATTCTTCATACAGCAAATCTAAACCAATCAATACCCTTTCTCGGTCTGAAAGATCACCGATGATTTTGCGGACGGGCGGCGGCAAAATCTTCGATAGTGTTGGTGTAGCTAATATTTTATCTTCTTCTGCTAGTTGCGGATTTTTTAATACGTCAATGACTTTCAGGGCGTAAATGCCTTGAAATTCCTGCTCTAAAATATTTTTAAGAGTTTTGAGGGCCCTGACTGAATTCGGCGTGTTCCCTGCCACATAAAGCTTGAGAACATAGGTTTTTCTGGCTTTTGTCATACAGAGAAAAGTTAAAAATTCACATGATAAATGAGGGGAACTGAGGATTTATATCTATTTAAAAATAGCACTCCGATAAACTTCACATAGATGCGCTAGGATTTCTATGAGAGTAAGGCGGTAGTCTAGTAATGTTTCATCACTCCTCCCTTCTAATTGTAGCTGCTTGGAAAATTCATCAATTAGTTCCATATGAATTTCTATAATTTGTGGCACAGGAATATTAGCACAAAACACTGCATTGATAAATTTATCGATTCTTTCTTTTAGTGCTTTGTCTGTAGTAAAGTAATTAATGAGAATTTCTCGATATTCTGATTTGAGTTGCTGCAACAATACTTGTCGTTCAACTTCTGGATTCATGTGCTGACGAACCTGCTGTACTTTTTGCTGTTGGTCGGCAAAGGCATAGGGATATTTACTAGTAAGGTTTTCATTAATTGTGAGATATAAACACTTGAGTCGGTAATAAATCTGATCTGTGATTGTGACCCCTAGAATTAGAGAGCCGCTAAAATCACATAGCCACGCATTGAATCGAGAGTTGTTTGCTATTGTGTGGGATGAGTGATCTAAATTTTTTTTAACATTTGGTCGGAGAATCAAGATTGGTAGTAGCATTTACATACTTATATATCTCTCTTTAATCACTATGCAAGATGACAGGTGCAGTTAGTCATTGATGGCAATTACGTACATCTTCACTCAAGAATTTAGAGCAAGATATGTATATATCATCGGCTTTTCTCGCAATCACAATCACTTGGCGGGTGGGAAAATTGGGAGAAAGGTGAGGATAGCTGGTTAGTATCTCAGTTTAGTTGCCGAAGAAAAACATAACTTAATTTATGATTTGCATATGTATATCTGTCTAAATAAGGATTTTCTATTTTACTCCTTGATAAGATACTTAAACGAACTTAAAGTATTGTCGCATTTTCAATAATTATAATTCCTCAAGGTTCTAAAGCGAATCTTTGAAGGCATAATTGTTTTAGCTGTTGCTATTGATGACAAACAAACAAATGCCAGTGGCGAAGTATTCATGGTTGTTCAAAGAGATTTGGACGTGGTCGGAGTAACAGGCCGCAGTTGGCTGACTATTGAAATGAAACGCCGTTGTTCCAGAGAACCTATGCCATTAATTCAATAGTAAAAAAGCTGGACAAGATCGCTGATATGAGTCTTCTGAAAGAATACTGCTTCAGGCGCGATCGCTATTTGCCCCTGCGCTGATGGTGAAGCCAGAGGCGTTCACAAGAAGAATGACCCCCCAAGCCGTATGTCAATGCTACAGAATCCGCTTTATGAATTTCTAGCAACTGGCAATAGTTGCTGGGAAACCAGCACTCTGGCAGAGACGCTGGAGATGTTTGAGCAGAAGCAGTGCGATCGCTTAATCATAGTCAATCAACACTATTGTCCCATCGGGGTGCTTCACTCGGCGCGGTTAACGCAGCAGGTGATGCTCAATGCTGGAGATGGGCAAATTGCAAATTATTTACAACAACCAATCTCGCAATTGGGTCAAATAGTCATTGAGCCAATACAAATATTACCAGCTAGTTATTGTGTAGAGCAATTGAGTTCGTGGTGGCGTTATCAGATCACCCAAGCCAGCACATTAGAGTTAGTCTTAGTAGATGCGGATGGGAAATTTTTAGGACTACTCAATAGTGTGCGCCTCTTAAATGCCTTAGCCAAAGTCCAAGTAGGCATGAATTACAATCACGGCCACCCAGCATCAACACATCAAGATAGCACCATCATCAGTAACAGTAGAGTTAGGCGATCGCGATCGCCGCAACGCCAACCCCAAGGATACAAATCACTAGTACAATTATTAGAACAACTACCTTGGCCTTTAATGTTGCAAACTAGCACAGGTCTGGTGTTAACGCAAAATCTGGCATGGTGGCAGCAATTAGGCACATTAAAAGATCCCGAAGGCATTAGGCAACAAGTTGAGGCGATATTAGCCGCTACCCGCATCAGACAACCAGAATACGCCAACCCCAAAGCCGCCAAAATTTATGCTCATGGCTACGGTAAGATTTTCCAGCAAAATGAAACCTTACCCATCACCGAGTTACCCAGTTACAAACCCCTGCACTCACAAATAACATCACCAGATAGCATCTCCGGCGCAGGTCGTTGTTTTTTAGACAGTCGCCTTGGTATTTGTACCTGTATTGTAGAAGTGCAGAGTGGTCAAGAACGGATTTGGCAATTTACCAAAATTCCCCTAGATAGTCCAGATTTAAAATTTCCCCACTCTGAATCAGCCGCAATCATAGGGGATGATAACTTGTGGCTAGTCTCAGCCACCGATGTCACCGAACAACAGCAACTTTATAAAGAACTATCAGCCAAAAATGCTGACCTGATTCAACTCAACCGCTTAAAAGATGAGTTTTTAGCTTGTATTAGCCATGAACTCAAAACCCCCTTGACCGCCGTTTTGGGACTATCGCGGTTATTAGTAGATCAGCAATTAGGAGAACTCAACGAACGTCAAGCCAGGTATGCAGGCTTAATTCATCAAAGTGGTCGCCATTTAATGAGTGTAGTTAACGACATTTTAGACCTCACCCGTATGGAAACGGGACAAATGGAGTTAACCCCATCACCTGTAAATATACAATCTGTTTGCGATCGCGCCCTGGCAGAAGCCAAAGCTATTCACAGCCAAACCAGCAAAACTACCTCAACCACCCAAAAATCTCCCCCTCGGTCATCAGAACCTGTCTTTACAATGTCCATTGAACCAGGGTTAGAGTCAATTACCGCCGATGAATTACGCCTGCGTCAAATGTTGGTACATCTCTTGTCCAACGCCTTTAAATTTACGGAAATCTCTGGTGAAATCGGCTTAAGAGTCAATCTTTGGGAAGGATGGATTGCTTTTACTGTTTGGGACACAGGGATCGGCATTCCTGAACATCAACAACACTTGATTTTCCAGAAATTCCAACAACTAGAAAATCCCTTAACGCGTCAGTTTGAAGGTACAGGCTTGGGACTAGTCTTAACCAGGGCTTTAGCGCGTCTTCACGGTGGAGATGTCAGTTTCTTGTCTCAAGAAGGTAAAGGTAGCCAATTTACTCTACTTTTACCACCTAGTCCACCCACCACCGGTTTTGTTGAATCTGAAACCAAAAACACAGAAGTAAATAACAGCGATAAATTGGGAAATCTCCAGCTTGCCAACCAAAGCGGGAAAAATCAAGCAATTTCTTCCCAACGCTTAGTTTTAATAGTCGAAACCGTCGCCAGATACATTCAAGACTTAACCGAACAACTCAAAAATCATGGTTATCGAGTGGTTATTGCCCGTTCTGGAACAGAAGCCGTAGAAAAAGCCCGTCGTCTACAACCACAAGCCATATTTTTAAATCCCCTTTTACCCTTGCTATCTGGTTGGGATGTTCTCACATTACTCAAATCTGACCCAGCTTTACGTCATTTGTCCGTCATTGTCACAGCCACAGGTGCAGACAAAGAACAAGCACTGGCTAATCAAGCTGATGGTTTTTTGAGCTTACCAGTAGAAACCCAGTCTCTCACACCTGTGTTAGAAAAACTCCGTGCGCCAAGCAAAAACCAACAACCTAGTATTAACAATAGTGAAGAAAATCCACCCCATAAAACCCTCAGAATTCTCAGATTAGTTGATCCTGATGTCCAATCAATCAATCCCCATTCTTCATTACAAGAACATCGGGTGATTGAAGTCGATGATTTAGATCAAGCCGAACTACTAGCCAGAGTCTGGCAATTTGATGTGGTTTTACTGGATGTAGATAATTCCCTCGCACAAACTTACTTACAACAACTCAGTCAACATCCCCGATTAGCTAGCTTACCTTTGGTAACTTGCGATGTTAACACCACCCTCACCGCATCGCAAATTCCCGGTTTGTCAGTATTTCCCTGTTTAACACCACTCAATCAAGATGATAGCAACAGTCAAAAAGACACCCTATTGTCTGTCTTGCAAATCGCTTCTGGAGTTTGCTATCCCCCAAACATTTTAGTGGTAGATTTAACCATGCTCCAGGATTTACCACAAACTAAACGCAAACCAGTCAAAGCTTATAAGGAGAAAAATTCCTCTGTAAATCCAGGCAATAGCGAGAGAGGTACAGAATGGTTTCAAGCCCTCATTCAATATTTGCAAACAGCCGGATTCAAGGCGACAATAGCCCGTTGTTGGGCAGAAGTTTTACAACAAATACGTCATCAAAGCGTAGATTTATTACTAATTTGCTTAGGCACTGCCACTATCCATCCAGAAGTATTAAAAGCTTTAAAAACTTTGCAAGATTTACCCTTAGATTTACCACCAGTTGTAGTTATCGATCAAAGGTTACATCGGTCATCACTTAATTCCCGCACTAAAAATACTCAGGATAAAAACGATCTGCAATCAATAGCAGATATGTTAAATGCGATCGCCACTAAAATCGTCCCTCGTTCTATCTCAATGGAAGAACTCCTAAACCAAATCAATCAATCTTTAAAACTCAAAGTAAGACAGTAAAAATCTTAAAATATTGCTCATCCCGATTTTGGATTTTCCATCTATTCTATCTAAAATCCAAAATCCAAAATCCAAAATCTAAAATTCCCAATCCCCTAATCTATTTGACTAAGATATCTCTAACTTCTTCGGTTTCATTTTTTTGAAATTAATGCGAGTTAATTGGTAAGCTCCTTTAATCGCTAAATTCTCGTAAGTCTCTGGCTGTAAATCCATTTTGAAAAAGTTTCTTTTTTCAGTTAAGAGCAGCATAGAAGGAGGTATATTTGATTTATTGGCTATGTCTTTGATGTATTCTGTAGCGTCC